>NZ_CP030771.1:4660000-5260000 GCF_006088715.1 Streptomyces sp. YIM 121038
CGCCGTCGGCGCCCTGAGCCTGGGCCTGGCGGCCAGCGCCCCCCTAGTCCTGCTCTCGGCGGGCGCGCTCGGCGCGGGCCAGGCCGTCATGCAGCCCGCGCTCGCGACGATGATCGTCGAGTGCTCCACGCCGGACACCCGCACGCGCGCGTTCGCCACTCAGTTCTTCCTGCAGAACCTGGGCCTCGGCGTCGGCGGCCTCATCGGCGGCCAGCTGGTCAAGAACGAGCGGCCCAGCGACTTCACGCTGCTCTTCGCCATCGAGACCGTGATCTTCCTGGTGCTCGTCGGCGTCATGCTGACCACGCGCCTGCCCCGCTCGCCCCGGATCGCGGACGCCGCGCCGCAGGCCCGGGGCAGCATGAAGGACGTCTTCCGCAACCCCGTGATGCTCCAGCTGTGCGTCCTGGGCTTCGTGCTGTTCTTCGCCTGCTACGGCCAGTTCGAGTCCGGTCTGTCCGCGTACGGCGTGGAGGCCGCCGGGATCTCGCCGTCGACGCTCGGCATCGCGCTCGCCGCCAACACCGGCGCGATCGTGGTCGCCCAGTTCGCCGTCCTGCGGTTCGTCGAGCGCCGCAGGCGTTCGCAGGTGATCGCGGCCGTGGGCCTCATCTGGGCCGTGGCGTGGATCGCCGCCGGCTACGCGGGCCTCGGCCACGGCAGCCAGGCCATGGCCACCGCCGCCTTCATCTCGACGTACGCGCTCTTCGGGATCGGCGAGACCATGCTCGCTCCGACCGTGGCGCCGCTGGTCGCCGATCTGGCTCCGGAGTCGATGGTCGGCCGGTACAACTCGGCCTTCGCCCTCGTCAAGCAGCTGGCCCTGGCGGTCGGCCCGGCCGTGGGCGGGCCCATGGGCGCCACGCTGCACGCTCCGTACGTCGTGACGTTCCTGCTCTTCTCGCTGGGCATCACGGTGCTCGCGCTGCGGCTCGGCAAGCACCTCACGCCGGCGCAGAACCACCCGTACGCCCAGAAGAGCCGGGTCGTCGCCCAGAGCGCCCCGGAGGCCGTGACCGCCCACTCCTGAGGGGCCGGTCGGGCACATCGTCAGCTACGCGCGCGTGGGCATCGCCCACGCGCGCGTCGTCGTATCGGGGCCTACGCGCGCGGCAGCGCGAACTCGCACCACACGGCCTTGCCGCCGCCGGGCGTCCGGCGCGAGCCCCAGTTCGAGGCGATCGTGGCGACGATCGCGATGCCCCGGCCCGCCTCGTCCGCGGGCTCGGCGCGGCGGCGCCTGGGCAGGTGGTCGTCGCCGTCGGTGACCTCGATGATCAGCCGGCGGTCGGTGCGGCGAAGGCGCAGGCGCATCGGCGGGGTGCCGTGCTGCAGGGAGTTCGCGACGAGCTCGCTGGTGGCCAGGACGCCCAGGTCGAGCAGCTCCGGCGGGAACCGCCAGCTGGCGAGGACGCCGGTGGCGAAGGCACGCGCGCGTGGGGCCGCCTCCACGCCGCCGAGCAGCTCCAGGGCCGCGTTGCGGAACAGCTCCGCGTCGGCGCCGGTGCGGGCGGGCTGCTGGAGGACGAGGACCGCGACGTCGTCGTCGTGGTCGGCGGTGACCCCCAGGGCCCGGATCAGGCGGTCGCAGACCACCTGGGGCGTGCCGGTGGCGCCGCCCAGGGCCCGCTCCAGGGACGCCACGCCCTCGTCGATGTCCTCGCTGCGGCGCTCCACGAGGCCGTCCGTGTACAGCACGGCGGTGGAGCCGGGGCCGAGCGGCACGGAGCCGGAGGCGTGCAGCCAGCCGCCGGTGCCGAGCGGCGGGCCCGTGGGCTCGTCCGCGCGGTGGATCGTGCCGTTCTCGTCGCGGACGAGGATCGGCAGGTGGCCCGCCGACGCGTACGACAGGCTGCCCTCGTTCGGGTCGTGGACGGCGTACACGCACGTGGCGATCTGGCTGGCGTCGATCTCCGCGGCGAGGCCGTCGAGGAGCTGCAGGACCTCGTGCGGCGGCAGGTCCAGGCGGGCGTAGGCGCGCACGGCCGTGCGGAGCTGGCCCATGACGGCCGCCGCGCGGACCCCGCGCCCCATGACGTCGCCGATCACCAGGGCGGTGCGGCCGCCGCCGAGCGTGATCACGTCGTACCAGTCGCCGCCGACGGCGGCCTCGGTGCCGCCGGGCTGGTACGTGGCGGCGATGCGCAGGTCGTCGGGCTGCTCCAACTCCTGGGGCAGCAACGAGCGTTGCAGCGTCACCGCGGTCTCGCGCTGGCTGCGCTCGCTGGCGCGCAGGCGCTCGGCGGCGTCGGCGTGGTCGGTGACGTCGGCGGCGAAGACCAGCACCCCGCCGTCCTGGGCATCCGTGGCGGGCCCGCCCAGGGGCAGCGACACGGGGGTGCACGTGAACGTGTACGAACGGCCGCCGGGCACCTTGCGGGACTTGACCGTGCGCGGCTTGGAGCTGCGCAGCACCTGGTCCAGGAGCGGCAGGAGCCCGACCTCCTCCAGCTCGGGCAGCGCTTCGCGCGCGGGGGCGCCGGTGGGGCGGGGGCCGAACGCCGTGGCGTACGCGTCGTTGACGTACGCGATGCGGTGGTCGGGGCCGTGCACGAGGGCCACGAGGGCCGGGATGCTGTCGAGGACCTCGCGGGCGGGGAGCCCGTCGACGCCTTCGGGGGCGTCGAGGCCTTCGGCGGGGTGCTCCGCGACGCGCTCGGCGCGGGCCGCGGGGACGGAGCTCTCGCCTCGCTGTGCCGGGGAGCCGCCGGTCTCGGTGCGCGCCGCGGCGCGGCGCTGTGTTCCGGGGAGCCGGGCGCTCCAGCGCGTGAAGTTCACTGCGGTAGGCCTCGTGGTGTCGCTTCTGGATCGGGCGGGGGTGTACGGCCGGGCGTTCGGCCGGTGGCGGTGCGGCGTGCGGCGCCGCCTCCCGGGAAGACACAGCATGGCGTGGAGCGGGCCCCTGCTTCTCAGGTGCCCTCTTGCGGGCCCGCTCATGGTCACACGTCCAGTCTGGCCGACCGGACTGACATCCGTCAGACGCCGGTCCTGCTCGGGCAGTTCCGGCCGGAGGTCATCAGGACTCCTTCGGGCGCTCGCCCCCGGCCGCGAGTTCGAATTCCGCGCGCGGGTGTTCCAGTGAGCCCAGGGAGACGATCTCGCGCTTGAACAGGCCGGACAGCGTCCATTCGGCGAGTACGCGGGACTTGCGGTTGACGGTGGGCACCCGGCTGAGGTGGTAGACGCGGTGCATGAACCAGGCAGGGTAGCCCTTCAGCTTGCGTCCGTAGACGTGGGCGACGCCCTTGTGCAGTCCCAGGGAGGCCACGGAGCCCACGTACTTGTGCCGGTACTCCTGGAGGGGCTTCTCGCGCAGTGCGGCGGCGATGTTGTCGCCGAGGACCTTGGCCTGGCGCACGGCGTGCTGGGCGTTGGGCGCGCACTCGGTGCCCGGCTGCTCGGCGGTGACGTCGGGGACGGCGGCCGCGTCGCCCGCTCCCCACGCGTGCGGGGCGCCGTCGACGGACAGCTCGGCGGTGCACTTCAGGCGGCCGCGTTCGGTCAGCGGCAGGTCCGTGGCGGCGAGCAGCGGATGCGGCTTGACGCCCGCTGTCCACACGACCGTACGGGTGGGGAAGCGGGCGCCGTCGCTGAGGACGGCGACGCGGTCCTCGCAGGAGTCGAGCCGGGTCTCCAGGCGTACGTCGATGTTGCGCCGGCGCAGCTCGCGGACCGTGTACTTGCCCATCTCCTCGCCGACCTCGGGCAGGATGCGCCCGGAGGCCTCGACGAGGATCCACTTCATGTCCTCGGCCTTGACGTTGTGGTAGTACCGCGCGGCGTAGCGGGCCATGTCCTCCAGCTCGCCGAGCGCCTCCACGCCCGCGTAGCCGCCGCCCACGAAGACGAACGTCAGGGCGGCGTCGCGGACGGCCGGGTCGCGCGTCGAGGAGGCGATGTCCATCTGCTCAATGACGTGGTTGCGCAGTCCGATGGCCTCTTCGACGGTCTTGAAGCCGATGCCGTAGTCGGCGAGGCCGGGCACGGGCAGGGTGCGCGAGATGGAGCCGGGGGCGAGCACGAGCTCGTCGTACGTGAGGGCGAGGGGGCCGGTGCCCTCCTCACGGGTGGCGAGCGTCGTGAAGGACGCGGTGCGCTTGGCGTGGTCGACCGACGTGACCTCGCCGACGACCACGCGGCACCGGTCGAGGACACGGCGCAGCGGCACGACGACGTGGCGCGGGGAGATCGAGCCGGCCGCGGCTTCGGGCAGGAAGGGCTGGTACGTCATATACGGATCGGGCGAGATCACGACGATCTCCGTCTCGCCCCGCCGCAGCTCCTGCTTGAGTTTCCGCTGGAGGTGCAGCGCGGTGTACATCCCGACGTAGCCACCGCCGACAACGAGAATGCGCACAGGTTCCGTCACCATCCCATGACGCACCCGCACTTCGCGTTTGTCCACAGGCTCAGCAATTTGTATGACTGGAAGCCTTGGTTGGCGGCAGCCGCTCCACTTGGCAGACCGGGTGGAATGTGCGCAGGTCAGAGGGTGGTGGCAGGGTGGTGGTGCAGGGTGCAATCGGGTGGGAAACGGTGCGTACTCCGATCGGGGGGCACCCCGTGCGGAACCCACCCCTTCTGAATTGACTCTGGCTCAACTATGTTCGTGTGACGTCGGGGTGTCGGGGGATGCGCTCGTCGAGTCCGGTTTGCCGGGTTCGTGCGCAGCTCGCTCCTCACACGCCGGTCATCACATGGCGGGGAGTGTCTCCGGGGGGAGACGTCATTACCGGGGGAACACATATGCACATTCAGGACTCTCACTGGACTTCCGCGACAGCGTCGGCACCCGCCGTCGCCTCGGGCGGAAACGGACGGGAAGTGGGGGACGTAGCGCGTACGACGCCGCTGCGCGTGGACGCGCAGCGGAATCTCGAGCACGTCCTGCGCGCGGCGCGCGAAGTCTTCGGCGAGCTGGGGTACGGCGCGCCGATGGAGGACGTGGCACGGCGGGCCCGCGTCGGTGTCGGCACGGTCTACCGCCGCTTCCCGAGCAAGGACGTACTGGTGCGACGGATAGCCGAGGAGGAGACCTCCCGGCTGACCGAGCAGGCCCGCGCGGCACTCGGGCAGGAGGACGAACCGTGGTCGGCGCTCTCGCGCTTCCTGCGCACGTCCGTGGCCTCGGGCGCGGGGCGGCTCCTTCCGCCCCAGGTGCTGCGCGTGAGCGTGGACGAGGGCGAGGGAGCCGACGGCGCGGACGCGGTGGACGGGACCAGGGTGGCGGACGCCGCCGAGGTCCGGGTGCCGCAGCAGCGCCAGGTGCCTCCGGCGCTCTCGCCGGAGCTGCGGCTGGTGGAGCAGCGGTCCGCTCCGGCCCGGGAGAGCGACGACGCGGGTGCCGCGGCGCTGCTCGACGTGGTCGGGCGGCTCGTGGAGCGGGCGCGGGCGGCGGGTGAGCTGCGCGCGGACGTGACCGTGTCCGACGTGCTGCTCGTGATAGCGACGGCGGCGCCTTCGCTGCCGGACGCGGCACAGCAGGCCGCGGCCTCGTCCCGGCTCCTCGACATCCTCCTCGAGGGGCTGCGGTCGCGGCCTTCGTAAACACCCGTTCGGGCCTCCACGGCCTCGGAATGCTCAACTCCACGTACACGCACAGGAGTTGAGCATTCCCCGAATGAGTGAACGGTAGCGCTCGGTTGCGGTAACTCGCCCCGGACGGGTGGTTGCTTGTCGTCCCTATTCGACGGGGCGCGGCCGTGTGGCACTCTTTCCCGGTGTCCGGGTCTGAGTGTGCGTGCGGGGGCTTTCCGCGATGAGTGTTGACGGACGGGACGAGCCCGGCTCCACCGGTGGTGAGTCGGGCGGGCTGCCCTCCCGGCAGGTGCCGAACCAGGGCGGTCCCGGCGGCAGCGGTGGCGGCGGGAGCACGAGCGGCTCCGCGTCCGGCGCCGCCGCCGGTTCCGGCGTGCCCGGCCCCGACCCGAGCGTGCCGCCCCAGCGCGGCGGCGGCTCGTCCTGCACGGAGGCCGGGCTGCCCGGCGCTCGTGGCGGTGACGTTTCGCCACCCCCCGACGCCGATCTGATCGCCCGGATGCGGGCGGGCGAGGACTCCGCGTACGAGGAGCTGTACCGCAGGCACGCCGACGCGGTGCGCCGCTATGCCCGCACCTGCTGCCGGGACGCCCACACCGCGGACGACCTCACCGCCGAGGTGTTCGCGCGAATGCTCCAGGCCGTGCGGTCCGGCTCGGGGCCCGAGCACGCGGTGCGCGCCTATCTGCTGACCACGGTGCGGCGCGTCGCCGCCGGGTGGACGAAGTCGGCGAAGCGGGAGCAGCTCGTCGACGACTTCGCGGTCTTCGCCGCCCAGGCCGCCCGGGGCTCGGAGGTGTCCGACGACGAAACGTTGGACCTGGGCGCCGACGTGCGGGCCATGCACGAGGCCGAGCAGTCGCTCGCCATGCAGGCCTTCCGCAGCCTGCCCGAGCGCTGGCAGGCCGTGCTGTGGCACACGGAGGTCGAGGACGAGTCGCCGAGCGACGTCGCCACGCTCTTCGGCCTGGACGCCAACGGCACGCGCGTGCTCGCGAGCCGCGCCCGCGAAGGCCTGAAGCAGGCCTATCTCCAGGCCCATGTGAGCGCCACGCTCACCGAGAGCGAGGAGTGCGCGCGCTACGCCGACCGGCTCGGCGCCTATGCCCGCGGCGGCCTGCGCACCCGCGCCGAGCGGGGCCTGCGCAAGCACCTGGAGGAGTGCGCCAACTGCCGTCTCGCCGCGGGCCAGATCAAGGAAGTCGCCAGCGGCATCCCCGCCGTCGTGCCGGTGGCCGTCATCGGCTGGTTCGGTGCCGCCGGATACGGCAAGGTGGCCGCCCTCATCGGGGGCGGCGTCGCGGGCGCGGGCGCGGCGGGTGCCGCGGGCGCGGCCGCGGGCAGCGGCTCGGGCGGCGCCGGAGCGGCCGGTGGCGGCGCGGCCGCCGAGGGCCTCGGCACCCCGGCGAAGGTCGGGATCGTGGCGGGTGTCGTCGCGGTCGGGGTGGCCGTGGCGGTCGCGCTCGCCGGGGGCCCGGACAAGAAGGACCCGCCGGCGGCGAAGCCACAGCCGACCTCCGCCCAGCCGCCCGTGATCCCGCGCAATCCGCCGCCCTCGAAGCCGTTGCCGAAGCCGGAGCCGCCGCCCCCGCCGCGGCCGAAGCCCGCGCCGCCCGCGAAGGCCGAGCCCAAGCCGAAGCCGCCGCCGAAGCCCGCTCCCAAGCCGACGCCGAAGCCGCCACCGCCGAAACCCAAGCCGAAGCCGCCACCGCCGCCCGCACCCCGGCCGACGCCGCCCCGGCCCACGCCCACGCCGACCCCCTCGCCGACGCCGCCCCCCGCACCGGTCGTCTACCAGTGGAACGAGCTGGAGTACGGCCTCACCGGCGACGGCACGAAGCCCGAGATGCGGCTCGGCGAGAGCAGCTGGGTGTGGCAGCGCTGGGGCATGTCCATCGGCGACAAGCGCTACGGCCACGGCGTGACCGTGCACGGCTCCTCCTCCGTGACCATCGACCTCAACCGCTCGTGCTCCTCGTACGAGGCCCTCGTCGGCGTCGACGACATGACGATGCGCCTCGGCCAGGTGCGGTTCTCCGTCTACGCGGACGGGGTGCGCCTGTGGCAGTCGCAGCTGGTCAAGGGCGGCGACCCGGCCGTGCCCGTACGTGTCGGTCTGACCGGCCGCAAAACGATCCGTCTTGTCGTCGAGCCGCATGCGCACGGCGACTCGGTGGCCCTCGCGGACTGGGCGCAGTCCCGCCTCCGCTGCACCTGAGCGCTCAGCGCGGCGGGGCCAGCTCCGCCAGGACCTCGTCGACGGTCAGCGCGGCGCCCGCCGCCCGCTCCCGTTCGTAGGCCCCCGGCCCCAGGGCCTGCCTGGCCTCGGTCTCGACCCGCTCGGCCAGGGCCCGCTCCGGCACGGAGCGCTCGTGGCCGCCCCGCCAGCGCGTGGCCCGGGCAAGCAGACGGGTCGCGCGGGCGTGGTCGTGAAGGCGCAGGAACAGCGCGGCGCCCACGTCCACCAGGCTGGCCGTGACCGGCTCCGAGCAGTGGTGGTGCAGGGCGTCGCGCAGCACGTCGGCGAGCAGGGCGAGCCCGGCCTCGGGGCCCGACTCGGCGGCGGTGACCCGGGCCTCCACATTGCCGAGGCCCGCCCCGAACTGCGGCGGCAGCGTGCCGCGCTCGCCCTCCTTGCGGGCCGCGTCGCACAGGGCGCGCGCCCGCACCGCGTCACCGTCGTCGATGGCCAGGGAGGCGCGCATCAGGCAGACGAAGGCGCGGGCGTCCGGGACGCCGAACCGGTCGGCCTCGGCGCTCGCCTCGTCCAGGCCCTTGGCGGCCAGTTCGCGGTCGCCCTCGCGGTAGGCGATCTCGGCGAGGCGGGCGAGCAGGAACGTGGTCTCGGCGTGCGCCCCCACCTCGTGCGCGAGGTGCAGCGCCTCTTCGTACTCCCGGCGCGCGTCCGCGTGGTGGCCGCGGGACATCGCCGCCTCCCCCGCCGCGCTGCTGACCTGCGCGCGCAGCCAGCGGTCGCCCACGCGTCCGCTCAGCGTGCGCAGCTCCCTGAGGTCCTCGTCGACCCCGGCGAGCAGACCGGGCCGGTCGATGACGGTGTGCACCCGGAACATCAGGGTGACCGCGATCTCCCAGTCGCCGCCGAAGCTCCGGCAGTTGGCGACCGCCGTGTCCAGGGACGGCACCACGTTGTGGGGCTCGTCGAGGAAGTACATCGTGAACGGCCAGAGCAGCCCCGGGAAGTGGCCGCTCGCGGGCACGGGCCGGGCCAGGGTGTCCCGGACGCGGCGGATGTACCGCCGGGCGTCGCCGTCGGCGAGCACGCCCGCGGGCCGCGCCTCCACCGTCAGGAACAGGTGCAGCATCCGCAGGGCCATCCGGGGCCAGTACGTCGGGCTGTCCTCGTCGGCGAGGTCGGCGTCGAGCCCGGCGGCTCCGGGGGCGAGCGGAGAGGCGGCGAGGGGCGACGGCTCGGCCGCGGCCTCCGGGGGCTCGGGCCGCGCGATGGCGCTCAGGACGCGGCCGACCCAGTCCGAGCCCTCCGTCGGGTAGTTGCGCAGCCACCAGAACCAGCCCATGCCGAGGGCGAGGGCGGTGGCCCGCTCCTCGTCCCGGCGCTCGACGGCGCGGTGCAGGGCCGCGCGGATGTTGTCGAGCTCGGCCTCCAGGCGGCGGATCCACGGCAGTTGCCCGGCGGAGCGCAGCAGCGGCTCGGCGCGCTCCACGAGGGCGCGCACATACGCGCCGTGGCGGTCCTCGGCGGCGGCGCGCGCGGCGGGGGTCTCGGCGGCGCGCTCGGTCGCGTACTCGTGGATGGTCTCCAGCATGCGGTAGCGCATGTCGGGGTCCTCGGGTCCGGCGCCGGGGGTCGCGACGACGAGGGACTTGTCGACGAGGGCGCCGATGAGGTCGGCGGCAGGGCCGGTGCACACGGCCTCGGCGGCCTCCAGGTCCCAGCCGCCCGCGAAGACGGAGACCTCGCGCAGGACCGTGCGCTCGGCCTCGTCCAGGAGGTCCCAGGACCAGTCGACGACGGCCCGCAGGGTCTGCTGGCGCGGCAGGGCCGTGCGGGAGCCGCTGGTGAGCAGGCGGAAGCGATCGTCGAGGCGGTCGGCGATCTGCCTGGGGGTGAGCAGCCGCAGCCGGGCGGCGGCCAGCTCGATGGCCAGGGGCAGGCCGTCGAGACGGCGGCAGATCTCGTCGACGGCCGCGGCGTCCGCGGTGGCGTCGAAGCCGGGGCTCGCGGCCGCGGCCCGCTCGGTGAACAGGCGGTGCGCCGGGTCGGGCGGCAGCGGCTCCACGGGGCGCACGGACTCGCCCGGCACGCCCAGCGGTTCCCGGCTGGTCGCGAGGATGGTGAGGTCCGGGCAGCGGGTGAGGAGGGTCTCGGCGAGTTCGGCGGCGGCGCCGATGACGTGTTCGCAGTTGTCAAGGAGCAGGAGCAGGCTGCGCGGGGCGCAGTACTCGACGAGCAGGGCGACGGGGTCGTCCTGAGGAGCGGTCAGCTCGCTCGTGATCAGCACGGTCTCGCGCAGGTCGAGCGCGCTGACGACCGCGCCGGGCACCGCCTCCGGCCGGTCGAGCGGGGCGAGCTCGGCCAGCCATGCGCCGGGATGCCCGGCGGCGGCTTCCTCGGCGAGGCGGGTCTTGCCGGAGCCGCCCGGTCCGGTCAGCGTGACCAGTCGGGCCCTCCGCATGTCCGAACGGATGGCGGCGAGTTCGGGTTCCCGGCCGACGAAAGAGGTCAGACGGGGGCGGATGTTCCCCTTCCGCTCAGGGGGCCGGCCGGGGGCCCGCCGGGCAGCGCGCCCGGGAGCGCGCCCGGAGTGGGCAGGCGCCCGCTCGGAGTGGGCAGGCGCCCGCTCGGAGTGGGCAAGTGCCCGCTCGGAGTGGGCAAGTGCCCGCTCGGAGTGAGCCGGTGTCTGTTCAGGGTGGGCAAGTGCCCATTCAGCGCGGTCGGCCCGTGCCCGTACGTCGGCGCCTCCCCCGGCGGCCGCCCGCGAGGCACCGCCCCCTGTCGGAGGCCCGCCCTCCGGTGGCATCGGCTCCGCCAGCAACTCCGCGTGCAGCGCCCGCAGTTCCCGGCCCGGGTCGGCGCCGAGCCCGTCGGCGAGGGTGCGGCGCGCGTGCTCGTACGCGGCGAGCGCGTCCGCGCCCCGGCCCGCGGCGCGCAGCGCCCGGATCAACAGGGCGTGCAGCGCCTCGTCGTAGGGCTGGGTGGCGGTCAGCTCCCGCAGCTCGGGTACGACGTCCGCGGCCCGGCCGAGCAGCAGGTCCGCCTCGATCCGCGCGCGGGCGGCCTCCGCGCGCCGGGCCTCCGGGCGGGTGGCGGCCGTGCGGTCGGGCAGGTCGGCGAGCGCGGGGCCGTGCCACAGGGCGAGGGCCTCGCGCAGGGTGCGGGCGGCCGCGTCGGGTTCGCCCCGGTCCAGGGCGGCGGTCCCCTCGCGGGCCAGGCGTTCGAAGCGGTGGAGGTCGACGTCGTCGGGGGCGGCGGTGAGGCGGTAGCCGCCGGGCTCCGACGCGATGGCGTCCTTGCCGAGGGCCCTGCGGAGGCGCCCCACGAGGGCCTGGAGCGCGGCCGGGGCGTCCGCGGGCGGGGCGTCCGCCCAGACGTCGTCGACGAGGGTGCCGACGGGGGTGGTGCGGCCCGCGCGGGCGGCCAGGGCCGCGAGGAGGGCGCGCAGGCGGGGGCCGCCCACCGGGACGGGGGCTCCCTCATCGTCGTACGCCTCGGTGGCGCCCAGGACTCGATACCGCACGGGGTCATTCTGGCTCGTCGGGGGCGGGGGTGCCGTCGCGTTTCCCGCGTGCCCTCGCGGGGCGCCCCAGACCCGCCCCTTCCCGGACAAGGTGGCTCCCCCCCCTTGGACCCCCGTTTATCGGCGCTCCGCGCCTCGTCCTCAAACGCCGGACGGGCTGGGTGGTGCCGCTGCGGGCCCGTCCCGAACGCCGCCGCACCCGGGGGGCTGGAAGGTCTCTGGTGCGGCCCGCCCCGAACGCCGCCGCTAGTGCGGCAGCGAGTGCGGTGTCCTGGCCGCCCCCAGGGTGCCCTGTTGCGGGACCACCGTCCCCGTGGGGACGGCCCGTTGGCGTGCCGGTGTGCCGGTCCAGCAGGTGCCGCGCCGGGACAGCAGGCGTCGCAGCCACACCTCCGTGGCGACGAGGTCGGCGAGGCCGTCGAGCGGTACCCGCTCGCCTTCGGCCGCGGCGCGCAGCGCCTTGCGGACGACGCGGGCCTCGACGAGGCCCGCCTGCGCGAGCAGGGGCGTGTCGAAGAGGGCGAGCAGGCCGTCCACCGCCGCGCGCAGGCCGGTGCGGGCCGCCGCCGCGTTCGAGGCGTGGGACGGCGCGCCCCAGCCGGGCGGGAGTTCGCTGACCCCGGCGCCTTCGAGGACCGTGCGCAGGATCTGGGCGCGCGCCCCTGGACGTACCCGTACGGACTCCGGGAGCGCCCGGCAGGCGCGGACGACCTGGTTGTCCAGGAAGGGCGCGTGCAGGCGCTGGAAGCGGACCTCCGCGGCCTGCTCCAGGACGCGCAGGTCTGCCGCGTGCCGGAAGAGGGCGGCCCGCGCGCGGAACTCGCCGGGGCGCTGTCCGGGACCGGGCCCGGGGCGGGTCGTCGTCTCCTGAAGGCGAACCGATACTTCTGCGAGGGCCTCACCGGTCAGCCAGCGCGCGGCGGGACCCGGTCTGGCCCACGCGAGGGCGGCCAGCGAGGCCCCCACCGCGCCGCCCGGCTCCTCGAAGCGGCGGTGCAGGAGACGGTCGGCGAGGGTCTCGACGCCCGCGCGGTGCGCCGTGCGGGCGAGGCGGCGCGCGGCGCCGTACACGCGCGCGGGGACCATGACGGAGCCCTCGGCCTTGGCCAGGGCGGTGACCGGCCGCACCAGGTGGCGTCGCTTGCGGTCCATCAGGAGGTCGGCCAGGCGCGCCGGGTGGGCGTCCAGGACCTGCCGGGCGCCGTAGCCGGTGAAGTGGTCCGCGCTGCCCGAGGCGAGGCGGGCGCGGTGGCGCTGGGCGGCGACGAGCACGCCGCTGGGCTCGTCGGTCAGGGGTCCTTCCAGGTCGGCGTACGGGAGGCTCTCCTCGCCCCCGGCGACGACGACGTGGTGCAGCCGGGGGTTGGCGGCGATGGTGCCCGCGCGCTCCAGCTCGGCCTCGCGGCCGCCCGTGGCGAGGTCGTTGAAGGTGACGGCGAGGAGCCGCTCGCCCGCGCCGGTGCCGTGGCCGAGGACCGTGCCGGGCATCCCGGGCAGGCCCGCCGCGAGCAGGGCGAGGGTGCCGGAGGCGGGGCCGCCGGAGAGGTCGGCGCCGATGCCGGGCACCGGCATGCCGCGGGCCGCGCGCCGCTCGGCGGGGCCCATGCCGGGGACGGGGCCGGGGTCGATGTCGGTGCCCGGGACGTGCCGCGGGGCCCGCAGACGCGCGCGTACGGCTTCGACGAGGGCGTCCCGGACGCCCTCCACCGCGCTGGCCTCGTCGGTCGGCGGGGCCGCGACGGCGAGGGACGCGACGGGTTCGTACCCGGCGACTTCGCGCGCGCCCGCGCGGAGGATCAGCGCATGCCCCGGGGGCACGCGCCGCACGCCCTGGTACGGCGTCGAGTCGTGCAGCGCCTCCGGGACGTCGGGGGCGGCGAGCAGCGCCGCGAGGTGGCCGATGTCCAGGTGCGCCTCGATGAGGTCGGCCAGCGGCAGGGCGGCCGTCGCGTACGCCGTGCCGCCCGCCCACGGGGTGTGGAACACGGGCCGGGCGCCCGCCAGGTCGCCCGCGACCATCACGCGGCGGCCGACCTGGACGACCGCGGTGTAGCTGCCGGGCCAGGCGGTCAGGTGCCGCAGCGCGCCGCCGCGGGCGGCGAACAGGCTGGCCCGCAGCTCCTCGTCGCTCGCCCCGCAGATGCCGAGCACGGCGATGCGGGTCTCGTCGTCGGCCTTGACGGTGCGCACCTCGTCGGGGCGCCAGTCACCGACCGCCCACAGGGGGTCGGGGTCGCCCCACAGGAGCTGGGAGCCCACGGGGTGGACGGTCTCGCCGTCGTCCCCGGAGGCGCCCGCCGTGCCGAGGGCGGCCGAAGGCCTCGCGGTGGTACTGCTCCACCCCACCAACCACCGCATCGCCGCCTCCACAGCCTGTGGACAAACCAGTGACCCTCCGGAATCGAGGGACTGGGGACCCATGCTGCCACGAAGGAGGCGTGCGAGAGGGTCTACGACGGCGCTCGTACCGGCGCGAACGCGCCCCGGGGGATCTATGGTTGAGGACGCAACGACGTCAACACCGGGACGTAGGGCGGCCGGAGCGCGGGCAGGCGGGGTCGATTTTCGGCCAATTCAGCCATGGCCGAACACGCCCCCCAGGGCCGGGACGGCCAACGCACAGCCCGGGAGGCGGTGTTCGCCTCCCGGACCGGTCCGCCGCCCGCGGGGATGGAGGCGGCGGTGTCCCCCAGCCCGCTGACTCCAGCGCAGCGGGCCGACCCACGCGTCATCCATGGAAACGCTCTCCCGGTGGCCGTAGAAGAGCGCACACACGGGCGCACGGCCACACACCCGGAGCACGCTCCGACGGTGCCGCACGCCCGTACGGACAACAATCTCGCCATACGGAACTACGCCTCTTAACGCTTGGGATTCACCGAACTACGCTGGGTGTGCTGTTGTTTTCGCGGAGGCATATACCTGGGGGCTCGGCCACGTGCTCTTGCGGCCGGGGATCGGGAAACGGCGCGCGACACGCCGTTCGCACCGGTGACCCCCGGTAGCCGCCCCCGGGGGGAAGGCAGCACGAATGCCGCGCGGTCACGCCACTGCCCGGCAGCCGTCTGTGTCCGAGGGGTGGCGCATGTCCAGGGAGCAACGCGGGCCGAACGAAAAGCTCGGCACCGTTCTCGCCCTCGCGGGAATCAGCAACGCGGGACTCGCGCGCAGGGTCAACGACCTCGGTGCTCAACGCGGGTTGACGCTCAGGTACGACAAGACCTCGGTGGCCCGGTGGGTGTCCAAGGGGATGGTGCCGCAGGGCGCCGCGCCGCACCTCATCGCCGCCGCCATCGGCCAGAAGCTCGGGCGCCCCGTGCCCCTGCACGAGATCGGCCTCGCCGACGCGGACCCGGCGCCCGAAGTGGGCCTCGCCTTCCCGCGCGACGTCGGCGCCGCGGTCAAGTCGGCGACCGAGCTGTACCGCCTCGACCTCGCGGGCCGCCGCGCGGGCGGCGGCGGCATCTGGCAGTCCCTGGCAGGCTCCTTCGCCGTCAGCGCGTACGCCACGCCCGCGTCCCGCTGGCTCATAACCCCGGCCGACAGCTCGGTCGCCCGCGACGTCAGCCGCGACGGGCCGCGCGACGTGGCCAAGGCCGACGAGGGCGGCGCGCCGATGAAGGTCGGCCACAGCGACGTACTGAAACTGCGGGAGGCCGCCGAGGACGCGCGGCGCTGGGACTCCAAGTACGGCGGCGGCGACTGGCGCTCGTCGATGGTCCCGGAGTGCCTGCGCGTCGAGGCGGCGCCGCTGCTCCTCGGCTCGTACTCGGACGAGGTGGGCCGCGCCCTGTTCGGCGCCACCGCCGAGCTGACCCGGCTCGCCGGCTGGATGGCCTTCGACACCGGCCAGCAGGAGGCCGCCCAGCGGTACTACATCCAGGCGCTCCGCCTGGCCCGCGCGGCCGCCGACGTGCCCCTGGGGGGGTACGTCCTGGCGTCGATGTCCCTCCAGGCGACCTACCGGGGCTTCGGCGACGAGGGCGTCGACCTCGCCCAGGCCGCCCTGGAGCGCAACAGGGGGCTCGCGACCGCGAGGACCATGAGCTTCTTCCGGCTCGTCGAGGCGCGCGCGCACGCGCGTGCCCACGACGCCCAGGCCGCGGGCGCGGCCCTGCGGGCCGCCGAGGGCTGGCTGGAGCGGTCCCGCGACGGCGACCACGACCCGTCCTGGCTCGGCTTCTACGGCTACGACCGCTTCGCCGCGGACGCCGCCGAGTGCTACCGCGACCTGAAGGCGCCCCGCCAGGTCCGGCGCTTCACGGAGCAGGCGCTGTCCCGGCCCACCGAGGAGTTCGTCCGCTCCCACGGCCTGCGGCTCGTCGTCTCCGCCGTCGCCGAGCTGGAGTCCGGGAACCTGGACGCGGCCTGCGAGCAGGGCGTGCGGGCGGTGGAGGTCGCCGGACGCATCTCCTCCGCACGCACCACGGAGTACGTGAAGGACCTGCTGCACCGCCTGGAGCCCTACGGGGACGAGCCCCGGGTGGTGGAGCTGCGGGAGCGGGCCCGCCCCCTGCTCGTCGCCCCGGCGTGAGCGGCGACACGGGCCTTCGCGGCCCCGGGTGCCCAGGACCACGTTTAACGGCGTTGTCAGTGGTGCAGGGCACTATCGGGGTGGGAGGTGCAGAGCGATGGGTCGGGGTTCCGTGGCGTATGACTGTGACGTGCTCGTCGTCGGGGGCGGCATCGTCGGGCTTTCGGTCGCGCATGCCCTCACCCGGGCGGCGCCCGGCACCCGGGTGACCGTCCTGGAGAAGGAGGCGGGCCCGGCCCGCCACCAGACCGGGCGGAACAGCGGAGTGATCCACAGCGGGATCTACTACCGCCCGGGCTCCCTGAAGGCGCGCTTCGCCGTGGGCGGCGCCGCCGAGATGGTCAAGTTCTGCGCCGAGTACGGCATCGCGCACCAGGTCACCGGCAAGCTCATCGTCGCCACCGACCGCGCCGAGCTGCCCCGGCTGCACGCCCTCGTCCAGCGCGGCCGGGAGAACGGCATCCCGGTCCGCGAGCTCGGCCCCGCCCAGATAGCGGAGTACGAGCCGGACGTGCGCGGCATCGCCGCCATCCACGTCGGCACCACCGGCATCTGCGACTACGGCGCGGTCGCCGAGCAGCTCGCCCACGCCTCCGGCGCGGAGGTGCGCTACGGCGCCCAGGTCGTCCACGTCGACCGCCGCCCCGACCGCGGCGTCGCCGTGCGCACCGCGCGCGGGGACGTGCTGCGCGCCAAGGTCCTCGTCAACTGCGCGGGGCTGCACTGCGACCGGATCGCCCGCCTGACCGGCGACGAGCCGGACATGCGGATCGTGCCCTTCCGGGGGGAGTACTTCACGCTCGCCCGGCCCGAGCTCGTGCGCGGGCTCGTGTATCCCGTGCCCGACCCGGCCTTCCCCTTCCTCGGCGTGCACCTCACGCGCGGCGTCGACGGCGGCGTCCACGTCGGGCCGAACGCGGTGCCCGCGCTGGCCCGCGAGGGGTACGACTGGTCGGTGGTGCGGCCCCGCGAGCTCGCCGGGACGCTCGCCTGGCCGGGCTCCTGGCAGATCGCCCGGCGCCACTGGCGGTACGGGGCGGGAGAGCTGCGCAGATCCCTGTCCAAGGAGGCGTTCACCCAGGCCGTGCGGCGGCTGCTGCCCGGCGTGCGGGCCGAGGACCTGGTGCCCGCGGCCGCGGGCGTGCGGGCGCAGGCCGTGCTGCGGGACGGCACCCTCGTCGACGACTTCCTGATCCAGGAGGGGGCCCGCGCCGTGCACGTGCTGAACGCGCCCTCGCCCGCGGCCACCGCCTCGCTGCCCATCGGCCGGGAGGTGGCCCGCCGGGTCCTCGCCGCGCTGCGCTGACCCGACCGGCGGCTCGGGGCGCCCCCGTCCGGTCCCGCCGCACTAAAATCGACGGCACTGTGTCTGAGAACTCCCGCCCGAAGGGCGCCCCCCGTTTCCCCGAAGGTCCCGTGCCCGACCCCTCCGGCGGCCGGTTCGAGCGGCGGATCCGCAGCTTCACGCCGCGCCGCAGCCGGGTCACCACCGCGCAGGGCGACGCCCTGCAGCGGCTGTGGCCCAAGTGGGGCTTCGACATCGACGGCGCGAAGGTGCTCGACCTCCAGGAGCTGTTCGGCTCCGAGGCGCCCGTCGTCCTGGAGATCGGCTTCGGCATGGGCGAGGCCACCGCGCAGATGGCGGCCGCGGACCCGGACACGAACATCCTCGCCGTGGACGTGCACACCCCCGGCCAGGGCAACCTGCTGAATCTCGCGGAGCGGAACGGCCTGTCCAACATCCGGGTCGCCAACGGCGACGCCGTGATCCTGCTCCGGGAGATGCTCGCCCCGGAGGGCCTGGACGGCGCCCGCGTGTACTTCCCCGACCCCTGGCCCAAGGCCCGCCACAACAAGCGGCGCCTGATCCAGCCGGACTTCCTGACGCTGCTCGCGCCCCGGCTCAAGCCCGGCGCGGTGCTGCACTGCGCCACGGACTGGGAGCCGTACGCGGAGCACATGCTGGAGGTGCTCGGCGCGCACCCCGACTTCGAGAACACCCAGGCGGACGGCGGGTACGCGCCGCGGCCCGACTTCCGGCCGCAGACCCGCTTCGAGGGCCAGGGCCTGCGGAAGGGACACGTCGTGAACGACCTGCTGTTCCGCCGCGCCGCCACGCTCACCCAGGGCTGAGGCGCTCCGCGGGCCGCCGGGGCCGGACCACCGCCGACTCCGCGGCCCGCCACCGCCGAGACACCGTCGGGTCCGCGGCCCGCCACCGCCGAGACACCGCCGACTCCGCCGCCCGCCGTCGCCGAGGCACCGTCGCGGCCCGCCGCAACCCTCGTTAGGGTCGATCCGTGGCCACCAGCCCCGCACTCCCGAGCCACCCGACGCCGCCCGGCGGGCCCGACGGGTCCGACGCGTCCGCCGGGGCACCCGGGCCCCGGCATCCGCGCTGGTGGCAGCGCGGGGCCATCCGGGCGACGGGCCTCGTCATCCTGCTCGCCCTCTCCGGCCTGGTGATCCTCGCCCTGGTGCGCGAGCAGACCGGCACCGAGGGCTTCCTGGTGGGGCTCGGCCTCGCCACGCTCCCCGTGCCGCTGCTGATCGCCGCGTTCCGCTGGCTGGACCGGGTGGCGCCGGGGCCCTGGCGGAACCTGCTGTTCGCCTTCTCCTGGGGCGCCTGCGCGGCCGCGCTGATAGCGATCATGGCGAACAGCTTCGCGACCCGCTGGATAGCCACCGCGACGGCCGACCCGACCAGCGCGGACACCCTGGGCGCGACCGTCATAGCGCCCGTCGTCGAGGAGACGGCGAAGGCGGCGGCCGTCCTGCTCGTCTTCCTGTTCCGCAGAGCCGACTTCACCGGGGTCGTCGACGGGTTCGTGATAGCGGGCGTCACCGCCACCGGCTTCGCGTTCACCGAGAACATCCTCTACCTCGGCAACGCCTTCGGCACCGACCAGCTCAGCGGCGAGAGCGGCCTCGCCTCGGTGACCGCCGCGACCTTCTTCGTCCGCGTTGTCATGTCACCGTTCGCGCATCCGCTCTTCACCGTGCTCACCGGCATCGGCTTCGGCACCGCCGCCGTGACCGCCGAGCACCACACCGCCCGCCGCAGGCTGCTGCCGTGCGCCGGGCTGCTCCTCGCGATGGGCCTGCACGCCTTCTGGAACGGCTCCGCGGGCTTCGGCGAGTACGGCTTCTTCGTCGTGTACGCGACCTTCATGCTGCCGGTCTTCGGGCTGCTCACCTGGCTGGCCGTCTGGCTGCGCCGGCGCGAGCTGCGCCTCGTGCGCGACGAGCTGCCCGTGTACGTGGCCGCGGGCTGGTTCACCGCGCCCGAGCCCTACGCGCTGGGCTCCCTGCCGGCCCGCACGCTCGCCCGTGACTACGCGGCCTTCCACCTGGGCAAGCCCGCGGGCCGCACCGTCGTCGAGTACGAGACGTGCGCGACGGCCCTCGCGCTCCTGCGCCACCGCGCCCGGCACGGCAGGGGGGGCGCCGACTTCGTCGCGCGGGAGCGGGAGCTCCTCCAGGCCCTGTGGGAGCGCAGGGCCGTGGCCGCGCCCGCGCTCGGGTACGCGGCGCGGGCGACGGCCCCGGTCCTGGTGCCGCTGCCGCACGCCGCGTACGGGCCCGTCGGGGCGTACGGCCCGGTGCTTCCCCCGTGCCACAACCCCTATCGGCCCTGACGTCAGGCGGAGGCCGCCGTGAGGGCCGCGAGCTCGGCCCCGGTCAGCTCCAGGTCGCCCACCGCGAGGAGCGCCGGAAGCTGCTCCAGGGTGCGGGCCGATGCGATCGGCGCCGCCACGGTCGGCTGCGCGGCGAGCCAGGCGAGGGCGACGGTGGCGACCTGCGCGTCGTGGGCCTCGGCCACCTCGTCGAGGGCCGTGAGGACGCGGCGGCCGCGCTCGGTGGCCAGATACTCGCCCGCCTTCTCGGCCCGGGCGCTGTCGACCTCCGTGCCCGGGCGGTACTTGCCGGTCAGGAAGCCCGCGGCGAGGCCGAAGTACGGGACGGCGGCGAGCCCGGAGCGCGAGGCGATCTCCTGGAGCGGGCCCTCGTAGGTGTCGCGCGAGACGAGGTTGTAGTGCGGCTGGAGCGCCACGTACCGCACCAGGCCCTCGCGGTCGGAGAAGTCGAGGGACTCCTGGAGGCGCTCGGGGGTGATGTTCGACGCGGCGATCGCGCGCACCTTGCCGGACCGCACCAGCTCGTCGAGGGCGGTGATGAACTCCTCGACGGGCACGGACGGGTCGTCGTAGTGCGTGTAGTACAGGTCGATGTAGTCGGTGCCGAGGCGGCGCAGCGACTCCTCGGCGGCGGCCTTGATGGTGCTCGCGGACAGGCCCTTGTACTCGGGCAGCGCGCCGACCTTGGTGGCGACCACGACGTCGTCGCGGTTGCCGCGCTCGGCCATCCACCGCCCGAGGACGGTCTCGGACTCGCCGCCCTTGTTGCCGGGCACCCAGAACGTGTAGGCGTCCGCGGTGTCTATGAAGTTGCCGCCCGCGGCGGCGTAGGCGTCGAGGACGGCGAAGGACTGGTCCTGGTCGGCGGTCCAGCCGAAGACGTTGCCGCCGAGGGCGAGCGGGAAGACTTCGAGGTCGGACGATCCCAGAGGGCGAAGAGTGGTCATACCGGCGCCAACATCCTTGCGAAGTCGGGAATTCCGGTGAGGGACGGCGGATTCCAGACAACGGATTCCAGGATGCGGAACCCGGTCGGGGAGGCCGCGGGACGCGGGAACCGGCGGCCCTGGCGTCGGGGGGTCGTCGCCAGGGCCGCCGGAGTCTGAGGACCCTTCGCGGTCAGCCGCCAGCCGTCGGCTCGCGGCCGTCGGGAGTCAGCGGCCGGGGGTCAGCGGCTAGCGGCCGTCGGAGGCCAGCGGCCGGAGGCCAGCCGTCGGCTCGCGGCCGTCGGCGGGGCGCGCGGCCACGGGGCTTCGCGGCGGGCGGGATCAGGGCGTCAGGCCCTTGCCGCGCAGCCAGGACAGCGGGTCGATGGCCGCGCCGCCGCCCGTCCTGACCTCCAGGTGGAGGTGGACCCCGGTGACGTTGCCCGTGCCGCCCATGCGGCCGATGACGTCGCCGGTGCTGACCTTCTGGCCCACGCTGACGGAGAGCGAGGACTGGTGGCAGTACCAGATCTCGGTGCCGTCATCGAGCTTCAGGACCGTGCGGTAGCCGTACGCGCCCGCCCAGCCGGCCTCCGTGATGGTGCCGGAGTGGACGGCCTTGAGCGGGGAGCCGTTGGGGCCCGCGAAGTCCAGGCCGGTGTGCCGCCCGGAGGACCACATGGAGCCGGAGTCGCCGAAGTGGGAGGTGAGGACGTACGAGGAGGCGGGGAGCGTGAAGCTCTTGGCGAGCTTCGCGAGGCGCTCGGCCTCGCGCTTCTTGCGGGCCGCCTCCTCCTTCTTCCGCTTCTCCTCCGCGGCCTTCGCCTTGACCTCGGCCGCCGCCTTGCCCTGCTGGGCCGTGGCGGTCGCGGCGGCCCTGGCCACGGCCGCGTCCTCGGCCTGCCTGCGCTGCGCGTCGTCCGCCTGGTGGTGCTGGTTCTCGGCCTGCTGGAGGATGCGGGCCCGCAGGGCCTCCCCCGCGTCCGTGGTGCCCCGCTCGGCGTCGGCGCCGGTGACGCCCGCGGAGCTGAGGGGCGCCGCGGCCGCGGCGGTGGCCGGGGCGGCGGTGTCGTCGCCGTCGACCAGGGCGCCGACGCCCGGCAGCGAGTCCGCGACGGACGCCAGGTCCGGCAGGGCGATGGAGACGGGCGGCTTGCCGCCCTGCGCGGTGGCGATGCCGCCCGCGCCGACGGCGGCGATGACGCCGACGCCGAGGACGGTGGAGCTGCGGGCGAGGCCGCCGCCGCCCTTCTTGTGGATGCGGTGCTTGCCGCGCACGGGGCGGACGGTCTCCGCGGTGGGGTTCCACTCCTCCCAGGAGGCCGGGGGCTCCTGGGCGGCGTAACCGGCATACCCGGCGGGCGCGGAGGCCTCGGCGTGGTCGGCGTGCCCGGTGTGTCCCCCGGGTCCTTCGCCGCCGTCGGCACCCTCGATGAGGCTGCCGTGGGGTATGTAGAGCGCTTCTGGGGCAGGCCGGTTGGACGCCACGGGGGCGCACTCCTTTCCTTCCTTCTCGCCTACCGGGTTAGCTGACGGGTTCGGAGCAGGAAGGTCTCCTACGGCCGCTGCTCGTGCACGGCGGATACGGGTCCGCGTGCGCGAGAGGCGTCCGATTCACCCCAAGATGGTGGTTCCCCGGCTCCCTTGCGGGATTAGGCGCGTGCGCGCGGAGCCGCCGGGTGTGACGGCTGGGACGACCGCGCTGCGTTATCGAACGTTAATAGACAGCGGGTCGGTATTCCAAGCTGTTCGGGTTGATCGTTAACGCTTACGCCACGAACACAACGGGACATCAAGGCCGGGAATAGGGCGAGTTGAGCGCGTGCCATGACGCTGCGCAGTGGAATCGATCTTCAGGTATGGATGACGGGTCGTCAGTTGCGCTGCGCTGGGGCTCCGTTCAGTCACGGGGTGTGACGGGCCGTCGTACGGCGAGGAGGGCCATGTCGTCGGTGGCGCCGCCGCCGGTGTGGTCGAGGACCTCGGCGACGAGCGTGGACAGGAGCGCGTCGGGGGCGTCCGCGCCCGAGAAGACGCGGCCGCCGAGCCGGGCCGCGGGGTCGTAGAAGACACCCCGCGCGTCCCGGGCCTCGCTGAGCCCGTCGGTGTGCAGCAGCAGCGTGGATCCGGGCGGGAAGTCGGTCTCGTCCGCGCGGTCGGGCCAGACGCCGAGGTCGCCCATGCCGAGCGGCAGCGCGGGTTCGGCGGGCGAGAGCACGCGCAGGCGCCCGTCGGCGCGCAGCAGCAGCGGCTCGGGGTGGCCGCGGTTGACCAGGCGCACGCTGCCGCCGCCGCGCGGGATCTCCGCGAGGACCGCCGTGGTGAACCCTTCGAAGGCGTCGAGCCCGTCGCGCCGCGTGCCCTCGCGCGCCAGGGCACGCTCCAGGCGCTGCGCCACGGCTTCCAGGGTGGCCTCCTGCTCGGCCGCCTCGCGGAAGGCGCCGATGACGACGGCGACGGCGGCCACCGCGCCCATGCCCTTGCCGCGTACGTCGCCGACGATGAGGCGGACGCCGTGCGGGGTGTCCTGCACCGCGTACAGGTCGCCGCCGATGAAGGCGTCGGCCTGCGCGGCCTCGTACCGGGCGGCGACGTCCAGGCCGCCGATGCGCGGGTCCGGCTGCGGCAGGACGGCCCGCTGCGCGGCCTCGGCGATGGAGCGGGCGGAGGCGAGGCGGGCGTCGCCGCGGCGGACGACGCGGTTGATCACGACGGCGAGGGCGCCGACGGTGAGCATGGTGACGAAGGAGGTGACGACCTCGACGTCCACGCCCGCGTGGTTGTCGATGCGCAGGGCGAGCACGGCGGCGCAGGACACGGCGGCCGTCGCCACGGTGGTGCCGAGCGAGAAGAACGGGGCCGCGATCAGGGGCGCGGCGGCGAACAGCGGGGACGCGGTGAACTGGGGCGGCGTGAGCGCGTCGAAGGCGACCCCGACGAGGATCAGGAGCGGGGGCAGCACGCGGGTGAGGGCCCGCTCGCGACGCGGTGCCCGGCCCTCAGCGCCCATGGCGCGCCCCCGGCCCGGCACCGGTACGGAGGTCCCCACCGCCCAAAGCAACCACCGCTCGACTCCCGCCGCAGACCCGCCGCATCGGCCCAAGGCTTCCCGCGTTGGGGCCCGGGGGCGACCCGGCGTGCTCCGAGTGGGTGATCCGGCGGGCAGCGTGCGCCCTGGCGCGGGGCGGTGGCGCGCCGACCCGCGCGGACGGCGTGCGCCCCGCCCGGCGGCGGCCTCTGGCACCGGCCCCTGACGGCGGCCCTGGCGGCGCCCCGTGCTCGCGGCGCTCCGGAGCCCCGGCGCCGCCCCGGGCCACCGGAACGCCGAAGGCCCGGAATCCCTGAGGATTCCGGGCCTTCGGCTCTTGAGTAGCGGGGACAGGATTTGAACCTGCGACCTCTGGGTTATGAGCCCAGCGAGCTACCGAGCTGCTCCACCCCGCGTCGGTGAACCCAACAGTACGCCATCAGGGGCACAGAACGCGAACTGGTACCCGAGGTGCCCTCCGCGCCTCAGGTGTTCTCCGCGTGCGTCAGCGTCTCCCAGGCCACGAACAGGTCGTCGGTGCCTTCCGGGCGCCGCTCCAGGGTGAGCTTCCGGGTGTTCGGCAGGTCCATGCCGAGGCGGCCGCGCAGATGGTTCAGGCCGACCTCCGTGTCGGGCCCGAGGTCGCGCTGGAGCCTGCCGCCGCACAGCCAGCCGGGTGCGGTGGCGCCGAGCTGGTAGCCGGAGTGGAACTCGAAGGCGGCCCGCAGCCGGTCCTTGACCTCGGCGTACAGGTCGACGCCCTGGTGCCAGGCCGTCTCGGCGATGTGGGCGGTGGCGGCCAGGGAGTACCCGGCGTGCTTGAAGTTGCGGCAGGTCTCCTGCGCGAGCCCGTCGGCGAACTTCTTCTGTCCGAACCAGTAGCGGCTCAGCTCTGCCGCCGTGTCGAGGTCGCTGCCCCGGGGCGCCACGGGCAGCGGTCCGTCGGACTTCAGATAGAAGTACGCGGGCACGCGGCCACGGAAGTGGCGCACCGCCTCCTCGAAGGCCGCGTGGTCGTCGAGGAACACCGCCATGCCGATGACGGCGTCGGCCATGACGAGGTCCCAGTTGCCGTTGGACTCGACCGAACCGGCCACGACCTGGGGCAGATAGGCGTTGCGGAGCATCCGCTCGAAGCGCAGCAGGTCGCCGTCGGCCCAGCCGTCGTAGGTGTAGCGCACGGCCTCGGCCGCGCGCGCCCAGGAGCTGGCGGCCCAGGCGGTCTGCAGGCCCGCGTTGGCCTCCGTGTGCCGGGTGACGACCCGGGCCCAGGCGTCCATGATCGCGATGGCCTTCTCGGCGTGGGCGCGGTCGCCGGTGACGTTGTAGAGCAGTGCCTGGGTGTACGCGGCCAGGGCGTCCTCGCGCTCCTCCACGCAGCCCTGGCCCGGCTCGTTGCCGGGCGGGCAGGCGACCACGGCGTACGGCTTCGGGCGGTAGTCGGCGGCCGCGTACTTGCTGGCGCGCAGCTGCTCGTACGCCGTGCGCCAGGGCTGCTCGCGGGCCGCGACGTGGGCGCGCACCCGGTCGAACTGGGCCTTGCTGACGAGGACACCCGGATGGCTGAAGGGCAGGTCGGCGCGGCGGGCGGGGGCGGTGGCCGCGTCGCCGGGCCCGTCGGAGCCGCCGCAGGCCGGGGCGGCGAGGGCGAGGAGCAGGGCGAGGGCCGCCCCGCGGATCCGGCGGCCGCGTATGCCCCCGCGGGGCCCGCGGGACCGGGCCCCTGGTTGTGCCTGAGCCGCCATGCCGCACCTCCGGATCACGTTCCACTGGCAGCGTGCCGCGGCGGCGCCGGGGGCGCAGGATTTGTTGGGCCGGTCGTGGGGCGCCCCGCCGCCGACGCGGGCGGCGAACCCGCGGGCAGGGCGGGCGGCGAACCCGCGGGCGCCGCGGGCCGCGTCCGGCCTGTGACCGTCGTCACCTGGATCTTTCGTCTTCCGTGTCATCCGGACGCGGGTCGGCGGGCGTATGCACGGTGAGACCAAGGAGATCCGGGAGCAATCTGTTGACCGTCGAGGAGTTCGAGGAGTTCTACGCGCACGCGGCCGCACGACTGACGGGGCAGCTGTACGTGATGCTCGGTGACCTGCACGAAGCGCAGGACGTCGTGCAGGAGGCGTTCGTCAAGGGCTGGAGCCGCCGGGGGCGGCTCGACCGCGACGGCCGCCCCGAGGCGTGGATCCGCACCGTCGCCTGGCGGCTCGCGGTGAGCCGCTGGCGCGGCGTGCGCCGCTCGGCGTCGGCCTGGCAGCGCAGCGGCGCCCCGCCGCACACCGAGGGCCCTGGCCCCGAATCGGTCGCCCTGGTCGAGGCGTTGCGCGAACTGCCGCCGCAGCAGCGGCGGACGCTCGCCCTGCACTACATGTGCGACCTCTCCGTCGAGCAGATCGCCGGGGAGACCGGCCTGTCCCCCGGCACGGTCAAGACCCATCTCTCCCGCGGCCGTGCCGCGCTCGCCCTCCGTCTGACAGACCCGCGTACCGAGGAGGCCCCCGGTGTCTGAACCGCACGACCCCCTGCGCTCGCTGTTCCAGGAGGCCGCCGACGCCGGCCGCGTCCGTGCCGGTGTGCCGCCCGTCTCCGTCGTCGTCCGGCGCGGCCGCCGGGCCCACCGGGTCTTCGTCACGGCCGTCGCCGTCGCCGCGACCCTGTTCGTCGCGGGCGCGGGCGCCCTGGCGCTGACGTACAGCTCCGAGCCGACGCCGCCCGCCACCGTCCCTTCGGGCCCCCAGTCGCCGACCGTGCCGCGCTCGCCCTCTCCCTCCCCTTCGCCCTCACCGACCACGGACGACCAGTCGCCGCCCCCGCCGAGCACGAGCTTTCCGCCGCCGGAGACCTCGGGCACGGCGCCGCAGCTCGGCGACCCGGAGAGCAGCGCGCCGCCGCGCACCCCCACGTATCCGCCGGAGAGCGGGGAGGCGCTCGGTACGGCGCTGGGGGCCGCGGGCTCCGACACGGGCTCCGACACGGGCTCCGACACGGGCTCCGACACGGGCTCCGACACGGGCTCCGGCACGGGCTCCGGCACGGGGGCGCCGCGGGGCTGATGCGCGGGGGCTCTTGAGCGCGGGGCCGCGCCTCGGCAGCAGCACCCCGCACCTACCCGCCGCACCGCCGCACGGACGCACGGCACCCCCGCACGCCCCAAAACACCCCAACCCACCCACGGAGGCACCGTCTTGTCCGTTTCCTCCCCGCCCCGGCCCCGGTCGCGGGCGGCCGCCTCCGTCCAGGTCCCCCGACGGCGCGGCGCCCCGCGGCGCGGCCGGTGGCGGCTGCTCGGCAAGGAGGACACGGACGTCCTCTTCCTCTACGTGGTCACGCGCGCGGGCCTGTGGACGACGGCGTACGGCGCCACCTGGCTGTTCCCGCCCGACTCCCGCACCCGCCACGCCGCGTCGCCGCTGTCCGCCTGGCAGCAGTGGGACTGGTGGCACTACCTGCGCATAGCCCAGGAGGGCTACTTCCCCGGTGACCTCCGCCCCGGGATGGAGGGCTGGGACAACCGGGAGGCCTTCTTCCCGGGCTTCCCGTTCACACTGCGCGCCGTCCACGCCGTCGTACCGGACTGGGCGGCGGCGGGGCTGCTCGTCTCCTTCGCCGCCGGGGCGGTGGCGGTCCTGGCCCTCGCCCGCATCGCCCGCGACCACGTGCCCCACCCGGACGCGGGCCGCAGGGCCGTCCTGTTCTTCCTCCTGTCGCCGTGCGCGGTCTTCCTCGCGGCGGGCTACACCGAGGCGCTGTTCCTCGCCTTCGCCCTGCCCGCGTGGCTGGCGGCGCGGCGGCGCGCCTGGCCGCTCGCGGCGGTGCTCGCCGCGCTCGCGACCACGGTCCGGGTGAGCGGCCTGTTCCTGGCCGCCGCGCTCGCGGTCCACTTCCTCACCACGGTCCGCGCCCACCGGGACGGCCGCGCCCTGCCCTGGCTGCTGCTGCCCGCGCTGCCGCCGCTGGCGTACAGCTGGTACCTCAAGTCCCGTACCGGCGACTGGATGGCGTGGAAGCACGCCGAGGAGCGCGGCTGGTACCGCGACTTCCACGCGCCGTGGGAGGCCTGGCGCAACACCTGGGAGGCGGCCTTCGGCCACACCACGTCCACCGGCTACGCCGTGGAGTTCCAGGCCGAGCTCCTCACGATGGTCCTCGGCCTGGCCCTGACCGGCTTCCTCCTGTACCGCCGCCGCTGGCCGGAGGCGACGTACACGGGCCTGGCCCTCGTCGCCCTCGGCACGTCGTACTGGTACATGTCACTGCCGCGCGCCACCCTCCTGTGGTGGCCGCTGTGGGTCTCCCTGGCCGCCTGGAGCCTGCGCGCGCCGCGCATCCGCACGGCCTACGTCTGTCTGGTCGCGCCCCTCATGACCCTCTGCGCCCTCACGTTCCTGACGGGCCGGTGGGCGGGCTAGTTCCCCTGGGAAGCCTGAGAGGATGCGAGCAGCCCGACGGGGCCCGACCAAGGGGGAGCGCATGCTCGTACTGCTCATCGTGGTGCTCGTACTGACGCTCGCCGGCTTCGGCGCGGTCGTCTGGACGGTCCGCGGCAACGCCCCGCGCGGCATCCGCGCCGCGGCCCGCCTGACGTCCGCCGCGGGCGAGGCCGCGAGCCGCTACCAGAAGTCCCAGAAGCACCACCGCGGCGACGACAACCAGGGCCTCCAGTAAGCAGACCGAGGGCCCGGCGGATCTCCTCCACCGGGCCCTCGCCCACACCACCGGGAGCGCCCCTGCGGCCGCTCCCTCCGGTAGACCGTGTGGGACTCGAACCCACAACCAATGGATTAAAAGTCCACTGCTCTGCCAATTGAGCTAACGGTCCTCGCCGACGTGATGTCGGCGCACCCATGAGCATAGCCCGCCGGGCCCCGCAGTCCGATCGGGTATCGGCGGCACGGCCGTGGCGGTTGGTCGAACCGCGGAGCGAACCGCCTGCGGTGGACCGGGGTTGTGCAGGGACGGCGTACGCGTGAAGGCGGGCACATCCGGAGATGTGCCCGCCTTCATCAGTCATCGGCTGTGTGCCGGACCGGCGTGTCAGCCGTTGCGCTTCCAGCGCGGCTTGTCGTCGCGGCGGCCGAAGGAGCCGCCGGAGCGGTGGTCGTCACGGCGGTTGTACGACGGACGGTCGTGGCCGCCGGAGCGGTAGCCGCCGCCGGCCGGGCGGTCGTCGCGGCGGTCGCGGTTGAACGGACGGTCGCTGCCACGGTGGCCGGACGGGCGGTCGTCGCGGCGGAAGCCGCCACGGTCGCCGCGGTCGTCGCGGCGCTCGAAGGGACGGCCACCGCGGTCGTCACGGCGCTGGAAGCCACCGCGGTCGCCGCGGTCGTCACGACGCTGGAAACCGCCACGGTCACCGCGGTCGTCACGACGCGGGAAGCCACCGCGGTCGCCGCGGTCGTCACGACGCTGGAAACCGCCACGGTCACCGCGGTCATCGCGACGCTGGAAACCGCCACGGTCGTCACGACGGTCACGGTCGAAGGAACGGCCGCCCCG
Source organism: Streptomyces sp. YIM 121038 (assembly GCF_006088715.1). NCBI lineage: Bacteria > Bacillati > Actinomycetota > Actinomycetes > Kitasatosporales > Streptomycetaceae > Streptomyces > Streptomyces sp. YIM 121038. The sequence goes on from NZ_CP030771.1 coordinate 4,688,872, forward strand.
GTCGTCACGACGGTCGTCACGGCGCTGGAAGCCACCGCGGTCACCGCGGTCGTCACGGCGCTGGAAGTTGCCACGGTCGTCACGACGGTCACGGTCGAAGGAACGGCCGCCCCGGTCGTCACGACGGTCGTCACGGCGCTGGAAGCCACCGCGGTCACCGCGGTCGAAGCCCTCGGCGCGCTCGGCCTGCGGCTGGTCCGTCTGCTCCGGCACGGCGACCGGCGCGGCCTCGGCCACGGCGGCGTCGGCGGTCTCGGCGGCGGCAGCGGCGATCGCCTCGGCCGGGTCCTCGCCCCGCTCGCGCGCGGCCCGCGCGGTGAGGCGGTCGGCCTCCTCGCGCAGCTCGGCGGCGCGGCGCTGGGCGCGCTCCAGCTCCTTGGTCAGGCCCTGCACATCGCGCTCGGCCTGGCTCGCGGCCTGGCTGGCGGAGTCGGCCTGCACCTCGGTCATGGAGCGGGCGCCGGTGATCTCGGCGACCTCCGGGTCGAAGGCGCCGCCGCCGTTGATGACGTGGCGGGAGGCGTCGACGCCCGCGTCCTCCATGAGGCGGAAGATCTGGCGGCGCTGGTGCGGCAGGGAGAGGGACACGACCGTGCCGGAGCGGCCCGCGCGGGCGGTGCGGCCGGAGCGGTGCAGGTAGTCCTTGTGGTCGCCGGCCGGGTCCACGTTCAGGACCAGGTCGATGCCGTCGACGTGGATGCCGCGGGCGGCGACGTCGGTGGCGACGAGCGCGTTGACGTAGCCGTCCTTGAAGTCCGCGAGGGTCCGCGTACGCGCGCCCTGCGTCATGCCGCCGTGCAGCGCGTCGGCCTTCACACCGGCGTCGCGCAGCTGCTCGGCGATGCGGTCGGCGCCCAGCTGGGTGCGGACGAAGATGATGGTGCGGCCCTTGCGCGCGGCGATCGCGGCGGTGACCGGCGCCTTGTCGCGGGGCTTCACGATCAGGATGTGGTGCGTCATGGTCGTGACGGCGCCCTGGGCGGCGTCGACCTCGTGGCTGACCGGGTTGACCAGGTAGCGCTTGACCAGCGTGGAGATCTCGTTCTCCATCGTGGCCGAGAACAGCATGCGCTGGCCGCCGGCCGGGACCTGGTCGAGCAGCTCGGTGACCTCGGGCAGGAAGCCCAGGTCGGACATCTGGTCGGCCTCGTCGAGGACGGCGACCTCGACGTTCTCCAGGGAGCAGGCGCCGCGGTTGATGATGTCGCGCAGGCGGCCCGGGGTGGCGACGAGGATGTCGACGCCGCGCTCCAGGGCGTAGATCTGGTTGCCCATGGACGTACCGCCGCAGACGACCTTCATCTTCAGGCCGAGGACGTCGCCGTAGGGCTGGAGGGCGTCGGCGACCTGCATCGCCAGCTCGCGGGTCGGGGTCAGGATGACCGCGCGGGGCTTCTTCTTCTCGGTGTGGCCCTCGGCGAGGCGCGCCAGGGTCGGCAGACCGAAGGAGAGGGTCTTGCCGGAGCCGGTGCGGCCGCGGCCGAGGATGTCCTTGCCGGCCAGGGCGTCCGGGATGGTCGCGGCCTGGATCGGGAAGGGGGTGTGCACGCCGTTGCGCGCGAGCTTGCGGACGACACCGTCGGGCAGACCGAGGTCGCCGAAGGTGATCTCGGGCTCGGCGTCGGCGTCAGCCTCGGTGTCGGCGGCCTCAAGGGCCTCGGTGTCGGCGGCCTCAGGGGCCTCGGCCTCGACGACCTGCTCCGCGGGCTCTACGGCCTCGGGCTCCACGGCCTCGACGGTCGCGGCGGCCTCGACGACGGCCTCGGCCATGTCGAGGGCGGACTCGTTCTCGGGCAGGACGGCGTGGTCAGAACTGGAAATGGACATGCGAAATGCGAAACCTTCCGGAGTCTCGGCACGCGCCCGTCAACTCCGTGATTTCGCAATGGACCGCCTCTATGCGGTCAGCCACGGCAAGGGAGAGTACGCGCCACGCGGCGCTCTTCTGTGTCGGCGCCGGGCAAATGGGATCAAACGATCTACCACCATACGCACCTACCACCCACATTGGCAAATGCGCACCACAGGAGCCGGATGTCGAGGGCGACGACGCGGCGGAGAACCAAGCCCGCCGAAGCCCGCCCAGAGCCCGTCCGAAGCCGCCCGAAGCCCGTCCGGCGCTTGAGGACGAGGCCGAAGGCCGATGGCCCGCGCCCCACCCGCCCCCGGGCTACGCCGGGCCCGCCTCCGGCGACGGCTCCCCCTGCTCCTTGACCGGCCCCTCCGCCTCCCCGTGCGCCGACGACGAGGGCTCCGGGGTCGTGGGGTCCGGCGACGGCGTGGGCGGCTCGGGCGTCGGGTCCGGGGTGGGGGTGGTCCGCGTGGGGCGGGGCCCCGGCTTCGTGCGCGTCGGCGTCGGCCGCCCGTTCTTCGTCGGCTCGACCGACGCGGCGGCGGTGCCGGACCCGGCCCGCGACGGCTTGCTGCCCGGCTTGTCGTCGCCGTCGGCCTCCGGCGACGCCTCGCCCTTGTCGCCGCGCTTGCCCTTGCCCTTCTTCCCCTTGCCGTCGCCGCCCCCGCGGCCCCCGTCGTCGTCGCGCCCGCGCTCGTCGCCGGGCAGCACCGTGCCGCCGTCGGGCGCGGCGGCGCCCCCGCGCTCCTTGACCGACTTCCCGGGCACGGGCGCGCCGCTCCCGTCGTCGCCGATGCTCATACAGCCCGCGGTCGCCGCGACGGCCACCACGGTCGCGGCCCACCGGACGGAAACGTAGAACTGGCGCACGGCCGAGCACCTCCGAGGCGCAGGGGGAGAGAGACGACCTGCCCAACTCCCGCGCCCGGCAAGAGGACACGCGCGGCACCGCCCCAAGAAGGACCCGCGCCCGGCCCGGCGACCCGGCCGATCAGGGACGGCAGGGCCCTGCCCGGGGCCGCCGCTCGGCCGATCGGGGACGGCCCGGTCCGGCCGGGGCCGCTCAGCCGTACCCGAGCGCGTGCAGCCGCTCGTCGTCGATCCCGAAGTGGTGCGCCACCTCGTGCACGACGGTGATCTCCGTCTCCGCCACGACGTCCTCGCGCGACGCGCACATCCGCAGCGTCGGCCCCCGGTAGATGGTGATCCGGTCCGGCAGCACCCCGGCGTACCACTCGCCCCGGTCGGTCAGCGGCGTGCCCTCGTAGAGCCCGAGCAGCTCGGGGTCGTCGCTGGGCGGCTCGTCCTCGACGAACACCGCCACGTTGTCCATGAGCCGTGTCAGCTCGGGCGGGATCCGGTCGAGCGCCTCGGCCACCAGTTCCTCGAACTCCTCACGCGTCATCTCCAGCACGGGCCCATTGTCGACCGTCGATCACCGGCAGGCATAGCCACCTCTCCGCGCGGGCATACGCGCCCAATGGGGCGCGACGTCACGGTCGTTCTGCGGTACCTGCGCAGCCTGCGCGGTGCCCCCACCACTCTCGTCGACCGCGTCCGCGCCTTCCGGCGCGGACCCCGCAGCAGCCGCGAATGCGCACGTCAGGGGCGTGCCCTGGCCGAGCTCGGCAGGAGCCCGCGCCCTTTCGCGCGCTCCCTGGGCCTGGTCACCGTCGTGGTGCTCGGCGCCTGGCTCGGCCTGCTGATCGTCGGCAGCGTCCGTACGTCCGTGGGGCCGATGGACACCCGAATGGCGCTGCGGCCCTCGCTCACCGGCGGCACGAAGATCGACGTGTCGCCCCTGGGCTCCCTGGAGCTGCGCTCGCACACCGCGCCGATCCGCCTCGACGTCGACGTGGACCGCCTCGACCCGGTGCGCTCCGAGGCCCTGGTCGACCACCCCGAGCGGATCTCGGGGCTCCAGGAGGAGGTGGCCTCCGACGTGGCGAACGGCACGCTGAACCTCGCGGTGCGCTCCTGCGCCGCGGTCGTCGCCGGGGCGACCGCGCTCGGCCTCGCCGTCTACCGCCGCCCCCGGCGCGCGCTCGCCGCGGGCGGCCTGGCCCTGACCCTGCTCGCCGCGTCCGGCGTGGCCGCGTTCGCCACCTGGAACCCCCGGTCGGTCCTGGAGCCGAGGTTCTCGGGGCTCCTCAGCAGCGCGCCCTCCGTGGTCGGCAACGCCCGCAACATCGTCAGCGAATTCGACGTCTACCAGAACGAGTTGGCGCGCCTGGTGACGAACGTGACCAAGCTGTACGACGTGACGTCGACGCTGCCCGCGTACGAGCCGGACCCCTCCACGATCCGCCTCCTGCACGTCTCCGACATCCACCTCAACCCGGCGAGCTGGAAGATCATCAACTCTCTGGTCGAGCAGTACGACATCGACGTCATCGTCGACTCCGGCGACACCATGGACCACGGGACCTCCGCCGAGAACGCCTTCCTCGACCCCGTGGAGGACCTCGACGCGCCGTACGTGTGGGTGCGCGGCAACCACGACTCCACGACCACGCAGCGCTATCTGAAGCGGCTCAAGAACGCGCACGTCCTGGACGGCGGCAAGCCCGTCGACGTCGCGGGCCTGCGCTTCGCGGGCATCGGCGACCCCCAGTTCACGCCCGACCGGTCCACCAAGGCGGAGGGCGACCCGGCGGAGGAGGTGGCGGGCATCACGCTCGCCTCGTCCCTGCGCGCCCAGGCCGCCGCGCGCACCCCGGTCGACGTGGCGGTCGCGCACAACCCGGTGGCCGCGCGCGAGACCGACGGGACGGTGCCGCTGGTGCTCGCGGGGCATCTGCACCACCAGGACATGGAGGTCATGGACAAGGGCACCCGGCTGCGGACCGAGGGCTCCACCGGGGGCAGCGGGCTGCGCGCCGTCGAGGGCGAACACCCGGACCCCGTGGAGACCTCCGTGCTCTATCTGGACCGCGCGACCAAGCGGCTCCAGGCCTGGGACGAGATCAAGCTCGGCGGGCTCGGCCTCACGAAGGCCGAGGTCAGCCGCCATCTCCCCAAGGAGAACCAGCCCGGGGCCGAGCCCTCGACACCCCCGCCGGGCCCTCCTTCGTAAACCGTTTTGGCGATAGGTCCCCGCATCCCATATGCTTCTCACGTCCCCGACGCGCTGCGAAGCGCCCAGGCGGGTCGATAGCCCTCATCGTCTAGCGGCCTAGGACGCCGCCCTTTCAAGGCGGTAGCACGGGTTCGAATCCCGTTGGGGGCACGCACCACCCTGTGCGAGACTAGTGCTCGCACAACGCAAGGTCCTGTGGAGCAGTTTGGAGTGCTCGCCACCCTGTCAAGGTGGAGGCCGCGGGTTCAAATCCCGTCAGGACCGCTTGCAGATCACCTCGGTGAGCTGCGTGGCTGGGTAGCTCAGTTGGTACGAGCGATCGCCTGAAAAGCGATAGGTCGCCGGTTCGATCCCGGCCCCAGCCACCATCACGAAGCCCCCGTCTCCGGACGGGGGCTTCGTCGTTTCCCGGCTCTACGAGAGGCCCCGTGGAGCCCCCTCCCCCGGCGGAGCTTCCCCCTTCCCGGCGGATGTTTCACGTGAAACACCTTGGGCCGCAGGCCAGTTGGCCTGCGGCCCAAGGCGGGCACGGTCCCGGGCGGGCCCGGGAGCGGGGGCTACTCCGCGTCCGGTGTCGCCCGCGGCTCCGCGCGACGGCCGCGGAGGGCCGCCGCGAGGGCCACCACGGCCGCTACGGCGACCAGGCCGACGAGGACCGCCCAGTCCGGCACCGCGTCGCCGATGCGGCTCGCCTTCTCCTGAACCGTGTACGAGTCGTCCACGTCGAGCAGACCGGGCAGCGCGGCGGCACCGTCATAGGCCAGGAACAGCGCGCCCAGCAGCACGAAGAACAGGCCCGAGAGCAGGGACGTGGTGTGCAGCTCCAGACGGCCGACGCGGAAGGCACGGCCGCGCAGCCACCGCCGCCGCCCCAGGTCGAACCGCTCCCACAGCGCGGCGAGCACGAACAGCGGCACCGCCATCCCCAGCGCGTACACGGCGAGCAGCGCGCCCCCGTACACCGGGCTGCCGCTCACCGCGGCGACCGTGAGGACGCTGCCGAGGATCGGGCCCGCGCAGAACCCCGCGAGCCCGTAGACGGCACCGAGCGCGTACACCGACACCGCCGTGGTGGGCCGGATGCGCCCGGACAGCTCGGCGAGGCGGCGGGAGGCGAAGCCGAACCCCACCACCTGCGCGATCCCGAGCGCGATGATCGTCCAGCCCGCCCAGAACACCAGCTCCTCCCGGTGCCCGAAGAAGAACCGCCCGGCCGTGGACCCGGCGGCCCCGAGCGGCACGAGGGTCGTGGCGAGCCCGGCGTAGAAGATCCCCGTCCGGGCGAGCAGCCGCGACGTGGAGTCGATCGAGTACGCGAAGAACGCCGGAAGCAGCAGGGCGCTGCACGGGCTGACCAGGGCGAGGAGACCGGCGAGGAAGGCGGCGAAGTATCCGACGTCGGCCGTCACTTGCCGGACCCTGCCTTGCCGCCCTTGGCGCGGCTCGCCGCCGCCTTCTCGATCGCCTCCTCGAAGACGGACTGGGGCTGCGCGCCCGCGATGGGCCGCCCGTTGATCAGGAACGACGGCGTGGACGTGGCGCCGAGCTTGTAGCCCTCGTCCTGGTCCTTCTTCACCGCCGCCTTGGCCGCGTCGCTCCCGGCGTCCCGCAGGAAGCGCGGGACGTCCTTGACCCCGGCCTCGCGCGCCAGCTCCTTGAGCCGGCCGTCACCGAAGCCCTTCTCCTTGGCCCCGTCCGCGTAGGCGGCCTCGTGGAACTGCCAGAACCGGCCCTGCTTGCCCGCGGCCCAGGCGCCGCGCGCCGCCCGCTCGGAGTCCTCACCGAAGATCGGGAAGTTGCGCCACTCGATGCGCAGAGTGCCGTTCTCGACGTACTTCTTCACCAGGTCGGGCTCGGTGTCACGGGCGAACTTGCCGCAGAAGCCGCACTTGAAGTCCGCGAACTCGATCATGACGACAGGGGCGTCGGCCTTGCCCTGGGCGAGCGGGTCCTTGGCCTCGCGGCGCGCGAGCCCCTCCAGCTCGGGGAAGACGCCCGCCTCCGGGGCGGCGGAGTCCGAGCCCTTCTTGGCGGACGCGGAGGACCCCGTGGACGCGGAGTCGTCCGGCTTGGTGGCCGTGTAGGAGGCGAGGCCGAGCGCCCCGGCGGCGACGACGACCGCGGCGACGACGGCGATGTTCTTCTTCTTGCGGGCAGTGGACATGGTGATGCGCTTCTCCTGTTGCGTGCGTAGGCGTGCGTAGCTGAAGGGGCCCCTGAGACAGGGGCCTCCTACACGCGCAGGACGGAGAGATCCACCGGTGAGGGCGGCGTGAGCGGCGGCGGCGCGCGCAGCGACGCGACGGCCCGCACGGCCGGCTCGCTTCCCCAGGAGTCGTAGTCGACGACACGGGCCGCGTACGCCGACGGCGGCAGCTCGTACCCGGGGCCCTGCCGCGGCGGCACCGCGGGCCGCTGCCCCAGGTCGGAGGCGTCGCTGCGGCCGCAGCCGGGCACGCCCCGCCCGTCGGCGTCCTGGACGAAGACGTGTGCCGCCCGCTCGACGGGCGGCGCGGGCCGGTCCGCGAAGGCGGGCCCGCAGAACGCCCCGAGCACCACGAGCAGCACCGCCACCAGGGGGCACCACGGCGTACGCACACGGGACAACATGCCCGGAATGGTACGTGCCGCGGCGCGCGCCCCGGGAAATCGGTTGGCCACCTGTGAGCACCGGGTGAGATCCTGGGACGCGTATGTCTACGCAGCCCGCCCTCACCCTCGACGCCCTCGCCCCCCGCCTCTCGGAGCTGTCGCTGCGCGACGCGCACCGCATCGGCCGGCGGCTCGAAGGTGCGCGCCGGATCCGCAAGCCCGAGGCCCGGGCCACCGTCCTCGCCGAGATCGCGACGGACATCGACCAGGCCGCCACCAGGATGGCGGGCCGCGCCGACGGCGTGCCCGCGATCACCTATCCCGAGCAGCTGCCGGTCAGCCAGAAGAAGGACGCGATCCTGGAGGCGATCCGCGACCACCAGGTCGTGATCGTCGCCGGTGAGACGGGCTCCGGCAAGACCACCCAGATCCCGAAGATCTGTCTGGAGCTCGGCCGCGGCGTGCGCGGCCTCATCGGTCATACGCAGCCGCGCCGCATCGCGGCCCGCACGGTCGCCGAGCGCGTCGCCGACGAGCTGAACACACCGCTCGGCGAGGCCGTCGGCTGGAAGGTCCGCTTCACCGACCAGGTCAGCGGCAACACGTACGTGAAGCTGATGACGGACGGCATCCTGCTGGCCGAGATCCAGACGGACCGCGAGCTGCGCGCGTACGACACGATCATCATCGACGAGGCCCACGAGCGCAGCCTCAACATCGACTTCCTGCTCGGCTACCTCGCCCAGCTGCTGCCGAAGCGCCCGGACCTGAAGGTGGTCATCACCTCCGCGACCATCGACCCCGAGCGGTTCTCGCGGCACTTCGGTGACGCCCCGATCGTCGAGGTCAGCGGCCGTACGTATCCGGTGGAGGTCCGTTACCGCCCGCTCCTGGAAGAGGAGGGCGACGACCCGGACCGCGACCAGATCACCGCGATCACGGACGCGGTCGAGGAGCTCCAGGCCGAGGGCAAGGGCGACATCCTGGTCTTCCTCTCCGGCGAGCGCGAGATCCGCGACACGGCGGACGCCCTGGAGAAGAAGAAGTACAAGTTCACCGAGGTGCTGCCGCTGTACGCGCGGCTCTCGCACGCCGAGCAGCACCGCGTGTTCCAGCAGCACACGGGTCGAAGAATCGTCCTGGCGACCAACGTCGCCGAGACGTCCCTGACCGTCCCGGGCATCAAGTACGTCATCGACCCGGGCACGGCCCGCATCTCGCGCTACAGCCACCGCACGAAGGTGCAGCGCCTGCCCATCGAGGCGATCAGCCAGGCCAGCGCCAACCAGCGCAAGGGCCGCTGCGGCCGCACCAGCGACGGCATCTGCATCCGCCTGTACTCCGAGGACGACTTCACCGCCCGGCCGGAGTTCACGGACGCGGAGATCCTCCGGACGAACCTGGCGTCGGTCATCCTCCAGATGACCGCGGCGGGCCTCGGCGACATCGAGAAGTTCCCCTTCATCGACCCGCCGGACCACCGCAACATCCGCGACGGCGTGCAGCTCCTCCAGGAGCTGGGCGCGCTCGACCCGGCGCAGAAGGACCCGCGCAAGCGCCTCACCCAGCAGGGCCGCAAGCTGGCGCAGCTGCCGGTGGACCCGCGGCTGGCCCGCATGGTCCTGGAGGCCGACAAGAACGGCTGCGTCCGCGAGGTCATGGTGATCGCCGCCGCCCTGTCGATCCAGGACCCGCGCGAGCGCCCCGCCGACAAGCAGACGCAGGCCGACCAGCAGCACGCCCGCTTCAAGGACGAGACGTCGGACTTCCTGGCGTACCTCAACCTGTGGCGGTACGTGCGCGAGCAGCAGAAGGAGCTCGGCTCCTCCGCGTTCCGCCGCATGTGCAAGCGGGAGTTCCTGAACTTCCTGCGCATCCGCGAGTGGCAGGACATCTACACGCAGCTGCGCACGGTCGCCAAGCAGATGGGCATCCAGCTGAACGACAGCGACGCCCCCGAGAAGCAGGTGCACATCTCCCTGCTCGCCGGGTTGCTGAGCCACATCGGCATGAAGGACGTCAAGGACGGCGCGAAGAACGAGTACCTGGGGGCGCGGAGCGCGAAGTTCGCGATCTTCCCGGGATCCGCGCTGTTCAAGAAGCCGCCGCGCTTCGTGATGTCCGCCGAGCTCGTCGAAACGTCACGCCTGTGGGCCCGGGTGAACGCGCGCGTCGAGCCGGAGTGGGTCGAGCCGCTCGCCCAGCACCTGCTCAAGCGCACGTACAGCGAGCCGCACTGGGAGAAGGACCAGGCGGCCGTGATGGCGTACGAGAAGGTGACGCTGTACGGCGTCCCGCTCGTCACCGACCGCAAGGTGAACTACGGGCGGATCGACCCCGAGGTCTCGCGCGACCTGTTCATCCGCAACGCGCTCGTCGAGGGCGACTGGCGCACGCACCACAAGTTCTTCGCCGACAACCGCAGGCTGCTCACCGAGGTCGAGGAGCTGGAGCACCGGGCGCGGCGCCGCGACATCCTCGTCGACGACGAGACGCTCTTCGACTTCTACGACCAGCGCGTGCCCGAGGACGTGGTGTCGGGCGCCCACTTCGACTCCTGGTGGAAGAAGAAGCGCCACGACGAGCCGGAGCTGCTCGACTTCGAGCGGTCCATGCTCATCAACGAGCGCGCGGGCGACGTGTCGAAGGACGACTATCCCGACTCGTGGCGCCAGGGGCCGCTGAAGTTCCGGGTGACGTACCAGTTCGAGCCGGGCGCGGACGCGGACGGCGTGACGGTCCACATCCCGCTCCAGGTGCTCAACCAGGTCTCCGCGGAGGGCTTCGACTGGCAGATCCCCGGCCTGCGCGAAGAGGTCGTCACGGAGCTGATCCGCTCCCTGCCGAAGCCGATCCGCCGCAACTACGTCCCGGCGCCCAACTACGCCAAGGAGTTCCTGAAGCGGGCGACGCCCCTCCAGGAGCCGCTGCACCTCACGCTGGCCCGTGAGCTGCAGAAGATGGTGGGCGTGCCGGTGCACGGCGACGACTTCGACCTCGGCCGCGTACCCGACCACCTGAAGATCACCTTCCGGATCACCGACGAACGGCGCCGCAAGCTCGCCGAGGACAAGGACCTGGAGGCGCTCAAGCTCCAGCTCAAGCCGAAGGCCCGCAAGGCCCTGTCGCAGGCGGCGGCCGCCACGGCGGAGCGCACGGGCGGCGCCACCATCGAGCGCACCGGCCTCACGGACTGGACCATCGGGACGCTGAACCGCGTCTTCGAGACCCGCAGGGCGGGCCAGCCGGTGAAGGCCTTCCCGGCCCTGGTCGACGACGGCGACACGGTCTCCGTACGCCTCTTCGACACCGAGGCGGAGCAGGTCCGGGCCATGTGGACGGGAACGCGCCGGCTCATCCTGCGCAACATCCCGGTGAATCCGGCCAAGTTCGCCCAGGACAAGCTGACCAACCAGCAGAAGCTCGCCCTGTCCGCGAACCCGCACGGCTCCATGCCCGCCCTGTTCGCCGACTGCGCGACCGCCGCCGCGGACAAGCTGATCGCGGACTTCGGCGGGCCGGTGTGGGACGAGGAGTCGTACCGCAAGCTCTACGAGAAGGTGCGCGCCGAGATCGTCGACACGACGGTCCGCACGGTCGCGCAGGTCCAACAGGTCCTCGCCGCCTGGCAGGCCTGTGAGCGGCGCCTGAAGTCGACGCGCAGCCCCGCGCTGCTCGCCAACCTCCAGGACGTGCGGGAGCAGCTGGACGGCCTCATCAAGCCCGGCTTCGTCACCGGGACGGGCATCCGCAGGCTCCAGGACCTGATGCGCTACATGGTCGCCGCCGACCGCCGCCTCCAGCAGATGCCGGCGAACGCGCAGCGGGACACCACGCGCATGGAGAAGGTCCGCGAGATGCGCGACGAGTACGCCTGGCTCCTGGAGCAGCTGCCGCAGGGCCGCCCGGTCCCGCAGGAGGTCCTGGACATCCGCTGGATGATCGAGGAGCTGCGCGTCAGCTACTTCGCCCACGCGCTCGGCACGGCCTACCCCGTCTCGGACAAGCGCATCGTGAAGGCCATCGACGCGGCGGCGCCGTAACCGTCCGGGCACGCAGGGTGAGTTCGACCGCTGGCCTGCACTCCTGTACAGTCCTTCTCGCAGCGCAACGCAGTACAGGCGCCGCGAAACCTGGTCCTGTGGAGCAGTTTGGAGTGCTCGCCACCCTGTCAAGGTGGAGGCCGCGGGTTCAAATCCCGTCAGGACCGCAAGTAGAGCGGGCCGCATCCTCTGGATGCGGCCCGCTTTCGCGTGCACGGACGGCGGCGAGCAGGAGCTTCGAGCCCGTCCGGCGTTTGAGGACGAGCCCGTAGGGCGACGATCCGGCCGGTCCGGCGCCCGAGGACGAGCCCGCAGGGCGATGCCCCGCCCAAGGCCCACGGCCCGTTCCCGCACTCGCCTCCTTGACGGCGTCACATTCCGCCGGTACCCCAATCAGCAGGACCCAGGGGCCCAGGGGCGGCCACGCCCCCAGGAGGTGACGCATGACGCCAGTCCCCGCATCCGCTCGCCACGAGACGCGCGCCCTGCTGCGCGCCCATCTCGCCGCGGCGTCGAGCTACCGCCACGTGACCCGGCACTGCCCCATCTGCCACCGGCTGCTCCGTCTCGCCATGGAGCCCGCCGACGACGCCCACGAGGCCACAGAGGCGCCCGAGGCCGGTGAAGGGCGCCCGGAGCAATGCGAGGACGAAAGTCCCCCCAAGGCATGACCAAAGCCGCCGCGAGCGGCACCTCCGCGGTGGGAAGCTGAGAGCCACGGAAGCGGGCGCGTCCGCCCCGTGAGGGGCGGGGGCGTTCGCCCCGTCCGGGCGCTACGCCCCATTAGCGCAAGGGCGGCAGGAGCAACAAGCCACGGCGCGTGTGACGGTAGTCACCGAATGAGTTTCAGAAACCGTTGAACTTACACCCGCCCTACAACAGGTCAATCTAATATGTGCAATTGCACCTACGGGCAGAGCCTCACGATGCGCGCTGTTGAGCGCCTGTGAGCCGCCTTGTTGAAGCCTGGGAGAGCGTGTAGGACGAGCGGCCCCGGCACGGGAGTCCGGGCACAAAAAAGATCGCGCTGGACCCGGCGGAGTCCAGCGCGATCGACGACGCACCCAAGTGGCTCAGGCAGGGGCCCCGTTGGGGCAGGACCCGCGTCGTGTGGAGCTATGGGTCGGACGGTACGGCCGGGTTGGGGGACCCGGCAGCGATGGTGCTCTTCGTCCGATGTGCACTTCTTGCTGCGATAACGCCCTGCGTCAGGCCTCGCTGCGCTGCTGCGGAATGCCCGCGAGCAGTGCGCGGACCTCGGCCTCGCGGTAACGGCGGTGCCCGCCGAGCGTGCGAATCGACGTGAGCTTGCCAGCCTTGGCCCAGCGCGTGACCGTCTTGGGGTCGACGCGGAACATCGTGGCAACCTCAGCCGGGGTCAGCAGCGGCTCGGCATCAGGGGTGCGAGCGGTCATGAGCGGCCTCCTCGGGAGAACCGAACCTTCTCGGTTCATTCCTCTAAATTCTGCACCTTGACCCGCGTTGCCCGAAATGGCGGACGCGAGTCGAGTCGGTTATAGGACGAACGGCTTGTCCTCGGCACTACAACTACACCATCCGTCCAGCCGCGTCGGCCAAACCGATGGAATTGCCCTCCCAGGTGTCCATCAGCGACGGAAGCCGATGGACCATGCCATAGCGGACAGTCACGCCACAGTGACGATCAGTCACAGAGCGATCAGGAGTCAACAGACCCCCCATAGCGCGCAATGCCGAGCATTCCGCCCGCAGTTGGACGGAAGGAGCCCTGTCCGGACTCCTTGTCCTATTTTGGCATGAGGAAGGCTGATCGGCGCAAGGGTCAGTTAAGTGCGGTCCATCACGCTTGAGGCAAAGGCCCGGATCGGGACCTACGTCCCGGCGCCGGGACAGGGGAAAGCCCAGGATGCACTACTTCCAGGGGAAAACCACCGGCTCGGTGTTACGGCTTCGTCAAGAAGACGACGTCAGTTCGAGAACTGCCGCTCCCGGACCGCGCGCCACCGCTCGACGAGCCGCGCGTACGCCTCGCCCGCGCCCACGCCGTCTCCGTCGCGCAGCGCCTCGATGCCCGCGGCCACGTCCGCCGCCGAGTGGTCCTCGTCGAGCGTCTCCGCCGACAGCGTGTGCACCAGGCCGCCGTAGTCCAGCTCCACGAGCGAGCGCGGATGGAACTCCTCGAGCCACCGGCCCACGTCCACCAGGCCGTCGATGAGCGGCCCCTCGTCCATGGCGTTCCGCAGCGCCTTCAGGCCGCGCGCGACCCGGCGCCTCGCCTGCACCATCGGCGTGCGGTAGCGCAGCACGGGCGCCGCCGCCACGGGCGGTTCGCCCCCGTCGGCCGCGTCGGCGTACGCCGTGTCGTAGAAGCGCTCCTCGTCCGCGACGAGCACGAACCAGTTCAGCGGGACGTGCCAGGTCGCCGTGCGGATCCAGGGGCGCGCGTCGGGGTTGCGCGCCAGCCAGGCCTCGTAGTCCGCGGCCGCCTGCCGGCGCACCACCGGCGGGATGACCGCGTCGAGGACCGGCGCGGGCAGCAGCCCGGACAGCTCGTCGAGGGCCTGCCAGCCGCGCAGCCGGGTGCGCCAGGGGCAGACGCACACCACGCCGTCCGCCTCGACCACGAAGGCCTCCCGGCTCTCGTGCACCGGCACCGGGATCGGCGGCGTGGGCGCCAGATCCGCCAGGGAGGCCCGCAGTTCGTCCTGGTAGGAGGGCCGCTCCGGGCGGCGTGCGTAGCGCGCCCAGTGGGTGCGCTCGGGCTCGGGGAAGGCGGCGAGGGGCTCGTACACGCGCAGGTACGACGCATACGGGACGACCACCGAGGACACCTTGGGCACGGCTCCCCCCTCCCCCGCCCACCGGCTGGAAAACACTGCAAATCGTGCCATGGCCGAACACCGCCGTACTCCGTCTCGCAGCCCGGGAGAGTGACCCCCGTGAAGAGGGGACAGAGTCTTGCCGACCTCCGTGCGGCGGCGGGGCCCCGCAAGGCTCTACTCTCATGCCACAACGGGACCCGCCACCCGCACGGGCACCCGTCCAACCGCCGCTATGTATCCGGGAGTCACCACCGTGACCGATGTAACCGACGGCGTCCTGCACACCCTGTTCCAGTCGGACCAGGGGGGTCATGAGCAGGTCGTGCTCTGCCAGGACCGCGCCAGCGGACTGAAGGCCGTCATCGCCATCCACTCCACCGCCCTGGGCCCCGCCCTCGGCGGCACGCGCTTCTACCCCTACGCCACCGAGGAGGCGGCCGTCGCCGACGCGCTGAACCTCGCGCGCGGGATGTCGTACAAGAACGCCATGGCCGGGCTCGACCACGGCGGGGGCAAGGCCGTCATCATCGGCGACCCGGACAAGATCAAGAGCGAGGAGCTGCTCCTCGCCTACGGCCGCTTCGTGGCCTCCCTCGGCGGCCGCTACGTGACGGCCTGCGACGTCGGCACGTACGTGGCGGACATGGACGTCGTGGCGCGCGAGAGCCGCTGGACGACCGGCCGCTCGCCCGAGAACGGCGGCGCGGGCGACTCCTCGGTGCTGACCGCCTTCGGCGTCTTCCAGGGCATGCGGGCGTCCGCCGAGACCCTGTGGGGCCAGCCCACGCTGCGCGGCCGCAAGGTCGGCGTCGCGGGCGTCGGCAAGGTCGGGCACATCCTCGTCGAGCACCTCGTCGAGGACGGCGCCGAGGTCGTGATCACGGACGTGCGCGCGGACTCCGTGCGCCGCATCACGGACAAGTACCCGCAGGTCTCCTCGGTCGCGGACACCGAGGCCCTGATCCGCACGGAGGGCCTCGACGTGTACGCGCCGTGCGCGCTCGGCGGCGCCCTGAACGACGACACCGTGCCGGTCCTCACCGCCCGGGTGGTGTGCGGCGCGGCCAACAACCAGCTCGCGCACCCCGGCGTCGAGAAGGACCTCGCCGACCGCGGCATCCTCTACGCCCCGGACTACGTGGTGAACGCGGGCGGCGTGATCCAGGTCGCCGACGAGCTGCACGGCTTCGACTTCGACCGCTGCAAGGCGAAGGCCTCGAAGATCTACGACACCACGCTCGCCATCTTCGCGCGCGCGAAGGCGGACGGCATACCGCCCGCCGCGGCGGCCGACAGGATCGCCGAGCAGCGCATCGCGGAGGCCCGTCGCGGCTGACGCGTACCGGGCGAAAGGCTGCGGAACGTGTCCGAATGATGGCGGAACGCAGCCCGCCGAAGCCCGGGGACAACTGAATACGGCCTCCAGAACGGCCTGATTGGGCCCTGACAAGGCCCTCCTCGGGGCCCGCCGGCGTCATCGGGAGAGAAGACTCACGCCCGTCGGCGGGTCGCCCGCCAAGAAGAGGTTAAAATCGCAGCTGACCAGCGAGGAAAGGGCTCCTTGCCGGTCGTGCGCCCAGGCGCGTCCTGCGGGCGACGTACCGTATGGCCGCAGGAACAGGTACCGTGGAAGCCCTACGGACCGGTCTCTCCACGGAGAGCCCGTTCCGGATCATGAACGCGTGTCAAGACTCTGGGGCCATGAGCCCCGATACCGAGGGGGTCGAGCCATGGGGCGCGGCCGGGCCAAGGCCAAGCAGACAAAGGTCGCCCGCCAGCTGAAGTACAACAGCGGCGGGACTGACCTGTCGCGTCTGGCCAATGAGCTGGGCGCTTCGACTTCGCAGCAGCCGCCGAATGGCGAGCCGTTCGAGGACGAGGACGACGAAGACCCGTACGCGCAGTACGCGGATCTGTACAACACCGACGACGATGACGACGAGGACGCGGACGAGTCCGGCCCGTCGCAGCAGCGCCGCGGCGCTTGACCTCGTAGTTCGGTTCTTCGCGCGGTAACGTCCGCACCTCTCGCGGACAGCGCGACAACGCACTTCACCCGGTCCGGGCAGCTTGCCGGACCGGGTTTCGTGCTGTGCGGGCGCTGTGCGGGCGGGGATTACTTGGCGTAGTCGCCGATGAGCTCGGCTCCCGCGGCGTGATCGCCGCGGTCGGTGATCTCGCCCGCGACCCAGGACTCGACGCCGCGGTCGGCGAGCGTCGCCAGGGCCACGTCGACCGAGTCCTCGGGCACGACGGCGATCATGCCGACGCCCATGTTCAGGGTCTTCTCCAGCTCCAGGCGCTCGACCTGCCCCGCCTTGCCGACGAGGTCGAAGACGGCGCCCGGCGCCCAGGTGGAGCGGTCGACGGTGGCGTGCAGGCCGTCCGGGATCACCCGGGCCAGGTTCGCCGCGAGGCCGCCGCCGGTGACGTGGCTGAACGCGTGCACGTCGGTGGTGCGGGTCAGCGCCAGACAGTCCAGCGAGTAGATCTTGGTGGGCTCCAGGAGCTCCTCGCCGAGCGTGCGGCCGAACTCCTCGACCTGCTGGTCCAGGGTCATCTTCGCGCGGTCGAAGACCACGTGCCGGACCAGCGAGTACCCGTTGGAGTGAAGCCCGGAGGACGCCATGGCGATGACCGCGTCACCCTTACGGATGCGATCGGGGCCGAGCAGGCGGTCGGCCTCCACGGCGCCCGTGCCCGCGCCCGCGACGTCGAAGTCGTCCGGGCCGAGCAGGCCCGGGTGTTCGGCCGTCTCACCGCCGACGAGCGCACAGCCCGCGAGCACACAGCCCTCGGCGATGCCCTTGACGATGGCGGCGACGCGCTCGGGGTGGACCTTGCCGACGCAGATGTAGTCGGTCATGAACAGCGGCTCGGCGCCGCACACGACGATGTCGTCCATGACCATGGCGACCAGGTCGTGGCCGATGGTGTCGTACACGCCGAGCTGCCGGGCGAGGTCGACCTTGGTGCCGACCCCGTCCGTGGCGGAGGCGAGCAGCGGCCGCTCGAAGCGCTTGAGGGCGGAGGCGTCGAAGAGCCCGGCGAAGCCGCCGAGGCCGCCGAGGCCCGCCACCTCCGGACGCTGGGTCTTCTTGACCCACTCCTTCATGAGCTCGACAGCGCGGTCGCCCGCCTCGATGTCGACGCCCGCCGCGGCGTAGGAGGCACCAGTACCAGCAGTTGTCTCAGACATTGCCTGGGATCTTTCGGGGTTGACGATGGGGCTCAGGGGCGACGGATCGCGTCGGCTGCGGCCGTGGCCGCCGGGCCCGCGGCCAGCTCCGTCTCCAGGAGCTGCTTGCCGAGCAGCTCGGGGTCGGGCAGCTCCATCGGGTACTCGCCGTCGAAGCAGGCGCGGCACAGGTCCGGCTTGTCGATGGTGGTCGCCTCGATCATGCCGTCGATGGAGATGTACGAGAGCGAGTCGGCACCGAGCGACGTGGCGATCTCGTCCACGCTCATGCCGTTGGCGATCAGCTCGGCGCGGGTCGCGAAGTCGATGCCGAAGAAGCAGGGCCACTTCACGGGGGGCGAGGAGATGCGGATGTGCACCTCGGCGGCGCCCGCCTCGCGGAGCATCTTGACCAGCGCGCGCTGGGTGTTGCCGCGGACGATCGAGTCGTCGACGACCACCAGGCGCTTGCCCTTGATGACTTCCTTGAGGGGGTTCAGCTTCAGCCGGATGCCCAGCTGGCGGATGGTCTGGGAGGGCTGGATGAAGGTCCGCCCGACATAGGCGTTCTTGACGAGGCCGGCGCCGAAGGGGATGCCGGAGGCCTCCGCGTAGCCGATCGCGGCGGGGGTGCCGGACTCGGGCGTCGCTATGACCAGGTCCGCGTCGACCGGCGCTTCCTTGGCCAGTTTCCGCCCCATCTCGACGCGCGAGAGGTAGACGTTGCGGCCCGCGATGTCGGTGTCGGGGCGGGCCAGGTAGACATACTCGAAGACACAGCCCTTGGGCTTCGCTTCCGCGAATCGCGAGGTGCGCAGGCCGTTCTCGTCGATGGCGACGAACTCGCCGGGCTCGATCTCGCGGACGAAGCTGGCGCCGCAGATGTCGAGCGCGGCGGACTCCGAGGCGACGACCCAGCCGCGCTCCAGACGGCCGAGGACCAGCGGGCGGATGCCCTGCGGGTCACGGGCGGCGTACAGCGTGTGCTCGTCCATGAAGACGAGGCTGAAGGCGCCCCGCACCTGCGGCAGGACCGCGGCCGCGGCTTCCTCTATGGTCAGCGGCTTGCCGTCGGCGTCGGTCTGGCCCGCGAGCAGCGCGGTGACCAGGTCCGTGTCGTTGGTCGCGGCGACCTGGGTCGCGCGGCCGTTCTCCTTCGGCAGGGCGGCGACCAGCTCGGCGAGCCGGGCCGTGTTGACGAGGTTGCCGTTGTGGCCGAGGGCGATGGAGCCGTGGGCCGTGGCGCGGAACGTGGGCTGGGCGTTCTCCCACACCGAGGCTCCGGTGGTCGAGTAGCGGGCGTGTCCGACCGCGATATGACCTTGGAGGGAGCCGAGGGAAGTTTCGTCGAAGACCTGGGAGACCAGGCCCATGTCCTTGAAGACGAGGATCTGGGAGCCGTTGCTGACCGCGATTCCCGCGGATTCCTGGCCCCGATGCTGGAGGGCGTAGAGCCCGAAGTACGTGAGCTTTGCGACCTCTTCGCCCGGAGCCCAGACACCGAAGACGCCGCAAGCGTCCTGGGGGCCTTTCTCGCCGGGGAGCAGATCGTGATTGAGTCGACCGTCACCACGTGGCACGGCACCGAGTGTAGGCGAGATCGACCACTGGTCCGAATTGGGGATACGGGTCCCGTACGGAGCGTAGGCGGGTGCTTTACGGGGCCTCCGAGGGGCGCGGCCGAATATGTACGTTCCGCCAAGCGGCCCGGGTGAGGATCTCTCCGCGGCCCCCTTGTCGATCTTTGGTCGGCGGGGTTGCTTCAGCCGTGCGAAGGGCTCGTGAACAGGCACGACAGGGCGTTGACAGCCCTCTGTGGACTCCGTGAGGCTCCTCAACCATGCAGCCCTCCGGTGACCCGCTGACGGTCCCGCTCGTGTGGCGCCGCCATGTCGATCTGGCCCGCGTCGCGAGCGCGATCTGTCGTCGCGCCCTCTGAGCCGGACTTCCATTTCGCCCCGTTTCAGGGCGGTTTGACACTCTGGCCCATGGGACGTTTGTCACGCTGAAACGTTCCCTCTTCGGGTCACTTCGGGGTGCTTTCTGCCCCCGCCGGCCGGCTTCCCCCGCGCTCCGGCGCGCTCCCGCCGCCCTGTACGGGCCGCTCCTCCGCCCTCGCGGGCCGCGCCCGCCGCCCGCGCCACGGGGGCATCCGCACGCCCCCGCGCAGGGGGCCCTCCCCGCCCTGGAGTCCTTTGTGTCTTCGTACGAGAGCCCCCGAGCTCCACTGTCCCGGCGCGCCTTCACCGGAGGTGTGGCGGGCGCCGCCACCGCCGTCGGGATCGGTGCGGGCGAGGCCGTCGCCGCGCCCGCCGAGCGGCCCTTCGCCGCCCGCGAGGAGCGCGACCGGCGGGCCGGACGACGGCCCAACATCCTCTTCGTCCTCGGCGACGACCTCGGCTGGGCCGACCTGTCGTCCTACGGCTCCCCGCACATCAGAACCCCGCACCTGGACCGCCTGGCCCGCCAGGGCGTGCGCTTCACCCAGGCCTACTCCGGCTCCGCGACCTGCTCCCCCACCCGCTTCAGCCTGTACACCGGGCGCTTCCCCGGGCGGACGAAGGGCGGGCTCGCCGAGCCCATCGCCGACAGGTCGGTGGGCCTGGAGCCCACCCACCCCACGCTCGCCTCGCTGCTGCGCGGCGCCGGGTACGCGACCGCGCTCATCGGCAAGTGGCACTGCGGCTATCTGCCGGACTACTCGCCCACCAAGTCGGGCTGGGACGAGTTCTTCGGGAACTTCGGCGGGGCCCTGGAGTACTACTCCAAGCTCGGCCTGGGCGGCGAGTACGACCTGTACGAGGGCGACGCGGCCTACAAGGACCTGCGCTACTACACGCGGATCCTGACCGAGCGGGCGAGCGAGTACGTCCGGCGCGACCACGACCGGCCGTGGCTGCTCAACCTCAACTTCACCACCCCGCACTGGCCCTGGATAGCCGACGGCGACACCGAGGTCAGCGCGGAGATCGTGCGGCGCATCAAGGCCGGGGACCGCGGTGCCCTCCAGCACCGGGACGGCGGGTCGATCGCCAAGTACACGGAGATGGTGCAGGACCTGGACCGGTCGATCGGGCACGTGCTGCACGCCCTGAAGACGTCCGGCCAGGAGCGCGACACCCTCGTCTTCTTCGCCTCCGACAACGGCGGCGAGCGCTTCTCCTACAACTGGCCGCTGTCCGGGAACAAGGGCTCGCTGCGGGAGGGCGGCATCCGGGTGCCGACGATCCTGCGCTGGCCCGCCAGGATCGACGGCGGGCAGGTCAGCGACCTGCCCGTGTACACGCCCGACTGGACGGCGACGCTGCTCGAACTCGCCGGGGCGCGGCCCGAGCGGGACCGGCCGCTCGACGGCACGAGCCTCGCCGGGTATCTGCTGCGCGGCACCGAGCCGCGCGAGCGGGACCTGTTCTGGCGGGTGCGCGGCGAGCGGGCGCTGCGGCGCGGGCCGTGGAAGTACTACCGCGGCAAGGGCGGCGCGGACCAGCTCTTCCACCTGGGCCGCGACCAGCGGGAACAGGCGGACCTCGCGCTCCGGGAGCCCGCGCTCCTCGCGGAGCTGCGGACGGCGTGGGAGCGGACGGAGGCGGGCCTGCTGCCGTATCCGACGGCGTGAGGGCTGCCGTCACGAAGGCGCGGGCGCGCGGTGGACCGGCCGTCCGGCGCGGACGCGCGGTGGGTGGACCGGCCGTCCGGCGCGCGCTCGTGCCGGGCTACTTCTTGGCGTTCGCGTCGACGGTCGCGGTCGCGCTCACGACCGTGCCGTCCTTCGCCGTGAGCGTGAGGCCGTCCTTCTTGACCTGGTACTGGGTCTTGCCCTCGAACAGCTTGAGCAGGTCGCGTTCGGTCTTCGCCTTGGCGCCCGTGCACATCATGCGGGTCAGCTTCGGCGTGCCGAAGGCGAGGGTGCCGTCGCGCGACTCGGCCTTGCCGGTGACGTCGTTGCAGCCGAGGTTGCCGCGCACGGTGCCGTCCTTGCCGAAGACCAGCCGGGCCTTGCCCGCCACCTGCTTCGGCAGGGGCCGCGCCGAGTCGCCCTCGCCCACGGAGTCCACGGTCCAGACGGTGCCCTGGAGCGGGGCACCGGGGGCCACCGGCTTGCTGGTCAGGGCGATCCGGTCGCCGTCGGCGTTGGTGAGGGTGAGGCGGTCGTCGTCGACGCTGGCCTTGAGCGTGCCGTCGATGGCGCGGGCGAGGCTGTTCTCGAAGTCGAGCGCCTCGCAGGCCATCTCGGTGTGCACGCCGGGCTTGAAGCGGACGGTGTCGCCCTTCACGGAGACGTCGGCGCCGTAGCCGTTGCAGCCGAAGTTGCCGCCGGTGCCGCCCTTTCCGCCGAGTCGTACGTAGACGTCGTCCGGCGCCTTCTGCTTCTTGCCGTCGACGGTGAGGCTCTCGACGTTCCAGCGCACGCCGGTCAGGGACGCCTGGGATCCGCCGGAGCCGGAGTCCGCCTTGGCGGGTTTTTCGGAGTCGTTCGATCCGGACTCCGAGCCGCAGGCAGCGAGCAGACCTGCGGCGAAGAGGACGGTGAGGGTCTGGGTAACGCGCTGCTTGTACATGTCACTGTGACGGAGCGACGGGCGGACCGGTTCCCCTCGCGCCGACGGTCCTTGAGGCCCGCCGCCCGGCGGCCCCGCGGTCCTCAGGGCCCGCCGCACGACGGGCCCCGCGGTCTTCGAGCCCCGCCGCCCGACGCTCCCGCGGCCCCCTGTCCGCTACGACATGAGCGGCAGGAGCCCGCCCAGATCCGCCCGCTCCCCGCTCGCGCCGACCTTCGCCGCGTCGAGCGCGGCGGCCCAGGTCGTCCGCCCCGTCGCGAGCCGGATCCAGGTCAGCGGGTCGGTCTCGACGACGTTGGGCGGGGTGCCCCGGGTGTGCCGGGGGCCCTCGACGCACTGCACCACGGCGTACGGCGGAATCCGCACCTCCACCGCGCCGCCGGGGGCCTTGAGCGCCAGGGTGTCGGCGAGCAGCCGGGTGCAGGCGGCCAGCGCCTGGCGGTCGTACGGGACGTCGAGGCCGGGCACGGCGTCGTTCAGGTCGTCGGTGTGCACGACGAGTTCGACGGTGCGCGTGACCAGGAAGTCGGCGAGGGTCATGCCGCCGAAGCGCATCTGGACGAGGCGGCTGCCGGGAGCGTCGGGCAGCGCCTTCGCGAGCCGGTCGGCGGCCTGGCCGAACAGGGCGTCGAGGTCCGCGGGGCCGTCCACGAGGGCGCGGACGTCCTCGTCGACCCGGCCCGCCGCCGCCGACGTCTGGAACGCCCAGTTCTGAAGGGTGACCTCGGCCCGGTCCGGCTCGGGCTCGGCCAGGGCGCGCGCGACCGAGCCGAGCGCCATCGTCAGATGCGCGGCCAGTTCGCGCACGCTCCAGTCGCCGAGCCGGGTGGGCCGGGCGAGTTGCTCGTCCGAGAGGCCCGCGACCGCCTCCCGCACGGTCGCGAACTGGGTGAGGACGGCGGTGCGGATCTTCGTCGCGTCGTACGCGCGGGCGCGCTTCTTGGCCGGAGGCATAGCCGGAGCCTAAGCCTTGACCGCGAACCCGCTGAGGCCTTTTTCCAGGAGGTCGAAGGCGGCCCGCGCATGGCGCTCGGTGTCCGCCGCGATCGCGTCGAGCGGCTCCCCGGCCATGCGGCGGCGCATGGCGTCCGAGCAGACCGCGTTGCGTACGCCGATGAGCTGCGCGGCGGCGACCTGGGCGAGCACCGAGTCGACGGTCTCCTCGGCGAGCGCCTCGGCGAGCAGGGTCTGGCCGCGCATGTGGAAGTCGTGCGCCCGCTTGAGCAGGACGGGGGTCTCCAGGATGAGCCGCAGCGTCTCCAGCGAGCGCCGGTCGTCGCTGAGGCCGACGGCCGGGGAGCGCTCCGCGATCGCGCCGAGCAGCTGGCGGCGCACGGCGTCCACGGCGGACTCGCCGGGGGCACGGCCGCGCACCGCGTCGGCGACGTCGGCGACGTGCTCCTCCATCGGCCCGAGGATCAGATCCTCCTTCGTACCGAAGTAGTTGAAGACGGTCATCTTCGATACGTCGGCGGCCTCGGCGATCTCGGCGACGGACACCTTGTCGAAGCCGCGCTCGATGAAGAGGTCCACCGCGGCCCGCCATATGCGCTCGGCGGTCTGTCGCTTCTTGCGCTCGCGCAGCCCGGGCCGACGGGCCTGGGGCGCCTCAGCGGCGGCCAGCGCGTCTCTCTGTGCCATGCTCCGCATTGTATGCGGACGTTTTTTGCCCGGGATCAAAGATGTACTGGGTCAGGGATTCACCGGGCCGGGGATGCGCGGGCCGGGGATTCACCGGGTCAGGGACTTCGGGGAGGCACCGGCCGCGGGCGCCTCCGCCGTGAAGACCTCCCTGTTGGCGGGCACCCCGATCCCGCGCCAGCGGAACGGGACGCCGCGCGCCGTGTCGATGTCGGGGCCGTCCATGAGCTGGAAGTGCACGTGCGGCTCGGTGGAGTTGCCGGAGTTCCCGCACTGCCCGATCACCTGGCCCTCGCGCACCCGGTCCCCGGCGCGCACGGTGAGGGAGCCGCGCCGCACGTGCGCGTACGCGGCGTGGACGTCGTCGCCCAGGTCGAGGACGACGTGGTTGCCGATCACGCGGCGGGGCGGGGCGGCGCCGCGCACCGTGCCCTCGACGAAGAGGAAGTAGAGGAGCCCGAGCAGCGAGTTGCGGCTGAGGTGGTCGCGCTGGCGGTCCTCCGCGTGCACCACGGTCGCGTCGGCCACGGCGAGCAGCGGGGCGCCGAAGGCGGGGAAGGCGCTGCCGCGCCGGACCACGGGCCAGAGCCAGGCGAAGCCGGGCCGCGCGTGCTCGCCCGACGCGTCGCCCTCGGCCGTGATGTCGATGGCGTAGGTCTGGGCGAGGGCGTGCGTGCCGTGGCTCGGCACCTTGTCGGCGGGGCTGTTGAGCGCGGACCAGCGGCCGGTGACCGGGGCCGCCACCTCGACGGGCGCCGGCGGGGCGCTGACCGTTTGCTGCCGCGCCGTGCGCCCCAGCAGCAGGCCGATGCCGATGGCGGCCACGGCCGGGAGCCAGCCCAGCCAGTAGTCGTACGGCAGGTCGACGAAGAACCCCGCGGTCACCTGCGCGAAGAAGACCAGCCACAGGAGGCGGCGGAGCACGGCGGCGGACTTGCGTATGGACATGGTGGTTTCCCCCTGGCGGATGCGGTGCGGTCAGGGCCGGGCGGCCGCGACGAAGACGAGCAGCGGCACCACGCGGTCCGCCGGCACCTGGTAGCGGCCGCGAGCCGTGGTGTGCAGCCAGCCCGCGCCGGTCAGCTGGCGCAGGTGGTGGTAGATCTGGCCGGTCGTGCCGACGCCGTCGAGCGCGGCGAGCTCCGCGACGGTGCGGCGGCCGCCGAGGACCTCGCGCAGCAGCCGCAGCCGCACGGCGTGGCCGAGCGCGGCGAAGGAGTCGGCGGCCTCGGACCAGTCGCCGTCGAGGAGCACCTCGGTGAACTGGCCGGTCTGCCAGTCGTAGCGCTCCCCGGTCGGCAGCCGCACCGCCCCCGTGTACAGCACGCCGCCGTCGGCGGCGCCGTGCTCGGCGAGCTGCGCCTTCAGGCCTTCGAGGGCCCAGAAGTCGCTCTCGCTCACGGCGGGCGCGGCCTTGTCGTGGTCGCGGTCCGCGCTCTCCAGTGCCGCCAAGCGCCGTTCGAGCTCGGCGACGCGTTCCTCAAGCTCCATGATCGTAGATTACGTAATTACGTAACTCCAAACAACTTCAGACCACCGGGGCACGTTCCGGACACGACAGAGCCCCCGCCCGGACCAGGTCCGGGCGGGGGCTCGACGAGCGGTCGCCCCGAGGAGGGGCCGGAGGTCGTCCTAGGCGAAGAGCCCGGGGATCGTCTCCGTGTGGGCCGCGCGCAGCTCGCTCAGGGACAGCGAGAACTGGCCCTGCACCTCGACGGCGTCGCCGTCCACGACACCGACGCGCGTGGCCGGGAGCCCCCGGGCGCCGCACATGTCGGTGAAGCGGAGCTCCTCGCTGCGCGGCACGGACACGACCGCGCGGCCCGCCGACTCCGAGAGGAGGAAGGTGAACGCGTCCCCCGTGGCGGAGCCACTATGGGACAGCGTGTCGGGCACGACGAGCCGCGCGCCGTTGCCACCGCGCAGGCAGGACTCCACGACCGCCTGGATGAGGCCGCCGTCGGACAGGTCGTGGGCGGCGTCGATCATGCCGTCGCGCGAGGCGGAGATCAGGATCTCGGCGAGCAGCCGCTCCCGCTCCAGGTCGACCTTGGGCGGCAGACCGCCCAGGTGGTCGTGGACGACCTGGGACCAGGCCGAGCCGCCGAACTCCTCGCCGGTGTCGCCGAGCAGGTAGAGGAGCTGGCCCTCTTCCTTGAACGCGATCGGCGTGCGGCGCGTGACGTCGTCGATGACGCCGAGCACGGCCACGACGGGCGTCGGGTGGATCGCCGTCTCGCCGGTCTGGTTGTACAGGGAGACGTTGCCGCCGGTGACCGGCGTGCCCAGCGCCAGACAGCCGTCCGCCAGACCGCGCGTGGCCTCGGCGAACTGCCACATCACGGCCGGGTCCTCGGGGGAGCCGAAGTTCAGGCAGTTGGAGATGGCGAGCGGCCGGGCGCCGGAGGCCGCGACGTTGCGGTACGACTCGGCGAGCGCGAGCTGCGCGCCCGCGTACGGGTCGAGCTTCGCGTACCGGCCGTTGCCGTCGGTGGCCATGGCGACGCCGAGGTTGGTCTCCTCGTCGATGCGGACCATGCCCGCGTCCTCGGGCTGGGCGAGCACCGTGTTGCCCTGCACGAAGCGGTCGTACTGGTCGGTGATCCACGCCTTGGAGGCCTGGTTCGGGGACGCCACGACCTTCAGGACCTGGTCCTTGAGCTCCTCGGCGGTCGCCGGGCGCGGCAGCTTGCCCGCGTCGTCGGCCTGGAGGGCGTCCTGCCAGCTGGGGCGCTCGTAGGGGCGGTGGTAGACCGGGCCCTCGTGCGCGACCGTGCGCGGCGGGACGTCCACGATCTGCTCGCCGTGCCAGAAGATCTCCAGGCGCTCGCCGTCCGTCACCTCACCGATGACGGTCGCGATGACGTCCCACTTCTCACAGATCTCCAGGAAGCGGTCGACCTTGCCGGGCTCGACGATCGCGCACATGCGCTCCTGCGACTCGCTCATGAGGATCTCCTCAGGAGACAGCGTCGCGTCGCGCAGGGGCACGGTGTCCAGCTCGACGCGCATGCCGCCCGAACCGGCGGACGCCAGCTCGCTGGTGGCGCAGGAGAGCCCGGCGCCGCCGAGGTCCTGGATGCCGTCGACCAGCTTCTCCCTGAAGATCTCCAAGGTGCACTCGATGAGGAGCTTCTCCTGGAAGGGGTCGCCGACCTGCACGGCCGGGCGCTTGGCGGGGCCGGTGGACTCGAAGGTCTCCGAGGCCAGGACGGACACGCCGCCGATGCCGTCGCCGCCCGTGCGGGCGCCGTACAGGATGACCTTGTTGCCCGCTCCGGACGCCTTCGCCAGGTGGATGTCCTCGTGCTTCATCACGCCGATGCAGCCGGCGTTGACCAGCGGGTTGCCCTGGTAGCAGGCGTCGAAGACGGCCTCGCCGCCGATGTTCGGCAGGCCCAGGCAGTTGCCGTAGCCGCCGATGCCCGCGACCACTCCGGGCAGGACGCGCTTGGTGTCGGGGTGGTCGGCGGCGCCGAAGCGCAGCGGGTCCACGACCGCGACCGGGCGCGCGCCCATCGCGAGGATGTCGCGCACGATGCCGCCGACGCCGGTCGCGGCGCCCTGGTACGGCTCGATGTACGAGGGGTGGTTGTGCGACTCGACCTTGAAGGTGACCGCGTAGCCCTGGCCGACGTCGACGACGCCCGCGTTCTCGCCGATGCCGACGAGCATCGCGTCGTTCTCGGGGACCTTCTCGCCGAACTGCTTCAGATGGACCTTGCTGCTCTTGTACGAGCAGTGCTCGGACCACATGACGGAGTACATGGCGAGCTCGGCACCGGTCGGGCGGCGGCCGAGGATCTCGCGGATGCGCGCGTACTCGTCCTCCTTGAGGCCCAGTTCGGCCCAGGGCAGCGCGGTCTCGGGGGTCTCCCCCGCGTGCTTGACGGTGTCGAGGGTCATCGGGCGTCCACCAGCTTCTTCAGGATCGAGGTGAAGAACCCCAGGCCGTCCGTGCGGCCGGTCCCGATCAGCGGCTCCACCGCGTGCTCGGGGTGCGGCATGAGACCGACGACGTTGCCCGCCTCGTTCGTGATGCCCGCGATGTCGCGCAGCGAGCCGTTCGGGTTCACGTCCAGATAGCGGAAGGCGACGCGGCCCTCGGCCTCCAGCATGTCGAGGGTGCGCTCGTCGGCGACGTAGCGTCCGTCGATGTTCTTCAGCGGGATGGAGATCTCCTGGCCCGCCTCGTAGTCGGCGGTCCAGGCGGTCAGGGCCGACTCGACCCGCAGCTTCTGGTCGCGGCAGATGAAGTGCAGGTGGTTGTTGCGCAGCATCGCGCCGGGGAGCAGGTGCGTCTCGGTCAGGACCTGGAAGCCGTTGCAGATCCCGAGGACCGGCATTCCGGCCCTGGCCTGGTCGATGACCGACTCCATGACGGGCGAGAAACGCGAGATGGCGCCCGCCCGCAGATAGTCGCCGTAACTGAAACCGCCGGGCAGCACCACGGCGTCGACCTGCTTGAGGTCCTTGTCGCGGTGCCACAGCGGCACCGCCTCCGCGCCCGCCACGCGCACGGCGCGCTGCGTGTCACGGTCGTCCAGGGTTCCCGGGAATGTGACGACTCCGATTCGGGCAGTCACTTCTGGGCCCCCGCGGATGCCTCGGTGGCTTCCACCTTTACGACGAAGTCCTCGATCACGGTGTTGGCGAGGAAGGTTTCCGCCATCTCGTGGATACGGGCGAGCGCGGCGTCGTCCACCGGCCCGTCCACTTCGAGTTCGAAGCGCTTTCCCTGACGTACATCGGAGATGCCCTGGAATCCGAGGCGCGGCAGTGCACGCTGCACCGCCTGTCCCTGGGGGTCGAGGATCTCCGGCTTGAGCATGACGTCGACTACGACGCGTGCCACTGGCACTCCCGGTGTGTGGTGCTTGCGTGTGCTGCCAGGCGTGGTGCTGAGCAGGTTCCTTCAGACTACCCGTACAAAAATTCTACCCGCGTAGATTCGTAGCAACATACGTGACGCCAGTCACTTCGACTCATGGACCGGCCGGTCATCCGGGTGTCGCCCCCGGTGCGTGCGCGAAAAATCCCGGAAAAGATCACAGTTCACCATTGCGCCGGACACCGCCCGCCGGACAGTCTGCTGAGGTGCCCCCCGGGGCCGCATTCCGGACGGCCCGCCCCCGGAACACGCGGTGAGATTTAGCCGACTTCCCGCTTCATTGCCCGGCCCTGTACAAAGGAATTGGCAATAGCCGATACTTTGTCCCAAAACTGCCGGACAGTCGGCATCAGCGCATGTCATATGCGGTGCGGCCGCACGAAAGGACCGATATTCGTGGCGCAGCGTGTCGTGGTCACTCTCTATGACGACATCGACGGCTCAGAAGCGGCGGAAACGGTCGCCTTCGGTCTCGACGGAAGGTCGTACGAGATCGACCTCAACGAAACCAATGCCGAGAAACTTCGCAAGGTGCTGGCCCCCTACCTGCAGGCGGCCCGCAAGAAGTCGAAGTCCGGCAAGGTCTACCGGCACACGGCGGTGACGGCCGACCCGGCCGCCGTGCGCGCCTGGGCCCGCTCCCACCAGCTCGACGTGCCGCCCAGGGGCCGCATCCCGAAGAAGGTGTACGAGGCCTTCGAAGCCGCCAACTGAGCTCCGGCCGGGCCCATCGCCGTCCCCGGCCGGATCCGCCTACAGGGGTGCTGTGCAGCCGACTTGCGCGGCACCCCTGGTGATCAGCTAAAGTCTGGAGCACGCCGAGGGGCGAGGCCGAAAGGCCGAATCCCACAGCAGCGTGCGGGTGTAGTTCAGTAGTAGAACATCCCCCTTCCAGGGGGAAGGCGCAGTGTGCGATCCCTGTCACCCGCTCCACATCGGTCACCGACCACCCTTCCGGGTGCGGTAGGCTGGTGCTCGCACCGATCGGTGAAAGCCGGTCGGGAGCAGATGCGAACGTAGCTCAGTTGGTAGAGCGCAACCTTGCCAAGGTTGAGGTCGCGAGTTCGAACCTCGTCGTTCGCTCCACAAGGAGAAGCCCGGTGCCCCAGGTACCGGGCTTCTTGCTGTTCCCCTCTGTTTCCCCTGTTCCGGGGACCGCGGCTTCCGCTCCGGACCGCGCTTCCGTAGACCGCGGCTTCCGCGGACCGCGGCGCCGTGATCTGACATTTGTCATGGGTGCCGATGACAGGCCGCACTGCCGGACCGCCCCCGCCCGCGGAACGCTTGAGCCATGACAGAGCACGTGATCGACGTCACCGACCTGCGGCGGACCTACGCGGGCGGCTTCGAAGCGGTCCGGGGGATCTCGTTCGCCGTGGGACAGGGCGAACTGTTCGCCCTCCTGGGGACGAACGGCGCGGGCAAGACCTCCACCGTCGAACTCCTGGAAGGCCTCACCGAACCGGCCGCGGGCCAGATCCGCGTCCTCGGGCACGATCCCTACCGCGACCGGGCCGCGGTGCGCCCGCGCATCGGCGTGATGCTCCAGGAGGGCGGCTTCCCCTCCGAACTGACCGTCACCGAGACCGCGCGCATGTGGGCCGGGTGCACCAGCGGGGCCCGGCCCGTCGCCGAGGCCCTGGAGGCCGTCGGGCTCGGCAGGCGCGGCGACACCCGCGTGAAGCAGCTCTCCGGCGGCGAGAAGCGCCGGCTCGACCTCGCGATGGCGCTCATGGGCGACCCCGAGGTCCTGTTCCTCGACGAGCCGACCACCGGCCTCGACGCCGAAGGCCGCCGCGAGACCTGGGAGTTGGTGCGCGCCCTGCGGAACAACGGCACCACGGTGCTGCTCACCACGCACTACCTGGAGGAGGCCGAGCAGCTCGCCGACCGCCTCGCGATCATGCACGAGGGCCGCATCGCCGCCTCCGGAAGCGTCGCCGACGTCGTCGCCACCCAGCCCTCACAGATCTCCTTCGACCTGCCCGACGGCTACTTCCCCGGCGACCTGCCGCCGCTCGCCGACCTCGGCGTGAGCGACCACGAACTGCTGGGCCGCACGGTGCGGCTGCGCACCGGCACGCTCCAGCGCTCCGCGACCGAACTGCTCGTCTGGGCCCAGCGGGCGGGCGTCGAACTGCGCGGGCTCGACATCCGCGCCGCCTCCCTCGAAGAGGCCTTCCTGCGGATCGCCCGGGACGCCACGGCCGCCGACACCACGGCCGGGACCAAGAACACGGAGGCAGCGGCATGAGCACCCTGACCACGACGCGCCCCGCGCGGCAGCGCACCGCGCGCACCACCTCCGCCGGGCGCATGCGGGCCCTCGCGCGCGCCGAGCTGACCCTGCTCGGCCGCAGCAAGGGCACGCTGTTCGCGGCGCTCTTCGTGCCGCTCGTCCTGCCGTTCAGCGTGCGCCAGGCCGCCGAGGGGGCGGACCTGGAGGGCACCGGCCTGTCCGTCGGCTCGGTCGTCCTGCCCGGCGCGATCGGCTTCTCCCTGCTCTTCGCCGTCTACTCGGCGCTGGTGAACGTGTACGCGGCCCGGCGCGAGGAGCTCGTCCTCAAGCGGCTGCGCACCGGTGAGGTGCGGGACGCGGAGATCCTCGCGGGCGCCGCGCTCCCGTCCGTGGCCGTCGGCCTCGTCCAGTCGCTGCTCCTGACCGCGGGCTGTCTCGCGCTGCTCGACGTGGGCGCGCCCGAGGCGCCGTACTACGCCGTCCTGGGGCTGCTCCTCGGCCTCGTCCTGTGGCCCCTGCTCGCGGCCGTGACGGCGAGCTTCAGCCGGAGCGTGGAGAGCGCGCAGGTCGCGGCCATGCCCCTGCTGCTCGTGTCGTTCATCGGCTCCGGGGCGATGGTGCCGCTCGAAGTGATGCCGGACGGGCTCGCCGACGTCTGCGCGCTGCTTCCGCTCTCCCCCGTGATCGAGCTGATCCGCGGCGGCTGGACCGGGCAGCTGTCCTTCACCGAGGCGCTCGGCACCCTCGCGACCGCGGTGGCCTGGATCGCGATCGGCGTGTTTGCTGTACGCCGGTGGTTCCGCTGGGAACCGCGCCGCTGAGGAGGGGATGAACGTGGTCGGCCGGATGCGGTTCTGGCAGCGCGGCTGGCACGAGCGCACCAAGATCGAACGGGTGGAGCTGCAGTCCGTGGCGCTCTGGCACGCCATGCCCTGGCTGCTCTGTCTGAGCTGGGGCTCGCTGCCGCTCGGCCTGAGCCTGGAGCCGGACCTCCCGGCGCGGCTGCTCGGCTGGACGATGATCGTGACCGCCGCCGTCCAGTGCGTCCACGTGAACCGCAGCCTGCGGCGGGCGCTCGACCACTACTTGGGGCGCGCCCCGTACCCCGCGCGCGACCTCGCGGTGTCCCGCACGCTGATGGTGGTCATGCTCGTGCTCGCCCTCGCCCTCCAGGCCGTGGGCGGCATCCAGGGCGGCATGATCAGCTTCGCCCTCGCCTTCCTCGTCGTACCGCACTTCGAGGCTCTCGCCTTCGCCCTGCCGCTACGGGACTTCGCCGGGCGCTTCGCGCTCGTCGAGGCGACGACGGTGGGCGGCTTCGCGGCGATAGGAATGCACGACGTGCGCCTGTTCATGATCGCCGTGCTCGTCGCCTTCGGCGCCGGTGTGGCCCTGCTCAGCACGCGCTGCGGGGCCTGGACGCTCTCGGTGATGTGGGAGGCCGACCGGGCCCGCGAGGTCGAGGCCCGGCTGGCCGTCGCCGAGGAGCGGCTGCGCTTCGGCCGCGACCTGCACGACGTGATGGGGCGCAACCTCGCCGTCATCGCCCTCAAGAGCGAGCTGGCCGCGCAGCTGGCCCGGCGCGGGCGGCCCGAGGCCGTGGACCAGATGGTCGAGGTGCAGCGGATCGCACAGCAGTCGCAGCGGGAGATCAGGGAAGTCGTGCGCGGCTACCGCGAGGTCGAGCTCGGCGTGGAACTCGCCGGGGCCCAGGGGGTCCTGGAGGCCGCCGGGATCCCCTGCCGGGTGACCGGGGAACCCGCGGGCCTGCCGGCCGCCGTGCAGTCGGCACTCGGCTGGGTGGTGCGCGAAGGCACCACGAACGTGCTGCGCCACGGCGACGCACAGCACTGCGCCATCACCGTGTCGGTCGCGGAAGGACAGACGACGTTGACCATCGAGAACGACGGGGTGCCCGAGGGCCGCGCGGCCACCGGCGGCACCGGACTCCCGGGCCTGCGCGAACGCCTCGCCGCCGTGGGCGGCACCCTGGAGCACTGTGCCGACGGCGGCCTGTTCCGGCTCACCGCGCGGGTGCCGGTGTCCCCCGGGACGGGCCCGGCCGACGAGACCGGGGACACGCTCCTGGCCGGGGCCCCGGGGGCGAGGGCCTCGTGACCGTGCGCGTGCTGCTCGCCGACGACGAGCATCTGATCCGCGGCGCCCTCGCCGCCCTGCTCAGCCTGGAGGACGACCTCGCCGTCGTCGCGGAGGCCGCGTCCGGGCCCGAGGCGCTCGCCATGGCGCGGGCCCACCGGCCCGACGTGGCCGTGCTCGACCTCCAGATGCCGGGGGCGGACGGTGTGAGCGTGGCCACATCCCTGCGGGACGAACTCCCCGGCTGCCGGGTCATGATCGTGACCAGCCACGGCCGCCCCGGCCACCTCAAGCGGGCGCTCGCGGTCGGCGTGCGCGGGTTCGTGCCGAAGACGGTGAGCGCCCAGCGGCTCGCCGAGATCATCCGCACCGTGCACGACGGACGGCGGTACGTGGACCAGGAGTTGGCGGCCGACGCGATCTCCGCGGGGGACTCCCCGCTGACCGCCCGCGAGGCCGAGGTGCTCGAACTCGCCGCCGACGGCGCGTCCGTCGCGGAGATCGCCGAGCGCGCCTCGCTGTCCCAGGGAACGGTCCGGAACTACCTCTCGTCGGCGGTCACCAAGACCGGTGCCGAGAACCGGCACGCGGCAGTGCGTCTCGCCCGCGAGCGAGGTTGGGTATAGTAGCTATCGCGCTTCGGCGCAGCGCGGACGTAGCTCAGTTGGTAGAGCGCAACCTTGCCAAGGTTGAGGTCGCCAGTTCGAACCTGGTCGTCCGCTCAAGTGAAGCCCCCCGGTTCCTCGAACCGGGGGGCTTCGTCGTGTGCCCGGCTACCAGGCGGTGCCGGTGAGGCGCTCGTACGCCTCGATGTACTTGGCGCGGGTCGCGGCCACCACGTCCTCGGGCAGCGGCGGGGGCGGCAGCTCGCCGTGGCGGTCCCAGCCGGACGCGGCCGACGTCAGCCAGTCGCGGACGAACTGCTTGTCGAAGGACGGCTGGGCACGGCCCGGCTGCCAGGTGTCGGCGGGCCAGAAGCGGGACGAGTCCGGCGTCAGGACCTCGTCGGCGAGGACCAGGGCGTCGCCCTCGAAGCCGAACTCGAACTTCGTGTCAGCGAGGATCACGCCCCGGTCGCGCGCGATGTCCCGGGCCCTGCCGTAGACGGCGAGGGTGGTCTGCCGCAGCTGGGCCGCCGTCTCGGCGCCGACCTGGCGGGCCACCTCCTCGTACGAGACGTTCTCGTCGTGCTCGCCGACC
Source organism: Streptomyces sp. YIM 121038 (assembly GCF_006088715.1). Taxonomy (NCBI): domain Bacteria; kingdom Bacillati; phylum Actinomycetota; class Actinomycetes; order Kitasatosporales; family Streptomycetaceae; genus Streptomyces; species Streptomyces sp. YIM 121038. The sequence continues at coordinate 4,723,044 of NZ_CP030771.1, forward strand.
GCCGCCTTCGTGGCGGGCGTGAAGATCGGGGCGGGCAGCTCGGAGCCGTCGGTGAGGCCCTCGGGCAGCGCGAGGCCGCAGACGGTGCGGGTCTCGTTGTACTCCAGCAGGCCCGAACCGGTCAGATAGCCGCGGGCGACGCACTCGACGGGCACCATCTCCAGGCGCTTGCAGATCAGCGTGCGCCCCTCCCAGTCGGCGGGGGCGCCGGGCGGCAGCTCGGTGGAGAGCACGTGGTTCGGGGCGATGTCGGCGAGCTGGTCGAACCACCACAGCGACAGCTGGGTGAGCACCCGGCCCTTGTCGGGGATCTCGGTGGGCAGCACCCAGTCGTAGGCGGACATGCGGTCGCTGGCGACCATCACGAGGTCGCCCGCCTCGTTCTGGTACAGCTCGCGCACCTTGCCGGTGTGCAGATGCACCAGGCCCGGAACCTGGAGCGGCTCGGGCTTTTCGACGAATCCGGACACGGTTCCTCCCCGTGGTTCTGTCCAAGTGCTCCGATTCTCCCGTATGCGGGGAGTGGTCTTGGCCAAGGGTTGGCCGAGTCCCGACGGGGCGGCGGCCCGCCGGGTCGGCGCCGGGGTCAGTCGCGCTTGCAGATCCGGTCGAGGAGGTTGGCGGTGGCGCGCTGCACCCGGGCGTCGATGTGGCCGGGCCGGTCGAGCGCCGGGGACCAGGCGAAGGTGCCCGAGGCGAAGACGAGCGCGCCGGACGGGGCCCGGTACAGGGAGGTCTCCTGGTGGCGGACGGTGCCCTCGCCGTCCTCGTACGGGGAGTGCGCGAGCAGGATGCGGTCCTGGTGCTCGGGCAGCGCCGTGCGCGGGAAGTAGCGGTCGGCCTCGCCCGCGACCAGGCCGTCGATGCCGTCGCCCTCGTGCGCGCCGGTGGCCTCCCACAGCCAGTGGTCGGCGTTGCGGACGATCAGCGGGTGCGGCTCGGGGACCCGGCCCGCGTACTGGATGCCCATCAGCTGCTGCTCGGGGGCGTCGATCTCCCGCCACAGCGCGGCCTTGCCGGGGCCGCGGCGCTTGCGGCAGGTCAGCAGGCGGTCCGGGACGCCGGACGGGGACGGGCCCGACTCCACCTGCCAGTACATGGTGTTGGCGGAGAGGAAGACCAGCGAGGTGCCGTTCTCCCGGGCCAGTTCGGCGGTGCGGCGCATCGCGGCGGACCAGTACTCGTCGTGGCCGGGGAAGACCAGGCCGCGGTAGCGGGTGGGGTCGATGCGGCCCGCGTGCAGGTCGCGGGCGTCGGCGTAGGCGAGGTCGTAGCCGTACCGCTCGGCCCAGCGGATGAAGTCGTAGGCGTGGCCGACGTGCAGGGGCAGGCCCGCGCCCGCGTACGGCCGGTCGAAGGAGACGGTGACGGCGGCCTCGCCCTCGCCGAGGAGCCGCCCGTGCTCGTCCCAGGCGTGGTAGAGGCTGGCGCCGGTGCGGCCGTCCTCCGGGTAGAGGTTGTACGCCTGCCAGGTGATGTCGGGGAGCACGACCAGGAGGTCGGCGGACGGGGCGTGCCCGAGCTCGCCCTGGACGAGGCTGTCGCGCACGGTGAAGGGCACGTGCGAGCGGTAGCCGTCGGCGGTGGTGAGGACGGCGACGTACGCGCCGATGTTCCAGTACGCCGGGATCTGCAGGCGCCAGGAGAGCCACCAGTGGTGGCAGGAGACCGTGCGGTCGGCGGTGAGCGGCGGGGGCTGCACGATGCCCGCGAGGCGGGGGCTCGTGGTGATCTTCGCGGCGCCGTCGCCGCCGTAGTGGCCGATGCGGTAGATGTCCACGCTGAACTGCTGCGGCGGGTCGACCGTGATGTGGAAGTCGAGCGCCTCGCCCGGCGCGGCGGCGCCGGTGCTGGTGAAGCCCTTGATCTGGCGGTGCACGTCGTCGGCGGTGCGGGGGCCGCCGCCGGGGCGCCGGGCCGGGACGTGGCCGGGCCCGGTGGCGCCGGGCGCCGGGGCGTGGTCGACGTACCAGGGGACGACCTGGCCCGTGTCGTCGAAGTAGTGCTCCGCGCCCCGGAGCCAGGGCAGCGGGCCCTGGCCGAAGGGGTCGGTCACGGCGTGGGCGAGGGCGCCCGACTCCCAGCGGCGGATCGGCTCCGGTCCCATGCGTTGTCCCCTCCCTCGCTCCCCCGAGCCTGTTCTCCGCCGCTGCGTGGTCGATGGCTCTGTGCCGGTGCGGAGGCGGAGCCGCCGCGGGCCGCGGCGGTCTTTCCCTTTCGCGGTCCCAGCACATCACATTACGCACGCGGTCCGTCACCGTTCGTCGTGAATTAACGAGACCGGCAATGACCGGAACGTTTCGCTCCGGGCGCGGGCGCGGAAGGCGGGGTGCCGGGGAGGCGGGGCGTCTAGACGAGGCGCAGGGGTTTCTCCGGGCGGACGCCCTGGGCGGTGAGCCAGGCGCGCAGCGGCTCCGGGTCGCCGTCCTCCACGAGGGTGAGCACGCGCGGGGTGAGGTCGGCCGCGCGCTCGCCGCCCATCAGCAGGGAGGGGCCGTCCAGCCAGTCGAGGCCGGGGGCCGCGCCCGCGGTGTCTATGGCCGCGCAGCACACCATCGCCGCCACGTGGTCGGCGAGCAGCTCGCGGCCGGACCGGGGCGGCTGGAGCGGGAACAGGGGCAGCGCGCCGTCGTCCCAGAGCGCGTCGTCCGGGGACTGGCCGGTGGGGGCGGGCCGCGCGGGGGCGGCGGCCTCCTCCCGGGCCAGCTCGGCGCTGAGCCCGGCGGCGAGCTGGCCGCTGCGGCCTTCGTCGGGGTCTTCGCGGTGCGCGGCTTCGCGGTCGTCGGCTTCGCGGTGCGCGGCCTCGCGGTCGGCGGCCTCGCGATCGGCGGCTTCGCGATCCGTATCGCCGCGGTCGGCGGCTTCGCGGTGCGCGGCTTCGCCGTCGGAGGCTTCGCGATCCGTGTAGCCGCGGTGCGGGCCGACGTGATCCGGCTCGACGCCGTCCGTGTCGACGTGATCCGGGTCGACGTGATCCGGGTCGACGTGATCCGGGTCGACGCCGTCCGTGACGGCGTGGCCCGTGTCGACGTGGCCCGTGTCGACGTGGCCCGTGTCGACGTGGCCCGTGTCGACGTGGCCCGTGTCGACGTGGTCCCCGGCTTCGCGGGTGGCGGCTTCGCGGGTGGCGGCTTCGGTGGCCGCCCAGGCTCCCCCCGCACCGGGGATGTCGGCGTCCGGGGTGCCGGAGGCGCGGCGGCGGGCCGCCCGCTCCGGGTCCGTCAGATGGTCGAGGACCCGGCCGAGCGTCGGGCCCTCGGGGTCGGGGGCCTCGGGGTCGAAGGAGCGGCTGACGCCGAGGGAGTCGAGCACGCGGTGCAGCCGGGCCGCGTCCATGCGCCACTTGCGGTCGACTACCTCGTCCGGGTACTCCTGCCAGGCCACCGGGGCCCAGCCGGGGCCGGACTCGGCGGGTCCGCCGTGGAAGAGCCGGGCGGCGAGCAGCGAGGCGGCCTCGTCCACCACGCCGGGCTCCTCCAGGAGGTCGCAGGCGGGGCGCTCGCCGAGCCGGGAGGCGAACCCTTCGGCGAGGCGGTCCCTGCGGGACAGCTCGGTGAGGGCCGAGACCACGCCCGCGTCGAGCCGGGAGGGCCAGCGGCCCATGCGCCAGGCGGGCAGCGCGACCCGGGTCAGGAGCCGGTCCCAGCCCGCGTAGGCGAGGCCGACCTGCTCCTGGGCGACGATCCGCGCGCCGTAGTCCACGGTCTGGGCGCGCTCGGCGGCGGCGGCCGCGACGCCGCGCTCCATCTCCGCCGCGTGCATCCGGCAGCCGCGGAGCAGCAGCCGCGCCACCCAGCCGACGCCGCCGAGGACGGTGCGCGTGATCGGGCCGCGGCCGGGCGAGGAGGCGACGGCGACGGCCGCGTCCAGGCCGCGCAGGAAGCGGCGGGCGGCCGCTATGTCCGGGTGGGCCGAGGGACCCGTGCCCGCGACGACGGGGGCGAGGACCGCGCGCAGCTCGCCGACCCGCATCCACCACAGGAAGGGCGAGCCGATGACGAGCACGGGGGCGGCGGGGGCGCGGCTCTTGGGCGGGCGGCCGCCGCGTATCCCGTTGCCGAGGTCCGGGTCGTCGTCGGCGGCGGCACCGCTCTCGGGGGCCGGGTCCGTCCCTCCGCCCTGCGACGCCTCGGCCTCGCGGCGGCGCGCGCACGCGTCGTGGGCCGGGTGGGTGCGGTCCTCCAGCCAGCTGTCGCAGTCCGGGGTGAGCGCTATCGCGGAGGGTGCGGGGACGTCCAGGCGGTCGGCGAGGTCGCGCACCAGGCGGTACAGATCGGGCGCGGCGGCTTCGCTGATCGGGACCGTGGGGCTCAGGGCGGGCCGGGCGCGGGCGACGACCAGGGCGACGACCGATGCGGCGACGAGGGCGAGCACGGCGAACACCGTGACGACCCAGCGGGCCGCGGCCCAGGCGGCGCCCTCGACGTGGCCCGTGACCGCGGCGGCGAGCAGGACGACGGCCGCGGCCGCGGGCAGCAGGGCGACGGCCAGCGCCCTGCCGCGGATGCGCAGCACGGCGAGAGCCCGGGAGCGCGCGGCCTGCGCGCCCGCCTCCTCACCCATACCTGACACGACCGAAGACACCCCCTGCTGCCTCACAGCTGGGCCGTCGGCCGGAGCCGGCGGCGCACGTCGATGGCGTTGCTCACTCCCCCACTGTGGCACCCGCCACCGACATCGCAATGCCGGTGGGCTGTTTGGCTATGGGTGCCGGAACGCCTGCGCCGCACCCTAGTTGGGGCGCAGGTCAGCGTCAGCCGGATGGGCGAGCGGTCACTCGATGGAATGGCTTTGGGTAAAGCTGTCCGCCAGGTAACGGCGCAGTGAGACGGCCAGGTTTCCGGCGAACGCCCGCTGCCCTTCGGCACCGATGAGGTCGAGGGACAGATAGGGATTGAGGTCCTCCAGCTCGACCAGGAGCAGCCGTCCGTCCGGCGCCCGGCAGGCGTCGACGCGCTGGATGCCGTACGGGAGCGTGTTCCAGTCGACGAACTCGCGCGCGAACTCCAGGTCCCCGTCCGTAGGGGCGTACGGTTCGAGCTCCCAGCGCCGGTCGGGGCGGGGTGCGTACAGCGCGTACTGGAAGGCGTCGTCGATGAAGTAGAAGGACACTTCGTAGCGGAAGTCGATCCGGGGCTGGGCGAGGAGTCCGCCGCCCGCGGCGAAGTCCAGGCCCGCGAGCTCCTCGCGGCCCACGGTCCGCAGGCCGATGGAGTCGGCGCCGAGCTTGGGCTTGACGACGTACGACGCCGCCTCGGGAAGCCGGTGCAGGTCCTCGCCGCGGTCGACGGTCGGGATGACCGGCAGCCCCTCGGCGGTCAGGTCGACGAGGTACTGCTTGCCCGCCATGTCGGCGCGGCCGGTCAGCGGGTTGTACACGCGTACGCCGTCCCGCAGCGCGCGGTCCCGGAAGGCGTCGTACGCCTCCTGGTAGTGGATGACCGGTCCGCTGTTGCGTACGACGACGAGGTCGAAGCCGTCCATCAGGGCGGCCGCGTCCAGCGGGTGGCAGAGCGCGACGTCCATGTCGTCGAGGTGCTCGCGCAGCCGGGCGGACAGCTGGATGTCCTCGTCGCAGTAGCGCCGCCCGCGCGCCTCGTAGGCGAGGTCGGTGACGTACAGGAGGCGGGGGCGCGGACGAGTTGAGGCCATGGCCTTACGTTACGTCACGGCCTGGTCGCCCCCCGGCTACTCCGCGGCGCGCTCCGCGATGTCCGTGCGGTGCTGGGAGCCGTCCAGGCTGATGCGGGACACCGCCGTGTACGCGCGCTCGCGGGCCTGCGTCAGGTCGGCGCCGGTCGCGGTCACGGACAGCACGCGGCCGCCCGCGCTGACGACCGCGTCGCCCTCGCGCCTGGTGCCCGCGTGCAGGACGTACGCGTGCGGGGCGTCGTGCGCCGCGACCGCGTCGAGGCCCACGATGGGGTCGCCCGTGCGCGGGGTGTCCGGGTAGTTGTGCGAGGCGATGACGACGGTGACGGCCGCGTCGTCGCTCCAGCGCAGCGGCGGCAGATCGGCGAGCGTGCCGTTCGCGGCGGCGAGCAGGACGCCCGCGAGCGGGGTCTCCAGGCGGGCGAGGACGACCTGCGTCTCGGGGTCGCCGAAGCGGGCGTTGAACTCGATGACGCGCACGCCCCTGCTGGTGATCGCGAGCCCCGCGTAGAGGAGACCGGCGAACGGGGTGCCGCGCCGCCGCAGCTCGTCGACGGTCGGGCGCAGGACCGTGTCGAGCACCTCGTCGACGAGCTTCGGGTCGGCCCACGGCAGCGGCGAATAGGCGCCCATGCCGCCGGTGTTGGGGCCCTCGTCCCCGTCGAGCGCGCGCTTGAAGTCCTGGGCGGGGCGCAGCGGGACGACCGTCTCGCCGTCGGTGACGGCGAACAGCGACACCTCGGGGCCGTCGAGGAACTCCTCGATCACGACGCGGCCGCAGGCGCGGGCGTGCTCCCTGGCCTGCTCGATGTCGCTGGTGACCACGACGCCCTTGCCCGCGGCGAGGCCGTCGTCCTTGACCACGTACGGGGCGCCGAAGGCGTCGAGGGCCTCGTCGACCTCCGCCGCGGTGGTGCAGACGTACGAACGTGCCGTGGGCACGCCCGCGCCCGCCATCACGTCCTTGGCGAAGGCCTTGGAGCCCTCCAGGAGCGCGGCCTCCTTGGACGGCCCGAAGCACGGGACGCCCGCGTCCCGCACGGCGTCGGCGACTCCGGCGACGAGGGGCGCCTCCGGCCCCACGACGACGAGGTCCGCCCCCAGCTCACGGGCGAGCCCGGCCACGGCGGCGCCGTCCAGGGCGTCCACCGGGTGCAGCTCCGCCGCCTCCGCGATGCCGGCGTTGCCGGGGGCGCAGTGCAGGGCGGTGACCGCCGGGTCGAGGGACAGGGAGCGGCACAGGGCGTGTTCGCGGGCACCGCTGCCGATGACGAGGACCTTCACGGGGTCAGCCTAGCCCGGCGGGGCGGGTGGGTTTGGTCGGGTGTCCTAGGCAGGGGGCGGGGGCGGTTTGTGCGTTCGTACGAGCGCGGGGCCCTGGCCGGGCGCCCGCTACTCGTTCGGGTACTCGTCGACCACCGTCGCGCCCAGCTCGCGCACGATCAGCTCGTGCCCGGACAGGGCGGAGTCGACGAGGTCCGGATCGTCGTCCTCGGGGATGTCGTCCTCCGGGGCGATGTGCTCCGGAGGCGGCGACACGGGCGCGGCCGGCGCCGGAGCCGCGGGCGCCGGGGCGGGCCGGGCGGCGGGCTGCGGTGCCGGGGCCGCGGGCGCCTGCGGGGCGGGGCGGGCGGCGGCGGGGGCGCCGTAGCCGCCGGACGGGGCGCCGTAGCCACCGCCCTGGCCGCCGCCGAAGCCGCTCGCGGCGGGCGGCGGCGCGCTGCCGCCGGACGGGTCGACGATCGCCTCGACCTTCCACTGCACGCCGAACTGCTCGGACAGCGCCTGGCGCAGGACGTCCTCGCTGCCGCTGCTCGCGAAGTTGTCCCGGGCCCCGGAGTTGACGAAGCCGATCTGGAGGGTGGTCCCGTCGAAGCCCGCCACCTGCGCGTTCTGGCTGAGCAGGATCCAGGTGAAGCGGCGGCGGTTCTTGACCGCCTCCAGGATGTTCGGCCAGAGGGAGCGGGGGTCGAGCCCGCCGGTGGGGGCGGGCGCGGCGGCCTGCGGGGCGGGGGCAGGGGCCTGCGGGGCCGCGGGGGGCGCGGACGGCGGGACCGGCGCGGGCGCGGGGGCGCCGCCGCCCGCGGGGGCGGCCGTGGGCCAGCCGCCGGGCCGGGGCGCGCCGGAGGCCGCGGGTGCACCGGAAGCCGCGGGCGCGGCTCCGCCGCCCGGCGCGGAGGCCGTGGGCCAGCTGCCGGGCCTGCTCGCGGCGGGGGCGGACGGCTGGGCGGGCTCGGGGGCCTGCGGGGCCGGGGCCGGAGCCGGGGCGGCGGGCGGCGCGGGAGCCACCGGCGGAGGCGGCGGGGTGGCGCCCTGCGCGGGCCCGGACGGCGCGGGCCCGGACGGCGCGGCGCCCCCGGCGGGAGCCCCTTCGGAAGCCCCCCGCACCGCGGCACGCGCGGCGGCGGGACCGCCGCCGGGCGGAACGGGCGGGCCGGGCGGAGCGACGGGCCCCGGCGGCGGCACGGCGACGCCGGGCTGCTGCACGCCCGCGTGGGCCTCGGGTCCGGGCACGTACCCCATCGGGGGCGCCGAAGCGGGACCCTGCGCCGTGAAGTGCCCGCCCCGCTCCAGGCGGTCGAGCCGGGCCATGACGGCACGCTCGTCGTCGTACGCGGCGGGGAGCAGCACGCGGGCGCAGATCAGCTCCAACTGGAGCCGGGGCGAGGTGGCGCCGCGCATCTCCGTGAGGCCCGTGTTGACCAGGTCGGCGGCGCGGCTGAGCTCGGCGGCGCCGAACACCCCGGCCTGTGCCTGCATGCGCTCGACCACGTCGGCCGGGGCGTCGATGAGCCCCTTCTCGGCGGCGTCGGGAACGGCGGCGAGGATCACGAGGTCCCGCAGCCGCTCCAGCAGGTCGGCGACGAACCGCCGGGGGTCGTTCCCGCCCTCGATGACGCGGTCGACGACCTCGAAGGCGGCGGCGCCGTCCCCGGAGGCGAACGCGTCGACCACGGAGTCGAGGAGCGACCCGTCCGTGTACCCGAGGAGGCCGGTGGCCATGGCGTACGTCACACCGTCCTCGCGGGCGCCCGCGAGGAGCTGGTCCATCACGGACATGGAGTCACGCACGGAACCGGCGCCCGCGCGCACGACGAGGGGCAGCACCCCGTCCGCCACGGGGATGTCCTCGCGCCCGCACACCTCGGAGAGGTAGTCCCGCAGGGTGCCGGGGGGCACGAGCCGGAACGGATAGTGGTGCGTGCGCGACCGGATGGTGCCGATGACCTTCTCGGGCTCGGTCGTGGCGAAGATGAACTTCAGATGCTCCGGGGGCTCCTCGACGACCTTCAGGAGGGCGTTGAACCCCGCCGACGTGACCATGTGGGCCTCGTCGATGATGTAGATCTTGTACCGGCTGCTCGCGGGTCCGAAGAAGGCCTTCTCGCGCAGGTCACGGGCATCGTCCACGCCACCGTGGGAAGCGGCGTCGATCTCGATGACGTCGATCGACCCCGGTCCGTTCCGCGCGAGGTCGCGGCAGGACTGGCACTCGCCGCAGGGGGTCGGGGTGGGACCTTGCTCACAGTTCAGACAGCGGGCGAGGATGCGCGCGCTCGTCGTCTTGCCGCAGCCGCGCGGGCCGCTGAACAGGTACGCGTGATTGACCCGGTTGTTCCGCAGCGCCTGCTGCAGCGGGTCGGTTACATGCTCCTGCCCGATGACCTCGGCGAACGACTCCGGGCGATAGCGGCGGTACAGCGCGAGAGACGACACACCTACGAGGTTAATGGCGCCCACTGACAACACGGACCGCCTTGCGGCAGCACCGGCCACGGAACGCAAAGCGCCCCCCACGCACCCGCCAGAGCCGACCTACCCTTGCTGCCTTCCGGCCCTGGGGGAGTTCAGTCAGATAGCGCCACGTGAGGGGCTGGCCCCCACAGTAGCCGATCCCCACCCCCGGGATCGAGTTCGCGAGCACTCCTCAACGTCTTGTATTGTTTGCCGCGGAGGATTCGCCTAGAGGCCTAGGGCGCACGCTTGGAAAGCGTGTTGGGGGCAACCCCTCACGAGTTCGAATCTCGTATCCTCCGCCAGTGCCTCACCGGGCACGATGTCGAAGGGCCCCGCTGCTTGCAGCGGGGCCCTTCGACGTTGGGCGCTACGCCATCGGTACGGAGCCGACCAGGCCGCCGTCGACCACCAGGTCCTGCCCCGTGACGTACGCGGCGTCGGCCGAGGACAGGAAGGCGACCGCGGCCGCCACCTCCTCGGCGCGGCCGAGGGTGGCGAGGGGGACCTGGGCGGTGACGGCGGACTCGGCGGCGGGGTCCGGGTTGGCCTCGCGGTACATGGGCGTGTCGATGTAGCCGGGGCTGACGGAGTTGACGCGGATGCCCCGGGGGGCGAGGTCGGCGCCCAGGGTGCGGGCCAGGTTGTGGACGGCCGCCTTGGTGGCGGAGTAGACCGACGCCACGGCGAGGCCCCGGTGGAGGGTCCAGGAGGCGTTGAGGACGAGGGAGCCGCCGTCCCGCAGGAGCGGCAGGGCCTTCTGGACCGTGAAGTAGACGCCCTTGAAGTTCACGTTCACCGCGTGGTCGAAGTCCGCCTCGGTGATCTCCGCGCTCGGCTTGAAGACGCCCACGCCCGCGTTGGCGAAGACCGTGTCCAGGCCGCCGCGCCAGTCCTCGATCCCGCTCATCAGCGCGTCCAGGTCGGCCAGGCTGCTCGCGTCCGCCCGCACGGCGAGCACGCGGCCGGGGGCGTCGAGCTCCGCCGCGGCCCTCGCCAGGCGCGCCTCGTCCCGGCCGGTGATGACCACGTGCGCGCCCTCGTCGAGGAGGCGCCGTGCCGTCGCGAGGCCCATGCCGCTGGTGCCGCCGGTGATCAGGGCCGTCTTGTCCGTGAATCGCTGCATGGACCGATCGTCGGGGCCGCGCGGCCGCGGCGGGGAGTGTGAGCTGAGCCTGGGTCCAGCACCACCACCCTGGAGTTCACACCCGCTGGATTTACACGTTCGGGTGATATGCCAAACAGCCATTCCCGTGGGCTCCATGTGGTGCCGGAGACGAGGGGCGGAGCGCCGACGTGCCGTGACGCGCCGCGGGGCGGCGCTTACCGGCCATCGGGCGCGCGGGGCGGACGGGGCGCTCGTTGACCCGGGTGCGCGCCGGTTGTTGGCTCGTCGCGCCTCACCAGGCCTTGCCGGAGCCGGAAGGGACGCGCGATGTCGACAGCAGCGGAGCAGCAGCCGGAGAGCGGTCAAGAGGGCGGACAGGAGGGCGGACGCGCCCAGTTGAGCCTGGGGATCGCCGCCGCGCGGAACCTGACGACGACCACCAAGAGCGTGCCGCAGATGCAGGGCATCAGCTCCCGCTGGGTGCTGCGGTCGCTGCCGTGGGCGGAGGTGAAGGGCGGCACGTACCGGGTCAACCGGCGGCTGACGTACGCCGTGGGCGACGGCCGGGTGTCCTTCGTGCAGGAGGGGGCCGACGTCCGCGTCGTACCGCAGGAGCTGGCCGAACTCGGCCTGCTGCGCGGGTTCGACGAGGCGGAGGCCCTCGGCGCGCTGGCCGCGCGGTTCACGCAGCGCGAGTACGAGCCGGGGCAGGTCGTCGTCGAGGCCGGGCGCCCCGTGGACCAGGTCGTGCTCGTCGCGCACGGGCGCGTGGAACGGATCGGGCACGGCCCGTACGGCGACGAGACCGCGCTGGGCGTCGTCGCCGACGGCGGGTTCTTCGGCGGACGGGCGCTCGCACCGGACGCCGCGGACGCGGGCACGTGGGAGTTCACCGCGCGCGCCGCGACCGCCACCACCGCGCTGGTGCTGTCCCGGCAGGAGTACGAGGCCGTCGCCGGGCGGCACGAGGCGCTGCGGGAGCACGCGCGACGGCGGTTCGCCGAGCGCGACCTGCCGCAGACCAAGCACGGCGAGGCGGCCGTCGACCTGGCGTCGGGGCACTCCGGCGAGCCCCCGCTGCCGGGGACGTTCGTCGACTACGAACTCCGGCCCCGGGAGTACGAACTGAGCGTCGCGCAGACCGTCCTGAAGGTGCACTCGCGCGTCGCCGACCTCTACAACGACCCGATGAACCAGGTCGAGCAGCAGCTCCGCCTGACCATCGAGGCCCTGCGCGAGCGGCAGGAGCACGAGCTGGTCAACAACCGGGAGTTCGGCCTGCTGCACAACGCCGACCACGGGCAGCGCATCCAGACCCACTCGGGGCCGCCGACCCCGGACGACCTCGACGAGCTCCTGAGCATGCGGCGGCAGACGCGGTTCCTGTTCGCACACCCGCGCGCCGTCGCGGCCTTCGGGCGCGAGTGCAACAAGCGGGGCCTGTACTTCGGGCACACCGACCTGGACGGGCGCCGGGTGCCGGCCTGGCGCGGCGTCCCGCTGCTGCCCTGCGGCAAGATCCCCGTCTCCGCCGGGCAGACCTCGTCGATCATCGCCGTGCGCACCGGCGAGGAGGACGCGGGCGTCGTCGGGCTGCGCCAGACCGGGATCCCGGACGAGTACGAGCCGGGGCTCAACGTGCGGTTCATGGGGATCAACGACCAGGCCGTCATCTCCTACCTGGTGAGCACGTACTACTCGGCGGCCGTGCTCGTCCCGGACGCGCTCGGCGTCCTGGAGAACGTCCAGGTCTCCGCCGCCCGCGCGTAGGGGGCCTAGGTACACCCCGGGACACCACCCCGCCCCATGTCGGCACGGCCCGGGACCGGGGAGGGTGGGGACGTCAGCACGGCACGTCCCCACCACGCAGCAGACGAACGCGAGGCCCGCCATGACCACGACCCTCCCCTACGCCGCCCCGGCCGCGCCCGAGCGCGCGCGGCGGCCCGGCTTCTGGCGGGCGCCCGTCTCGGCGGGCACCTTCCGGGAGTTCGGGTACACGCTGACGAACCTGCCCGTCGCGATCGCCGGTTTCGTCTTCGCCGTCACGCTGTTCTCACTCGGCGCGGGCCTCGCCGTCACGCTGCTCGGCATCCCCGTGTACGCGGCCATGCTGGCCGGTGCGCGCGGCCTCGGCGCGGTGGAGCGGCGCCGGGCGCGGGCCCGGCTCGGGCTCGCGGTCGAGGACCCGGCGGCCGCGCGGACGCCGCGCGCGGGCGGGGCCTGGGCCCGGTCGTGGGCGCGGCTCGGGGACGCGGCGGGCTGGCGGGCCCTGCTGTTCCAGGTCGTGATGTTCCCGTGGCGCGTGACGAGCTTCTGCGTGGCGGTGACGCTGTGGGCGACCGGCTGGGCCGTCGCCCTGTTCCCCGCGTACTCCTGGGTCTTCGCGCGCTATCTGGACTGGCCGGGCTACCGCGTCTACGACTTCACCTCGGGCGGCGAGCACCACGCGTACTACATCGAGTCGCCGTGGCAGGTCGCCGGGGTCTCCGCCGTGGGCATCCTGCTCGTGCTGCTGACGCCGCTCGTCATCCGTGCCCTGAACGGCGTGGACCGGGCGGCCGTGCGGTCGCTGCTCGGCCGGTAGCGGGTGAGCCCGACCCCGGCGAGCACCACCGCCATCCCCGCCACGACGCGCACGCTCAGCTCCTCCCCCAGGACGAGGGCCCCGAGCGCGACCGAGACCACCGGCAGCAGATAGCCGACGGTCGCGGCCGCGGTGGGGCCCTCGTCGGCGATGAGGCGGGAGTTGAGGTGGAAGGTGAGGCCGGTGCCGAGGACGCCGAGGACGACGACGGCGACGAGCCCGGTGAGGCTCGGCGCGGCGCCGGGCCCCGCGGTGAAGGGCAGGCCGAGCGCGGTCAGGCCGGTGGCCACCAGGAGCTGGGCGGCGGAGAGGGCGAGCGGTGCGGTGCCGCGGCCGATGAGGTGGCGGGCCATGTACGCGAAGGCGATCGCGTAGCTGACGGCGGCGGCGAGCAGCGCCAGGGCGCCGCCGCTGGCGAGCCCCGCCCCGTGCCAGGGCGCGAAGATCAGCAACGTACCGGCGAAGCCGAGGACGAGCCCGCCGAGCCGGTGCGGGCCGAGCCCCCGGTCCGTGCGCAGGAGCAGGCCGAGGCCCAGGGACCACAGCGGCGTGGTGGCGTTCATGACGCCCGCGACGCCCGAGTCGACGGTCTGCTCGCCGATGCTGAAGAACAGGAACGGCAGCGCGTTGCAGAACAGCGCGGCCACGACCAGATGGCCCCAGGTGCGGCGGTCGCGCGGCAGGCGCTGGCGGGCGGCGCGGGCGAACCCGAGGAGCACGGCGGCGCCGAGCGCGCAGCGCACGACGGTGACGTACAGCGGCCCGAGCCCGCCGTCGAGGGCGAGTTTGATCCACAGGAAGCTCGAACCCCACAGCAGGGCGAGGACGGCGACGCGCACGGCGGGCTCCAGAGTCAGAGAGGGGCTCGGGGGGTACGTCGACGGTGCCCCGACCCGACCCGTAAGACAAGCGAAAAGATATGGAGCCAGAATTAAGCAGGGCTACATTCGGGGCGTACGCTGGGCGCATGCTCGACATGCGGCGCATGTAGATCCTGAGGTCGGTCGTCAGCAGCGGCTCGGTCACCGCGGCGGCCCGGAACCTGGGCTACACGCCCTCGGCGGTCAGCCAGCAGATGGCGGCCCTGGAGAAGGAGGCGGGCGTCGCCCTCCTCGAACGGACCGGGCGCGGCGTGCGGCCCACGGACGCCGGGCGGCTGCTCGCGGACTGCGCGGCGGCACTCGGGCGGCACGTCGCCGAGGCGGAGACCGCGCTCGCCGACCTGCGGTCCGGGCGCACGGGGCGGATCTCGGTGCGGTACTTCGCCACGGCGGGCGCCCGCCTCGTCGCGCCCTCCCTCGCCCTGCTGCGGCGGGAGCACCCGGGCGTGCACACGGAGCTGCGGCTCGACGAGGACCCGCTACCGGAGGTGAAGGCGGGCCGCGTGGACCTGGCGCTCGTGGTGCGGCGCCATGACGCGCCCCCGGTGGACGGCGTCCGCTTCGTCCACCTCCTCGACGACCGCTACCGCGCGGTGCTCCCGGCGGGCCACCGCCTGGCCGGGCGTGCCGTGCTCGACCTCGCCGAGCTCGCGGGGGAGCCCTGGGTGGGCAGCGAGCTGCCGGGCCCCTGTCTGGACGCCGTGCTCGACGCGTGCGCGGCGGCGGGCTTCACCCCGGACTCCGTCGTGGACAGCGGCGACTACGCGACGGCCCGGGGCTTCGCGGCGGCGGGCGTGGGCGTGACCCTGGTGCCGGGCCTCGGCCTGGCCGGGGTCCCGGACGACGCCGGGGACGTCGTCGTACGCGACGTCACCCGCCCCCGGCCGACGCGCTCGATCTGGGCGGCCGTCCGCGCGACGGCCCCGGAGGGCCCGGTCCTCCGGGCGTTCCTCGGGGCCCTGCGCACGACGGCGGCCGACACGACCGGCGCCGCCGCCTAGCCCGGCCTGCGTGCGGGGCCCGGCCGGGGGATGATCGGCCCATGGACAAGGACGTCACCCTGCACCTCGCCCAGGAGGCCGAGGCCGACGCGCTGCTGAGCCGCAGCCCGCTGGCCGCGCTCGTCGGGATGCTCCTGGACCAGCAGGTCCCCATGGAGTGGGCGTTCGCGGGCCCGTACACGATCGCCCGGCGGATGGGCGCGGACGACCTCGACGCGCACGACATCGCCGCGTACGACCCGGAGGCGTTCGCCGCGCTCCTGGCCACGAAGCCGGCCGTGCACCGCTACCCCGGCTCGATGGCGGGGCGCGTGCAGAAGCTGTGCCAGTACCTGGTCGAGCACTACGACGGGGACGCCGCCGGGATCTGGCGGGACGCGGGCAGCGGCAAGGAGCTCCTGGGCCGCCTCACCGACCTGCCCGGCTTCGGCAAGCAGAAGGCCCAGATCTTCCTGGCCCTGCTCGGCAAGCAGCTCGGCGTGCGCCCCACCGGCTGGCGGGCGGCCGCGGGGGCCTACGGCGAGGCCGGGTCCTACCGCTCGGCGGCGGACATCACGGGCCCGGAGACGCTGCACAGGGTCCGCGCCTACAAGCAGGAGCAGAAGGCGGCGGCCAAGCGGGCCGCGTCGACGTAGCCGCCCGGCCGGATCAGCGCCGCCGCCGGGCCGTCCCGAAGACCGAGCGGGAGATCTCCCGGCCCAGCTGCGTGCCCACGGACCGCAGCAGCGACTTGAACATGCCGCTGCCGACCACCTGGTCCACGACCGAGCCCCCGCCACCGCTCCCGCCCTTGCCCTTGGCGGCCTTGGGCGGCTCCGCGGGGGCAGCGGCGGCAGCGGCCGCCGACTCCTCCTGGAGGCGTTCGTACGCGGAGTGGCGGTCCACGGCCTCCGCGTACCGGGAGTAGAGCTGCGAGCCCCGCACCGCCTGCTCCAGGTCCGCGGCCCGCACCGGCCCCATCAGGGACTGCGGCGCCCGCAGCCGCGTCGCCGCGACCGGCGTCGGGGCGCCCTTCTCGCTCAGGACGGTGACCACGGCCTCGCCGGTGCCCATGCCGGTGAGGGTCTCCTCCAGGTCGTACGCCGAGGTGGGGAAGGTCCGCACGGTCGCCTTGAGGGCCTTCTGGTCCTCGGGCGTGAAGGCGCGCAGCGCGTGCTGGACACGGTTGCCGAGCTGGGCGAGCACGTCGGCGGGCACGTCCTTGGGCGTCTGGGTGACGAAGAAGACGCCGACGCCCTTGGAGCGGATGAGCCGCACGGTCTGGGTGATCGACTCCAGGAACGCCTTGGACGCCCCGCTGAACAGCAGATGCGCCTCGTCGAAGAAGAAGACGAGCTTGGGCCGGTCCAGATCACCGACCTCCGGGAGGTCGTGGTACAGGTCCGCGAGCAGCCACATCAGGAACGTCGAGAAGAGCGCGGGCTTGTCCTGGACGGCGGGCAGCTCCAGGACCGACACCAGGCCCTGCCCGTCCCCGGCCACCCGCAGGAACTCGCTCGTGTCGAACTCCGGCTCCCCGAAGAAGTCGCCCATGCCCTGCGCCTCGAACGTGGTGAGCGCCCGCAGGATGACCCCGGCCGTGGCGGTCGACAGGCCGCCGATGGTCTTCAGCTCCGCCTTGCCCTCGGGCGAGGTGAGGAAGGTGACGACCGCCCGCAGGTCCTTGAGGTCGACCAGTTCGAGGCCCTTCTGGTCGGCGTAGTGGAAGATCAGGCCGAGGGACTGCTCCTGGGTCTGGTTGAGCTGGAGGACCTTCGCCATGAGCAGCGGGCCGAAGCTGGTCACGGTGGCCCGCACGGGGATGCCCGTACCGATGCCGCCGAGCGCGTAGAACTCGCTGGTGAAGCCGCGCGGTGCCCACTCCTGGCCGACCTCGCGGGCCCGTGCGGCGACCTTCTCGCCCGGCTCGCCGGGCGCGGAGACGCCCGAGACGTCGCCCTTGACGTCGGCGAGGAAGACCGGCACGCCCTGCGCCGCGAGCTGCTCGGCGACGAGCTGGAGGGTCTTGGTCTTGCCGGTACCGGTGGCCCCGGCGACGAGCCCGTGCCGGTTGAGCATCGCCAGCGGGATGCGCACCTGTGCGTCCGGGTGGCACCGGCCCTCCCACAGGACGGCCCCGAGGTCGAGCGCGGGCCCCTGGAAGGCGTACCCGGCGGCGATCTCCGTGACCTCGGCGACCTCGGCGACCTCGGGTGCCGCGGGGGCTTCGGGGGCTTCGGGTGCCCCGGCAGCCTCGGGAGGCGCTGCGGCCTCGGGGGGCGGCTGCGCGCCCGGGGACACCCCGGGCACGGACTCGTTCGGGCGGTTTCCGCCGTCGGGTGTGGACGGCGTCGGTCGGCTGTCGCTCACTTCGAACCCCGCTCCCGACTGGAGAGTTCCCGCTTTGCCCTGGTTTCGGACGGCATTTCCCAGGGTCGCACTCGGCCGCCATGGCTGCGCCCGGAGAGCCTTGACCGGTAGGCTTTCCGTGTGATCTTCAAGCGCATCGGAAACGGCCGGCCGTACCCCGACCACGGCCGGGAAAGCACCCGGCAGTGGGCGGACGTCGCGCCGCGCCCGGTCCGCCTCGATCAGCTCGTGACGACCAAGGGCCAGCTCGACCTGGAGACCCTGCTCGCCGAGGACTCCACGTTCTACGGCGACCTCTTCGCCCACGTGGTCAAGTGGCAGGGCGACCTGTATCTGGAGGACGGCCTGCACCGCGCGGTCCGCGCCGCGCTCCAGCAGCGCCAGGTCCTCCACGCCCGCGTCCTCGAACTGGGCTGACGCCACCCCCGGAGCGCCCCCGCGCCAGGGCCCAATTCCGCGTTGGCCCTTTCGGGTTGGACTGCGCGTCCGATAATGATCATTTAGTAGGCATCGTGCCCCGTCGGCACTACGCTGCGCCCATGAGCATGCTCACTCCCCCCGGCATGGGCGGCAAGTACCGCATCACGGGGGACAAGTATCCGCGAATGCGCCGCCCGAGCGGCCGCCGCAGGATCGTGCTCGCGGCCGTCGCGGCCCTCGCCGCGTTCGGCCTCATCGGCTGGGGCACCCTGCAGCTCGTCGACGTCTTCACGGGCGGCGACGAGGCGTCCGCCGCGGCCCCCGCCAAGGACTGCGCGGAGAAACAGCCGGAGCGGAAGACCGCGGCGAGGAAGGCCGGGCCGCTGCCCGAGCCCCGCCGCGTCACCGTGAACGTCTTCAACGCCACGCCCCGCGAGGGCCTCGCCAAGAAGACCGCCGACGACCTGAAGAAGCGCGGCTTCACCGTCGCCAAGTTCGCCAACGCCACCAAGGCGTACGACAAGAAGGTCAAGGGCCCCGGGATAGTGCTCGGCCCCCGGTCCGCCCTGGACACCGCGCTGCCGGTGCTCGCCACGCAGCTCACCGGCGCGGAGAAGCGCACCGACGGCCGCAAGGGCGGCACGGTCGACCTGATCCTCGGCGCCGGGTTCAAGGGCCTGGCGAAGGAGAAGGACGCCGCCGAGGCCCTGGCGGCACTCGCCAAGCCCTCACCGGCGCCCTCCGGGCCGTCGTCGGGCGACGGCAAGAACTGCTGAGCGCACACCGCCGCGCGGCGGTACGACGACCTGTTACTCGGCCGTCCCGTACATCCGGTCCCCGGCGTCGCCGAGGCCCGGGACGATGTACCCGCTGTCGTTCAGGTGCTCGTCCACCGCGGCCGTGACCACGGTCACCGGCGTCCCCGCCAGCTCGCGCTCCATGACCTCGACGCCCTCGGGGGCGGCGAGGAGCACCACGGCCGTCACGTCGTCCGCGCCGCGCTTGATGAGCTCCTGGATCGCCGCGACCAGGGTGCCGCCGGTGGCGAGCATCGGGTCGAGGACGTACACCTGGCGGCCGGACAGGTCCTCCGGCATGCGGGTCGCGTACGTGGACGCCTGGAGCGTCTCCTCGTTGCGGATCATGCCGAGGAAGCCGACCTCGGCGGTGGGCAGCAGGCGCACCATGCCGTCGAGCATGCCGAGCCCGGCCCGCAGGATCGGCACCACCAGGGGACGCGGGTACGACAGCTTCACGCCGGTCGTCGCGACGACCGGGGTCTCGATGTCGACCTGCTCGGTGCGCACGTCCCGGGTGGCCTCGTACGCGAGCAGGGTGACCAGCTCGTCGGCCAGGCGCCGGAAGGTCGGGGAGTCGGTGCGCTTGTCGCGCAGCGTGGTGAGTTTGTGCGCCACCAGCGGGTGGTCGACGACGTGGATCCGCATTGTTCAACAGTAACCGGGCGAAGCGCCCCCTCCGTCCCCCGCGGGCCGCACCTGCCCACCGTGGCCCTCCCCGTCCCTCCGTTGGCATCAACCCGGCTCCCCGGGGGAAGGTGGACGTACGGACCGGGGTGGTGTGGCCGATGCCCGACAGGGAAGCGCGCGAGACCGACGCGGAGCGCCGCAGGCGCCGTGCCCAGTTCCTGCACGAACTGGCCGAGGCGCGCGAGCTGCGGGCCCGGGTGACGCCGCGCCGCGCACGGGCGGCCCGGCTGCGACAGGCGATGCGCATGCGCACGTTCCGCTGGTAGCCGCCGGGGGCCACGACGGCGAAACGGCATGTGATTCGCAACGCGACGCGGACACAGCGGCCGGAAGACCTCTCCTGAAGCCGTTGTTTCTGCCACGATTCCGAGTGGGCGGGGCTCGGCACAGCATTTCCCGCCCCCGACGTCCGCCGGGGGGATCCCCAACCGGCGCCTATGAACAGTGGGAGAGTCACGGTGTACTTCGCCGCACTGCTCGCGCGCACCGAAGACGGGTGGGAAGCGAGCGACACGGAGCTCGACGATGTGGAGACCCTGTCGGATCTGACCGACCTGGCCCGTGAGGCCGCCGCCGAGGCGGGCGGCGCCGACGACGAAACAGTGCTCGTCTTCATCGAGCAGGAAGACGCGTGGTTCGGCGTCGTCCGCGTGGACGGCGAGGACGACCCGCGCATCTACGTCTCGGACGCGGCCGCCGCCGCCCGCAGCGCCTACGGCGAGATCCTGCTCACCGACGAGATGCTGGGGCGCGATCCGGACGACGGCGCGGACGACCTGGACGCGCTGGACCTCGACGGCACGGAGGACGGCGAGGACGCGTCCGGCGACGACGAGACCGACGGCGGGGCCGAGGCCGTGCCCGCGGGACCGCTCGGCGACCGGGACATCCTGAGCGACCTCGGCGTATCGGAGAAGGAGCTGCTCGCCCTGGAGAGCGGGGACGCCCTCAACGAGATCGCCGACGTCCTGGGCGCCGCGGAGGTGCTCGAAGCGGTCCGCTGACCACGTCCCGCGCGACCCGCCCCGGGTGATCCGTAAGGTTCGTCGTGTGGCTCCTCGTGTGAACGCTCTCCCCGATCCCGTACGGGACCGCTGGCAGGCGCCGATGCGGCTCGCCCTGGACGAGGCCGCACGGGCCGTCCGGGGCGGTGACGTACCCGTCGGCGCCGTCGTGCTGTCCCCGGACGGCGAGACGGTGCTCGCGCGCGGCCACAACGAACGCGAGGCGGTCGGCGACCCCACCGCGCACGCGGAGGTCCTCGCGCTGCGCCGGGCCGCCGCCGCGCTCGGCTCCTGGCGGCTGCCCGGCTGCACCCTCGTCGTCACCCTGGAGCCGTGCGTGATGTGCGCGGGCGCGCTCGTGCAGTCCCGCGTGGACCGGGTCGTGTACGGCGCCCGCGACGAGAAGGCGGGTGCCGCGGGCTCCCTGTGGGACCTCGTGCGCGACCGGCGGCTCAACCACCGCCCCGAGGTCGTCGAGGGCGTCCTCGCCGACGACTGCGCACAGCTGCTCACCGCCTTCTTCCGGGGGCGGTAGCGGGCCCCTTCCCGGCGCGGACTCCGGGCCGGCCGAGGTCTGGCCGGGAACGGATTTCAGCGCAGGGCCCACCTTGGGCTAGGATCTCTCTCGGTAGCGTGTCCGAGCGGCCGAAGGAGCTCGCCTCGAAAGCGAGTGTGGCGCAAGTCACCGAGGGTTCAAATCCCTCCGCTACCGCTCTTCAGCACGAAGGGCCCCGTCCTTGAGGACGGGGCCCTTCGTCGTTGTTTTGCGCGTTGCTCGCCGTGATGCGCGTTGCTCGCCGCGGTGTGTGCTGTTTGCCGCGGTGTGTGCTGTTCGTCGGGGTCCGCGTTGTTCGCCGGGGTGCACCACCCCGCACGCGCGGAGAAAGGCCGGGGGAAGCGGCACGGGGGGACAGCCGCTCCCCCCGATGAGGTCCGGCTCTCTCAAGTCCGCGCCGCCACCGGGGGAAAGGGCGGCGCGGACCCCGCAGTGGAGGCCGGTCCCGGGCCCGTGGATTCCTGCCAGATCCCGCGGGCTCCCCTCCATCCTCCGCCGGGCACCACCGCGACGCCGCAGGCGAAGGGCCCATGGGCGGGGGGTCATTGGTCCTTAAAAACCCGGTGAGTTAGCGCCGCGTTAGACTCGCCCGGCAACAGGCGGCAGCGGCCAGGACAGAGGGCGACGGGGGCGTGGAATGGGCGGAAACGGGGAGGGCACAGCGTGAAGGACCCAAAGAAGCTCATTCTCTTCGTCCTTGTGGTGTTCGTCCTGTACGTGATCATCACCGATCCGGCCAAGGCCGCCGACTACGTACAGGTCGGCTTCGAGGGCATCTCGGACGCCGCCAAGGCCATCGGCGACTTCATGACATGGGTCGCCAACGGGGGCAAGGACGACTAGGAGCACCTGATGATCCGCCATCTGGTCCTGTTCAAGCTGAACGACGGCGTCGAGCGCGACGACCCGCGCGTCGCCGCGGGCGTGAAGGCCTTCGAGGAGCTCGGCGGCCTCATCCCGGAGCTGGCGTTCTGGGAGTGCGCCTGGAACATCTCCGACCGGCCCATCGCCTACGACTACGCCATCAACTCCGCCGTCGCCGACCCCGACGCGCTCCGGCGCTACCTGGAGCACCCGGCCCACCAGGCGGGCGTCGCGCTCTGGCGCGAGTTCGCGACCTGGGTCATCGCCGACTACGAGTTCTGAGCACGCGCCACCGCCTCTGAGCACGCGCCACCGCGCGCTCCGACAAGCCCCTTCGGGCTTCTGCGCGACCGCCCGGGCGGCCCCGCACCTCAACGGTGCGGGGCCGCTTGCGTTTCCCGGTGCCGCACCCCGCCCCGCCGCCCTCAACACGGAGTTATGGGGTGCTTGCACACAGTGCACATGTCTTGTGATGCTATGACCGCTTTTGACGGATGAGTTGACCAAGCTGATCGAGTCGACCGGTTCGAAGGGGTGGCGTTGACGTTGCCGGCCAGTTCTGCGCCCGAAGCGCCGCCCGCGAAGGGGCCCACGAGCACCCGGGGCGCCGATACGCGGGCCCTCACCCAGGTCCTGTTCGCCCAGCTCAAGGAGCTCGAACCGGGCACCCCCGCGCACGCCCGCGTGCGCGCCGCGCTCATCGAGGCCAACCTGCCGCTCGTGCGGTACGCGGCCGCGCGCTTCCGCAGCCGCAGCGAGCCGATGGAGGACGTCGTCCAGGTCGGCACCATCGGGCTCATCAACGCCATCGACCGGTTCGACCCGGACCGGGGCGTCCAGTTCCCCACGTTCGCCATGCCGACCGTCGTGGGCGAGATCAAGCGCTACTTCCGCGACAACGTACGCACGGTGCACGTGCCGCGGCGCCTGCACGAGCTGTGGGTGCAGGTCACCGGGGCCACGGAGGATCTGACCACGTCCTTCGGGCGCTCCCCGACCACCGCCGAGATCGCCGAGCGGCTGCGGATCGGCGAGGACGAGGTCCTCGCCTGCATCGAGGCCGGGCGCTCGTACCACGCGACGTCCCTGGAGGCCGCGCAGGAGGGCGACGGGCTTCCGGGGCTCCTCGACCGGCTCGGGTACGAGGACCCGGCCCTGGACGGCGTCGAGCACCGCGATCTCGTACGGCATCTGCTCGTGCAGCTGCCCGAGCGCGAGCAGCGCATTCTGCTGCTGCGGTACTACAGTAATCTGACCCAGTCTCAGATCAGTGCCGAATTGGGCGTCTCCCAGATGCATGTGTCAAGACTGTTGGCCAGAAGCTTCGCGCGACTGCGATCCGCAAATCGGATCGAGGCGTAACCTTATCGGGTGGAGCGGTCTTTTCGCCGTTGCCGACGGGGAGTTGGGCGAAATCGGCCGAGACCCTCTCTCTCCTGCAGGTACGTCACCCTCACTTGTCGACAAGTCACTACAGCGTGTTGCCGACATGTGACATTCTGCTGGAACCGCGTTTGCCGCAGCTCCGGCTCCGGTATTCAGGTGGAGGCTGCGTTCCTTCGGTGGGCGCAGGCCGCGACCGTCCGCGACCTCAAGGGGGTGGCATGTCCGCAGACCAGGGCAGCTCGAAGGTGCTCACGCTCACGCTCGAAGGCCGCGAGAGCGCGTCCGCGCCCGACGCGCTTCAGGGTTCCGAGGCCACTCCTGCGGCCGCCCCTCCGACAGCCGTGCCGGAGGCCGCCGTCCCGGCGGCGCCCGAGGCCATTGATACCCGGACCCTGTCCCGCTCCCTCTTCCTGCGGCTCGCCGCGCTCGATCAGGACAGTCCCGAGCGCGCGTACGTCAGAGACACCCTCATCGAGCTCAACCTGCCGCTCGTGCGGTACGCGGCCGCGCGCTTCCGCAGCCGGAACGAGCCGATGGAGGACATCGTCCAGGTCGGCACCATCGGGCTGATCAAGGCCATCGACCGGTTCGACTGCGAGCGCGGGGTTGAGTTCCCCACGTTCGCGATGCCCACCGTGGTCGGGGAGATCAAGCGGTTCTTCCGGGACACGAGTTGGTCGGTGCGGGTGCCCCGGCGGCTCCAGGAGCTGCGGCTCGCGCTCACCAAGGCCAGTGACGACCTCGCGCAGCGGCTCGACCGGTCGCCGACCGTGCCCGAGCTCGCGGCCGTGCTCGGCGTCTCCGAGGAGGACGTCGTCGACGGCCTCGCGGTGGGGAACGCGTACACCGCCTCCTCGCTCGACTCCCCCGCGCCCGAGGACGACGGCGGCGAGGGGTCGCTCGCGGACCGGCTCGGGTATGAGGACACCGCCCTGGAGGGCGTGGAGTACCGGGAGTCGCTGAAGCCGCTGCTTGCGAAGCTGCCGCCGCGGGAGCGGCGGATCATCATGCTCCGGTTCTTTGCCAACATGACGCAGTCGCAGATCGGCGAGGAGGTCGGGATCTCTCAGATGCATGTGTCCCGGCTGCTCACCCGGACCCTTGCACAGCTCCGCGAAGGGCTCATCTCCGACTGAGGGTCGCCCTTGCCGTCGGCTGGTGTTCGTCCTTGCCGTCGGCTGGTGTTCGTCCTTGCCGTCGGCTGGTGTTCGTCCTTGCCGTCGGCTGGTGTTCGTCCTTGCCGTCGGCCGGCGTTGTCCGGCGCCCTGCGCCCGTTGGGCGGCGGGGCCCCGCCGGTATGTCCGTCCTCGCCGTCTTGTGCGCGGGGTGGACTCCCGCGCGGGGCAGTGCCGTTGCTGTGCTCCGGGCGGACATACCGGCGCGTCCCCTCGCGTCTCGTCGGCGGCCGTCCCCCGGTGGGTTCCACTGTTCGGCGATTGGTGCCCGCGGGTTCCTAATTGACGGGGTGTCAGTCACACTTGCGCGATGCGTCGGAGACTCGTGGGTTTTCCGGTTGTTGTGGTGTGTCTGGGGTTCGTCGTCTCGTGTGGGGGTGGGGCGCGGGGCGGATACGTTGCCTCTGGTGCTTCTCCCTCCGCCAAAGCCGTCGCGCCGCGCGGCGGCGTTTCCTTCGAGGCTCTCGATCGGCCTCGGGAGCGTCCTTCGCCGTCCTTCCCGAAGACGCGTTCTTCCGGTGGGTCTTCGGGGAGTTCCTCGCCCTCCCACGGCGAGCGTTCGCCGCGTGTGAA
Organism: Streptomyces sp. YIM 121038; assembly: GCF_006088715.1. Lineage (NCBI taxonomy): Bacteria > Bacillati > Actinomycetota > Actinomycetes > Kitasatosporales > Streptomycetaceae > Streptomyces > Streptomyces sp. YIM 121038. The sequence goes on from NZ_CP030771.1 coordinate 4,747,822, forward strand.
GGACTCGCGTGCGCCTGCGCCTGTTGTGTCCGGTTCGCCGTCCGCGCCCCGGCCTTCCTCCTCCCCCTCCGGAGGAAGCGGGGGCGAGCCCGGGCGGCCCGGGGCCTCTCACGGTTCGCCGGGGCCGGTCAGGCCTGCCCTGCTGAAGGTGGGGGCGCCCGTGCGGGAGGCAGGGGCGCGGCGGTGGTGTGAGGACGTGACGCTGGTGCTGCGGAACACCGGTGGAGCGGCCGTGCGGTCGGGGACCGTGGAGTTCGGGACGCACATCATCGGGGCGCTCGGGGTCGACTGGGGGAGCGTTGAGTCGACGGTGAAGATGCCCGCGCCCATACGGGGCGGGCAGAGCGTCAGGAAGACTTGGCCGGTTTGTGTCGACGCGTGGCGTGTTCCCTGGGGGATGCACGTGGAGACGCGCGACGTGGACGTGGACTGGCGGTAGTTACTTCAGGGCCAGCCAGGCCACGGCCGCGACGATGACGATCGCCGCCACGACGCCGACGATCAGGCCGATGCGCGGGCCCGCGGGCGCCTGCTGCGGGCGGGAGCGGCCCTGCGGGGGCTCGTCGACGAAGGCGCGGAACATCTGCGTGGAGCCTGCGGGGTCGTGCTGGCCCTCGGGACCCTGCGGGGCATGGGGGTTGTGTGCCATGGGGCAGGACCCTAGCGAATCCTGGGTGGTCCGCCCAACCCCCCTCTGACCGGGGACTTTACAGAGGGGGGTACTGGGCTTTGCCAGGGTTTTAGGGGGCTGGGGCCGATTTTGTTTGCCTGTGGCAACCAACTGCTTTTATCGTTGCCCTAAGCAACGAAAGCGAGGGTGCCGTGGCCGCTCAGCGTCAGTACGAGGAGCTGGCCCGCCAACTCAGCGCCATCGGCGCCGTCAAACGCGACCTCGCCCGGATCCTGCCGCACGACTGCCCGGCGGGCTCGGCGGCCGTCCTGACCCTGCTGAGCCGCTACGGCGAGATGCGGATGGGCCGGCTCGCGGAGCTGCTCGCCGTCGACATGTCGGTGACCAGTCGGCACGTGGCGCACGTCGCGGAGCGGGGCTGGATCGACCGCTTCCCCGACCCCGCCGACAAGCGCTCGCGCATCCTGCGCCTCACCCCCGCCGGTGAGCGGCAGCTGGAAGTGCTCTCCGCGTGCACGTCCCGGCTGCTCGCCGAGCGGCTCGGCGACTGGTCCGACGACGAAGTCGGCCTGCTCATCGCGTTGATGGCCCGGCTCCGTGACAGCTTCGGGGACTGCAGGTCCGCCGCGCCGCGCGTCGCGGCACCCACCCGTACACCCGCGTGAGAACCAGGAGAAGGAACCCCATGGCAACATCCACACCGTCCGGTGTGCGGGGCAGCCATGCCAAGCACGGGGGGCATCCGCACGACAGTGCGCCGATGACCCACCGCCAGATCATGGAGGCTCTCTCCGGCCTGCTGCTCGGCATGTTCGTCGCGATCCTGTCGTCGACGATCGTCTCCAACGCCCTGCCCGAGATCATCGGCGACCTCGGTGGCGGGCAGTCCGCCTACACCTGGGTCGTCACCGCCGCCCTGCTGTCCATGACGGCCAGCACCCCCCTGTGGGGCAAGCTGTCCGATCTGTTCAGCAAGAAGGCGCTCGTCCAGATCGCTCTTGTCATTTATGTCCTTGGGTCCGTCGTCGCCGGGCTCTCGCAGAACGCGGGCATGCTCATCGCCTGCCGCGTGGTGCAGGGCATCGGCGTCGGCGGTCTGTCCGCGCTCGCCCAGATCGTCATGGCCGCGATGATCGCCCCGCGCGAGCGCGGGCGCTACTCCGGCTATCTGGGCGCCACCTTCGCCGTCGCCACCGTCGGCGGGCCGCTGCTCGGCGGCGTCATCACCGACACCTCCTGGCTCGGCTGGCGCTGGTGCTTCTACGTGGGCGTGCCGTTCGCCGTCATCGCTCTCGTGGTCCTTCAGAAGACCCTGAAGCTGCCCGTCGTGAAGCGGGACGTGAAGGTCGACTGGGGCGGTGCCCTGCTCATCTCGGGCGCCGTGTCCCTGCTGCTCGTCTGGATCACCTTCGCGGGCAGCGGCGCCGGCAAGAAGTACGAGTGGCTGTCGTGGCAGACGTACACGATGGTCGGCGGCGCGGTCCTGCTCGGGCTGCTGTTCCTGCTCGTGGAGTCGCGGGCCAGCGAGCCGATCATCCCGCTGCGGCTCTTCCGGAACCGGACCATCACGCTCGCCTCGGCGGCCTCGCTGTTCGTGGGTGTCGCGATGTTCACCGGCACCGTGTTCTTCAGCCAGTACTTCCAGCTGGCCCGGGGCGAGTCGCCGACCATGTCGGGCGTGCTGACCATCCCGATGATCGCTGGGCTGTTCGTCTCCTCGACCGTGTCGGGGCAGCTCATCACCAAGACCGGGAAGTGGAAGGCCTGGCTGGTGAGCGGTGGCGTGCTGCTGACCGCCGGGCTCGGCCTCCTCGGCACCATGCGCTACGACACCCCGTACTGGCACATCGCCGTCTACATGGCCCTGATGGGCCTCGGCATCGGCATGATGATGCAGAACCTGGTGCTGTGCACGCAGAACCAGGTGGCCCCGGAGGACATCGGCGCCGCGAGTTCGGTCGTCACGTTCTTCCGCTCGCTCGGCGGGGCCATGGGGGTGTCCGCGCTCGGTGCCGTGATGTCCACGCGGATCACCGACTACGTGAAGGACGGCATCGCCGATCTCGGCCCCCAGGGCGCCGCGTTCGGGCACGGCGGGACCGCCGGTGGCGGGATCCCCGATCTGGACAAGCTGCCCGCGCCGTTCCGCACCGTCATGGAGAGCGCGTACGGGCACGGCATCGCCGACGTCTTCCTGATCGCGGCGCCCATCGCCTTCGTCGCCTTCCTGATCACCCTGTTCATCAAGGAGGTTCCGCTGCGGTCCGCCGCGGCCGCGGCCGTGGAGTCCGCTCCGGCCACTCCGGCCGCCGGTTCCGCTCCGGCCGCCGGTTCCGCTCCGCAGGCTCCGGTCGCCGTCGAGGAGCCCGTGCTCGCCGCCGTCGCCGCTGCCGCGGAGGGCGAGCCCGCCGTCCGGGCCTCCGCCGCCGCGCCGTCGGCCGTTCCCACGGCCGGGGGCGGGATTCCGGTACGCGGCTTCGTGCGCGGCGCCGAGAGCGCGCCCGTGCCCGGCTCCGCGGTCACCCTGATCTCGCTCGGCGGGCAGCAGGTCGGCCGCTCGGTGGCGCGGGCCGACGGCTCGTACGCCGTGGACGCGCCCGGCGCCGGGTCGTACGTGCTCATCGCGGCCGCCGACGGGTTCCAGCCGCAGGCCTCCACCGTCGTGGTCGGCGACGAGCCGCTCGCGTACGACGTGCTCCTGAGCGGGACCAGCGGGCTCAGCGGCGTCGTGCGGACCGCCGAGGGCAAGCAGCCGCTGCCCGGCGCGCTGGTCGTCGTGACCGATGTGCGGGGCGACGTCCTCGCCACCGGGGCCTGTGACGAGCAGGGCGCGTTCGCCTTCGGCGAGCTCGTGCCGGGGACCGTCACCGTCGCCGTGAACGCGCCCGGGCACCGGCCGGTGGCCCTGCCCGTCGAGGTCGCCGCCGTGGGCGTCACCCGGGTCGAGGCCGAACTGCGGCCCGGCGCACGGGTGCTCGGCACCGTGCGGGCCGCCGGAGAGCCGCTCGCCGACGCGCGGGTCACCCTCGTGGACGCGGCGGGCAACGTCGTGGCGAGCGCGACCACCGGGACGGACGGGGCGTACGCCTTCACCGACCTGGACGGCGGCGAGTACACCGTGATCGCCGCCGGATACCCGCCGGTGGCCACCGCCCTCGTCGTCGCCGGGGACGGCGTCGACGGGCACGAGATCGAGCTCGCCCACCCGGGCGAGTGACCGACCCCGGTCCGGGGCGGTGCCGGCACCCAATGGCAGGGGACGGCCAGCCGGCACCGCCCCGGACCGGACCTTCACCTCGAGCAGTGACAGAGCAAACGGGAGTTGTGGGATGGGGATCAGCGCGCGCGTACGCACCCGGGACGGGTGGGCGGTGCCGGGCGCCGTCGTGACCGTCACGGACATGACGGGGGCGCAGCTGCTGCGCGTGGACGCGGACGCGGAGGGCGTGGTGCGGGACGCCACCGCGCTCGCGGCCGGTCCTTACACCGTGATCGTGACCGCCGTCGGGTACGCGCCCGCCGCGGCCACCGCCCTGGTCACCGCGAGCGGCCGCGCCGACGTGGGCGAGGTGGTGCTCGCCCGCGCGGGCGGCGCCGAGCTGCCCCCGGCCGGGCCCTGGACGATCGACCCCGCCCACTCCACCGTGGGCGCGGTCGCCCAGCACCTGGGGATCTCCAGCGTGCACGGGCGGTTCACCGCGTTCTCGGGGCGCGTGGACATCGCCGACGACCTGGCGAAGTCGCGCGTGGAGGCCGTGATCCGGGCCGCCTCCATCGACACGGGCAACGGCCCGCGCGACGAGCACCTGAAGAGCCCGGACTTCCTGGACGTGGCGGCGTACCCGGAGATCACCTACCGGTCCACGGACCTGGAGCCCGCCGGGGCCGACCGCTGGACCGTGCGCGGCGACCTCGCCCTGCGCGGCGTCGTCCGGCCCGTGGACCTCGACCTGACCTATCTCGGCACCGGCCCCGACCCGTGGGGCGGCACCCGCGCCGCCTTCCGCGCCACCGCCGAGCTGCGGCGCGAGGACTTCGCCCTGCACTACAACCAGGTCGTACGGGCCGGGATCGCCGCGATCGGTACGACGCTGCGGGTGGAGCTCGACATCCAGGCGGTGCGCGGCGAGGAGCTGCCGGGCGCCTAGCCGGGGCGCCAGGGGGGCGCCCGGCGTAGGCGCCTGTCAGGGCCGGGGGGCGGTGTCAGGGCCGGGAGAGGAGGCCCTCGATGCCCGCGATCAGGAGGTCGAGCGCGGTCTCGAAGTCCCGCTCCCACATCTCGACGACCGTGGCCTCGGTACGGGAGTTCATCAGCTCCCGGGCGCTGCGGATCGTCTCGTTGCCCGGCATCTCCTCGTTCACCGTGCCGACGGCGTCGCGGAAGTACTCCTCCAGCGTCATCCCGGCCTCGTTGCAGCGCGCGATGAAGTGGCCCTCCATCGTGCCGTAGCCGTACACGAACTGGAACACCGCGGCGATCGCGCCGTTGCGCTGCTGGGGCGCGAGGCCGGTGTTCCGCACGGCCCGCTGTACGGCGAGGGAGTACCGCAGCCAGTTCGGGCCGATGTTCAGGAACTGGCCGACCAGCGGCGACACCCACGGGTGGCGGATCAGCAGCGCCCGGTAGGCCCGCGCGAGGTCGCGCAGCTGCCCGCGCCACGCGGCCGGGGCGGTCGTGGTGTCGGGCAGGCGCACCTCGGCGCAGACCGAGTCGAGGGCGAGTTCGAGCAGGTCGTCCTTGGTGTCCACGTACCAGTACAGGGACATCGCCGTGACCTCGAGCTCCGCGGCGAGGCGGCGCATGGAGAACTTGGCGAGCCCCTCCGCGTCCAGGAGCCGGACCGTGGCCTTGGTGATGCGGTCCCGGTCGAGGCCGGACGGCTGGTCGCCCTTGCGGCCGGAGCCGCGCGGCGCCTTGCTCTCCAGCCAGACACTCGTGCGCGCCGTTCGCTTCGTGCGGTCGGCTGCCTTCACCATGGCGCACCTTCCTGGTCCAGGTCCTGTTCCCGACGGGTACGGGCGGGCGGGCCGCAACGCGCAGGTCCGCCCGGCTTCGATGCTATGCGGACGCCCGGTCCGCAGGGTCATGCGGGCGCCCGGTCCGCGGGGCCATGCGGGCGCCCGGTCCGCGGAGCCATGCGGGCGCCCGGTCCGCGGAGCCATGCGGGCGCCCGGTCCGCTGAGCCATGCGGGCGCTTGGTCCGCACGGCCCCGCGGACACGCGGCCCACCGGGCTACGCGGACGCGCCGTCCACGGCGCCCTGCGCGGGCTGACTCGAGTCTGCCCGCCCGGCCCGCCACAGCAACGCCGCCGCGAGGGCGCCGCCGAGGAAGACCGCGGCCGCGCCGACGAGCTGGCTGGTCTCCAGGCCCGAGGCGAACGCGTCGGAGATGCGCTCCCGCTCGCCCGCCGAGCCCGCCGCGGCCATGGCCGCGGGGAAGGAGGTGGCGGAGACCGCGACGAGCGCCGCGAAGCGGGCGTTGAGTACGGCCCCGAGGACCGCCACGCCGAGGCCGTTGCCGAACTCCGCGAGCGTGCCGTTGACCCCCGCGCCCACACCCGCCTTCTCCGGCGGGATCGCGCTCATGATCGCGTTGGCCATCGCGGGCATGGAGAACGAGATGCCCGCGCCCATCAGGACGAGCCCGGTGAACATGCCCGAGTAGGCGTGGCCGCCGAACACCGCGATCACCACGAGTCCGCCCGCCATCATCGTCATGCCGGTCAGGATCGTGCCGGGCGTGCCCAGCTTGGTGTGCAGGCGCGCGCCGAGGCCCACCGTGTTCAGGACGACCACGGCGACCGCGAGCGGCGCGGTGCGCAGACCGGCCTCGAGGGGTTCGTAGCCGAGGACGAACTGCAGGTGCTGGGTGAGCAGATAGAGCGAGCCGCCCATGCCGAAGGCGACCAGGATCGCCCCGGTCACCGCGCCCACGAACTGCTTGTTCCGGAAGAAGTGCATGTCCAGCATCGGGTACGGGATCCGCAGTTCGTAGACCGTGAACCCGGCCAGGACGCCCACGCCGACACCCGCCGCGACCAGGACGTGCGCCGACGTCCAGCCGTGCTCGGGCCCGGAGATGATCGCGTACACGACCGAGGCCATGCCGATCGTCGAGAGGACCGCGCCGACCAGGTCGGGCCGGTCGCCCTGCGGGTTCTTGGACTCGGGGACCAGGCGGACCACCGCGATGACGCCGAGCAGCGCCACCGGGATGTTGATCAGGAAGATCGAGCCCCACCAGAAGTGGTTCAGCATGAAGCCGCCGAGAAGCGGACCGGCCGCGAAGCCGAGGGAGTTCACGGTCGCCCACAGGCCGATCGCCCGCACCCGCTCGTCCTCGTCGAAGATCTGCACGACGACGGCGAGCGTGGTGGTCATCAGGAGCGCGCCGCCGATGCCCATCCCGGCGCGGGCCGCGATGAGCTGCGTCGAGGACTGCGCGAGGCCCGCCGCGAGCGAGCCGAGGCCGAACAGGACGAGGCCCGCGGTCAGCATCTTCTTGCGGCCGTAGCGGTCCGCCGCGCTGCCCGCCGTGAGCAGCAGGCCGGACTGGACGAGCGAGTACGCGTTGATCATCCACTGGATGTCGGACGACGTGGCGTCGAGCTCGCGGGTGAGCGACGGGATGGCGACGCTCAGGACGGTGTTGTCGAGCAGCACCGTGAGCTGGGCGAGACAGATGACGCCCAGGATCAGCCAGCGCTGCGGGTGCCGGTCCCGGGGCGCGGCGGCCGCCTCGGGGGGCTCGGCGGTGGTCGCCGTCATGGCGGCTCCTTCTCTTCTACGGTGTATGAGGCCGAATGCGTCATACACCGTAGAGGAGCCGTCTTACGCTGTACAAGAAATTTTCGGAGGGGCTCACTCCTTTGGCCGAGTCGGGTGCGGAGGGAGTGGAAGGCGGAAGTTCAAGCCCGTCCGGCGTTTGAGGACGAGCGCGGAGCGCGGCAGTGCCCCGGCCAAGAGCCGGGCCCGGGCCGGGGCCCGGCTGCGCCCCCACTGCCCACGGCGCCCGAGGCGTTACGCCGCAACCGGGGCGGGCTTGATCAGGTAGCCCGCGCCCCGCCGGGTGTGGATCATCGGCTCGCGGCCCGCGTCGATCTTCCGCCGCAGATACGAGATGTACAGCTCGACGACGTTGGCCTGGCCGCCGAAGTCGTAGCTCCACACCCGGTCGAGGATCTGCGCCTTGCTGAGCACGCGCCGCGGGTTGCGCATCAAGTACCGCAGCAGCTCGAACTCGGTGGCGGTGAGGTGGATGGACTGCCCGCCGCGCGTCACCTCGTGGCTGTCCTCGTCGAGGGTGAGGTCACCGACGGCGAGCACGGACTCGCTGCGGCGCCCGGCGCCGGCCCCGGTCCGCCGGATCAGGCCGCGCAGCCGGGCGACGACCTCCTCCAGGCCGAACGGCTTGGTGACGTAGTCGTCGCCGCCCGCCGTGAGCCCGGCGATCCGGTCCTCGACGGCGTCCTTGCCGGTCAGGAACAGCACCGGCACCTCCGGCAGTTCCCGCCGCACCCGCCCGAGCACGGACAGGCCGTCCATGTCGGCCAGCATCAGGTCGAGCACGACGACGTCCGGCCGGAAGCTCCGCGCGGCCCGCACGGCCCCCAGTCCGTCCGTGGCGCTGCGGATCTCCCAGCCCTCGTAGCGCAGGGCCATGGACAGCAGCTCGGTGAGCGACACCTCGTCGTCCACGACGAGCACGCGGACGGGACTCCCGTCCGGCCTGAGCAGTTCGGTACGCCCCTGGGGCGAGGTCGTGGTCATGCCTTCAGCGTGGGCGCGGGGGGTGAGAGGGGGCTTGCGGGTTCCTGTGAATTCCCTAAGAAGGGCGTTTGGGCGCGGCGGGGGGCCGGGCTTCCTGCGCGAACGGGTGGCCGGGGCTCGGGCCGGGGGAGGCCTGGGCTCGGGCCCGGGAGCGGCCGGGCCTCGGGCCGGGAGCGGTCGGGTCTCGGACCGGGGGCGGCCGGGCCTCGGACCGGGAGCGGCCGGGCCTCGGACCGGGAGCGGCCAGGCCTCGGACCGGGGGCGGCCGCCCCGCCCGCGTGGGCCGTCACCCCAGCCCGAACAGCCTCGCCCCGTTCCCGTGGCACACCCCCCTGAGCCACGCGTCACCGAGGCCGAGCCGCTCCAGGGACTCCAGCTGATGCCCGTACCCGTAGGGGATGTTGGGGAAGTCCGTGCCGAGCAGCACCCGGTCGCCGAGGTCCGCGAGCCGCGCCCGCTCCCCGCGCGGGAACGGCGACTCCCGCTCGCTGAAGTCCGTGAACGCCATGGTCGTGTCGAGCCGCACCTCCCCGTACCGCTCGGCCAGGTCGAGGAAGTCCGCGTACTCCGGCATGCCCATGTGCGCCACGACGAGCCGCAGCCGGGGGTGGCGCGCGAGCAGCCGCCCCACCGGCTCGGGTCCGGTGTGCTTGCCGGGCACGGGCCCGGATCCGCAGTGCATCACCACCGGCGTGCCGGTGTCGGCGAGCAGCCCCCACGCCGGGTCCAGCAGCGCGTCGTTCGGGTCGTACGCCCCCACCTGTACGTGCGCCTTGAACACCCGGGCCCCGGCCTCGACCGCCTCCCGCACATAGTCCTCGACGCCGGGCTCCGGGAACAGGGTGGCCGTGTGCAGACAGTCCGGCGTACGGGCCGCGAAGTCCACCGCCCAGCCGTTGAGCCAGCGGGCCATGCCCGGCTTGTGCGGATAGAGCATCGCCGTGAAGGCCCGCACGCCGAACTCCCGCAGCACGGCGAGCCGTCGCTCCTCGTCGTGCCGGTACGCGATGGGCCACTCGCGGTTCGTCAGGGGACCGACTCCGTCGAAGTACGCCCACACCTTGGCGAGGACGCGCTCCGGCATGAAGTGCGTGTGCACGTCGACGAGCCCCGGCAGCCCGAGCCTCCGCCAGAACCCGACCACGGCCTCGACTTCGCCGGGTCCACCCGGCCTTGCCGAGTCCGTGGCCTCCGCCGGCCGAACGGGCTCACCGAGTTCACGAGGCTCACCGAATTCACCGGGCCTACTGGGCTCACCAGGCCCACCGGGCTCACTGGGCTCACTGGGCTCACCAGGCCCACCGAGCTCACTGGGCCTACCAAGCCCACCGGACTCACCAGACTCACTCAACTCACCGGACCGGCTGGGCTCACCAGGCTCACCCAACTCACCGGACCGGCTGGGCTCATCAGGCCCACCAAGCTCACTGGGCCTACCGGACCCACTGGGCTCACCGGGCTCACCGGGCTCGCCCAAAGGCCGCTCCAGGCCCTCCCCGCCGCCTTCCCCCCGGTCGCGCCCCCGCTCCCCCGCCTCACTCGCCACCGTCGGCCACCCCCGCTCCCCGCTCGCGCCCATAACTCCGCTCCACCTTGGCCACGTGCACCACGTACCGCTCGTACCACTCCTCCCGGCCGCGCTTCCGCGCCTCCCGGTGCTCCGAGTCGTCCCGCCACGCCTTGACCGCGTCCAGGTCCCGGAAGTACGCGACGGTGATCCCGAGCCCGCCGGGCGTCCGTGCCGAGTCGGCGCCGAGGAAGCCCGGGACCTGCGCCACCCGCTCGTCCATGCGCTGGGCGGTCTCGCCGTAGCCGTGGTCCCCGTCGGTGCGCAGGGCGGTGAACACGACCGAGTAGTACGGCGGTTCGAAGGGCCCGGCGGGCCCGGACACCTCAGGTATCCCACGGCCGCCGGGCTCGTGCTCCGTCAACTCGTCAGCGGCCAGCTCGTCATCAGTCAACTCGTCAGCAGTCAGCGCGTGATCAGTCATGGCACCCACCGTCACCGGCGGCCGAACCTCCTGTCCACCTCAGCGAGCCCGCCTTGCCGAACGGGCAGCCAGTTTTGACCTTCCGGTCAGCGAACGGGGCTGGGAGACCGCAGGGGCAGGCCGCCGACAGGGCCGGGGCCCCGCAGAGGCAAGCCGTGCAGGGGCAAGCCCCGCAGAAGCAGGCCCCGCAGGGGCAAACCGTGCGCCGAGGCTCAGAACAACCCGCCCTGCACCGCAGGCACCCCCCGAACCGGAACCGTCACCCCCGCGTCCTCCGCCACCGCTTCCAGCCGCCACCCGCTCAACACCCTCCCGTCGACGACCACCACGCCCCCGCGCCCCGCCCCCTCCCGCACCTCCAGATGCAGATCGGGCCCCGCCGCCCCGACCAGCGTGCCCGCGACCACGCCCCCGTCCACGAGCTCGCCGACCACCCCCGTCGCCTGTCCGAGCGCGCGCCCGAACACCTCCGCGTGGTCGACGCACGCGTACGGCAGCGGCTCCAGCGAGTCGGGCCACCCGCCGAGGCCGCTCGCCCTCCGGTGCAGCTCCGCCAGCTCGCGGGCCCGCCCGGCCGGGGACGGCAGCCGCGCCCGCAGGGCCCGCTTGCGCGCGTACGGAACCCGGTCCGGCACGCCGAGCGCGGTGCGCAGCAGCTCCTCGGTGCGGCGGGCGGCCATCAACGGGCCGCGCCCCAGCCAGCTGTACGCCACCGCCCCCTGCTCGAGCAGCCGCGTGCCGCCCCGCTCGACCCGCGTGATGCCGACCTTCACCACGCCGGGGCCGAACCACGCCACGTACACGTGGTACGGCCGTGGATCGTCGGCGAAGGTGTCCGCCGCGACCGAGTGCGCCCGGTCGACGCGGGCGCACTCCTCGCACTGCCCGCGCGTGGCCCGCGCCGCCACCGCCGTGCCCACCGGACACGGGGTCCACCGCCCGCCGCGCCACACCCCGAGGCACCGCCGCCCGCCCCGGGCACGGAAGGCGAGCACGGTCCCGTACTCCGGCGCGCTCTCGCGCGGCTCCCGTCCGGGCGCGTACCAGCCGAGGGCGGGCCTGCCCTCCGCGTGCCACCGCACCCCCGTGCACCACCACGTCATACGACCGAGCATGACGCACACCACTGACAACGGGGCAGGATGGCTCCCTCGCCCCGTCCTCCTTCCCCGCCTCATTCTTGACCTTGAAGTACAAAACATTGTTACGCTGCCCCGCATGGGACGGCCGAGACAGTTCGATCCGGAGACCGCCGTGGACCAGGCGATGGAGGTCTTCTGGCGCAAGGGGTACGCGGGCACGACCCCGCAGGACCTCGTCGACGCCCTCGGCATCGGAAAGGGCAGCCTGTACAACGCCTTCGGCAGCAAGCACGCCCTCTTCGAGCGGGCCCTGCGCCGCTACCGCGACACCCAGGCCCAGCGCCTCATCGCGCTCTTCGAGAGCGAGGGCCCGGTCAAGGAGCGGCTCCGCGCCGCCCTCGAACTCCTGGTGGCCCTGGACTTCGCGGACCCGGACCGCCGCGGCTGCATGGCCGTGAACGCGGCGGCCGAACTGGCGGGCACCGACCCGACCTCGTCCGAACTGGTCCGGGAGATGTTCGCCCGCACCGAGTCCGCCCTCCAGGCCCTGGTCGAGGAGGGCAAGCGCTCGGGCGAGATCGCCCCGAACCGCAACGCCGCGTGCGTCGGCAGCCTGCTCCTGAACACGGTCGTCGGACTGCGCGTGACCGCGCGGGTCGCGGAGGGCCCGGAGGGCACGCACCGCACGATCCGAGCGGTACTGGACCTCCTCTGACCCCGCCCCGCCCTCGGGCCTGACCCCCACCAGCCCCCAGGCCGGACCCCGCCCCGGCCCCCGCACATCCGCCCGCTCCACCACGACAAGGACTAGGACACCCCATGGACCTGCGCCTCACCGGAAAGACCGCCGTCGTCACCGGAGCCAGCCGCGGCGGCAGGCGCCGACCACGCCCGGTTCCTCACGGAGATCCCGCAGAGGTTCGGCATGACATCGGACCGCATCACCGAACCCACCGAGGTCGCGGCCCTGATCACGTTCCTGCTCTCGGACGTGGCGGGCAACATCACGGGCGCGGACCACGTGATCGACGGCGGCACCGTGAAAACCGTCTGCCCCACCCCGCGCGAAACGCCAGAGGCCCCGGATCTCTCCGGGGCCTCTGGTCTGCTGTGCACTCGGCAGGATTCGAACCTGCAACCTTCTGATCCGTAGTCAGATGCTCTATCCGTTAAGCTACGAGTGCTTGTTTTGTTTTTGTCTCGCTCCCGGTCCTTTCGGCCCGCTCGCGGCGACAGGAAGAACATTACATGACTGCCGCCGCCATGTGAAATCCATTGGCCTCACCCCTTGTGACCTGCGAAAACGTTCCCGCGGGTGGGGGCGGGGCCGGCCGGGAGCGGCAGGGGGAAGCGCTCGGGAAGCTCAGGAAGCACTGAAGCCCCGGTCCAGTGGACCGGGGCTTCAGCTCATGTGCGGAGGCGGAGGGATTTGAACCCTCGATCAGGGGGTTACCCCGAAACCGCATTAGCAGTGCGGCGCCATAGACCGGACTAGGCGACGCCTCCAACCTGATGCACCCCCGCGAGCGCGGGTGTGCGTGCAGATGATGACACAGCCAGGGGCCGCGCCACCAATCGCGGCTTCCACGGTACTAGTCGCGCGGGTCGAAGAGCAAAGCGTCCGAGGGCCCCGCAACGCGGCACGGCCGGGGGCGTTAGAGGAGGCGGTAGGCGCCCGCCCCACCGGCGGGCGCGAGCTGGAAACCGCACACCCCGGGAGAGCCTCCGTGAAGACCGTCAGCGAACGCCGCCCCTTCCTCACCGCCGTCGCGACCACCGTCACGACCGTCGCCGCCTCCTTCGCCGCCCTCGCGACGCCGTCCGCCGCCGCGGCCCCCGCCGACCTGATCGCCCGGGATCACCTGGGCCTCGTCACCCGCGACCACCTCGACGTCACGTACTCCGAGAACGACGGAACGCCGAGCACGACGTACGCGCTGGAATGCGGCCCGGCCGCGGGCAGTCACCCGGCGCCCGCCGACGCGTGCGCGCGTCTGGACGGGCTCGCGGCCGAGGGCGCCGACCCCTTCCGCCCGGTGGCGCGCGACGCCATGTGCACCCAGGTGTACGGCGGCGCGCAGACCGCCCACGTGACGGGCACCTGGCAGGGGCGGCCCGTCGACGCCTCCTTCAAGCGGACCGACGGCTGCCAGATCTCGCGGTGGAACACGCTGGTTCCGGTCCTGCCCTCCACCGGCGCGTAACGGTCCGCCACGCGCGCGTGGCGGACCACTTTCCGAAGTTCCGTGAAGTTCCACGAAGTGCCGTGCGGCGCCGTGGTGAAGTGCGCCGCACGCCCCTGCCGTGACCAGGCAGGACCGAAGCCCTCACAGCTTCTGCGTGCAGTCTCCCTCTCACTCCCTCTCATCCGGCGTCGCGCCCGCAACCGCTCCCCGTAGACTTCCCTCCCGTGACATGCCGCGGGCCGCGGGGCAAGATGGCCTGGGCGGTCGGCAAGGTGCGGTAACCAGGGAGGAAGCGTCGTCGTGAGCAGCAGGCCATCCCGAGGCGCTGCTCGCCTCGCAGCCATACTCGACGCGCTCCCGGACGCGCTGGTGCTGGTCAACGCCAACGGGACCGTCGTGAACGCGAACGCCATCGCGCTCGAGGCCTTCGAGGCGCCCGGCACCGCGCTCGTGGGGCGCGGACTGCTCGATCTGCTGCCGGAGTTCGACTCCCGGCTCATTCCCGGCTCCATGCGCCGTCCGGACAGTACGGACGAACGCGGACGGACCAAGCCGAAGCGGATGATCGCCCGCCGAACGGACGGCTACGAGTTCCCGGTCGAGGTCACCAGCTCCAGCCTCGAGGACAGCAGGAACGCCTACGACGAGCGCTACGGCCACGGCGGCTACAGCGGTTACAGCGGCGACGAGATGCTGATGATCGTCGTCCGCGACCTGTCCGGCGCGCTCAACACGGAAGCCGAGCTGGCGCGTTCGCAGCGGCAGACCGAGATGATCCTGCGGGCCGCCGCCGAGGGCGTCGTCGGCACGGACACCGACGGCCGCGTCGTCCTGGTCAACCCCGCCGCCGCCCAGATACTCGGCTTTCGCGCGAGCGACCTCGGCGGGCAGGAACTGCACCCGCTGGTCCTGCACTCGCGCGCCGACGGCGAGCCGTTCCCGTACGACGAGTCCCCGCTCGCCGACACGCTGCGCTCCGGCCGCAAGCACCGCGTGCGCGGCCAGGTCCTGTGGGCCAAGAGCGGCGAGAAGGTCGCGGTCGACCTGACGACGGCGCCCGTGCGCGACGGCGACCAGCTCGTCGGCGCGGTCATGACCTTCACCGACCGGCGGCCGTACGACGCGCTCGCGGAGAAGCACGAGGCGGCCCTCGCCCAGCACGCCGAGGAGCTGCGCGAGGCCGCCGAGCGCCGTGCGGAGGAACTCGCGGCCGAGCAGGAGCGGTACGCGGCGCTCGCCGAGCGCGAGAAGGACCGCTTCGAGGCGTTCGCCGAGCAGGAGCAGGAGCGCTACGACGCCCTCGAAGCCCGGCACCAGCAGCTCGTCGCCGTCCTCGACCGGTCCCTGCGCGGGCCGCTCGACGAGATGCGCCGCGAACTGGCCGCGCTGGCCGCCGACGACGCGGGCCAGCTCTGGCCCGAGGCCAACCAGGTGCTGCACCACCTGTCGGCCGGGTACGCGCGCATGACGACCCTCGTGGACAACGTCCTGGGCTTCCAGCGCCTGGAAGCGGGCGCCGAGGAACTGGTCCGTACGGTCGTGCCGCTGGACGCCGTCGTCGCGGCGGGCGTCGACGGGGCCGTCGAGCTGATCGGGCCCGGCCGCGCCCAGTTCGCCGTGCACGCGCCGCCGGTCGCGGTCCACGTGGACGCGCACCGGCTCGCGACGGCCCTCGCGCACCTGATCGCCGACGTGGCCGGAATCGACGCTACCGGCAACACGCGCGCGGGAGCCGTGGTTTCGGGCGGTCCCGAGGCCGCGGCCGGGTACGTCGACTCGACCGTCGTCGTCGCCGCGGCCCAGCGCGGCGAGGTCGTCCGCATCGAGGTGCGCGGGCCCTACACCGGCGGTGACCCCGTCCACGAGCCCGTCGTACAGGGCATCGTGCGGGCCCACGGCGGCGTGCTCCAGACGCATGAGGTGCCGGGCACGGGCGGCAGCGCGTACGTACTCGAAGTGCCGGTCGGGGACAGCGCCGCGGCCGCGGCCGCTCCGGGGGCGGCCGTCGAGGTGGCACCGCGACCGGCTCCGGCCGTCGCCGCAGGCCCCGCGCAGGGCAGCGACACGGCGGGCGCCGGTGCCCCGGTGCCCGAGCAGGCGGGCGCTCCCGCCGGTGGCGGCCGCAGGCGCGCGCGGCGCTCCTCGGTGGACTCCTTCCTGGACAGCGGCCTTCCCGGTGAGGCGGATTCCGGGGACACCGCGGGTGCGGGGGGCCCTGGGGGCGCCGACTCCGGTGCGGGTGCCGGTGCGGGTGTGCGTAAGAGTGCCGGCCCTGGTACTGGTCCTGGTGTCGCCGGGCCCGCCGCCGAGGCCGGTGCCGGTGGTACCGGACGGCGCAGGCGGCGTGCGGTGGCGCACGGACCGGCGGAAGCCGTCCCGGTCGCGCCCGGCGACACGGGCGCCGGTGCGCCTGGTGCGCCTGGTGCGTTCGGCATGTCCGGTGCGTCCGGTGCGTCCGGTGCGTCCGGTGCGTCCGGTGATACCTCCGGCGGTACGTCGGGAGGCACCGGTCGGCGCCGGGGACGGCCGAGCCCCGCCGAAGGGGCCGTGATGACGGCGGCCGAGCACGCCGCCGGTTCCGCGGCGCTCGGCGAAACCGTGCCCCCTCAGGGAGTGCCGTCCCAGGCAGTGCCGTCCCAGGCAGTGCCGCCGCAGGGAGTGCCGCCGCAGGGCGATGGCGGGCCCTCGGGGCGGCGTGCCCGGCGCGCGGGCGAGTCGCACGCGTTGGCCTTGCCGTCGGGGACCGGGGCCGCTCCGGAGACCGGGGACGGGCAGGGCGATGACCCCGACGCCCCGCGCCCCGGTGGCCGTCGCGCCCGGCGCGCGCTGGCGGCGGCCCGGGAGCGGGCCGCGGCGGAAGAGGCCTCCAACAGCCGGGTGTTCGCGCTGCCTCCGGCCGACGCGGACCGCGAGGAGGGCAGCGGAGCGCTGATCGGCGCCGAGCAGGTCACCGGGCAGGACGCCGGACCGGCCGCCGGGCAGGGCTCCGGACCGGCCGCCGGGCAGGGCTCCGGGCAAGCCTCTGGACAGCCGGTGCAGGGCGGTGCGCGGCAGCTCGCCGGTGCGCGCCCCGCCGGTGCCGGGCAGGACGCGCGCGGCGCGGTCGCCACGGAGGCGGGGCCCGCGCAGGTCGGCGCCTCGGTGAGCGTCCCGGCGGGCGTACAGGCCGGAATGCAGGCCGCCGCGCGCGGCGGAGTGCCCACGCAGGGCCGCGCGCCCGCTCCGGCCCGGGGCGCCGTGGCGCGGGGCGCCATGCCCGCTCCCGCGCCGGGAGGCCTCGCCGCGGGGCCGGGCGACACGAGGCAGGGCGACACGCGGCAGGACGACACGGGGCAGCACGCCGTGGCGCCGCAGGACCCCACCGACGACCACACCCCGCCGCAGCCGCACCCGACGCAGTCCCCGGCGCTGCCCGCCCAGGCGCAGCCGCAGGCACCGACCGGGCGCAGGCGCGCGCGGCAGGCCCCGCCGACGGCCGGCCCCGCGGGCGGTGCGACTCCGCCCCAGGGCATGCCCGGCGCGGGCACCCCGGTGGCAGGCACCCCGGCGGCAGGCGTCCCGGTCGGCGCCATGCCCGCCGAGGGCACCCCCGCGGGCGGCACGCCGTCGACCGTCCTGCCGCCGCAGGCCACCCCGCAGGCCGCGCAGGCCACCCCGCAGGCCCCGCACTCCGTCCCGCACGCCGGAGCGACGCCCGCCCAGGGCGCCGCCCTGCCGCCGGAACGTGACCCACGCGCGCGTGCCGCGCAGCCGCTGCCCGCCGAGGCCGCGCCCATCGACCCGAACTCGACGCAGGGGCGCGCGATCAGCGTGCGCACGCTGGGCCAGGGCGTGCCCTTCGGCCGCCAGCCGCAGCCGCCCGTACAGCCGCAGGCCCAGCCGCCGCACGGCCCCGCGCAGCCCGCGCAGCCCGCGCAGGGAGGTTCGGGGCGCCGCCGCAAGCTGGCGACGCCGCCCGAGCCCGGCGCCGACGAGCGCCCGGAGAGCGCGGCCCGCCCGCACCCGCAGGCGCCGCCGCAGCCCAAGCAGCAGCCGCAGCCCCGGCTCTCGCCGGGCACCGAGGGCACCGGACGCTCGTACGCGATCGGCGCGCCGGACGAGAACGCCGCCGAGGGCCCCGAGCCGCTGGACGGCCCCGGTGGCGCCGTCGAGGTGACGAACCGCCCCCAGCCGCGGCCCATGGACGACGAGTTGCCGCCCGAGCCGCTGGACAACCCGCGCCGGCTGCTCGTCTGGCCCGCGCCCGACGTCACCACGCAGCAGGCGCTGAGCGACCGCGGCTACCGGCCCGTCATCGTGCACTCGCGCGAGGAGGTCGACGCGCAGATCGCCGCGTTCCCCGCGGCCCTCTTCGTGGACCCGCTGACCGGCCCGATCACGCGCACCGCGCTGCAGTCGCTGCGCCAGGCCGCCGTCGCCGCCGAGGTGCCCGTGCTCGTCACGGCCGGGCTCGGCCAGGCCTCCCGCGAGGCGGCGTACGGCGCCGACCCCGCCGTGCTCCTGAAGGCCCTCGCGCCGCGCGACAGCGAGCAGCACCCCCCGCGGGTCCTGCTCATCGAGGAGCACGAGGAGATCGCCCTCGCCCTGACCGCGACCCTGGAGCGGCGCGGCATGCAGGTCGCCCGGGCCGAGAGCGACGCCGACGCGGTGACGCTCGCCGCCCAGACCCGGCCGAACCTGGTGGTCATGGACCTCCACCAGGTACGCCGCCGACGCGCCGGAATCATCGACTGGCTGCGCGCCAACGGCCAGCTGAACCGCACGCCGCTGGTCGTCTACACGGCCGCCGTCGACGAGACCGACCTGCCGAAGCTCGCGGCGGGCGAGACCGTCCTGTTCCTCGCCGAACGTTCCACGAGCAGCGAGGTGCAGACCCGGATCGTCGACCTGCTGGCGAAGATCGGCACGAACTGAGCGGGCGGTAGGGCCCGGAGGCGTAGCAGGGGCGGTAGGGCCCGCAGGGACAGCAGGGGCGGTAGGGGACGGTTCCTCAGACCCGTGTCACGTCCAGCTCTCCGGCCGCGTACTGCCTGCGCAGCACCTTCTTGTCGAACTTGCCGACGCTCGTCTTGGGGACGGCGGCCACGAGCGCCCAGCGCTCGGGGAGCTGCCACTTGGCGACGCGGGTGGCGAGGAAGTCGCGCAGGGCGGCGTAGTCGGCGGTCGCCTCCTCCTTGAGGACGACGGCGGCCAGGGGGCGCTCGCCCCACTTCTCGTCGGGGACGGCGACGACGGCCGCCTCGGCGACTTCAGGGTGGGACATCAGGGCGTTCTCCAGCGCGACGGAGGAGATCCACTCCCCGCCGGACTTGATGACGTCCTTCGCCCGGTCGGTGAGGGTCAGGAAGCCGTCGGCGGAGATGACGCCGACGTCCCCGGTCTTGAGCCAGCCGTCGGCGCTGAACTTGTCCTCGGGCCGGACGACGTCGCCGCCCGCGCCGCCGTAGTAGGAGCCCGCGATCCAGGGGCCGCGGACCTCCAGTTCGCCCGCGGACTCGCCGTCCCAGGGGAGGTGGCTGCCGTCGGGGCCGACGAGACGGCCCTCGACCCCGGCCGGGAAGCGGCCTTGGGTGAGGCGGTAGGCCAACTCCTGGTCGGTGCCCACGGCGTGCGCGGGCGGCCGCGCGACCGTGCCGAGCGGGGAGGTCTCCGTCATGCCCCAGGCGTGGCAGACGCGGACCCCGAGCCGGTCGAAGGCCTCCATCAGGGACGTCGGACACGCCGCGCCGCCGATGGTGACCTGGTGCAGACAGCTCACGTCGCGCGGCTTCGCGGTGAGTTCGGCGAGCAGCCCCTGCCAGATGGTGGGCACGGCCGCGGCGTGCGAGGGGCGCTCGCTCTCGATCATCTCGGCGAGCGGCGCGGGCTGGAGGAAGCGGTCCGGCATCAGCATGCCGACGCCCGTCATGAACGTCGCGTGCGGCAGCCCCCAGGCGTTGACGTGGAACTGCGGTACGACGACGAGGCTGGTGTCGGCGTCCGTGAGGCCCATGGACTGGGCCATGTTGACCTGCATGGAGTGCAGATAGATGGAGCGGTGGGAGTAGACGACGCCCTTGGGGTCGCCGGTGGTGCCGGAGGTGTAGCACATGGCGGCGGCCCGGCGTTCGTCGAGCTCGGGCCAGTCGTAGCCGGTCGGCCTGTCCGCGATCAGCTCCTCGTACTCGTGGACCTGGGCCCGCACGCCGTCGAGGAGGGCGCGGTCGCCGGGGCCGGAGACGACGAGGTGCTCGACGGTCGGCATCCGGTCGAGCAGCGGCGCGATCAGGCCGAGCAGGGAGCCGTTGACGATGATGACGCGGTCCGCCGCATGGCCGACGATCCAGGTGAGCTGCTCGGCGGGCAGCCGCAGATTGAGCGTGTGCAGGACGGCACCCATGCACGGCACGGCGAAGTAGGCCTCGACGTGCTCCGCGTTGTTCCACATGAACGTGCCCAAAACACTTCCCTCGGTTACCCCGAGGTCGTCGCGTAGCGCGTGGGCGAGCTGTGCGGCTCGGTCGCCGATCTCGGCGAATGTACGGCGCTGGGGCTCCGCCTCACCGGTCCACGTGATTACCTTCGAGCTGCTGTGAACCGTACGGCCGTGTTCCAGAATCCGGCTGATCAAGAGGGGAACGTCTTGCATTGTGCTCTGCACGGCATGCCTCCTGGTGGGCGTCGCCATGTCGCGACGGCGTGCAGAGATTCTGCGCACGTACCAGGCGGTATGTCACTACCTCTCGGTAGCTTGATTCCTCGCCCCTCGTTGCGGCGTCGGCCACGGGTCCGGCTCCCACAGAGGGTGGATCTCCACCTTGTGGTTCTCAGTGCCGGGGCCGTTCCTGGTGATCGCCACTCTCCGGATCAGCTTCCGAAGCATCATGTTGCGTTCACGCGTGGCGAGGGTCTTCCACTCCGCGACCGTGCCGACTATCAGCGGTACGAATTCCTTCCGGTCCCGTATCGGCTCGGCTTCCGGGATGCTGTCGAGTAGTGCCTGTGCCGTGGCCCGCTCCTTACGGATCAGGTCGGCGGCCTCTTCGTACTCTCCTGGCCCGAAGTCCTCCGGGTTGGCGGCGCGGTCGGCACGGAGTCGGGCGAGCGCCTGGCGCTGCTTGTCGACCTCGGCCTGTGCGCGGGCGCGTGCTGTGATGTTGTTGGCCTGTTCTGCGGTGCTGTCGTGCTTGGGCGGCTCCGTCTCGGTCGGTGGAGCTGCGTCAATGCCGTCTGCGGCCTTGGTCTTCAACCACTCGAACACCTCCTTCTCGACGTCGAGTCGTTGGATGAGGATTCCGGGGCATGCTGTGGCGCCCGACTTGGCTCGCAAGCTGCACCGGTAGCTGAACCCTGGCACGTTGCCCTCTTCGCGGCGGGCGGTGTTGAGGCTGGTGCCGAGGCGGCATCCGGCGCACTTGACCAGGCCGGTCAGTTCGTAGATGCCTTCGCGGGACCGTGGCGCGGTCGCTGCGACTTCCTTCCTGCGCTGCTGGTAGCTCTGCCAGAGGTCGAAGTCGATCAACTCCTCGTGTGCGCCTTGGATGTAGACGCGGTTTCGGCAGTGCCCGTCTGCCTTGCGGCATCGGCACTCGGGGTTGTGGACTCGCAGTAGGCCAGCGGCGAAACCGCTGTCCATGAATCGGGCCAGGGTTTCGGTCTGCCAGGGACGCCCCTGCGTAGTGCAGTGTCCGGCGCGGTTCAAGGCGCCGCACAGGACGCTGAACCCTGCTCCATCGACGTAGGCGCGGTACAGGTCTGCGACGGTCGGGCCTACGGCGAGGTCGACCTCGTACCACTCCTTTTGCAGGCGGAACCCTTCGGGCTCGGTGGCGTCGGGGACGCGGCGTCGGTGCCATATGTAGCCGAAGCGACGGCGTCCCTGTGCGGGCAAGCCCAGCTTGTACTTGCGGTGCTCGTGGGTCTCGCGCCACTGCTCGCCCGCGCGGTCGGACTCGTAGGCGCCGAATTCGAGGATCATTCCGCGTTGGAAGCGGCCTACTGCTGTGGTGGCGTCGACTGGTTCGGTCGCGGATTCGAGGTCTCCGCCTGCCTTTTCGAGACGTGCTAGCCAGTACTGATTGCCGGTGCGGTCGCGGCCGAAGCGGGAGTAGCGCCACACAGCTACGCCGCGGGCTTCCCCGGCTTCGCTGCGCTCAATGCACTTGGTGATCTTGCGTTTGAAGTGGCGGCCGCTCACGTCGAGGTCTTCGACCCACGCGATGATGCGGCGGCCTGTTCGGCGTGCCCATTGGGAGATCGCTTCGCGTTGAAGCTCGGGCGAGATCTTCTCTTCTTTCCACGTACTGACGCGGATGTAGGCGATCCACGGCTCGCCGTCTTCATCGGGCGGCGAGCCGTGGAAGGTGGCGGGTATGTCGGGTTGGGTCACTGTGCCTTCCGTTCGGGTTGGCCAATGTGGTGCGGGCGCAGTGTGATCACGTTGCCCGCGGCCTGCTCGGCGCGGTGGTTCCGGTTGCCGCCGTGGGGCGGGGTGGGGGCGTCGAGCAGGCCGCGGGCAACGTGATCGAGGGCGCGGGCGTATCCGGCGCGGTCTGCGGCGTCGAGTTGGTCAGCCGTGGCGCGCTGGGAGGTGTGCACAGTGCGGATGATGAGCAGGGGTACGGCGGACAGGAGGAAGAAGAGGCCGACCTGCCACAAGGCGTCGTTGCCGCTGAGCAGTCCGATGCCGCCGGTGAACAGCCCTTTTACGAGCAGGGCGATTGCGAGAGCGGGCGTGTACCGGTGCGTCACTGTTCCTCCGTGCGGTTAGTTCTCGGCGATGTGTCCCTCGCCGTTCTCGGCTCGCTGCTTGCGCAGGGTTTCTGTCATGGAGACGAAAAGTTCGATCTTCTGGGGGTCCGTGATGCCCAGCTCTTCGGCTGCCGCTTCGGGGGTCAGGGGGTCGGTTCGCGGGGTCTGGTGCCGGATGGCGTGCAGTACGTCGCGGCTGAGGATGCCAGCGGCGACCAGTACCTCGGCCAGAGGCACGTGGAGGGTGTCGGCGATGGCTTCGAGGACTCGCGTCTCGGGGATTCCTTGGCCGCGCATTGTGCGGCTGACGGATGCAGCGGCGATGCCTGACTCTTTGGCGAACTTGGTCTGTCCGCCGCCCCTAGGTCGGAGGTCGTAGCCGTTGCGTTCTAGCTGCTCTCGCAACCACGCGGCGAACTCGTCGGGCGTGGCCCTGTCGTTCCCTGATTGGTTCGTTCGTTCCATGGATGGAACATACCGCGCGTGAACCGTGGCGACCACGTGATCGTTTGAAGGTGTCCAGAAAGCGTGGGTAAGCCATAGTCCACCCCCCCGGGTTGCGGCTTTCCATTCGAACTGGTGACCGATTGTTGTCGGGCATATGCCGTCTGTCAATGCAGATACGTGAATGACCCGCTCCGCATGCATATGCCGATCGAACGCTCGTCCGTCGTGTTAGCGTTCCTTTCATGGAAGGAACGAACCTTCCACGGAAGGACGATGCCCGTATGTACGACCGCGCCGCCCTGGTCTCCGCCGCCCGCAAAGCGGGGGACCGCACTCCGTCAGACACGGCTCGCCGGTTGAAAGTTGCACGTAACACCGCATGGCGTTTGTGGCACGGACACACCGCGCCAAGTGCCCTTGTTGCTGCGGCAGTTGAGCAGCACTACGGCGTTTCCGCTGGTCAGCTAGTGCAGCGAGCCGCCGCATGAGCGGGCTGGTCATCCCCCGCGAGCAGGCATTCGCCGCTGCCCGCCGGGTCCTCGACGCCGCCCGCCGCCGCCGCGACACCGACCGCGCCGCGGGGCGCCTCGCCCCCGAGGTCGAACTCATCTTGCGGCGCCTCGAACGGCAGCAGCGTGCCGAGCAGGCGCCCGCCGTCGAGCACCGCACCGCCGCCTGAAAACGCCGAGGGCCGCCCGGATGCGACCCGGACGGCCCTCTCGACCGCACCCCGAGAGGTACCGATCGTGAACACCCCTCAGCGTACCGACAGACCGGCCGCCACCGAGGCCGAGAGGCACCGCACCCGCACGGACGTCATCGCGCGGCAGCTCGAACAGATCGCCCCGGGCGCCGCGCTCGTGCGGACCGCCCCCGTGACGACCGACCGCGACGGCGAGCAGCGCGTCTCGACGTGGGTCTCCCTCGACGACGCCCTCGGCGGACCGATCGCCGCCGACCGCGATGCCCACCGCGCCGCCCACGGCCTGTTGCGCCGCATGTTCCCCGCCGCCGACTGGACCCGTCCGCAGGTATACGACGCGATCACGGGCGTACTCGCCGTCGACGAGCCGACCATGCCCGAGGAGCTGCACACGTGATCCGCCCCCAACTCTCCGCCGACGGCCTCGCCGTCCGCCTGCCGCTCGCCGAGCACGTCGACCCGGTGCTCGACGACCTCGCCCTCGCCTACGCCCAGGACCCCGAGGCCGTTGGCCGCCTGCTCGCCGCGCACGCCGCAAGCGTCGTCGCCCTCGACGTCGCGATGTGCAGCGAGGACGCCACCGACTACGGACGCGCCGTGCGCGCCGCCGAGGCCGACGCCACCCGCGAGGCCCTGCTCGACGACTGCCCGGCCGCCGTCGCCCTCGACCCCCTGCTCGCCCCCGACGACGCGATCACCCTCGCCGGACGCATCACCCGGGCCGCCGCCCACATCCGCCACCGCACCGCCCCGGAAGGAACCACCCGCCCGTGACCGTGACCACCCTGCCCACCGCCCACGCGCCGACCGCCGTCGCCCCGGCCCGCGGGGGTGCCCTGTCCCTCTCCCACATGAGCCCGTACGAGGCGTGGCAGTTCTGCGAGTCCCTTGCCAACACCCCTCTCTTGCCGGACGCCTACCGCAAGCAGCCCGCGAGCGTGTTGTGGGCGATGGAGTACGGGCGCGCGCTCGGCCTCGACGTCGTCACCACGATCACGACCATTCACGTGATCAAGGGCAAGCCGTGCCAGTCCGCCGACCTCATGCTCGGCCGTACCCGGTCCGCCGGGCACCGCGTGCGCATCACGTCCGAGCGCACCCGGTGCGAGGTGCGCATCATGCGGCACGACGACCCCGACGACGAGACCGTCATCGAGTGGGTACTCGACGACGCCGTTACGGCGGGTCTGTGCACGCTGGTCGACGGCCGCCCGCGCGCCCGCGACCAGAAGGGACAGCCGCAGCCGTGGGAGAAGTTCCCGCGCGCCATGCTGCGGGCCCGTGCCATCGCCGAGGCCGTGCGCATCGCGTGCCCCGAAGTGCTGCACGGCGCGATCTACACGCCCGAGGAACTCGGCGCCGTCGTCGACCAGGAAGGTAACCCGGTCGTCGTCGAGCGGGCCGACGCTCCGCCCGTGCAAGAGGGCGTGACCGTTGTCCAGTCGACGCCGAACGGCCCGCCGCCGCGCGACTTTCTCGCCGAGGCCGCCGCCACCGCCGACGCCGAGCAGCTCGCCGCGATCCTCGCCGACGCCGAAGCCAACGGCGCTCCCACGGAATACATGACGTGCCTCGCCGAGATCCGCGACGCACACGCCGCCGAGTCGGTCGGCCCGGTGCGTGCTCTGCACACCGCGGCCAAGGAGCGAGGAGCGCACCCCGACCACCTCGCCCGCCTCGCCGCCATCGGCGCCACCAAGCCGGGCGCCAAACAGCCGGACACCGGGGACGAGAAGCACACGGCGCGCGACGAGCAGGGCACCCCGGCCGGACCCGCTCCGCACTCGGTGTCCGACGCCGTCGCCGCCGAGGCCGCCATACCCGGCAGCGTGGTCACCGCGGAGCAGGCCGCCGCCGAGGCCGAGAACGCGCTCCGCCTCGCCGCGAGCCGCGCCCAACTCACCGACCTCGACGCCGCGTTCGAGCGCGCGCACGGCCTGCCGATCGAGCAGGCCCCGGCCGCCACCCTCGACGCGTTCCGCGTCCTGATCGAGAACGGGGCCGCCCGGTGACCGCGCAGACCGACCCCCAGCAGGCCGAGGACGAGACCACCGCGCCCGAGCCGCTCGCCGTCCGCGACGCCGTGACCCGACAGGCCGTTCTCGGCGCTCTGCTCGACGAGGTCAAGACCGCCTACAAAGACGCCAAGAAGGCCGCCGACGACCTGCTCGACCGCGCGTACCGGGCGGGCGGCACCACCAAGACCGACGCGACGCTTCCCGACGGCACACGGATCGGTTCCGTCTCCCGGCAGGGCGGCGAGCGCGAGGCGCAGGTCGTCGACGAGGAGGCGTTCCGCGCGTGGGTGCGGGACCACTACCCGACCGAGCACGTCGTCGAGTTCGTGCCCGCCCAGGTGGTGACCGCCGTACGCCCCGGGTTCGCGGGCAAGATCCTCGCCGAGGCGACCGCCGCCGGTACGGCGAAGTACGTCGACCCCTCTACGGCCGAGGTACACGCCCTGCCCGGTGTCGAGTTGAGGCCGTCGAGGGCCGCCTCGCACCGGCTCACCTACACCCGAGGCAGCAAGGCCCAGCCGACCGACGGGCGCGGCCTGGTCGCCGCCGCCTGGCGGGCGGGCGCCCTGCTCGACCACCTGCCCGCCCTCGCTCCCGCGACCCCCGCCGAGGCCGAGCAGTGACCGCCCCGCGGGCCGAGGACAAGCCGCCGCCGTCGTGCGAGTACGGCCGTCCCCGGTGCCACGCCCAGCCCGCCCGCCTCTACCCGTGCGGTTGGCGATGCGAGGAGCACCAGCCCGCCCGGACGCGCCCGGACGTCCGCGCCGCCCAGTGACCGCCCCGGGGCGAGGACGAGCCACCGACGCCCCTCGCCCCGGGCGCCCATCCCAAGGAGCACAACCCCGTGACTTGGTTCAAAGTCGACGACACCGCCCACGCGCACCCGAAGTTGCTCAAGGCCGGTAATGCCGCCCTCGGCCTGTGGGTTCGCGCGGGCGCCTACGCCGCCCAGCACCTCACCGAGGGCGTGATTCCGGGTGTCGTCGCCCAGTTGTACGGCACCGCCCCTCAGGCCCGGAAGCTGGTTGCGTCCGGTCTGTGGCACCCGGCGGACCACGACTGCACCCGGTGCAAGCAGCCCGCTTCGGGCGACTACGTGATGCACGACTTCCTGATCTACAACCCGAGCCGTGCGCGCGTCGAGGACGACCGCGCCGCCGCCGCCGAGCGCCAGAAACGAGCCCGCGAGAAGGCCGCCGAGCAGCGGAACCAGGAGCGTAATCCGCTCGATTCATCGGCGAATCGTCCGCGAACCATCGACGTTCCGTGGGCCGAAAATCGTGAACCGTCCGCGAATCAGATCGAGTTCCCCGACGACATCGCAGGTCAGGGCGTCCCGTCACAGCGTGACGCCGTCGACCCGTCACGGTCCCCCCGACCCGACCCGACCCGTCCCGCTGTACCTCCTACGGAGGTACAGCAAGCTAGCTACGGCTACGGCTCGACCCCCGCCGTCCCGCCGAACTGTCGGCCGTTGCGTGACGCGCTCACCGCCGCCGGGATCGTCGTCGAGTGGTCCCTCGCCGAGGCCGAATGGTTCCGCCTCGAAGCGGTCGTGCAGCGCACCGCCGTGCCCGCCCTGGTCGACCACGCCCGCGAGCAGTGGCGCCGCGCCCGCTCCCGCCCGCGCTCCGTCCGCTACTTCCTGCCCGGATGGACCGCGCTCCCGCCCGTTCCGACCGGAGCCCCGACCTCGCCCGGCGCCGACGTGATCCCGCTCGACGCCGCCCGCCCCGGCCGCGTGCAGCGCGCCGCCGACCTGTTCCGTACCGCCGCGCACGACGACCCACAGGAGTCGGCCCAGTGAACCGCCGCGAAGTCGCCGCCCTGCTCGCCTACGCCGTCCGCCTCGACCCCCGCAGCGCGCCCGCCGATCAGGCCGCCGCCGACGAGACCCTCGACCAGTGGGCCGACCTGCTCGCAGACGTCCCCTCGACCGCCCCGCACCCCACCGGCCGCCCCTGGGACGCCTCACAGGTCGTACGGCACCACATCGCGACCAGCCCGTACCCGATCAAGCCGAGCGACGTGTCGCGCCCCTGGCACGCATTCCGCCGCGACGTCGTCGACCGCCACCACGACCCCGTACCGGCCGCCGACCCGGACGACCCCGCCGCCTACCGAGCCGAACTGCTCGGCACCCGGCACGCCGTCGCGCTCGGCGCCGCACCGGCCGCCACGTTCCGCGAGCTGACCGGCGGGCCCGCACCCGAGGTCGCCGAACGCCTCGCCGCCCTCGGCAGCTACGTGCCGCGCAGCGTCGCCCAGGCCCTCGCCGACTACCGGCCCCGCCGCGCCGAGCGCGAACGCCGCGCCACCGAGGGACTACCCGACCCGCTCAACGTGGCGTGCCCCTACGAGCAGTGCCGCGCCCGCGCGGGCGAGCCGTGCCGCAACGTCCACCGCACCCCGCGCAGCACCGCACACCCCTCCCGTCTCGACCTCGCCACCGCCCGCCACTACGCCCCGGAGGCCGCAGCATGAGCCCGACCCCGAAGCAGGCCCGCACCCACCGCCGCAAGGCCGCCACCACCGACCGCACGAAGAACGTCAAGTCGTGGCGGGTAGAGGCCAGTTGGGACCACAAGCCCGATGATCCGGCCGTCATCCGGACGTCCGACCGCAAGCGCGCCCAGAAGGCGTTTCGCGACCTGGTCGACAAGGGCGCCTACGTGATCTTTCAGGAGCACGCCGGTTGGGACCGGTGGCGCACCGTGCGCGAGGTTGACGGGGTCGCCCTGCGCGCCGAGCGCGCCGCCGAACAGCAGCTCGCCGCCGCAGGCCATCCGCCGACCCCGCCCGCGTACCGGCCGGACGCCGAGGACCGCCACCGCACGTGGCTTGCGTGGATGAGCGCCCGCGCCGCCGCGGAGCAGGCCGCCCGCGAGCAGGCCGAGACCGACGCCCGCCGCCGACGCGTCGCCGCCGACGTCCGCCGCAACGCCCGCGCCCTGATGAGCCCGCCCGCCAACGTCCGGCCCGAGAACCGGCAGCGCGCCCGGCACATCACCGGGGCGCAGCGATGATGCCCGCCGCCGCCCTCGCCGCCATCCGCGCCGCCGTCGAGGTCGCCCACGGCAACGGCGTCCAGGCCCCCACGGACGTAGCCGCGCACGTGGCCGACGAACTCACGGCCGCGGGGTGGACGCTCACCCTCGACGAGCCCCCGAACGTCGCGCCAGCAGCCGCGTAACTGTCCCGCAGGGGGCGGAAATCGGAATGGCCCGCGCCGCCCCCTGTGCACTATCTTCCTTCCATGGAAGGTTCGAACCTTCCATGGAAGGTCTGACTACATCCCGACGGAGGTACATCCATGGATCGGCTCACCCCCGCCCAGCGGTTCGCCGCCAAGGTGAACCCCGCGGGCCCCTGGTCACTCCGTCGGGACTGCCCCGGCCCCTGCCACCTGTGGGACGGAAGCCAGAACGAAAAGGGCTACGGCACCTTCTGGCACGACCGCACCGTCAAGGCTCACCGCTACGCGTACGAGCAGGCCAACGGCCCGATACCCAACGGCCTTGAGGTCGATCACCGTTGCCGCCGCCGCGCATGCGTCGCCCCCGACCACCTCGAAGCCGTCACGCACCGCACGAACATCCTCCGCTCGACGAACCACGTCGCGCAGAGAGCCGCCGTCACGCACTGCCCCGCGAACCACGCCTACGACCAGGCGAACACCATCCACGCGAAGAACGGCACGAGGAAGTGCCGGGCGTGCAAGAACGCGTCCGCCCGCGCCGCCCGCGCCCGCGCCCGCGAGACCCGCCTCGCCCCCGTTGAGCCCATCCGACTCCGCACCGCCCCCACCCCCGAGAGGACCGCCGCGTAATGGCTGGAGAGACCCCGATCACCGTCGTCGGCAACGTCGTTGCCGACCCCGAGTTGCGATTCACCCCGTCCGGCGCCGCGGTGGCGAACTTCCGCGTAGCCAGCACGCCCCGCACGTTCGACCGCACCACGAACGAATGGAAGGACGGTGACCCCCTGTTCCTGTCCGTCTCCGTGTGGCGCCAGCAGGCCGAAAACGTCGCCGAAACGATCCGCCGCGGCGACCGCGTGATCGTCGTCGGACGCCTCGGACAGCGGCAGTACGAGAAGGACGGACAGACCCGTTCCTCGTACGAGATCCAGGCCGAGGACGTCGGCCCCGCGCTCAAGAACGCCAGCGCCCAAGTCACCAAGAACAGCGCCCAGAACGGCCAACAGCCCGCCCAGGGATACGGCCAGCAGGGCGCCCAGCAGGGCTACGGAGCACCCCAGGGCGACCCGTGGAGCACGCAGCAACCCCGCCAGGGATACAGCGCCGAGCCCCCGTTCTAAGCCCTCGCCGCGACCGGACGCGGGCCCGCCCACGCGCGGGCCCGCACGCGATACCGCCCACCACTGACAACCGGAGCGCCCTCACCGTGACGCCGCCACCCGCCGAGCAGACACCGGTCATCGCCACGCCCGGATGGCCGCCCGTCGCCATCCCCGGCCGCCCCGGCTGGTACCGCCACCACACGGACGGCCGCCCCGGCTGGTACCGCCACCACACGGACGGCCGCCAAGTCGACCTTGCCACCAACCAGCCGCAGCAGTAACGCAGTTCACGGACAGGAGCGCCCCACCATGACCGCCGCCCGCCCCGCCTCGCTCGACACCTTGCTCGACCACGTCGCCGAGCACCTGGTCGCCGACGAGCAGCCCGCCCCGCTCTCCGCCGACGACGTGCGCGCCGCCCTCGCGTTCAACGCCGACGACCGCGACCAGGTGCTCGCCACGCTCCGCGACGTCCTGCTCGACACCACCGCGACGCGTACCCCCGAGCAGGCCCTCGCCGCCGCCCGCATCATCCTGACCGCCCACGCCCAGCAGCTCGCCGCCCTGGTCGAGGCCGAGCGCGACGAGACCCGGACCCGATGGGGACTCAACCGCGGCTCCCGCGGCCTGCTCACCGGCTACAGCTCCGCCCGCCGCACCATCCGGACGTACGCCGACCGCCTCGCCGACGAGCAGACCCTCGCCGAGGCAGCAGGCGACCAGGTCGAGCCGTGACCGCCGCCCGGACGTGTCGGGCGTGCCGCCGCCCGCTCCGCGCACCCTCGCCCGACGGATATGGGCCCACGTGCCGACGCAGACAGCAGCCGCCCGACGTCCGGGCCCACGGCGGCGACCTGTTCGCCCTCGCCCACCAGCCGCGCCCCGCACCGCCCGGACACCCCACCCTCGACGACGCCCAGGAGCAGCAGCCCACATGAGCCCCCGCCCCCAGCAGCGCGCCCCCAAGGGCCGTACCCGCGACCGCGACGACCGCCGGGCCGTCGCCGACATCCTGCTCGCCCGCGCCCAACGGGGCGTCCTGTCCCCCGCCGAGGGCGCCCTACTCGCCCAGCACGTCCGCACCGAGCAGCACCTCGCCGACGAGACCCGCCGCGCCATGGCAGGCACGACGCGCACCCTCGAACAGCACCGCGAGGCCGCCGACACCGCGATCGTCGAGGCCGAGCAGCGCGCCGACCGCGCCGAGCAGGCCCTCGCCCCCGTCGAGCAGGCCCTCGCCGAGACTCGCCGCCGGTACCGCGGGGCGTACGACCGCGTCGACCAGGTGCTCGCCGTCCTCGCCCGCGTCCGCACCGCCCAGTCCCTCGGCGACGCCCTCGCCGCCGTCGCCGAACACGACGGACTGTCCCCCGCCGCCGCACGCATCCACGGCCGCATGCTCGACCACGCCGACACCACCGACGCCCGCCTCGCCGAGCAGCAGCGCGACCACGACATCGCCCTCGCCACCATCAAGGAGCGGGCCCGCCGCGTCAGGGCCACCATGCAACGCACCGTCAACCACTACCGCGAACAGGCCGAGGCCAACGCGACGCGCCTCGACCGCATCCGGGAGATGACCGATGACTGGGAGCGCCGTTTGCCCGTCACCGTCCGCACCGCGACGGCCGCCGATGCCGTCCGCCGTGCCGTCGACGGAGACGACAGCCCCGTCATGTTTGACATCCCCACCGCCAACCCAGCCACCGAAGCCGAGCACCGAGCCGCCCGGTACCGCCTCGCATGGCTCGCCGCCCGCCGCGACCGCCACGCCGACCGTGCCGCCATGGCCACCGAACTCCCCCTCGTGCAGGCCGTCGAGCGCGTGCGCGCCCTCGCCGCCCGCATGCGCGCCGGATCACCCCCGGGCGCCGCCGTCTACTACGCCGCCCGCATCGAGCAGGCCCTCGCCAACAGCAACGAGCAGGAGCACGCCGCATGACGACCACTCACGGCCAGCGCGCCGCCGACGACCTCGCCGCCGTCCGCGAGCAGTGGGGCGACCTGCTCGCCGCCATCGCCGAGCCACCCCGCAGAGCCGATTGGATGCCGTACGAGCGGAAAGGTTTCCTCGACCAGCTCGCCGCCGACGACCGGCACGACGACCAGGCCCTCGACGAGGCCACCATCGGCCGCCTGCCGCTCACCATCCGCGAGCACCCCGCACCGGCGAACCTCCGCGCGCTCGACGCCGCCCTCGCCGTCGAGCGCGACGTCTTCGACATGTGCGACGCCGTCGCCGAGCGCGTGCAGCTTCCCGCCCGCGACCGTCACGGCAGGTGGTCCCTCGGCGCCGATCCGAGCGACCCCCGTCTGTGGCACGTGCCCACGTACCGCGACGCGGGCCCGGCAACGCTCACCTCGGCCGGGTCGCGCGCGTTCGGCCTGCACTGGGCCGCAGTGTGGCTCGGGGGCCGCGCCCTCGACGACGCCGACCGCGACCTGTTCGCCTCCACCCCCGCGCCCCTGGTCGACCAGGTCGCCGACGTCGCCCGCGCCGCGCGCCTACGCGTCGAGGGCGCCCTCGGCCGCACCGCCCGGACGCTCACCCTCGACGGGGCGTGCCCGTTCTGCCACGCGGGCCTCATCACCGTGCACAACGGCGGAGGCGACCCGCGCGCCGCCGTGGCGACCTGCTCGACCGGCCCCTCGTGCCCGGCACCGGTCGACGCCGAGCGAGGCCGCCGAGCGTGGCGAGGGCCCGCCCTGGTCGGTCTGTGGGTAGCCCTACAGGCCGCTTCCGAGGAGCAGCGGGCCGCCGCCTGAAACGACGAATCCGGGCGACTCTGGCTAGGAGTCGCCCGGATACGGGGCGTTTGGCGGGCCGCCCCGGGGCTTGGCCCTCGCCGTCTTGGCGGGTTGATGACGACCGTAGGACGTCGGGCCCCAAGTGCGCCAATTTTGCGGCGAGTTGATTTTCGGGGCGCCCCCACATCCTCTTGTGTACTGAGTTGTGAACCCCGTACAGTGGCGCCTACGCCGAACCTCACTCGGCCGCCGGACCTCACCCGGCACCACCAACCACGGGAGCAACCCCCATGGGCACGTACAACCCCGACACCGACACCATCTGGTCAACCACGCACAGCGGCTTCACCGCGCACGCCTTCAACTCCGAGGGCCGCGCCCTGTGCAACCGCAGCATCCGGCCGCGCTCGGACACCACGATTCGCGACAGCTGGAACACCCGCGCCTGGTACGAGGACGGCACGGCGTTCACCGTTCACGCCCGGTGCGTGCAGAAGCTCGACGCCGCCGCCACGCAGGCCGCCACGGTCGAGCAGACCGCGCCGACCGCGCCCGCCGCCCCGCGCTCCGGTGAGGTCACGATCCCCGGCGCCCTCGCCGACCACCTCGCCGACACCAACCTCGCCACCGGCGACGACGACCACGACCCCGCGAGCAAAGCCACCCGCGAGGCCCTCGACGCCGGACGCCGCGGCCGAGGACGCACCCTGATCATCAAGCCCATGTCCACCGACGTCCTCAACGTCATCAGCGAGTACGCCGACGCCCTGCTCGGCGCGGAGGACGCGACCGCCGCCGAGCGCAGGGCCGCACAGAAGTGGACCGAGCAGGCCGGACACGCCCGCAAGCACATCGCCGCCGAGCAGCGCCTCGCCGCCGCCGCGGTCGACCTCGCCGAGACCGCCGAGCAGGCCGAAACCCCGGCCGACGAGTCGGAATCGGTGCCCGGCACGCTGGTCGATCCGTGGACGTGGATCCGGCGCCCGGCGAGCACCCTCACGCCGACCGCCGCGCAGCGCGCCGAGCGCCGCCAGCAGCTCGCCGACTCCCGTTCGGCCACCGCCTACCCGCTGGCCGTGGCCGCCGTCCGCCAAGTCGTCCGCGAGATGTCCCCGGGCGCCGCCCTCCGCGTCCGCGTCACCGAGGAAGGCCCCGAGACCACCCTCACCCGCGATGACCTGCACGCCCTCGCCTACAGCGGACACACCACCGCCGACGCCGTCACCCGCGTCCGCGCCGCAGTCGCCACCCACATCCGCCACGGGGAACGCGAGGTGCACATCATGTTCCCCGCCCTGGGCATGCGCCCCACCCTGTACCTCCCCGACGTCATGGCCCTACTGAACAGATGGAAGGACGCCCAGGCCGCAGCCGAGCAGGCCCTCGCCGACGCCGAGGCGCAGCAGGCCGCCGCCCTGGTAACCGAGACCGAAGCGAGCGAGGGCACATGGCGGGGCGAGTGGATCGGCGAGCAGCCGGTCGGCGAGACCCTGTTCACCGTCGAGCCCGCCATCGAGCAGGGCGCATTGTTCGACGACCTCGCCACCGCCCCGGCTTCCACTGTCCGCAAGCAGCAGCGTGCCGCCCTCGACCGCATCAAGGCCAAGGCCGACGACGATCGCGCCGACGACCGGGCCGCGACCGACGACCAGATCGCCGCCCACGGCGTACCGGCCCCGGCGACCGTTACGGCTCGGATCGCCGCCCGGACCGGCGAGCAGCCCCCCGAGCGTCACGTCGTCGAGGGCGTGATCGTCGCCCACAACGGCCGCACGAAGGGCACCGCGCCCAAGCACTCGGCCGACCCCGACGCCCTCGCCGCCGTCGCCGCCCTCGGCAACCTTCGCCTCGCCGAGATCACCGACCACGCCGACATCGCCGCCGAGCCCGGCGAGCCCGACCACCAGCCCGACGCGTGGGGATTCCTCGCCGAGCCCCGCGGACACGGCCGCATCGCCCTGTACTGGGTTGAGTCCGGCCGCTACGTGACCCGCGAGGGTAAGCCGTGGGCCGTCGAGCTGAAGATCGGCGCCGACAGGCTGAGCGCCGCCGGATGGAAGATCGAGCCGCGCACCCGCCGATGCGTCATGGCGTGGCGACCCGCGTAACACCAACCGGCCCGCCCTCGCCCGAGGGCGGGCCTCTCACCACACCGACAGGAGCAGCACGCATGAGCAACGAAGACCCGCAGACGGTCGAGGAGCACGGCGTCGAGTTCACCCGCGCGCCCGACCCGGACGCCACCCGGGCCGCCCTCGCCGATCTGCTCGACGAGCGCCCGCAGCTCGCCGCCCTCGCCCTCGACCTGCTCGGCGCCATCACCAAGCACGAGCCCTCCGCCTGGTCGTCCGGCGAGATCGTGCGCAGCGTGCGACGCGGGCGCAGGGCCCAGCGTCTCGCCGAGCGCGAAGCCGACATCGAAGCGCGCTTCCCCACGGAGCAGCGGCCGCACGCGCTCGCCCTCGCGCAGATCGCCGACACGCGCAAGGCGGGCGAGAAGGCCGTCGAGCAGACGCCCCAGATGATCAAAATGGCCGGGGACGCGGGCATCAAGGCGCCGGACATCGCCCGCTTGAGCGACCTCACGCCGTCGTACGTCTACCGCATCTTGCGCGAGCGTTCAGCCGAAGGCGCCACGTCCCCTACCGACCGGTTTCAGCGCGACATGCTGCTCGCCTTTGAGGAGTTCGAGCACGACCGTGCCGCCGCGAATCGCGCCGAGGTAGCGAAGCGGCTCCCCGCGGGACACGTGCTCTACGACTGGCGCCTCGACCTGTTCAACGGCCCCGACGGCGAGGGCTGGCGAGTGTGGGAGAGCGGGACAGACACCGGCCCGGAGGGGTGCGAGTCTCACCTCGCCAAGTCGATCATCGAGAACGGCGGCCACGGGCCCGCAGAGCACAAGACCCGCGTCCTGATCTGGGAGGGCGAGCAGGGCCCCGACGACGCCGCCCTCTTCCGGTACGAGCACACCCCGGACGAGCAGTAACCCACCACACAACAGCGCGGGCCCGATCCGGCGACCTCACCGCCATACGGGCCCGACTCACCGACGGGAGCAACCCCCGTGGCTAACGCCCACCCTAACCAGACCAAGAAGCAGGGCCCGCCGAAGGCAGGAGAGCGGCCCTCGGTCCGCATCGACGAGACCCTCGCGGCCGACCTCGCCGTTCTGATGAGCACGGGCGCCAACTTCAGCGACGCCGTCCGACAGGCCGTCGGACACCTCGCCGACATCTACCGCGTCGGATGGGCCAACGGCGTGTGCCCGGAAGGGACCGCGCCGCAGGTGCTCGCCTACCAGCTGCACCAGCAGGCCACACCCGAGCCGGTGACCGGCGGGTATGACGCGTCGGACGCACGTCCGCCGCACCTGGCCAGGCGCAGGCTCGCCGGTCCGCCACCCGGTGCGCACCTGCCCACCGCGTACGGCGAGACCCTGCTCGGCCGTCCGACAGGGCCGCAGCGACCGGACGCGCAGCGGCCCGCGCGCGCGTGAGGTCACTCGCACGAACTTGCGTCGTTATCGTTCCGTGACCTAATGTTGGACCCGTCTTCGGCGTGCCCGGAAACGGACGCCCCCCTGAACGCCCCGCCGCTCCCCCCGCGGCGGGGCGTTCTGCATGCCTGGCCCCGGGCGAGGAGGTGACCGCCCCATGGCTCGACCAATCGACGACAGCGACCGCGAGCAGGTGCGACACCTCCACGCCCGGGGCCAGTCCCGCAACGAGATCGCCCGCACCATCCGGCGGTCACCCTCGACCGTGTCGAAGATCGCCGCCGAGTGCTCGCCGCCGCTCACCTTCGAGCGCGGGCCCGAAGTCGTCGCCGCCACCGAGGCGCGCCGCATCGACCTCGCCGCCCGCCGCTCCCTGCTCGCCGAGGCACTGCACACCGACGCCGAGCGCCTGCGCGCCCAACTCTGGGAGCGCTGCACGTACGGCGAGTTCGCAGGGCGCGACGGCGAGTGGCACGAGACCTACCTCGACCGCCCACGCTTCGCCGACCAGCGGCAGATCATCGCCGCCACCGCCACCGCCGTACAGCAGTCACTCAAGCTCGCCCCCGTCGAGGGCGGCGACGACGCCGACCAGGTGCGGTCGATGCTCGGCACCCTCGGCGAGGCACTGGCACAGGCCACCAACGACGACCAGGCCCCCGACGACGACGGGGGCGACGCCGGGGGGTGAGCCTGTGCTCGACCTCGACCGCCTGCCCCTGTCCCGCAAGCAGTTGCGCAGCATCGGGCAGGCCACCGCCCGCATCAACCTCTGGCACGGCAGCGTGCGCAGCGGGAAGACGATCGCCTCGCTCCTGGCGTTCGTCATCGCCGTTGCCACCGCCGGACCATCCGGCCTGATCATCATCTGCGGGCGCAGCCTCCAGACGATCGAACGCAACGCGCTGGAACCCTTGCAAGATCGCTCGCTGTTCGGACCGTTGGCCCGGCACATCGTGCACACCCGAGGCGCGACCACAGCGACGATCCTCGGCCGCACCGTCCACCTGATCGGCGCCGCGGACGCCCGCGCCGAGGGCCGCCTACGCGGCTTGACGGCGCAGCTCGCGTACGTCGACGAGGCCACCCTCATGCCTGAGGGATTCTGGACTCAGCTACTCGCCCGCCTCTCCGTGCCCGGCGCGCGCCTGTACGCCACGACCAACCCGGACAGCCCGCGCCACTGGCTCAAGGTCCAGTACCTCGACCGCGCGGGCGAACTCAACCTGAGAGCCTGGCACTTCCGCCTCGCCGACAACCCGAGCCTGTCGCCCGAGTACGTTGCCGACCTCACCGCCGAGTACGTCGGCCTGTGGCGCCGCCGCATGATCGACGGCGCGTGGGTGGTCGCCGAGGGCGCCATCTACGACATGTGGGACGAGACCCGCCACGTCGTGACCGCGCTCCCCGACATGCGTCAGCACTGGCTCGGCGTGGACTACGGCACCACCAACCCCTTCTCCGCGCTCCTGCTCGGCGAGGGCACCGACGGACGCCTGTACGTGTGCGCCGAGTGGCGCCACGACTCCCGCGCCACACACCGCAGCATGACCGACGCGCAATACAGCGCCGCCGTCCGCTCCTGGCTCGCCACGCTCGACGTCACGCCAGAGTGGACGTTCATAGACCCGAGCGCCGCATCGTTCTCCACGCAGATGTGGCAGGACGGACACCCCGGCCTCGCCCGCGCCACCAACGACGTCTCCGACGGCATCCGGTCCGTGTCGAGCCTGCTCGCCGCCGACCGCCTGCTCGTCCACGACTCGTGCGAGGGCCTGCTCGCCGAACTCCCCGCCTACTCCTGGGACCCGAGAGCGACCGAGCGCGGCACGGACGCCCCGATCAAGGTCGACGACCACAGCGCCGACGCACTTCGGTACGTCGTCCACTCCACCGCGCACGAGTGGCGACACCTGCTCACCACATCAGCCGGGAACGCGGAACCTTGATCGCATTTCCCGCATCCCACTTTCTGACAACTCGCGTGTAGCGGACCCACCCAATTGCGCCTGGCACCCCGAACAGGATTGCGAGCAACACAAAGCCGGGATGCACCAGGCCCGCTGTAACTGCGGTCACGAGCCCGATCAGCATGAATACCGTATTGACGCGTTGCTTGGCACGGCAGTGGCGCACGAACTGTTCTGCCCTGCGCTGGGACTCCGCTCGCTGTGCGTCTTCCGCGTCGAGGATGCGGCCCTGCCGCTCGTACCAACGGCGTTGCACCTCTGCTTCCGCCTGACTGAGAGGCGTTCCTTCCGGATTGATCACCACGTCACCGTGGATGTTCCCGGACTGGATCACGTGCCCTTTGATGTGGCTGTCACTCAACTCGTTGCGCACATAAGGCTGTTCGCTCATGAGGTGGAAGATACGCCCGACTACCACTATTGGAGGTAGTAAATGCCTCTGCCTGACAACGGCGCAGCGTGGCCGCCGCCGCAGTGGGCCGCGTACTACGCCGAGATCCGTACCAACGACGCGTGGTACACCGGCGATGCGCGCCGTCTATCCCGTCTCTACGGCCACCACCCGCGGCCCGCCGAGCGCCGCCGCTTGTGGGGCAGGAAGTCGGCCGAGCACCGCGTCGGCCGCCGTGACCACCGCCTTCACGTGCCGTTGCCCGGCGACATCGCGAGCACTTCCGCCGACCTGCTGTTCGCGGACATGCCCCGGATCACCGTCGAGGACACGGCGACACAGGCGCGCCTCGACGTGCTGCTCGACGAGGGCCGCGCGCAACAGGTGTTGCTCGGCGCCGCCGAGCAGGCCGCCGCCCTGTCCGGGGTGTTCCTGCGCGTCACCTGGGACCGGGAACTCGCTGACCGGCCGCTCATGACCGTGATGCAGCCCGACGCCAGCGTGCCTGAGTTTCGATTCGGCATGCTGCGGGCCGTGAACTTCTGGCGGGAGTTGCCCGGCAGTACCGAGGCCACCGTGTGGCGCCACATCGAGCGCCACGAGCCGGGCCGCATCCTGCACGCCTTGTACGAGGGCACCGCCGACAACATCGGCCGTGCCGTCCCGCTTGCCGAGCACCCCGATACCGCCAGCCTGGCCGACTCCCTTGGGGAAGACGGGGTCAGCATCGCTACCGGCATTCGCGACCTCACCGCCGCGTACGTGCCCAACATGCTGCCCAACCGGCTTCACCGCGGCTCCGATCTCGGCCGCAGCGACTACGCCGCCCCGCTGTACGACCTGTTCGACGCGCTCGACGAGACGTGGACATCGTGGATGCGCGACATCCGCCTCGCCCGCGCCCGCCTGATCGTCCCCGACGGGTACCTCCGCGACGAGGGCCCCGGCAACGGCGCATCGTTCGACGACGAGCGCGAGGTCTGGCAGGCCCTGAAGATGCCGCCCAACGACGGGGCGACCATCACCCTGGCTCAGTTCGAGATCCGGGTCGAGGAGCACCGCGCCACCACGGAGGCCCTCACTCGGCAGGCCGCCCAGTCCGCCGGATACTCGCCGCAGAGCTTCGGCCTCGACGGCGAGGGGCAGGCCGTCACCGCGACCGAGGTCGACAGCCGCGACCAACGCAGCATGGTCACCCGGAAGAAGAAGACCGGGTACTGGCGCCATGAACTCGCCGCCATGACGCACGTGCAACTACAGCTCGACGCGGTGCAGTTCGGCCGCCGCATCACACCCGAGCGCCCGCGCGTGGAGTTCGGCGACGGTGTCGCCGAGTCCGAGCAGGCCACCGCGACCACCCTCGACCTGCTCGCCCGCGCAGGGGCCGTGTCGACCTCGACCAAGGTCAAGATCCTGCACCCCGAGTGGGACGACACCGCCGTACAGGGCGAGGTCGTCGCGATCCTGCGGGAGACCGGCGCCGCGGATGCACCGGACCCGGGTGATACCTACCCGCTCGCCGCTTGAGACGATGGGGGGTGGGCGGTGCCGATCCACCCGGGCATGGTCGAGGATCTGGCCGCGACGACGCGCGACACCTACGCCGCGGCCGAGGAACGGCTGTTGGGCATCATCGCGCGCCAGCTCGCCGCAGGGCTCGACGCGCCCGGATGGATCGAGGCCAAGCTCGCCGCCGTCCAGCAAGTACGCCGCGCCGCACAGGCCGTCGTCGAGGAGCTGGGCAAGGCGACCCAGCTCGACGTGTTCGACGCGGTCGCCGAGGCGTACAACACCGGGCACCGCGCCGCAGTTGCCGAACTCGGTGCCCTGTCGGATGACGCCCGCCGCCTGGTCGACGACCGTCTGCCCCAGGCGCAGGCCGTCGACCGCCTCGCACAGGAAGCCGTCGACGTCGTCACCGCGACGCACCGCGGCATTCTGCGGGCCGTGGTCGACGGCTTCCGAGCCGTCGTCGCGTCCGTGGCCGCAACGCCCCTGCTCGGTACCGGCACCCGCCGCCAAGCCGTGCAAGACGCCCTACGCGCCTTCGCCGATCGCGGGATCCGGGCGTTCGTCGACCGCGCGGGCCGACGCTGGTCGCTCCCCTCCTACGCCGAGATGGCCGTACGGACCGCGACCGCGCGGGCCGCGACCGAGGCACACATGCGCACCCTCACCGAGCACGGCGTCGACCTAGTCATCGTCAGCAACGCTCCGCGCGAGTGCCCCCTGTGCCGCCCGTGGGAACGGCAGCTTCTGACGATCGGCGGGCCCGCAGGACCACGTACGGTCGAGGTCGAGCACGCCGTCGAGGACGGCCGCATGGTGCCCGTGCGCGTGGCCGGATCGCTCGACGAGGCCCGCCTCGCCGGATTCCAACACCCCAACTGCCGCCACAGCGTGTCTGCTTACACCCCGGGACTGACCACGGTCGAGGACGCCGAGAGCGACCCCGCCGGATACGAGGCCGGACAGCGACAGCGCGCCATCGAGCGGAACATCCGCAAGTGGAAGCGCCGCGAAGCTGTCGCCACCACCCCCGAGGAGAAGCGCTCCACCCGCGCCAAAGTGCGCGCCTGGCAGGGCGCCATGCGCGACCACCTCGCCGCCCACCCCGACTTGCGCCGACTCAGGCACCGCGAGCAGGAAGGGACGGGCAACCTCCCCGCGACGCCGCGCCCGCCCGCGCCGGATCAGGTCGAGCGGGCGCGCGTATGGTCCGGCGACGAGCGCACCGTCAGCGAGATGAGCGACGACCAGCTCGCCGCCGCGCTGCGTACGCCGCTCGACGACCGCGCGCGCCGCCGGATCGAGACCGAGGCCGACCGCCGCGACCTCGCCGCCCTCCTCGACCGCGCCGCGCCCCGCGGGCGCCTGGCCGAGGATCTGCTCGCCCTGTCCGACGACGACCTCGCCCGCCTGTTCACTCACGTCGACCAGGACGACCGGTTGCGCATCATGGCCGAGACCGACCGCCGCGACCGCGCCGGACAACACCCCGACGTACGGCCCGACTTGATCGGCCTGTCCGACGCGCAGCTCGCCGCCCGCTACCGGGATGCCGGGACCGGCCCAGAGGCCGCCGCGATCGCTACGGAGGCCGCCCGCCGCGACCTGCTCGCCCGCCTCTTCCCCGGCGGGAACCTGCTCGCCGACCTGTCCGGGGTGGGCGACGACGACCTCGCGTGGGCGATGCAGTACGCCGACAACGGCGAACTTCTGCGCATCGCCGCGGAGATGGACCGCCGCGACGCCGTCGAGCTACCGCCCCCGTCCGACACCGGCAACGCGGTCGAGGACCTGCTCGCCGACCGCGACGCCCTCGCCGAGGCCATGGCGCCCGCCCCCGACCCGGAGCAGTGGGGGCGCCTCGCCGACGACGAGACGTTCGCCGCCGAGGCCGCCGCCCTCGCCGCCGCCCAGGACGAGAGCGAGGGCGAGCGGGACGAGCGGCACACGGTCACGCGCCGCGAGGCCCGCGCCCTGTACGAGGAGTACGTCTACCGGCAGTACCTGAAGGCCGAAGACGACTGCCGCGGCTACCTGCTCAACAAGAAGGCCCAGGCCGCCGGGCACAGCCCCGTAAGCCTGTTCAGCGGGCCCGCACGCATCGCCTACGCGCGCGCGTCCGACGAGCTGAAAGAGTGGTGGGCCGAACACGGCAGGCTCACGCAGGCCGAGTTCATCGAGCAGGCGACCGGCAAGGCCCAGCGAGGGGCCGACCGCGCCCGTAAGAACGAGTCGGAC
The DNA here is from genome assembly GCF_006088715.1 of Streptomyces sp. YIM 121038. Lineage (NCBI taxonomy): Bacteria > Bacillati > Actinomycetota > Actinomycetes > Kitasatosporales > Streptomycetaceae > Streptomyces > Streptomyces sp. YIM 121038. The sequence goes on from NZ_CP030771.1 coordinate 4,790,039, forward strand.
CACCAGAACAAGCGCTAAGGGGAGCCATGGGCACGCGCGAGGACATCGTGAAGGCCGTCACGGCAGGCCGCGAGGCAGGCGACCGGGGCGACCCGCCGACCGCGTGCCCGTACCCGAGCACCTCGACGCTGCGTACCGCGTGGATCCGCGGCTACGCCGAGCGCCGCCCCCTCGCCGCCCAAGGCGACCAAGGCGACGCCGACTGACAACCGAACACCGCAGTACCGCCCCGAAGGGGGCCCGCCAGGAGCGGGCCCCCTTTTTGCATGCCCGAACGCGCCCGCCAGGAGCGGGCCCGACGCACCAGGAGTGCACCCCTATGCGCACGCGCACCCTTGCCCGCCACCGTCTCGACGGCGCCGGATGGGCCCACCCCTACCCGCTCACCGCGTTCTCTCCCATCGTCTACGCCAGCGGTGAGGGCGAGGGCGGACAGCAGGGCGCCACAACCGGTCAGCAGGGCGCCGAGCAGAACACCGGCCAGGGCAGTCAGCCGACCGCGCCGAACCCCGCAGCGCCGCCGCAGCAGGGCGCCGAGCAGGATGAATCCACGCTCCCCCCGTGGGCACAGAAGGCCCTCACCGATGCCCGCGCCGAGGCCGGTAAGAGCCGCGTCACCGCGAAGCAGAAGGCCGCCGACGAGGCGCGCAGCGAACTCGCGCAGCAGATCGGCAAGGCCCTCGGCATCGTCGAGGACGACACCCCGCCCGACCCCGCCAAGCTCACGCAGCAGCTCGCCGACGAGCAGGCCAAGGCCCGGCAGACCGCCGTCGAACTCGCCGTCTACCGCACCGCCCACGAGGCAGGCGGCGACCCCGACGCGCTGCTCGACTCCCGCCAGTTCGCCGCCGCGATCGCCGAGGTCGACCCCGCGGACACCACCGCAGTGCGCGCCGCCGTACAGGCAGCCATCGCGACGAACCCCGCCCTCGCGGCCAAGACCACCGCACCTGCCCGCGGCGGCGCCGAGTTCAACGGCCCCCCGTCCGGCGACCGCAAGCCCGCCAGCCTTCACGACGCCATCGCCGCCGCACTCGGCGGCTGAACCCCCAGGAGTAACCGCCCATGGCCACCTCCCTTGCCGAGGCCAAGAACAACGCGCAGGACGACATCGATGTGCAGGTCATCGACGAGTTCCGCAAGTCGTCCGACATCCTCGACCGGCTCACGTTCGACAACGTCGTATCGCCGACCGGCGGCGACACCCTGACCTACGGATACCGGCGACTGATCACGCAGCGCGATGCCGCGTTCCGTGCGCTGAACTCCGAGTACACCCCAGCCGAGGTCACGTCTCAGCGCTACACCGTCGACCTGGTGCCGCTCGGCGGTAGCTTCCAGATCGACCGCGTGATCTCCCGTATCGGCCCGGCCGCGTCCGGCGCCGTGACGCTGAACATGCAGCAGCTCATCAAGGCATCGCGGGCGAAGTTCGCCGACGCGGTGATCAACGGTGACAAGGGCGTCGAGACCAACGGGTTCGACGGCCTGTCGAAGATCCTCACCGGCACTGCCACGGAATACCTTCCGCTCGCCAATGGCGTCACGTCCGGATTCGTCGACTGGACCGCGGTCAACGACAAGGCCAGCGCGCTTGCCGCGCAGACCCACATCGACAACTGGCTCGCCGCCATGGACGACACCCCCGATGTGATCTACGGCAACCGCAAGACCCTGTCCCTGTTCAAGCGCATCGCCGCGTGGACTGACCAGATCGACAAGAGCACCGACGCGTTCGGCCGCCCGGTCACCGCGTACAACGGCATCCCGCTCGCCGATCTCAAGAGCAAGGCAGGCAGCAACGCCGACGTGATCAGTCTGGTGACCCGCGACCCCGACGCGGGCGGCGCAGGTGGCAACGTCACCGGCCTCGGCGACCTCTACGCGATCCGCTACGGCCTCGACGGCTTCCACGGTGCGAGCGTCGGAGGCGGCGCCCCGTTGCTGGGGACGTGGCTCCCGGACTTCACCAACGCGGGCGCCGTCAAGACGGGCGAGGTCGAACTCGGCCCCGTCGCCCCGGTCCTGAAGGCGACCCGGGCCGCCGCCGTCTTCCGCAACATCAAGAGCGCGTGAGGGGGCCCGCAATGCTCGTACGCATCACTGCGCCCGTACCGGGTTTCACTGGCGAGGGGCCCGCCGGACTGACGTTCACCGACGGCGTGGCGGAGACGAGCGACATAGCCGTCATTGGCTACTGCCAGGGCGCCGGATACGTCGTCGAGCGCCTCGACGACAGCCCCGCTCCGCCGCCCGATCCGCAGCCCACGAACGCCCCGCAGACCAAGCCTGCGGGGCGTTCGCCATCCCGGAGCAAGACCAAGGAGGAGTGACCCGGTGGGCCGTGTCTACGCCACCCCCGCACAGCTCACGGCGTGGACCGGGAAACCGGCGCCCGCCGACGCCGAGCGGCTGCTCGCCCGCGCGTCCGAGGACATCGACGACACGCTCGCACGGGCCGTCTACCTCACCGACGACGCGGGCATGCCCACCGACCCAGCCATCGCCGCCGCGCTTCGGGACGCCGTCTGTGCTCAGGTCGAGTACCAGCTCGCCACGGGCGACGACGGCACCGGAGCGGCGGGCCGGTGGGACTCCGTAAGCATCGGGCCCGTCGCCCTGTCCGGCCGCAAGGACGGCCCCCAGGCGCCCGACGACGTCGACCTCGGCCCCCGCGCGCACCGCACGCTGAAGCGGGCGGGACTGCTCCCGGGGGTGATCTGGTGACCCGCGTCCCCGGATGGCTGCTCCGCCACGAGGTGAGTATCGAGCCCTACCTTGGCACCTCCGCCTACGGGCCCCGCTACGGGCCCGCCGCCACCGCCCGCGCCCTGGTCTCCGCAACCGTCAAGCGCGTACGCGACCGCACGGGCGCCGAGACCGTTTCGACGGCGCAGATCATCGCCGCCCCCGATCTCAACTGCCCGGCTGGGTCGAGGATCACGCTGCCCGACGGCCGCACCACGACCGCGCTCACGGTCGCCCACCACACCGCGCCGGGCCTCCCGGTGCCTGCCAGTACGGAGGTGATGTGCGAATGACGCAGCGCACCCGCCTGCGCTGGAACGGCGACGCCGCCCTCGCTGCCACCCGCCAGGGCGCCGCCCGCGGTCTGCGGCTCGCCGCCGAGCACGTCCTCGAAGTCTCGCGGCGGCGCGTCCCGATCGAAGAGGCCACCCTCGAACGCTCCGGAGTCGCGACCGTCGACGAGAGCGCGCTCACCGCCGCCGTGTCGTACGACACCCCGTACGCGGTCCGCCAGCACGAGGAGCTGACCTACCGCCACGACGCGGGCCGCACCGCGAAGTACCTCGAAGGCCCCCTCGCCGAGGAAGCCGACGCGGTCGGCGAGATCATCGCCGCACAGGTCAGGCGGGCTCTGCGGTGACGTTTCTCCCCGACGTCGTCGACGGCCTCGCCCGCCTGCTCGCCGCGCAGGGCGTAGGCACCTACCGGCCCGACGGCATCTACGCCGCGGGGGAGACCGCCATCACCGACACGGTCATGCCCGAGGCGCCCGACCGCGCCATCGTGCTGACCGCATACCCGGTCGACGAGTCGGCCGCGCTCACCGACACCGTGCTCGCCGTGCAGGTCCGTACCCGCGCCGGGCCCGATCCGCGCGAGGTCGCCGCCCTGGACGACGACGTGTTCGCCGTCTTGCACGCCAGCGGCCGCCACACCTTCGGATCCGCCCGGATCTCCCTTGTCTGGCGCTTCTCGTCCGGCTCGCTCGGCGCCGACGCCAACGGCCGCCACGAGCACACCAGCAACTACCGCCTGCGCGCCAACCGCCCACACCCCCGCCTCGAATAGGAGCACCCGCCTTGAGTACGCCCACACCCCCGGCGGAGACCGAGACCGCGCTCGCGCGCCGGTACCGCCTCGAACTCAACACCGGCACCGCCGCCACCCCCGTGTGGTCGCTCGTCCCTGGGGTGCAGGAGTTCGCCCCCAAGGTCGAACCGACCCAGCAGAAGAGCACGACGTATGACGACGAGGGGTGGGCGGACTCCACGGTGACCGAACTCGCCTGGTCGATCGAGACCAAGCTCGCCCACCGCCACCACCCGGAGACCCGTGTGTTCAACGCCGCACAGGAGCGGCTCAGGATCGCGTCCGAGAGCTTCGGTGCCGCCTCGCGTGTGCACGTGCGCTACTACGACCGCGAGGGCCGCCCCGAGGCGTACGAGGGGTTCGCTCTGGTCACCTGGGAGCCGGACGGCGGCGCGGCCGACGACCTCGACACCGTCAAGGTCACCCTGACCGGCAAGGGGCCCCGCAAGGCGATCACCAACCCGGCCGCGCCCGCGGGTGGCGGCACGCTCACGCTCGCCGCCACCGGCAAGACGCTGAAGGAGGTGGCCGCCTGATGGCGTTCGAGGCCCTCGACGAGCTGCTCGACGAAACGCTCGTCCTCCCGATCAAGGGGCGCCGGTACACGATCGAGGCGCCCTCGGCGGAAACCGGTCTGCGCGTGCAGACCATCGTTCAGGCCGCCGCGGTCGCCGCGTCCGGCGGGCAGGTCGACGAGGAAGCACTCGGCGACGCGGCCGAGGGCGACCTCTACCGCGACTTGCTCGGCGACGCCTACGACCAGATGCTCGCCGACGGCGTGAAGTGGCCCGCGCTCAAGCATGCCGCCCGGACCGCCATTGCGTGGGTGGTGCAGGACAAGGCCGCCGCCGAGCGCGTGTGGCTCTCCGGTGGCGACCCTTCTCGGCTGGCCCCGAACCGTGCGGAGCGCCGATCGGGCGGGGCGAATACGACGAGGAATCAGGGCTCTTCGAGTGGTACGAGTGGCCGCCCGGCACCGGCCCGCGCACGGCGCACGCGTCGCTGACCTGGCCCCAACTCCTCGACCAGTGGCCCCTGATCGAGGCCGATCTGCACGAGGTGTACGGCGTCGATGTCGGTGACCGGCGCCTCATGCGCGCCCGCTCCTGGCGCTGGTTGCGCGTGCGCATCTTTGGACTGCTCTCGGCCGACTCGCGCATCGCGCGCCACCTGGCACCACCTGAACAACCCCCGCGGTAGTCCGCTGTAGCGGCCCGCGCCCACCACCGAGCACGACGGGAGGTGGGGCGCGTGGCGCTGACCGTCGGCGAACTCACCGGCTTCATTGACCTCGACGACTCCGGGGCGCGGCGTGGACTCGCCCGCACCCGCGCGGGCATGGATGACCTTGTCCGCGGCACCGATGGCCGCTTGCGAGATCTGCGCGGGCGCTTCGTTGCGGAGTCCGCGGCGATGGGCGGCGCGCTCGGCGACCGCGTTCGTTCCGGCGCGGTGCGCGCGGCCAAGGGGTTGGCGCTGGTCGGCGGCGCGGTCCCGATCGTGGCCGCGGGCACCGCCGCGCTCATGGGCCTGGCCGCGGGCGCCGTCGCCGCCGGATTGGCGGTCAAGGCGTTCTCTGCTGCGGTTGGCCCGCAGATGGAGGCCGTCCAGGAGGTCGCCGACCTTGCGGCCGAGGCCGAGAAGGCAGCGGCCGAGGGCGCCGCAGACGCGGCCGAGAAGCAGCAGGAATACAACGATGCGCTCGCCCAACTCCCCCCGGCGACCCGGGATGCGGCCACCGCGTTCATCGGCCTGAAGAGCGACTACCAGGCGTGGTCAGACTCCCTCTCGACCACCACCATGCCGGTGGTCACCAAGGGCCTTACCGCCCTTCGAAGCCTGCTGCCCTCCCTGACTCCGTTCGTTGAGGCCGCCGCGGGCGCGTTCTCCGGGTTCTTCGACGACATCTCCACGGGCATCAAGTCGGCCGAGTTCAAGGAGTGGGTGAGCGAGACAAGCGCGGTTGCCGGGCCCGCGCTGCGCGACATCTTGACCGTGGTCAAGAACTTCGCCGTGGGGTTCGCCGGGTTGCTGCAGGCGTTCTTGCCCGCCTCGGCGGGGGTGACCGGCGGCCTGGTGACCATGTCGGCCGCGTTCGCCGACTGGGGCACCTCGCTGGACGACTCCGAGGGTTTCGCGACGTTCCTCGACCTGGCCGAGCAGGGCGCCGGAACCCTCGGCGACCTCGGCGGCGCCGCCGTCGAGGTGCTCGTCGCCCTCTCCCCCCTGCTCGGCGTCACGGCCCAACTCGCCCTGATCCTCGCGCAGATCCTCACCGCAGTACCCACCCCGGTGCTCACCGCGCTCGCCGTGGTCATCGGCTCCGTCACCGTCGCCACCAAGGCATGGGCGCTCGCTCAGACCGTGGTCGCCGCGCGTAACGCCATCTGGACCAGTAGCCAATGGGCCCTGAACGCCTCGATGTTCGCGAGCCCTGTGTTTTGGATCATCGCTGCGATCGTCGCCCTGGTCGCCGTGGTGGTGCTGATCGCGACGAAAACGGATTGGCTCCAGCGCGGTTGGTCGGCTGCGTGGGGCTTCATCCAATCGACCACCGATACGGCCGTATCCGGCATCGGCGCCGCGCTGGGCTGGTTCGGCTCGCTGCCTAGTCGGCTCGGCGGCTGGTTCGGCAGCGCCAAAGACGCCGCAGTCGGCAAGATCGTCGAACTGACCATCTGGCTTGCCGGGGTGCCGGGGCGCACCGCGTCGGCGCTGGCCGGTCTGCCGGTCAGTCTGCGCCGATCGGCCGTGAACGGCTTTCAGGCGTTCCGCACGGCTGCGGGTCAGAAGGCCGCCGAGTTTCTCGTGTGGGTGCGCGGCATGCCCCGGCGCATCGCGAGCGGCATCGGGTCGCTCGGTGGTCTGCTCACCGGCAAGGGCCGCGACGTCGTGCGCGGCCTGTGGCGCGGCATCAAGTCCATGGGCGGCTGGCTCCGCGACACCTTGATCGGCTGGGCCAAGAGCATCATCCCCGGCCCCGTGGCCAAGGCGTTGGGGATCGCGAGCCCGTCCAAGGTCATGGCTGACCAGGTCGGCCGCTGGATTCCCGCCGGAATCGTGCAGGGCATCGAGTCGGGACAGGGCGCGGTCGATCGCACCATGCGCAACCTCGTGACCACTCCCACCCCCGGGCAGGCCACCGCCGCGGCGATGGCCGCGCAGACCGGTACGGCCGCGGGCGACGCGGTCGGCGGCGGGCGCCTGGTCCTCGACGTGACCGGCGCCGACGCCGAATGGAAGCGCCTCGTACGCCGCATGGTCCGCGTCGACGGCCGCGGCTCCGTACAGACCGCCTTCGGCACCTGACACCCACAAAGGAGGTGCCGCATGGCCTTTCCCGATGACCCGCTCGACGTCCGCGTCGAACTGCAACTCGGCGGCACGTGGCTGGACATCACCAGCGACGTCTACACCGAGAACCCGATCACCATCACCCGCGGGCGCCCCGACGAGGGCGCCCGCACCGATGCGGCCACCTGTGTTTTCGTCCTCGACAACACGAGTGGCCGCTACAGCCCCCGCAACCCGCGCAGTGACCTGTACGGGCGGATCGGCCGCAACACCCCCGTACGCGTCTCCGTCGCCCCCAACGGGCCGAACGGTCCGCGGCTGGTGCGGTTCGTGGGCGAGGTCCCCGGATGGCCGGTGAAGTGGGGCACCGCGCATGACGTGTCGGTGTCCGTCACGGCCGCGGGCATCCTGCGCCGCCTGGGGCAGGGCGCCGCCCCGCTGCACTCCGCGTTGCGCCGCGAGTACTCCGCCCCCTCCCGTACGAGCATCGTCGCCTACTGGCCGCTCGAAAGCGGCACAGGAGCAACAGAGTTCGGCTCGGCGCTGCCCGGCGGCCCGCCCATGCGCATCACCACCCCCGGCATCAAACCGGGGGCGTACACCGCCTATGCGGCATCCGACGCGCTGCCCACGCTCGGCGAGGGCGCGGCCACCGGCACCGTGCCCGCCTACCCCACCACCCCTGAGACAGCGCTCCGTCTCTTCGTTGCCCTCCCCGAGCAGGCGCCCGAGGCCGAGACCGTGCTGTGCACGATCGTGTGCACCGGTTGGGTATCCCGCTGGACGATCGCCCTGAAGCCAGACGGCAAGCTCAACATGTACGGCCGCACCGCACTCGGCATCGAGGTCGTGCGCGTGAACGGCGGCGGCGACTCCCTGCTCGGCCACCGCCTGAGTCTGCGCCTGGACGTCAGGCAGGAGCCGCTGAGTACCTCGTGGCGCCTGTACTTCATGGACATCGACCAGTACACCTACGTCCTGGGCGGGCGGCTGTACCAGTGGCAGGGCGAGACCGTGCCCAACGCCATCGGCCGCATCACCCACGTCACGGTGGGCGGCGGCAAGGCGGGCGAGCTGGCCGTCGGTCATGTTGCCGTGGCGAACGCGCTCGACGCGTTCGACTCGACGGCCCCCTCCATGATCGCGTGGGCGGGCGAGCCGCTCTCACGCCGCATGACGCGGCTCGCCGCCGAGGAACAGATACCCCTCGCCTACACCGGCCGCCCCGATGCACCCGGCACCCGACTAGGCGCACAGGCCATCACCTCGTTGGTGGACCTGCTCCAGGTCGCGGCCGAGGCCGACGGCGGGATGCTGCACGAGCAGCGCGACGCGCTCTCCCTCGCGTTCCGCACCCGCGCCACCCTCTACACCCAACCCGCCGCCCTCACCCTCGACTACGCGGCCCGCGAGGTCGTCGCCCCTCTCGAACCCGTCGACGACGACCAGGCCGTACGCAACGACATCACCATCGTCCGCGAGGGCGGCTCTTCCGGCCGCGCAGTGCGCGAGACGGGGCCCCTGTCCGTGCAGGCCCCGCCCGCGGGCATCGGCCGCTACGCCGCGAGTACGACGCTCGGCCTGTTCGAAGACGAGCAGACCGCGCCGTACGCGTGGTGGCACCTGCACCTCGGCACCTGGGACGCCCCGCGCTACCCGTCGGTGTCCGTCGCCCTGCACCAGGCGCCGCACCTGATCGAGCAGGTCGCCGCCGTCGACGTCGGCGCCCGCGCCCGCATCCTCCACCCACCGCCGTGGCTACCGCCCGAGGCCATCGAGCTACTCGTCGAGGGCTACACCGAGACCCTCGGCGTACGCACGTGGGAGATCACGTTCACATGCTCGCCCGGCGGGCCGTGGCTGGTCGCCGCACTCGACGACGGCGAGTACGCCACCGTCGCCAGCGACGACACCAGCCTCGCCGCCCCGGTCGGGCCAGAGGCGACCTCCCTCGACGTGCGGGTATCCGCCGGTCCGTTGTGGCCAAGCCGCGCCGCGATGCCGGAAGCGCTCCCGCTCCCGGTGCAGATCGGCGGCGAGCACCTGGTCGTGACCGACGTCGCCTCACTCACGGGCGGACGCCAGCGATTCACCGTCACCCGCGCCGCCAACGGCCTCGCCCTCGCACACCCCGCGGGCGCCCCCGTGCAGCTCGCCCGCCCCGCCTACGTATCCCTCTAAGGAGATCTCCGCCCGTGTCCACGCCCGTGGCTCAGTGGCTCCCCGGCATGACGATGACCGCCGGACGCCTGCAATACATGCTCGAACGACTCTCGGAGTCGTTGACGGTCACCGCCTTCGGGGCCACCGGTAACGGCACCGTGGATGACGCCCCCGCCATTCAGGCCGCGCTCAACGCCGCCAAGACCCGCGGCGGTTGGGTGATCATCCCGCCCGGCCGGTACCTGCTCGCCACCCTTCCCCTGCGGATCTACGACTCGACCCGGCTCACGCTGTTGCCGGGCGCCCGCTTCATCCGGGGCGCGGCCGAAACAGTGATCATCAACGGTGATGCCGGACAGACCCGGAGCGGCTACACCGGACATGGCTCCATCACGATCGAGGGCGGCGTCTGGGACTGTCAGGGCACCGTGCCCGCCCTGTCCGCCTCGGCCATGTGCATGAGCATCGGCCACGCCCGTGACATCACCATCCGCGACGTCGAGATCCGGGACGTGTCCGGCTATCACGCGATCGAGCTGAACTCGACGAAGCGCGCCACCATCGAGAACTGCCGGTTCCTCGGCTACGTCGACCCCGGCGCCCGCGACTTCTCCGAGGCCGTACAGATCGACCTCGCCAAGTCGAGCGGCGTGTTCGGCGGGTTCGGCCCGTACGACCACACGCCGTGCGAGGACGTCACGGTGTCCGGCTGCTACTTCGGAGCGTCCGGCACGAGCGGCACGACGGCATGGCCACGCGGCGTGGGCAGTCACTCGGCGACGATCACCAAGTACCACCGCCGGATACGGCTCAGTGACTGCACGTTCGAGGGGGTCACTCAGTATGCGATCAGTGCCTACAACTGGGAAGACACCACGGTGACGGGCTGCAACTTCACGCAGTGCGGCTCGGGGGTGCGCCTGCGCACGGTGATCCTCACCGACACCGAGGACACCAAGCGGCCGGACGGCACGCAGACCGGCGCCTCACAGTCCATGCGCAATGCCACGATCACCGGCTGCACGTTCCGTCAGGGTGGCGGCTACGACGAGCCGATCGTCGCCCTCGGCGAGACGTCCGGGCAGATTCTGAACCTGACTGTCGGCGACAACTCCATCGACGGCAGCGCCGCGAGCCAGAACGGGATCCGGCTGCAACAGGTGCAGCGCTTCACGATCTCCGGGAACTCCATCTGCAATGTCGACGGTACGGCCGTCTCGATGGAGACCTCGGACAACGGCGCGGTGACCGGCAATCAGATCTACAGCCCCGGCGCGCACGGCATGACCGCCGTGACCTGTACGCACACGTCCCTGACGGGCAACGTGATCATGTACCCGGGCGGTAACGGGGTGTTGGTCCAGGACGGCAACAACATCCACATCCGCGACAGCTACATCAAGTCGCCCGGCCGCTCCGCGAACAACACGTACTACGGCATCCGCCTCTCGACGAGCGCCTCGTCGGTCTCCCTGTCCGGGAACAAGGTCCGGCCCAACGGGTCGGGCAATGAGGCGATCAACGGACTGTCGATCACGAACACGTGCTCGCTCATCCACCGGTACGGCAACGACTGGCGCGGCTCCACGTGGACCGACACCGGATCCCGGCCCGTGGACGACCCGGCCAGCATCAACACCAACACCAGCGCGGCCGACCTCGCCTGAACTCGCACTCCATCCCGTACGCCCCGCGCATCGCGCCGGGGCATCTCAATGCCCTTTGTCAAGCGGCCCGAGGCAGGGGTGGGGTTGCGGTGAACAGCCGTTTGTCGCGGAGCATGGCCCACAGGACATCCACTCGTCGCCGGGCCAGCGAGAGCACGGCCTGGGTATGCAACAGCCCCTCCTTGCGCTTCTTGCGGTAGTAGTCCTGGGACGGGCCGGGCAGCGTCATCGCCGTGTGGGCGGACATGTAGAAGACGTGCCGCAGGCGCCGGTTGTAGTGCTTGGGCCGGTGCATGTTGTTGGTCCGTCGGCCGGAGTCTCGTGGGACGGGGGCGAGGCCGGCGTGAGCGGCCAGGTGACCTGCGTCCTTGTGCGAGGTCATGTCGCCGACGAGGGCCAGGAACTCGGCGCCGAGGATTGGGCCCATGCCGGGCATGGACTCGATGATTTCGGCCCGCTCGTCCGTGCGGAACAGGGCGGCAATGGCCTGCTCGTTCTCCTTGATTCGTTCGTCCAGTTCGAGGACACGATGGGCCAGCTCGTTCACGAGCTTCGCCGCCAGATCCTCGCCGGGCAGCACAGTGTGTTGCGAGGCGGCGGCCTCGACGGCACGCTCGGCGAACACGGCTGGGGTCCGCACCTTCCGGCGCGCAAGCCATTCCGTCAGCCGTTTCACTCCCATGCGCCGGATGGCGGCCGGTGTCTGGTAGCCGGTCAGCAGGACCAGCCCCGGCCGCTTGCGGAACTCGAAGGCCCGCTCCAGGGCCGGACAGACACCGACCAGGACCTCGCGCAGCCGGTTGATCAGCCGAACCCGGTCAGAGATGAGGTCCTGGCGGTAGCCAACGAAGCTGGAGCCCGCTGGACAGCTCCACCGACGGCTCAATGGGGCGGAAGTCCCGCCGTAGCCGGGCCAGGTCGGCGATGATCCGGGCGTCCTTGGCGTCGGTCTTGCCCTCGCCGCGGTAGGCACCGGTCATGCGGTTCACGGTCTTGCCGGGGATGTAGACGACCTGCTGGCCACGCGCGAGCAGAAGGGTCAGCAGCAGAGCGGACGGGCGGCTGGAGATGTCCACCGCCCAGCGGACCTCCTCCGCCATGGCCAGCACGTCGGCGAGAAGCGAGAGGACCTCGCCCTCGTCGTTGATCACCTTCCGCGACAGTAGCCGTTCACCGTCGCCGTCGATCGCCGCCGCCCAGTGGTGACCCTTGCCCGCGTCGATGCCCACCCAGATCAGCTGATGTCTCGTACCCACCGCGCGTCCTCACCCCTAGTGACCTGCAAGTTCGTGGTCCGAGGAACACCCCGCCGTCGAAGCCTTAGTCAGCGATGGGTCGCAACTCTCAATCAGCAGTCAGAGCGTCCAAGGGAACCGGGCGGCCATGCCCCGGGAGCCATCTGCGCGGCACTTTCTCATCAGCCACACCCGGTTCCCCCGGACCAGATCAAACCTGCCCAAGTCGCCTTAGAACCACACCAACAGTTCTAAGGCTTTTTTCATGTCTGGAGACACCCCTTATGGCTCCTCCCCTGTCCCCGACCGCGTTCCGCAACGCCATCGCGGGCGAAGGCGTCGACGTCGTCGGCGTCGGCAACTGGCCCGAGCACAACCGCAACCACAAGGGCCCGTGGGGGCCCATACACGGCATCATGATCCACCACACGGTGACGTCCGGCACCGCGCACTCGGTCGCCATGTGCCGCGACGGACACGCGGCCCTGCCCGGCCCGCTGTGCCATGGCGTCATCGACAAGAGCGGCCGCGTGCACCTGGTCGGCTACGGCCGCGCCAACCACGCCGGTTTGGGCGACGACGACGTCCTCGCCGCGGTCACCGCCGAGCGCTCGCCGCTGCCCGCCGACAATGAGGCGAACACCGACGGCAACCGCTACTTCTACGGCTTCGAGTGCATCAACCTCGGCGACGGCGACGACCCGTGGCCCGAGGTCCAGATCGAGGCCATCGCCCGCACCGCCGCCGGGATCTGCCGCAAGCACGGGTGGGACGAGCGATCCGTGATCGGCCACCTTGAGTGGCAGCCCGGCAAGGTCGACCCCCGCGGCCCGATCGGCAAGAAGGGCGGGCCCGCCCTCACCATGGCCAAGATCCGCGCGCGCGTCGCCGAGCTGCTCGACGACGACACCCCGCCGACCAAGCCGCCGACCCCGGGCAAGCCCAAGCCCTACACCCCGCCGCGCTTCCCGGCGGGCCTTGCCCCGGGCCGCACCCGCCCCTCGGCGCGGCCGCTCCAGCGCGCGCTGAAGGCCGCCGGATACCTCGCCAAGAGCGTGCCCGAGGCCGACGCCTACGGCCCCCAGACCCAAACCGCCGTGGCCAAGTTCCACAACGCCCACCCCGCCTACCGCGCCGCTGGCAAGTCCCACGACCCCGCCATCGGCCCGCGCGGATGGGCCGCCCTGCACCGCCTCGCCTACGCCAAGTAGCGCGACGAGCCGCACCACACCACCTCACCCACACCAAGCAAGGAGCACCACCCATGACCCCCGAGAACAAGCGCACCATCCGCACCGTCCTTCAGGGCACCGTGGCGTTCGCCGTCGCCCTGCCCGGCATCGTCGCCGCATCCGGAGTGCCCGACTCCCTGCCGTGGGTATCGGGCGGACTCGCCGCGGCGGGCGGCCTCGCCCGCGTGATGGCCCTGCCCAGCGTCGAGGCCCTGCTCGACCGCTTCGGCATCGGCCTGGTCGACGACCCCGACGGCGGCACCCGGTGACCATCCCCACCCCGTCCGATCCGGCCGCGGTCGCCGTCGAGTTGGAACGGCTCAGGGGCACGATGGAGACCGGCTTTGCCCGGGTCGACGGCTCCCTCGCCCTGCTCGTGCAGCGGGGCGAGCAGACCGACCGCGCCATCGCCGACCACGAGACCCGCCTCGACGCCCTCGAACGGGCCCGGTGGCCACTCCCGTCCGTGGCCGCCCTGGTCGCCGCGCTCGGCCTAGCCCTGTCCGTGTGGCAACTCACCAGATCATGACAACGCCCCCCGCAACGGCCACTCACGGCCGTTGCGGGGGGCGTTCTGCCGTTCCAGCATCTACGCCGCAGTGACCAGCTCTCGCGCCCGCGCGTTGAAGTCGGCAACCAAGCGGTGACCACCGAAGGGCTCCATGCGCCGCTGTAGATCTTGCACGGCCTCTAGCGCGCGCGACGACTTCACCTGTCCCGACAGCTTCAGCGTCCGAAGCCCTGCCGCGTGCGCCTTTTCAAGGTCCCGCCGTTGCAGGTAAGACACCGCTAGCGCCGCTTGCGACATGGCACCCCGTCGGGCCCGGTTCTGCTTCTCAGCGTGCTCGATCGATCGGCTCGCGTGCTCCTCGGCGGCCTTTGCCTCGCCCAAGTCCCGCATGGTGTTTGCATGTTCACCGTGCAGGTAGGCCGGATCGATGAACGCCGCCCAGTCCGCCTCCTCCGCCAAGTCTGCCCGCTCGTACGAGTGTTCCGACTGCACAACCGCGCGGGCCGCCGCCTTCTTCTCGCCGAGCAGTGCCAGCGCCCGCCCTTCCAGGCACCACAGATCAGCGAGGCAGGCGGGCGAATCAGCTTTCGACAGCCCATGTCGGCCCGCCTGGGCCAGGCGCCGCCCCTCGGCAGGGTCACCGAGCAGCGTTGCTTGATCGGCCATACCAGCTAGGACGTGCGCACCGAGGGGAGCGTTACGCGACTCCTGCGCAAGGCGTAGCGCCTGGATTAGGTAGCGCTGCGCGACGGAGTGCTCGCCGTTGTCAAAGGCCATCCACCCGAGTAGATACGTCTGTTCGGCAGCGGCCTCGCACAGTGCGCGCCGCACGGTGTCGACGTGCGACCGCCGCAACAACGGGTAGACGTGTTGGTTCATGTACTCGGCAAGCACCAGGCGCCCAGACCCGCCGCCCTGTAGGACGTCCATCTTCTGGAACGTGCTGAACATGTTCTTTACCGCGGACACGTCTTCCAGCCGCACCCGCGGGCCTGGTTCGGGTTCCTGGTCAAGGGTGGCCACGAGCCAGTCCCGCGAGGGACCGACACCGGCCACCGCGGCGAACGGTGCGGCTGATAGAAACGCTCGTCGATCCACGTCAGCTCTCCCCAGGTCGGCTACGACTTCCACGGTAGCTGCGAACGACGGGTCGTAGGCGAGGGCGGCATCGACTGAACTTCCGTCGCCGAGCCCAAGGTCGTATGTCATGAGGCGCCAACCGAAGTGCCTTGAGAACACCGCGGCCAGAATGTCAGGAACAGGTGCGCGCGGCTTCTCACCTTCCAACCAGCGCCGAACACTGGTCGCGTTGGGAGCGATATTCGGTTGCCCCCACTCATGCACCTTTGATTGCACGAGGCGCGCCAAGCCTTTACGGCTGATCCCCGAGCGTCCAAGCCAGTACGCGAGTTCGTCGTTCGGCGTTCCCATTCTCCGCACCTCCGCGACCGTGGGCGACGAAAGCGACACCCTTCGACACCCCCCTCGACGGTACCCGCGGTTCCGCAGCACGTGTTGCCTAGTTCAGACAAACCCATCCACTCGAAGCAGCGACGACGGCGCGTCGTGACTGCCCGAAGGGGTTAGGCATGATCAAACAACGGCGGGACCCGGTGCCCTGCTACGCCACACCCAACGGTCCCCCGGCGCAGGCGATGATCCCCGCGGACGACGAAGCACCCGCGCGGGCCCGCGCGTACGTGCGCGACCTCTTAGACCACGACGACCAGCCGCTGAGTGACGACCGGCGCGACGAAGTCGTACTCATCGTTTCGGAACTCGTCACGAACGCCTACCGCTACGGCACCGAGCCGGGCGACTCCCTGCTCGTCGTCGTCATGACGACGTCGGAGCGTGTGCGCATCGAGGTACACGACCCCAGCCGCAGACGCCCGCACATGAGAACCGAATCAGGGGAGCGCTCCCGCGGGCGCGGCCTGCACATCGTTCACGCACTCGCGGCGCGGTGGGACGTCGTTGACCGGCCGCTCGGTAAAGCCGTATGGGCGGAGGTAACACGATGAACTGCTCCGTATCGTTCCGGGCGGCGCCCGGTCCCGGATTCGCTGCCGGGTGCACCGTGTCGACGTGGGTCAACGTGCCCAAGCTCGCGGGCCCCATTGCGTATGTCCTGATCGCCCACGGTCCCCCACGGCGGGCGCACGAGACAACTGAGTCGGTCGAAGACAACTTGATGGGGTTGGTCGACGCGATGCACCTTCGGCGCGCCGTCGAGCGCGTGCCGATCGTCGGAGCACGCCTGATCGTCCGTGGACGGTACGTCGCCCTCGACTACGGGCACCCTCGCTACTACATGCGGCTACCGTCCCCCAGCCGTCTGTGGCGCCACCATGTCACCGCGGGCGGCCCGGTCTGCCTGACGGTCTGCCTCGAACCCCTTCCGCCCGGCCACTTAGGCGTTGACGCCGTCGAGACGTACCTCGCGCGTGCCGTCCGCACGGATCGCGCCTACATGGGTGCCACGACCATTCGGACCCGGTGATGACTGATGGACCGGCCGAGGACAACGCACTGCCCATACCGCCGCCCTTCATGTGGGATTGCCAGGAGTGTGTCCGGTGGCTGTGTCGGCTCGCTCGCAAGTGGGGTGCGCCCGAAGGGTGCTTCTGGGAACAGTTACAGGTGGCGCGGCACATCGCCGAGGTGCACCCCGAGAGGGTGCCGCCGCAGCACCTCGACGGCTGCGAGCTGTGCCTCGGCTACTCACGCCGCAACGACGGCGACGTCACGCTCGTGTGGGCGCAGCACCGGGCCCGCGGCCTCTTCATGCCGCCGTCGCTCGCTCGCCTGCTGTAGCCAACCGGGGACGCACACTCACCCGATCACGTGGGGCGCATGGCACATCGACGATGCCCTGCCCCTCGGCTGCTCGATGATCGGTACCGCCACCGTCAACCCCGGGGGTGCCTCGTGAGTGCGAACGCCCCAACCGGGCTTCCCGTGACCGCCACGGTCCTCATCACAGACCCCAGTGATCGACTGCTGATCGTCCGATCCGCCCGCGGGGGCACGTGGCACCTCCCCGGGGGCAGCGTTGAGCAAGGCGAGTCGCCCCTCGACGCCGCACGCCGGGAAGTCCGGGAAGAGATCGGCCTCAACCTCGACCTCAGCGAGCACCACCTGTTCGCCGTCGAGTGGCTACAGGCCACCCGTCCCGGACGCCGGGACCGCCTCGCCCTGGTCTTCGCGGGCCCCGTACTGACGCCAGCAGACACAGCGCACGTCGTATTGCAGTCCGACGAGATCGACGACTGGGGATGGCAAGCCCCGGAAACCGCGCTCCAGCTACTTCACCCGGCACTCGCAACACGGATACGGGGACCGCTCCTGACCCCTGGATCGGCCCACTACCGTGAATCACGAACCGAGAGGACTCCCCGCCCATGACCAACGACTTTCCCGCCCGCAAGCTGCGCATCGGAACGCGCAGCTCACCTATGGCGCTCGCACAGGTCGAGCAGGTATCCGCCCTGCTCCGCAAGCACGAGCCCGACCTCGACATCAAGGTCGTGCCCGTCACCACCGAGGCCGACCTCTGGCAAGGCGACCTGGCCAAACTCGGCGGGAAAGGTCTGTTCGTCAAGCAAATCGACCAGATGTTGCAGCGCGGCGAAGTCGACATGGCCGTGCACTGCATCAAGGACGTACCCGGAGACGTAGCCATGCCCGAGGGCCTGGTCTTCGCCGCCTACCTCCCACGCGACGACGTGCGCGACGTCCTACTCTTCCCCGAAGGCTCCGACCGGCAGACCCTCGACGACCTGCCCCCAGGCGCAACCGTCGCCACCTCAGCCGTACGCCGCAAAGCACAAATCAACCGCGTCCGCCCCGACCTCAACGTCGTTCGCGTCCGCGGCGCAGTCGGCACCCGCGTCGACAAGCTCGACGGCACGAAGGCCATCGACCACAAGCTCGACGCGATGATCCTCGCAGCCTCTGGCCTCGAACGTCTCGGCATCGCGCACCGCGGCCGACAGGTCTTCAATGTCGACGAGCTGCTACCTGCCGTAGGCGCTGGTGCCCTCGGCCTCGAATGCCGCCGCGACGACGAACCCGTCGCCGGACTCCTCTCCCAGCTCAACCACGAACGCACCATGACCGAGATCACCGCCGAGCGCGTCATGCTGCACGGCCTACGCGGACACTGCAACAGCCCCATCGCCGGGTACTGCATCACCGAACCTGACGGACAGCTCACGCTCCGCGGGATGGTGTTCTCCCGCGACGGTTCCAAGTTCGTCCACGCTCACTTCTGGGGCGAGCGGAACAACGACCCCGCCGTACTCGGCACGCGCGTCTGCGCCGAACTGCTACGCCAGGGAGCACGCGAGATCATCGAGGGCATCCCCCACTGAGGTTGCCCATCGCACGCAGACGACGGCCCCGATACCTCTCAGGAGGTATCGGGGCCGCTTCCTGCCTGCCGTGCGTTCGCCGAGGTCACTGGCCGAGTGTTTTACACAGGTTGTCGCACATGAACGTCGCGACGCGTTCGTCGTCGCTGACCCCGAGGTCGTCGCGCAGGGCGTGGGCGAGCTGGGCGGCGCGGGCGCCGATCTCCCGGAAGCTGCGGCGCTGTGGCGCACCGTCGCCGGTCCAGGTGGTGACCTGCGATGTCCCGTGCACGGTCTCGCCGTGGTTGAGGATGCGGGTCACGGTCAGCGGTACGTCCTGCATGGTGCTCAGCACGGCGTCCTCCCGGTCGGCGGGCGGCAGGCGGCCGGGTGCTCCCGGCGCTCTACCTGGCGGTAGCCCCAGATTCTCGCCGCATACCGAGCGGTATGTCACTACCGCGAGCGCACAAGAACGCAAATTGAGCTACGACCGCCACTCGCCCGGCGCCCGGGCCGGACGACGCGCCTCCGGAACGGCCGACCGGCCCACTGGCCGGCTGGTCGGCTGGCCGGCTGGCCGGCTGGCGCGCCGACGGGCCGGTCGGCCGACTGGTCGCTCAGCGGACCGGCGTCAGCTCCGGGTCCTCGCGGAGCTTGCCGAGCGCCCGCGACACCGCGCTCTTGACCGTGCCGATGGACACCCCGAGCACCTCGGCCGTCTGGGCCTCGCTCAGGTCCTCGTAGTACCGCAGGACGACCATGGCCCGCTGCCGCGCCGGCAGCTTCATGATCGCGCGCCACATCGCGTCGTGCAGGGCCTGCTGCTCGGCGGGGTCACCGGCCGGCACGGTCTCCGGCTCGGGCAGCTCGTCACAGGCGAACTCGTCGACCTTGCGCTTGCGCCACTGCGACGTGCGCGTGTTCAACAGGGCCCGGCGCACGTACCCGTCGAGCGCCCGGTGGTCCTCGATCCGGTCCCAGGCCACATAGGTCTTGGTCAGGGCCGTCTGCAGCAGGTCCTCGGCGTCGCTCGGGTTCGCCGTCAGCGAGCGGGCGGTGCGCAGCAGCACGGGCTGGCGGGCCCGGACGTACGAGGCGAACGACGGGTAGGCGGAAGGACCCGCGCCCCGCGTCGCGGCCTTCGATGCGCTGGTGCACACGGACACCATGGATGCGGTCATGGCTCCACGCTAGAAGCGCCCCCTACATCTGCGGATCGGCCGCAGGTCCCGAAGCCGTGTCCGCCTCAGGTTGTACGAGGGGAGGTAGCCTCACCTCCTGAAGGTGGAGGAGAAGGAGCACACCCCTGAGGGTTCGACCCTGAGGAACCGGAAACCGCTTGCCCACTCGGCTCCGGTCACCGCTCACTCCAGCAGGGCCACCGGCGCGTGCACCAGGTTGCGATCGATCTGCAGGGTGCGCCCGCCGTACCGCTCCGTGACGTTGCCCGCGTACTGGTGGATCCGGCGCTCCGGATGCCAGGCGTACCAGGGAAGTCCCTGCTCACCGTACAGGTCGGGCCGGTTGTTCCAGCGGGCGAACCACATGATCGACGGCAGGTCGTCGACCCCCGCCCGGCGCGCCGACTCCAGGTGCGCTACGCCGGAGTCGGCACTGCTGTAGAACCCCGGTACGTAGCCGTGGCTGCGCACTTCGCGGCTCCAGGCCCGTACGAAAGTGAGCGTGGCCGTGGCGCATTTCCCGTTCTGGTACGCATACGCCTCCATGTCCAGGTAGAGCGGACTGTCCGGCCCCATGCCGAGCGCCGCGGCCCGGCGCACCGCGTCGTGTCCCTCCCGGGTGCCCTGGGGTCCGGGCTCGCTTCCGATGCGGACGTGCTGCTTGTTCTCCGCCCGTACGCATGGGGACTGCGAGCCGACGTACACCGGAAGCACGCCCCAGCCCATCTCGTCGACCGCCGACAGCCAGGCGCTGCTCAGCTGCGGCTGGTCCTGACAGGCCCGGCCGCGCCCGGCGTAGTAGACGCCCACCGCGCGGTACGGCGAGTCGAGCCAGCGCCGCATGGTGTCGGCCGACGGCGTCAGACAGGTGTCGAAGGCCTGGCCGTCGAAGACCCCGGGCCGGGCCGCCGCCGCGTGCCGGCCCGGCCCCGTCGGTCCCCCGAGGACCGCCGGGCGCGCGGGCCCGGAACCTTCGGCAGGCCCCGAACCCTCGGGTGGGTGCGAGGTGTCCAGGGCCAGCGTCGCCAGGGCGAGGGCGAGGACAAGGCCAGTGATCTTCTTCCGGTGGCGCATACGGCGAGTGAACGGGCCGGGGTGGGTGCCAGGACCGGGACACGCGCCGCGTTCAGCCGTCCGCCGTCAGAATCAGCCCCGAAGTGGGGACGCCGGTGCCCGCCGTGACCAGGGCGTGCGCGGCGCCGGGTATCTGGTTCACCGCGGTGCCGCGCAGCTGGCGCACGGCCTCCGCCATGCCGTTCATCCCGTGGAGATAGGCCTCGCCGAGCTGTCCGCCGTGGGTGTTCAGCGGCAGCCGCTCCTTGGCGACGAACTCCGCGGCCTCGCCCGGCGCGCAGAACCCGAACTCCTCCAGCTGCATCAGCACGAACGGCGTGAAGTGGTCATAGAGGATCCCGACGTCGACATCGCCGGGAGCGAGCCCCGAGGTGCGCCACAACTGCCGTGCCACGACGCCCATTTCCGGCAGGCCGGTGAGATCGTCCCGGTAGTAGCTGGTCATCTGCTCCTGCGCCCGGCCCGCGCCCTGCGCGGCGGCGGCGATCACCGCGGGCGGCTGCGGCAGGTCCCGGGCCCGCTCCACGCTGGTGACGACGAGGGCCTGTCCGCCGTCGGTCTCCTGGCAGCAGTCCAGGAGCCGCAGCGGCTCCACGATCCACCGGGAGGCCGCGTGCTCCTCCAGCGTGATGGGTCTGCCGTGGAAGTACGCCGCCGGGTTCGTCGCCGCGTACTTCCGGTCGGTGACCGCCACATGGCCGAAGACCTCCGGGGTCAGCCCATGGGTGTGCAGATAGCGCTGCGCGGCCATCGCCACCCACGACGCCGGGGTGAGCAGTCCGAAGGGCAGCGCCCAGCCGAGTGCGACCCCCTCCGCCGAGGGCTCGCGATGGCTGACTCCGGCGCCGAAGCGGCGCCCGGACCGCTCGTTGAACGCCCGGTAGCAGACCACCACTTCGGCCACCCCCGCGGCTATCGCGAGCGCCGCCTGCTGGACGGTCGCGCAGGCCGCGCCGCCGCCGTAGTGCACCCGGGAGAAGAAGGAGAGCTCGCCGATGCCCGCCGCCTGGGCGACCGTGATCTCCGGGCTCGTGTCCATCGTGAAGGTGACCAGGCCGTCGACGTCGGCGGGGGCGAGGCCCGCGTCGTCGAGCGCCGCCCGCACCGCCTCCACGGCCAGGGTCAGCTCGCTGCGCCCGGAGTCCTTGGAGAACTCGGTGGCCCCGATCCCGACGACCGCCGCCCTGCCCCCGAGATCGTCCCGCGCCCGCACGCTCATGCGGCACCTCCTGCCACGACTGGGGCCGGGCCGCCCGGAGCCGGGCCGTCCGGGGCCGGGCCGTCCGGAGCCGGGCCGCGCGCTGACCTCGCCTCGTCCGCCGGGGCCGCGCCGCCCGAGGGCGCGCGCACGGTCACCGTCACCATGCCGGTGACGTGCTTGCCCATGCCGTTGGCCCCGACGACCCTGACCGTCGCCGTGACGCCCTCCGGGGCGCGGGTGACCTCCTCGATGGTGCCCGTCAACACCATCGTGTCGCCCGGGTAGTTGGGCGCGCCCAGCCTGATCTTCACCTGGCGGAGGATCGCGCGAGGGCCGAAGTGGTCGGTGATGTAGCGCCCCACCAGGCCGTTGGTGGTGAGGATGTTCATGAAGATGTCCGGGGAGCCCCTCTCCTTGGCGAGCTCCGCGTCGTGATGCACGTCCTGGTAGTCCCTGGAGGCGATCGCTCCCGCGACGATCAGCGTGCGCGTGATCGGGATCTCCAGCGGCGGCAGCGCGTCACCCTCCCTCAGGGCGGCCGGGGCCTTCGGCGGATGCCCCCGCTCCGCGCGCCCCGCACCGGCGTGGCCCGTCCCCGCGCGCCCCATCAGCCCTCGCCCCCTTCCGGAGCAGCCACGGCCGCACCCTCCAGGGCCCGGAACACCGGCAGCTCCAGGTCCTCGTCCACCCGCTGGAACTCCAGCCGCACCGGCATCCCGATCCGCACGGCCCGGTGCGGTACCCCCACCAGATTGCTGATGATCCGCACGCCCTCCGCGAGCTCGATGAGCACCACGGCGTACGGACTCGCCCCGCCGGAGGCCCCGTCCGGCGCGAAGGCCGGGAACGGCGGGTGGTGCATCACCACATACGAGTAGACGGTGCCCTCACCGCTCGCCTCGACCGTGTCCCACTCGGGGGAGCCGCAGGCCCCGCAGCCCGGCAGCCAGGGGAAGCGGAGCGTGCCACAGGCCCCGCAGCGCTGGATGAGCAGGCGGTGCCGGGCCACGCCCTCCCAGAACCCGGCGTTGTCCCTGTTGACCACCGGGCGGGGGCGGGTGGCCGGGGCGGCTCCGCGCCCCCGGCCGACAGGGGTGGCGGTCGGCCGCCGCTTCGCGGGGCGGTACTTGAGGATCCGGAAGCGGTGGGTGCCCGCGAGCTCGCCGCCCGCGCGGATGTCCATCCGGGTCGTCACGAAGTACCCCGCGCCGAGCTTGGTCGTCTTGCGGTCCGACACCGACTCGATCACCGCGTCGAACGTGATCTCGTCGCCCGGCCGCAGCGGGCGCAGATACTCCTGCTCGCAGTCCGTGGCGACCACCGAGGTGCACCCGGCGTCGTCGAGCAGCGCGAGCAGCTCGTCGTACGCCTCGGAGCGGGTCGCGTGGCCCGCGAGGCCGCCCATCGTCCAGGCCTGGAGCATGGTCGGCGGGGCGATCGCGTCGGGTCCCTGATAGGCCGGGTGGGTGTCGCCGACGGCCTCGCACCAATGCCGGATCATCGGCGCGTTGACCGGGTCCCTGCCGTGGCCGGACTCGGCCGCGGACCGGCCCTCGTACGCCTTCAGCCGTCCGTACCACCGGTCGGGTCCGTCCGGTCCCGTCGCCGGTCCGTCCGCCCTGCTCCGCGCGCTGCCCGTCACCGTCGTCCCCTCCGCCGCCCCGATCAACCGCCCCCGCGAGCTCCTGACACATTCGGCACACCGCAGCCGCCGCGTCGGTTCCCACGGATGTCCCGCCGCCGCGCCACTGGTTTCTGACTGTCCGTCAGTTTCCGTACGGGTGTCAAGACGGGGAGCCGACGCCCGCCGCCGCGCCCCGCACACACAGCTGCGCGGCGGGGCCCGAGGCACCGCCGCGCAAACTGTCACATCACCCCACAGAGCAGGCCCCGAGGATCACTCCCCGACGAGGCCCCGGCTCACCACAGTTCGCTGAAGTTGACGGCGACGTTGGCGTTCGACTGGTCGATGTCCGTGAACGCGGAGCCGTTCACCTGAGCCGTGTTGCTCTGGTTGGAGGCGCCGTTGCCGACCGCCTGCTGCTGAGTGGTCGAGGAGTTGCCGTTGTTGTCATCGCCGACACCGCTGCCGTTGACGACCGCAACACCCGCGTTCGATCCGTTGTCCGCGAACGAGCCGTTGTCGGCCATCGCGACACCCGAGAAGAGGGCGGCAGCCAGCGGCAGTGCGGCGACGGCGGCGAGGGCACGGGCGGTACGGATGCTTGCCATGTCTATTTCCTCCAGAACGGGGGGTGAGCTCCGGCCCCTGCCGGGCGCACCTGAAATACGGCTTGTTCCAGGGCAGTTGGCCGACCGCCCTGGAGATCTGCACGACGTCGCGCATCCAGAGTTGCCCACCGAATCCCCGCCGAACCACCCCGGAAGTCACTATTCCCCCGCAAGCGTGAGGACAAGTCGATAAACCCGCTTCGCTCCATCAACGCCCCAGCTCAGCACCCTCACCCCAGCCGACCCCAGACGCCGCACGGGCTGAAGCGTTCCGGCAAAACCCCGGCAAAAGGGGGCGCTGCCCCCATCCGGCCACCCTGCGCGCCCTTCCCCCTTCCCTTCATCGAACGCTAGTACGAAAATGAAGTCATGGCCCCCAGCGACCGCCATGCCGAAGACCGCCCCGCCCACGACGGCCCGCACGAACCGGCCGCCGAGCACCCGTCCGCCCACGAGCCACGGCCCCACGAACCGGCACCCCGCGCGCGGGCCCGCCACGCGGCCGAGCGCCACACCGCCACCCTCGCGCTGGCCCACGCCCTGTCCGCCGCCGAGCGGGGCCTCGCCGTCATCCCCCTGTCCCGCGGCAAGCTCCCCGCACTGCGCTCGCCGCACCACGACGACCCGCACCCCCCGCCGTGCCACGGCGAGTGCGGACGCCTGGGCCACGGCGTGTACGACGCCTCCACCGACCCGGTGCGCATCCGCGAGCTGTTCGCCGCGGCGCCCTGGGCGTCGGGCTACGGCATCGCGTGCGGGCTGCCGCCGTACCACCTGATCGGCATCGACCTGGACACCAAGTCCGGCGCCGACGCCCCTGCCGCGCTGCGCGAGCTGGCGCTGCGGCACCTGTTCACCATCCCGGAGACCGTCGTCGTCACCACCCCCAGCGGCGGGCGTCACGTCTGGCTCTCCGGGCCGCCGGACGTCGTCGTGCCCAACTCGGCGGGCCGTCTGGCCCCCGGCATCGACATCCGGGGCGCGGGCGGCTATCTGGTCGGCCCCGGCTCGCGCACCGAGCAGGGCGTGTACAGCACCGTGCCGGGCACCGCCCACCTGCCCCCGGCCCCGTGCCCCGAGGCCCTCCTGCGGCTGCTCGTGCCCCCGCTCCGCCGCCGCCCGGCGGCACCCCCGCGCGCGGACGGCCCCGAGGCCGCCCAACAGGGCCAGGGCCTGGTCCAGTTCGTCCTCGCCGCGCACGAGGGCCAGCGCAACACCCGGCTCTTCTGGGCCGCTTGCCGCGCCTACGAGAACGGCCTGGGCGAAGCCCTCGCCGCCCCCCTCATCGAGGCGGCCCTACGCGTCGGCCTCACCCTCCGCGAGGCCCGCTCCACGATCGCTTCAGCGGCCCGCCTGACGGGCCACGCCTGACGCCACGCACGCGTGCCACACGACGCGACCCCGGCCCCCGACCCGAACCAGCCACGCACACCGGACACCAGGCACCGGGCACCCCAGGGGCGGCCCCTCACACACGTCCCTCACACACGAAGGGGCGCCCGGATCTCTCCGGACGCCCCTTCGACGACTGGCCCTGGGCCAGCACCCGCGGTGGGTGTGGGATTTGAACCCACGGTGACTCGCGCCACGACGGTTTTCAAGACCGTTCCCTTAGGCCGCTCGGGCAACCCACCCCGCGCTGCCGCCGTGTGATCGGGCGGGCTTGCGCGGGGTCAAGAGTAGCGGGTCAGCTGTCGCCCTTGCGCTCGCCCAAGGTCACGTCGACCGTGCGCTCCTTGCCGTCGCGCTCGTAGGTGATCTTGACCTTGTCACCCGGCTTGTGGGTCCAGATCTGGCCGATCAGGGTCGGGCCGCTGTCGATGACCGTGTCGTCGAGCTGCGTGATGACGTCGCCGGACTTCAGGCCCGCCTTGGCCGCGGGGCCGTTCGGCTCGACCGCGGGGCCCGAGCCGGCGGCGCCGCGGTCGGAGATCACCGCGCCGCCCGAGGCGTCGGCCAGAGAGACCGAGGCGCCGATCATCGGGTACGTGGGC
The DNA here is from genome assembly GCF_006088715.1 of Streptomyces sp. YIM 121038. Classification (NCBI taxonomy): domain Bacteria; kingdom Bacillati; phylum Actinomycetota; class Actinomycetes; order Kitasatosporales; family Streptomycetaceae; genus Streptomyces; species Streptomyces sp. YIM 121038. The sequence continues at coordinate 4,816,015 of NZ_CP030771.1, forward strand.
TGGCCGGTCTTGATCAGCTGCTGTGCGACGTTCTTCGCCTGGTTCACCGGAATCGCGAAGCCGAGGCCGATGGAGCCGGACTGGCCGCCGCCCACACCGCCCCCGCTGTCGGCGGGCTTGATGGCGGAGTTGATGCCGATGACGGCGCCGCGCGCGTCCAGGAGGGGGCCGCCGGAGTTGCCCGGGTTGATGGAGGCGTCGGTCTGCAGGGCGCTCATGTACGAGCTCTTGCTGCTGGCGCCGTCGCTGGACGTGACGGGGCGGTTCTTCGCGCTGACGATGCCTGTCGTGACCGTGTTGGACAGGCCGAAGGGGGCACCGATGGCGATGGTGGAGTCGCCGACGGCGACCTTGTCGGAGTCCGCGAGCGCGAGCGGGCGCAGGTTCGCCGGCTTGTTCTTGAGCTTGATGACCGCCACGTCGTACCCCTGCGCGCGGCCGACCACCTCGGCGTCGTACTTCTTGCCGTTCGAGAACGTGGCCGACAGCTTGCCGCCCTCGGCGGCCGAGGCCACCACGTGGTTGTTCGTGAGGATGTGGCCTTCCTTGTCGTACACGAAGCCCGTGCCCGTGCCGCCCTCGCCGCTGCCGCTCTGGGCCTCCAGGGTGACCACGCTCGGCAGCGCCCTGCTCGCGATGCCGGCGACCGAGCCCGGCTCGCGCTTGAGGTCGGCAGGGGCGTCCGAGGCGGAGACCGTCGTGGAGTCCGTGCTGCTGTCGTCGTTGCGGTCCGCCGCCCAGTAGCCGATGCCGCCGCCCACGCCGCCCGCGACGAGGGCCGCCGCGAGCACGGCCGCGAACAGACCGCCGCGACGGCGGCCGCCCGGCTTGGGCGCGGACGGCTGCTCGGCCGTCCAGGAGGAACCCCATCCCGAGCCTCCGCCCTGCGTGTACGACGGCACGGCGGGGGGCGGGGGCGGCGGCCAGGAGCCGCCGGACGCGGCCCCGGGGGCCTGGGCGTGCGCGGCGGTGGGGTGCGCGGCCGTCGGCTGCGCGGCCGTCGTATGGGCGTACGGGTCCGGGATCTGGGGCGCCGGCGGCGCGGCGGGCGCCTGGGGCTGGGCCTGGGCCTGCGCGGCGTCCTGCGGCGCCTGCTCGGGCGCGGGCGCCGCGGCGGGCTCATGGGCGGGCGCGGACGCGGGCTCCGGCCTCGCGGACGCCTCCGCTGCGGGAGGGGCGGCGGGAGCAGCGGGAGTGTCCACCGGCACAGGAGGTGCGGACGGGGCCGGGGGGACCGCAGTGCCCTCGTTCTCGGTGCTCACAGCTTTCTTCTCCTCGGTCCACGCTGTCGTACTCGGTCACGGCCAAAGATCGGCCCGGGGCAGCACAGGTCGGATACCCGGTCAACCGTTCAGTTGTCCCAGTCAGCTTTTCCCATGGGCTGTCAGGCCACCATAAGCCGACGCTGTGCGTTCACGACGGGCGAAACCGCCGCATTCGGAAAGCTTCGGGCGGCTCCGGAAAGCCCCGGGAAGGCCGTGTGCGCCTTCATGAAGTCCCCGGAGCCTCCCGAGTCCCCGGAAAGCTCATCCGAAGGTTCACAGCCAAGTCACAGAGCCACCTGAAGGCTGCGTGAGAGGAGTCTGAGAAAGGCCGCGCCCCGGGGCCGCCGGTCCGCACTCCCGGGCCGACGACGGCCCGCACGCCCGACCCGCCACAGCCCTCGCAGCCCGGCCCCGCGGGCCCGCGCCCCCGGACGGTGGCACCATGACGCGGTGACCCACGCACGACAGCACCTCATCCAGGTCGTCGCCCACCGAGGGGCCTCCGAGGACGCCCCGGAGCACACACTGGCCGCCTACAAGAAGGCCGTCGACGACGGCGCGGACGCCCTCGAATGCGATGTCCGGCTCACCGCGGACGGGCACCTGGTCTGCGTCCACGACCGCCGCGTCAACCGCACGTCGAACGGCCGGGGCGCCGTCTCCGCCCTGGAGCTCGCCGAGCTGGCCGCGCTCGACTTCGGCTCCTGGAAGAACCGCGAACAGGGCCCGTACGCCGAGGACCCCGACTGGGAGGAGGGCCCGGCCCCGGAGGACACCTCGGTCCTCACCCTGGAGCGCCTCCTGGAGCTCGTGGCCGAAAACAATGCCTCCGGGCGACGCCTTCAGCTCGCCATCGAGACCAAGCACCCCACGCGCTGGGCGGGCCAGGTCGAGGAGCGGCTGCTGCACCTCCTGAAGCGCTTCGGTCTGGACGCTCCCTCTCCGGAGGAGCCCTCCCCGGTGCGGGTGATGAGCTTCTCGGCGCGTTCGCTGCAACGTGTCCGCGCCGCGTCGCCGACCCTGCCGACCGTTTACCTGATGCAGTTCGTCTCGCCGCGCCACCGCGACGGGCGGCTGCCCCAGGGGGTGCGCGTCGCGGGACCGAGCATGCGGATCATCCGCAGCCACCCCGGATACGTCGCCAAGCTCAAGCGCGCGGGCCACCAGGTCCACGTGTGGACCGTGAACGAGCCCCAGGACGTCGAACTCTGCGCCCGGCTGGGCGTCGACGCCATCATCACCAACCGCCCGAAGCAGGTTCTGTCCCAACTGGGCCGCGACTAACTTTCGTTACGGGGTGTGCACCGGCGCGTTCGTTCCGTATTCGATCGTGACGAGTGCGTCACCATCCCGGTGTTGGCCGGTTTCCGGTCCAGTCCATTGGGGCATCCACTCCGTGGCGTGGGGCAAAGGAGGTCTCGGGGGTGGCGTTTGTGGTGGCACGGGAAGTGCCCACGTCGTCGAGCATGGCCGTACCCCATGGTCCTGCGGGCGTGGGGGAAGCCAGACACCGGATGCGCGATCAGCTTCGCGTCAGCGGGGTGTCGGAGTCGGTCATCGACGACGCCGTACTGATCCTTTCCGAACTTCTCAGCAACGCCTGCCGACACGGCAGACCGCTGGGCAGTGGGCTGCACGACAGCCCGAAGGGCAGTGACGGCAGCGGCGACGGAGACGTGCGCGCCGCCTGGCAGGTCGACAAGGCGGGACGCCTGACGGTCGAGGTGACGGACGGCGGCGGCCCGACCCGCCCGGTTCCGGCCACTCCGTCGGTCACCGCCCACGGCGGCCGCGGGCTGAACATCATCACGGCCCTCGCCGAGTCCTGGGGAGTACGGGACGACGCCCGCGGCGAGGTCACCGTCTGGGCCCTCGTGCACGCCGGGCACCGCGCCGAGGACTTCGCTACGCGCGTCGCCGCCCCGTCGGCCTCCGCGATAGCCGAGCTGGGCTTCTCGGACCCGTTCGACGACGTGGACTGAAATCCGACGGCGGATCGGCGACAGCCCGACGACGACGGTTCGACGACGGCCCAGCGACCACGCGTCGACAACCGCCCGGCGACGACGGTTCGACGACAGCGCGACGACCACGGTTCGACGACAGCGCGACGACGTGGGCCGGAGTACGCGGACCTTGACCCCGCTCCGCGCAGCCGAACGCGGACCACGACCCGCCGCCGGACCAGGGCCGTATCCGAAGGCCACCGCGGCCCGCGGGCCCCGCGCGCACACGCGCCGAGTCGCTCCACCCTCGAACGGCTAGGCTCGCGCCCGTACGCAAGCGAGCCGTAACCGGGAGACACCCACGATGGCCAAGAAGCGCCCGCAGACGAAGGGCAAGCAGCCGCAGCTCAAGGACCACGAGGTCCCGGTGGTCGGCGCCAGGGAGCCCTGCCCCTGCGGTTCGGGCCGCCGCTACAAGGCCTGCCACGGCCGGGCCGCCGCGCACGCGGTCACCGAGCTGGTGCAGCGCCCCTTCGAGGGGCTGTCCGGCGAGTGCGACTGGGTGGCGCTGCGCGAGCTGGTGCCCGCCGCCACGGTCGAGCTGACCCTGAAGGACGGCCTGCCCGACGGCGTGCCCTCCGTGACCCTCGCCACGGTCCTGCCGATGGCCTGGCCCGCGCTGCGCCGCGAGGACGGCTCGGTCCTGCTCGGCCTGCAGAACGACACCTCGTCCGGCGACCTCAGCCGCGACCTCGCCGACACGCTGAGCCGCGCGCTCACCACGGAGCCGGGCCAGCCGGTGGCGGGCCGCAGGGCGCCCGCCGACGGGCCGCGCCTGCAGGACGTCCTCGACGACAAGGCGCCCTTCGCGCCCGTCGTGCACTCCGGCTTCGAGTTCTGGGTGCCGGACGCGGAGAACGCCACGGCGGAGGTCTCGGCCTCCCTGGAGCGGGCCAACGCCGCCGCCATCCCGACCGTCAAGCTGGGCGGCGTCGACTCGGCGTACTGGTGCGAGACGCCGGAGAAGAACCACCTGCGGTGGGTCATGCCGCACGCCGAGGAGGAGCTCCTCGACGCGCTCGCGCGCCTGCACGCCGCCGGTGCGTCGAGCCTCGGCGAGGGCACCCGCCTGGTCGGGTCCTTCCGCGCGCACGGCCTGACCGTGCCGGTGTGGGACCTGCCGAGCGGCATGGAGGCGCAGGACGTCGAGAAGCCCGCGGCCGAGTTCGCCGAGCGGCTCGCGGCGGCGCTCGCGGCCACGGAACCGCTGTCCGCGGAGGAGCGGCGCGCCCGCGGCGGCCTCACCAACCGCCAGGTCACGCTCAGCTGATCCACTTCCGGCGCCGGTCCACTTCCGGCGCCGGTCCACCGGAGGTGCGGCACCGTGCGCGGGGACCTGTCCCCGCGCGCGGGAGCAGCGCCCCTCGCGCACGCTTCCCGAACCTCACGATGGCCCTCCCACCGGCGCTTCGCCAAGCCCCGCGGCTCGTCCACGGATGACATTCGGCTGAGGTCTCGCGTCGGATTTCGAACAGGTGGGTGGTGCCGGGCGCCGGGGAGCGGCCCGTGGACCTCGTCCCGTCACGCTTTCTTAACCGGGCGAGTGCGCCGGGTGACCGGGCGGAGCCCGCGCAGGCGCCTCACCTCTGTCTCCCTGACCCACGGTTCAGCCGGAGCGAACGCGTGACTCCTGTCACAACTCCCCATGGGCGCAGGTGAATCCCTGTCCGGATAACTGAGATCGAATTTGCCAAGCGCAGATCTCTTGTTACCGTTCAGGTAGCCCGGTTGCTGGTGCATCCCCCGTCGCCAGCAACCGGGCGTTTCCATGCCCGCGCAGAAGTTACGCGCTCAACTGCCTTGTGGCCCGGCGGAGTTGCTGCCCGAGCGCAGCAGCAGGGCGCCGCCGCTCTCACTCGCGAACTCCGCGACCGCCGTGTAGCGCGCTGCGGCTCCCGACGTGCGCTCCCTAGGGGTGTCGCACGCCCCCGGCTCGTCCCCCGCGCCCACCGCGCAATACATCTGCACCGTGCGCCCCCGGGGGCCCATCACGCTCAGCACGGCCTCCAGGGCCTCACCGGTGACATTGCGGTAGTAGGTGCGCGCCCAGGTGTCCGCGCCCTGGGTCAGTACGCAGGTCTGGGCCTCGACGCCGTCGGGCGAGGAGAGTTCGGGGCCGCAGCGGGAGAGCGTGTCGGGCTGGGACGCGGCGTCGGCGGCACGCGCGGCACCAGGGCCGTCGGCAGCACCAGGACCGCCTGCGGCGCCAGGGCCGTCCGCGGCACTCGGCCCACCCGCGGCACCGGGACCGCCCCCGGCCCCGTGCGGCCGGAGCGGCGGCTCGGCCCGCGAAGCCCCGCGGGCCCCGGCCTCCGGCACCGAGGTGCCCGGCTCCGGGGGCCGTGCTCCCGCGCGCCCCGGATCGGCGGGTGCCTTGGTGTCGTCGAACACCGGCCCGGCGGCCGCCCCGGCGAGGGGCAGCAGCGCGGCGACGGCCACGATGCCCAGGAGCGCGAGCAGGCGGGGGTTCATGGCCGGGCGCGGGTGCATGCGCCGAAGATAACGACCCCGGGCGCCCCGCCCCGCGCCGCGCGCCCAATTCCCTTAGAACTCGGGCGCGCTCACACCCGTATGAGTGAGCGCGTCGACCACCGCGTCCACGACGGCCTCCACGTCGGGCACCCAGGGGGCGGCGGAGCCGGGCAGCGGAGCCCGCTCCCAGCCCGCCTGGCCCTGGCCCGTCTCGGACGGGGGCAGGGGGATGTACCCGCCCTCTCCGTGGAAGCGCAGCGAGCCGGGCACCCGGTCCTTGGCGTACAGGAGCTCGCCCAACTGCTCCATGGAGTACGGCGCGACGAGGACGAAGCAGCGGGCCGGCGTGGCCACGACGGGGCCGAGGCGGATGCCCGCGAGTTCGAGCGCGGCGAGGGCGCGCGCTCCGGCGCCCGCGGGCAGGCTCACGGCGCACGGGGCGCGCCCGCCGGTGGCCAGGAGGATGGGTGCGCCGGGCCGGTTGGTCCACCACCAGCGGACCATGCGCTCGTCGGTGGTGGCGGCAAGGAGTCCCGGGTCGAGCGGGTGGGCGCCTGGAACGACGCACTCCGGGTCGGGGCAGGCGCACCTGGCCTGGCCGCGGGTGGTGTCACGCTGGGAGACCGACATCTCCGGCCGCTCGTCGGCCGCTCCTCGCTGCGCGGCGCGCGGCCCCCGCTTCGCACCCCGCTTGCCGGTCCTTCTGGCACTCTTGCCGCCACGCGTGTCGCCCTGCCTCTCGCCGGGACCGGCGAGACCGGCGCGCCCGTCGAGTCCGGCGATGCCGTCGAGGAGCTGCCTGCTCTGCCCTTCGATACCGACACCGGGCAGCACGGGCCAGCGCCATGCTGTCGCGAAGGTCAGGGCCGCACCGATCAGAGAGGGACTCTGGTCAGACTTCCTACCGATTCGCCAGGACAGGAGCCTGCGTCGCCTTCCGAGGATCTCGCGCATGAGCGCTCGTTCCTTTCCGTTACACGCAGAGGGACACTTCGGGCCACATCACACCATGTGTGGATCTCTATCGCTGTGTACGAGGTGCGCGTACAAGGTGCATGCAAGGTGCGTACAAGCTGGCGCGTCACACCCCAGCCTGCGGCATGGGGAACCCCTATGGGCCGAGCGTTAACGTGGCGTGGGGTGGCGGCGCCTGGCGTTTGCCGTCCCGCGTTCTTCTTGCCCCCGGTGCCACGGGACGATGGGGCGCGGTCGCCGTGGGTTAAGACGTCCGGGTCCGGCGACAGGTTCCGGGCGTCGCGCAACTGCCCTGGTCCAGCCCCGAGCCACCACTTGAATCCGTACCCATCACGGCCGCTGTGACGCTCCTTCGAACAATGTCAGTCGACCGCAATATGGCGTTCCCTGCAACAGTTTTGAGCCAAGTTCTCAAGATCATTTCCAGTTCACAGAATTCTCACGCCGCGCACTGGACACCAGGAATCCCGGCAGGACAATGCTGGACATCCCCTCTCCAGTGCGTGTAGATGTGGAGACATTGCTGGCGGCGCAGAATGACAGGGGGTTTGCGATGCTATTGAGCAATACGCACTGGCCGGAAAGCGGTCAGCCATGAACGCCCCGCACCTGCCGAAAGTGGCCGGAATCGATTCCACTGTTCCCCCACCGGCGCACACTGTCCCGCCCGCCGCGCCCGTCCCGGAAGCCCCCGGCGCCCCCGGCGCGCTGATCCAGGACCGCCTGGCCGGCTGGGTCTCCGACCTCACCACGCTGCACGAACTCACCGAGCGCCTGTCCCGCACCGCCACCCTGGACGAGGCCCTGAACGAGGTGCTCCGCGCCGGTGCCGCCCTGGTCGGCGCCCGCCGCGGCCTCGTCGTCGTGGAGCCCGCCGACGGCCTCGGCCCCGACACCACCGTCGGCCTCGGCTTCGCCCGCGCCGACCTCGGTTATCTGGAGACGGTGCCGCGCGCCGCCACCGCGTACGGCCGGCTCCTGGAGGCGAGCGCAGCGGGCACCCCGCTCGCCGAGATCACCGAGATCGCGCAGCCGGACCTCTTCGCCGACGAGACCTTCGACCCGCGCCACCGCGAGGTCGCCCGCCGCCTCGGCTACGCGGCGAGCTACGCGCTGCCCCTGGCCACCGAGGCGACGGGCGGCGTCGGCGCGGCCGTCTGGCTGTACGACGAGCCCGCCGAACCGGCGCCGCGCCGCCGCCATCTGATCGGCCTGTACGTCCGCTACGCCGCCGAGCACCTGGCCCGCCTCGTCGAGTTCACCCGTGCCCGCACCACCGTGGCGACCCTGCGCGAGGAGCTGCTGCCCTCGCGCCTGTCCCGGGTCGCGGGCGTGCAGCTGGCCGCGCGGCACCGCGCCGGGGCGCGCGGCGGCGGCGACTGGTACGACGCGCTGCCGCTGCCCGACGCGGCGCTCGGCCTCTCGGTGGGCTCGGTCACCGGGTCGGGGCCGAGCGCGGTCGCCGCGATGGGCCGCCTGCGCGCGAGCCTGCGGGCGTACGCGGTGATGGAGGGCGAGGACCCCGTCGCCGTCCTGTCCGACCTGGAGCTACTGCTGCGCCTGACGGAGCCCGCGCGCTCGGCGACGGCCCTGTTCGCGTACTGCGAACCCGCGCTGCGCAAGGTCGTCCTCGCCGGGGCCGGGCACAGCCCGCCGTTGCTCGTCGGGGAGCGGCGCACGGAGTTCGTCGAGACCTCGCTGTCCGCGCCGCTCGGCATGCTCGCCTGCTGGGAGGCGCCGAGCGTGGAGATCCGCCCGGAGCCCGGCGAGACCCTGCTGCTCTACACCGACGGTCTGCTGCACCGCACCGGCGACGCGATGGACCGGGCGTTCGCGCGCCTGCACGCGGCGGCGGCGAGCGTGCCGAAGGCCGCCCGGGAGGACCCGGGAGCGGTCGCCGACCACGTCCTGCGGACCGTGCTGCCCGAGGGGATCGACGGGGCCGCCGGGCGCGACGAGGACGTGGTGCTGCTCGCGGCCCGCTTCGAATAGGGCACCCTTCGGTCGCTGCCCCGGTTGCCGTTCCGGCGCGCACCCCAGGCTCCGTGTGACCTCTTGACTGCGCACTGTAAGGGTCCTTCTGCCTCTGGACCCCCTTCCTGACCGCCGTACGATGAGAAGGCCCGTTGTCGTACATAGGAGGCAGACCGTGTCGGACGCTCTCAACCCGGAGACCCCGGAAGCTGAGGACGAAGAGCCGATCAAGCAGCGGAAGAACGGCCTGTACCCGGGTGTCTCCGACGAGCTCGCCGAGAACATGAAGTCCGGCTGGGCCGACACCGAGCTGCGTGACCTGGAGCCGGTCGCCCAGGCCGGGCACACCGCCGCCCGCCGTGCCGCGCTGTCCGCGCGCTTCCCCGGCGAGCGCCTGGTGATCCCCGCGGGCAACCTGAAGACCCGGTCGAACGACACGGAGTACGCCTTCCGCTCCTCCGTCGAGTACGCGTACCTCACCGGCAACCAGACGGAGGACGGCGTCCTCGTCCTGGAGCCCACGCGCGACGGCCACCAGGCCACGATCTACCTGCTGCCGCGCTCCGACCGCGAGAACGGCGAGTTCTGGCTCGACGGCCAGGGCGAGCTGTGGGTCGGCCGCCGGAACTCGCTGACCGAGGCCGAGAAGCTGTACGGCGTCCCCGCCTCGGACGTGCGCGAGCTGACGGGCCTGCTGAGCGAGGCCACCGGTCCCGTCCGTGTCGTGCGCGGCTACGACGCCGGGATCGAGGCGGCCCTGACCGACAAGGTCACCGCCGAGCGCGACGAGGAACTGCGGGTCTTCCTCTCCGAGCAGCGCCTGGTCAAGGACGAGTTCGAGGTCGGCGAGCTGCAGAAGGCCGTGGACTCCACGGTGCGCGGCTTCGAGGACGTCGTGAAGGTCCTCGACAAGGCCGAGGCGACGAGCGAGCGCTACATCGAAGGCACGTTCTTCCTGCGCGCCCGCGTCGAGGGCAACGACATCGGCTACGGCTCCATCTGCGCCGCGGGCCCGCACGCCACCACCCTGCACTGGGTGCGCAACGACGGCGCGGTGCGCTCCGGCGACCTGCTCCTGCTCGACGCGGGCGTGGAGACGCACACGTACTACACGGCGGACATCACCCGCACGCTGCCGATCAACGGCCGGTTCAGCGAGCTGCAGAAGAAGATCTACGACGCCGTGTACGAGGCCCAGGAGGCCGGTATCGCGGCGGTGAAGCCGGGCGCGAAGTACCGCGACTTCCACGACGCCGCACAGCGCGTGCTCGCCGAGAAGCTGGTCGAGTGGGGCCTCGTCGAGGGCCCGGTCGAGCGCGTCCTTGAGCTCGGTCTGCAGCGCCGCTGGACGCTGCACGGCACCGGCCACATGCTCGGCATGGACGTCCACGACTGCGCCGCCGCGCGCACCGAGACGTACGTGGACGGCACCCTTGAGCCCGGCATGTGCCTGACGGTCGAGCCCGGTCTGTACTTCCAGGCGGACGACCTGACCGTGCCGGAGGAGTACCGCGGCATCGGCGTGCGCATCGAGGACGACATCCTCGTCACGGAGGACGGCAACCGGAACCTGTCCGCCGCGCTGCCGCGCCGCGCGGACGAGGTCGAGGCGTGGATGGCCCAGCTCAAGGGCTGAGGTCCGTCCCGCACGGCCGATCGCCCCGCGCACTCGTCCTCGAACGCCGGACGGGGCTGGATTCCCCAGCCCCGCCCGGCGTTTTGCGTTCCCTGGCACCGGGTCCAAGTGGCCCATGAACAGGCGTAGGAAACCGCCCGGCGTTCGAGGACGCGCCCGCAGGCCGGCAGCGACAGTGCCGCCCCGGCTTGGGGGTGCCCCGCAGGGAAGGCAACCTGTCCAGCGCGGCGAGCTCAGCCCTGGCGCTCGTCCGTGCCGGCGACCTTGGCCGTGGCCAGGGCGATCCGGTTCCACGTGTTGATCGTGAAGATCAGGGACAGGACCTGGGCCAGCTCGGCCTCGTCGAAGTGGGCGGCGGCCTCCGCGTAGACGGCGTCGGGGACGCCCGCGTCGGCGAGGCGGGTGACCGCGTCGGTCAGCGCGAGCGCCGCCTGCTCCTTGGCCGTGAAGAAGTTCCTGGCCTCGCGCCAGACGGCCACCATGTGCAGCCGGTCCTCGCTCTCGCCCGCCTTGCGCGCGTCGTTGGTGTGCATGTGCAGGCAGTACGCGCAGCCGTTGAGGTGCGAGGCGCGGATCTGGACCAGCTCGACCAGGGCCGGGTCGAGGCCGTCGCGGGCGGCGGCGTCAAGGCCGATGACGGCCTTGAAGACCTTCGGCGCGGCCTTGGCGAAGTTGAGGCGGGGAGCCTGGGCGGCGGACTCGGCGACGGCGGGCGCGGTGGCGGTGTCGGTGGCGGCGGGCGCGATGACTGCGGTGTTGTTCGTCATGACCATGAATCTACGAGCCCCAAAGACCTTGGGTAGGGTGCACTTCCATGGCGGAATCATGGGTCAATTCGGCGGGGCGCATCGGCGCTGACCTGCACCTGGACCTCTCCGGCAGCGGCAGCCGCCGCGCCGCCCTGATCGACGCCCTGCGCGAGGCGGTGCGCTCCGGGCGGCTCGCCCCGGGCACCCGCCTGCCGCCGTACCGCTCCCTCGCCGCCGACCTCGGGATCGCGCGCAACACCGTCGCCGACGCGTACGCGGAGCTGGTCGCCGAGGGCTGGCTGACCGCCCGCCAGGGCTCGGGGACGCGGGTCGCCGAGCGGGTCGCACCGCCCCCGCGCATACGTGTCCCCAAGCGCGCCCCCACCGGTGGCGCGCCCCCCGCGCACAACCTGGTCCAGGGCCAGCCGGACGCCGGTTCCTTCCCGCGCACGGCCTGGCTCGCCGCCGCCCGACGGGCCCTGACCGCCGCGCCCACCGAGGCGTTCGGGCCCGGCGACCCGCGCGGCCGGGTCGAGCTGCGGCGCGCCCTCGCCGGTTATCTGGCGCGCTCGCGCGGGGTGCGGACCGACCCGGAGCGGATCGTGGTGTGCTCCGGCTTCGCGCACGCCCTGCGGCTCCTCTTCGGCACGGGCACCGGCGGAGTGCTGCGCGGCCCCCTCGCCGTGGAGGCCTACGGGCTCGGCTTCCACCGCTCCCTGCTCGACACGGCCAAGGTGCGGCCGGTGCCGCTGTCCCTCGACGAACACGGCGCCCGCGTCGAGGAGTTGTCGGACGTCCCCGGCCCGGTCCGTGGGGTGCTGCTCACGCCCGCGCACCAGTTCCCGACGGGCGGGCCGCTGCACCCCGCGCGCCGCACCGCCGCCGTCGACTGGGCCCGCACGCGCGCGGGGCTGATCCTGGAGGACGACTACGACGGGGAGTTCCGCTACGACCGCGAGCCCGTCGGCGCCCTCCAGGGGCTCGACCCCGAACGGGTCGTGTACATCGGCTCGGTGAGCAAGAGCCTGTCCCCGGCCGTGCGGCTCGGCTGGATGGTCCTGCCCGAGCACCTCGTGGACCCCGTCGTCGCCGCCAAGGGCCAACGGGAGGCGTGGGCCAGCGTCCTCGACCAGCTCACGCTCGCCGAACTCATCGAGTCCGGGCGGTACGACCGCCACGTCCGCCGGATGCGGCAGCACTACCGGCGCCGCCGCGACCAGCTCGTCGCCGCGCTCGCCGAACGCGCCCCGCACATCACCGTCACCGGCATCGCGGCGGGTCTGCACGCCGTGCTCCAACTGCCGCCCGGTACCGAGGCGTCCGCCGTGAAGGCCGCCGCATGGCACGGCGTGGGCCTGGAAGGGCTGGCCGACTACCGGCATCCGGAGGCGACGGGGGCGGCTCCCGACGGGCTCGTCGTCGGCTACGCGACGCCCTCCGAGCACGCGTACACGGCGGCGATCGACGCCCTGTGCCGGGCGCTGCCGCCCGCCCCCGACCACGGAACGGACACGGACGTCCGGACGTCCGGGCGAACGGGCGAACGGACGGGCGGACGGGCAGCCGTCCGGTCGGCCGGACGTGAACGGCGTGTGAAGCCTGGTACCCCCTTCTGAGCTGCTGAAATAACGACCCGCTGGCGCTGGTTGGGATCTGACACGCCCCTCACGAAGGGACGTGCGCAACAGACCTCATCAACCACGTACGGGGGAGCAGCGATGACGAACAAGGGCACTGGGGAACGCACGGAACAGTTGACGTTCGCGATCGGCGGCGATCTGCCGGTGCGCCGCATCGGCTACGGCGCGATGCGGCTCACGGCGGCGCCCGACCCTGCCGACGGCGAGCCGGGCGCGGGCCACGTGTGGAAGCCGCCGACGGACCGCGCCGCCGCTGCCGCCGTGCTGCGCAAGGCCGTCGGGCTCGGCGTGAACCTGATCGACACGGCCGACTCGTACATGATCGGCGGTGGCGAGGAGCTGATCGCCGACGCGCTGCACCCCTACGCCGACGACCTGACGATCGCCACGAAGGTCGGCGTCGTCCGCCCGTCGGCGACCGAGTGGGTGCCGCTCGGGCACCCGGCGTACCTGCGCCAGCAGGCCGAACTCAGCCTGCGCCGCCTGCGCGTGGAACGGCTCGACCTGCTCCAGCTGCACCGGCTCGACGACGCCTATCCGCTCGCCGACCAGATCGGCGCCCTCAAGCAGCTGCGCGACGAGGGCAAGGTGCGGCACATCGGCCTGTCCGAGGTCGGCGTGGAGCAGCTGCGCGAGGCGTCCGCGATCACGCCGATCGCCAGCGTGCAGAACCTGTACAACCTGGCCGACCGGCAGCACGAGGCCGTCGTCGACTACGCCACCGAGCAGGGCATCGCGTTCCTGCCGTTCTTCCCCGTGGCGATGGGCGCCCACGCCCGGGCGGGCGGCGTGGTCGCGGAGGTGGCGGCGGAGCTCGGCGCGACCACCGCCCAGACGGCCCTCGCCTGGCTGCTGCGGCGCTCCCCCGTGATCGTGCCCATCCCCGGCACGACGTCGGTGGGGCACCTGGAGGAGAACGTACGGGCACTGGACGTGGAGCTGTCCGACGAGCAGTTCGCCCGGCTCTCCGGGGTGGCCGAGTCCTCCGCCGGGGCGTCCGCCTAGCCTCCGCCGGGCGCTGAGCGCGCGTTAGCCCGCGTCCGCCGCCGTGAGTTGGTACAGCTCGGGCACGGAGACCTTGATGGGCTCCTGGGTGGTGCGCGCGATCACCACGACGACCGGCTCGTCCGGGTCGGGATGCTCCTCCCGGTGCGGGACGAACGGAGGCACGAGCAGGAAGTCGCCGGGGCCCGCCTCGATCCTGACTTCCTGCTCGCCGTCGTGGAAGACGAACACCGGGTGGCCGCTGACCACGTAGACGCCCGCCTCGGACTCGCCGTGGTGGTGGTTGTCGGTCGAGCTCATCGGCTCGTGCTCCACGAGCCCCATCCACAGCTTCCGGGAGCCGACGGTGCCGCCGCTGAGGGCGGTGTAGCCGTCGAGCTCTCCGGCGCGGACGTGGTGGACACGGTTGTTCGGCGGCGTGGCCCCGGACGTGGTCCGGGGCGTGGTCTGGGGCGTGGTCTGGGGCGTGTTCTGCGTGGGCACCGGGTGGCCTCCTGACGTTTCGAGCGCCTTCTGGACTGGCACCAGACTGCGATCGCCCCATCAGGTGCGGCAAATGTTATTGCCGTAACGGCAAGTTGACCGTACCGCTCCCCTGGTGGGCCGGGGCCTACTAGGGGCCTAGGAGCTACCGGGGCCCGAGGCCTGCTGCGCCTCGTCGTACGCCTCCCGCGCCGCCGCTATCGCCGGGCGGTGGGCTATCGACCAGTCGGCGAGGGACTTGATGAGGTGGGTCATGCTGTGGCCCATCTCCGTCAGCTCGTACTCGACCTGCGGCGGGATCGTCGGGTGCACCGTCCGCTTCACCAGGCCGTCCCGCTCCAGGCGGCGCACCGTCAGCGTGAGCATGCGCTGCGAGATGCCGCCGTGGATGCGGCGCTGGAGCTCCTTGAACCGCAGTACGCCGCCCGCCAGTTCGACCACGACGTACACCGACCACTTGTCGCCGAGGCGGTCCAGGACGTCCCGCACCCCGCACTCGTCCTGCGGCGTCTCGCACGCGATCACGGGCTCGCCGACCAGCGCCTTGAGCGCCGCCGCGGGCGCCCGCCCGGAAGGCGACGGCTCCGCGGGAGCCTCCCCGGAAACCTCGGAAACCCCGGCCGCCGCGGCCTCGGGGGTGGTTACCACCGTGTGCCCCACTGACATCAAAGTGCCTCCTTACGTGCTCCCCCGCCATCGCTCACGATGGTCACGTACCGAGTGCACAGCACATCTCGCACCGGTCGTCACCCAGTCCAACTGCTCTTCTCGGGGGATCGTTCCCATGCTGCTCGTCACCGGCGCCACCGGCGCACTCGGCCGGCTCGTCACCGCGAAGCTCGCGGGCCGCGCGGACACGCCCTTCGCCGTCGGCACCCGCACCCCCGCGCCCGGTCAGCGCCGCGTCGACTTCGACGACCCGGATTCCCTGGACTTCACCGGCGTGGACACGCTGCTCGTGATCTCCGCGGGCGCCGCCGAGGACGACGTCGTCATCGCCCGGCACGAGGCCGTCGTCACCGCCGCCGAGAAGTCCGGCGTCGGCCACCTCGTCTACACCAGCCTGAGCGGCGACGGCGACCATCTGACGTACGCGCTCGCCCACCGCTGGACCGAGCGCAGACTGCGCCGCTCCTCCCTGAACTGGACGGTGCTGCGCAACGGCCTGTACGCGGAGTTCCTCGCCGCCGTGGCCGCGCCGGGTCCGGACGGGACGATAGCCGCGCCGCTCGGTGACGGCCGGCTCGCCGCGGTCGCCCGCGAGGACCTGGCCGAGGTCGCCGTCCGCGTGGCCACGGCCCCCGCCGCCCACGCCGGGCGCACCTACGAGCTCGTCGGCGAAGAGCCCCTCGGCGGCGCCGACTTGGCCGCGGCGACCGGCGGTTCGTACGAGCCCGGCGGGCTGGAGGCGACCCGCGCCGCGATCACCGCGTCCGGTCAGGCCCTGCCCTTCCAGGTGCCGATGCTGCTCAGCACGTACGCGTCGATAGCGGGCGGCTTCCTCGACGGCACCTCCATAGCGGACAACGCCCTGCGTGCCCTGCTGGGCCGCGCCCCGCGCTCCGCCCTCGACACCTATGCGGCGGCGGTCCGGGGCTGAGCCCCGGGGCCCGGCCCTGAAGCCGAGCCCGGGCGGCTCACACGGCCGCCAGCGGAGCGCCCTCCCGCCACTTGAGGATCTTGTCGAAGCTGATCACCGCGCCGCCGTCGCGGCCCGGCCTGTTGCCGAAGTGCACGTCGTCGGCGAGCTCCCGGATGAGGCACAGGCCGCGGCCGCTCTCGGCGACCTCGGAAGGCGGCGTGGGCGCGGAGGGCGGGGCCTGGGTCCGGGACTGGCGCGAGGCCGGGGCGGCCTGCGTGCCCGCGCGGCGGCGCGTGCGGCGGCCGCGCCCGGTGCCCCTTCGGCCCTTCGTCCTCGTGGCCGGGGTGTTCGCGGCGCTCATGAAGACCCGGCCCGGCGGCAGTCCTGGGCCGGAGTCGGCGACCTCGATGCGGCACTTCTCGCCGTCGAGATAGGCGGTGACGCGGTACGCACCCGTCGCGGCACCCGTCGCACCGCCGTGCTCCACCGCGTTCGCACAGGCCTCGGTGAGCGCGAGAGACAGGTCGTACGAGACGTCCGGGTCCACCCCGGCCGTCTCCATCGTGCCGATGAGCAGGCGCCGCGCGAGCGGGACGCTCGCGGCTTCGCGCCGCAAATGGAGGGACCACCAGATGCTCATGCTTCAGCCTCCTGGCATGCTCCAGCCCTCTGGCCGCGGCTCGACATACCGATACGTATTGCCGCCAGCGCCCCGGGATAAGCGCCCAGTTGACGTGACGCCGCCCATACGGCGGACGCGGCGAGGGCTGTGTCCGGTGTAGCGGGACATACCGCTGCGCCTACCCGGCACGGCGGTGGTGAATTCCCGGAGCCCTCCCATCAGGCCCTTCCCGGCACTTACGGATCATTTCGGGTGATTCCGTCGCCTTGCGGCATGGACGGGAGCTTGCGGACCTGCTGTACGGGGCGGGGCGGCCCAGTGCGATGATGGCCCGGCCATGACTGCCCCCCACCAGCGCCAGGCGCGCACCGGAGCCGATCTCCGGCTGCTGCGGGCCGCGATGTTCGCCGCGGTGTGCCTCGTGCTGTCCGCCGGGGGCCATGTGCTCGCCTCCTGCGCCACCGTCCCGCTGTGGACGCTCGGCGCCGGGTTCCTCGCCGTGCTCGTGCTCGCGCTGCCCCTCGCCGGACGGGAGCGGTCGCTCCCCGGCATCGCCGGGGCGCTCGCGGTCGGGCAGCTCGGGCTGCACGCGCTGTTCGGGCTCGGCCAGCACGGCACGGCCATGGCGGCGGGCGGCACGGGCGGCGGCTCGCTCGTCGAGCGCGCGGCCCGCATCGTGTGCGGGGCGGGCGGGGCGACCATCACCCCCGTCCAGGCCCGGCAGATCCTGGAGACCGCGGGGCTCGACCCGTCCGGCGGCCACGGCGCGCACGCCCACGCCACCGGCGAGGCGGCCGCGCAGTCCGCGATGGTCCCGGGCCCGGCGATGTCCCTCCTGCCGACGCTGCCGATGCTGCTCGCGCACGTACTCGCGGCGGTGGCCGCGGGCTGGCTGCTGCGCCGCGGCGACGTGGCGCTCATGCGGCTCGTCCGGCTCTCCGCCCAGGGGGCACAGGGGGTGGCGCAAGGAGCGCTCATGCGTTCACTGCGCGCCGCCCTCACTCTGGTGCGCGCGCTGCGCGCCGGGCTCCCCGGCGCGGCAGAGCCGGCCTCCGGTCCGGCGCGCGCGGCCCGTGCCCTCGTACCGCCGAAGCTCCGGGCGGCCGCGCTCCAGCACACGGTGATCCGGCGCGGCCCGCCCGCGCCCGCCGTGTTCTCGCTCGCCGCCTGACGCGGCCCGCTCCACGCGACACCGACGCGTACGCGCACGCAGTGACGTACGACGTACCGAGTGACGCACCGGCGTACGGACGTACTGCTGTCGGAGGGGTGCCGCTCGGCGCGCCCGCACGGGTGCGCGGCCAGTCGGCCCGCCGCACCGCGTCCCTTCCGCACACCTCACGTACGCACGGCCGTGCCTCCGCTCGTCGGGGGTCCCACGGGTCCCGCCACGACGGCCCGGCCGCCGCGCACTCCTGCCGAGACTGGAGCATTCCGCGATGACGACCCAGAAGTCCCCGAAGTCCGCCGCCCTCACCCGCGCCTCCGTCGTGGGCGGCGTCGCCGCCTCCGCCGTCCTCCTGCTGTCCGTGCCCGCCTTCGCGCACGTCAGCGTCACCCCCGAGGGCCAGGCGGCCAAGGGCGGCTACGCGACCGTCAACTTCAAGGTCCCGAACGAGCGCGACGACGCCTCGACGACCAAGCTGGAAGTCACCTTCCCCGCCGACCACCCGCTCGCGTCCGTGATGCCGCAGCCCGTGCCCGGCTGGAAGGCGAAGGTCACCAAGACCAAGCTCGACAAGCCGATCGAGATCCACGGCGAGAAGATCAACGAGGCCGTCTCCAAGGTCACCTGGACCGCCGACGGCAAGGGCGTGGAGCCCGGCTACTTCCAGAAGTTCCCGCTGTCCATCGGCCAGCTGCCCGAGGACGCCGACGAGCTGGTCTTCAAGGCCCTGCAGACGTACGACAACAAGGAAGTCGTCCGCTGGATCGAGCCGCAGAAGGGTGACGAGGAGCCGGAGTACCCGGCGCCGACGCTCGCGCTGACCGCCGCGTCCGACGACCACCACGGCGCCTCCGCCGCCAAGGACGACAAGTCCGACGCCAAGTCCGGCGACGCCAAGCAGGAGACCGCGTCGGACGGCGACAGCAGCGACACCACCGCCCGCACCCTCGGCATCGTGGGCATCGTCGTCGGCGTGGCGGGGGTCGCCTTCGGCGTCGTCGCCCAGCGCCGCCGCGCCACCAGCTGAGGCGTCGCCGCCCAGGCCGCCCTCGGGACGCGCCGCCGCCGGACACCCGGCCCCGGCGCGTCCCGGCCCCCTCACATCTGGGACATTTTCGTATGCGCAAGTTGAGCAACCAGACCACCACGTCGGGCCCGAAGACCACGAAGAGGCGCGCGTTCGCCGGCGCGGCCCTGCTCGCCGCCGCGGGACTCACGCTGACCGCCTGCGGCGGGGACAACGGCGACAAGAAGGACAAGCCGATCGCCGACGTCTCCATGGAGGCGGAGTCGAAGCAGGCCGCGACCGTCCTCGACAAGCCGTTCAAGAAGCCGGACCTGGTCCTCACCGACACCCACGGCAAGAAGTACGACCTGCGCGAGCGGACCAAGGGCAAGCCGGTGCTGCTGTACTACGGCTACACCAACTGCCCCGACGTCTGTCCGCTGACGATGAGCAACATCGCCGTCGCCAAGAAGGACATGCTGCGCAAGAAGGCCGTCACCAAGGCGGAGCTCGACCAGCTCCAGGTCGTCTTCGTGACCACCGACCCCGAGCGGGACAAGCCCAAGGAACTCGGCAAGTGGCTGAAGGCCCAGGACCCCGAGTTCATCGGCCTCACCGGTGACTTCCCGACCATCCAGGGCAGCGCCCGGACGGTCGGCATCAGCATCGAGCCGTCCAAGAAGCTCAAGAACAACAAGATCGAGTCGATGCACGGCACACAGGTCATCGCCTTCTCCCCGAAGACCGACGCCGGATACGTCGTCTACAACGGCCAGGACACCCGCGCCGAGGAGTACGCGCAGGACCTCCCCAAGATCATCAAGGGACAGAACCCGTGAACCACCGCACCACCCGGCGCCGCCTCCTCACCGGCTGTGCCATAGCACTGACCGCGGGCCTCGCCCTGACCGGCTGCAACGACGACAAGGGCGCGAAGGACGCGTCCGAGAAGCCCGAGCTGAAGGTCAGCGGCGCCTACATCCCCGTCCCCGCCATGGACGACATGGCGGGCGGCTTCTTCACGCTCACCAACAAGGGCGCCGCCGACACGCTCACCTCGGCGTCCAGCCCGCTCGCGGGCAGCGTGACCCTGCACGCCACCAAGGGCAGCACGATGAAGGAGCAGAAGTCCTTCGCCGTGCCCGCGAACGGCGAGCTCGTCTTCGCCCGCGGCGGCAACCACATCATGCTCGAGAAGCTGAAGCACAAGCCGAAGCTGGGCGACAAGGTGAAGGTCACGCTCCGGTTCGAGAAGTCGGACCCGATCACGGTCGAGATGCCGGTGAAGGCCGCGACGTACAACCCGAAGCCGGGCTCCGGCACGACGGACTCCGACAAGGCCGACACCGGAAAGACCGACTCCGGCAAGACCGACTCCGGCGACACGGACTCCGGCAAGAAGACGCACTCCGGCAACCCGAAGACGCACTCCGAGCACGACCAGCACGCCACGGCCGACGGTTCCAAGGCCGATCAGCACGCCTCGCACTCGTCGCACGCCTCGCACTCGTCGCACGCCTCGCACTCGTCGCACTGAGGGGACTGAAGAGTTGATGCGGACCACCGCTCCCCGCCCGGGGCCGGACCTCGCCGGCCTCGGACGCCTGCTGCTCGTCGCCGCGGCCCTGGTCTCCGCCGTGCTCGGCGCCGTCCTCGCCACCGCGGCGCCCGCCGACGCGCACGCCGCGCTGACCGGCAGCGATCCCAAGCGGGGGGCGGTGGTCGCCAAGGCGCCCGACCAGGTGTCCCTGACCTTCTCCGAGAAGGTCGCCATGTCCGACGGCTCGGTCCGGGTCCTCGACCCCGCGGGCAAGCGCGCCGACACCGGCAAGACCACCGACCTCGGCTCCACCACGTACGGCGTGAAACTGAAGCCCGGCCTGCCCGACGGCACCTTCACCGTCGCCTACCAGGTCGTCTCCGCCGACAGCCACCCCATCGCCGGAGCCTTCACCTTCTCCATCGGCGCGCCCTCCGACACCAAGGTCGCGCTGCCCGACCAGGAGGTCGGCGGCGGCCTCGTCGGCACGCTCTACGACACGGCGCGCTACCTCTCGTACGCCGGGTTCATCGTCGTCGTCGGCGGTGCCGCCTTCGTCCTCGGCTGCTGGCCGCGCGGCGCAGGCGTCCGGCCGCTCCAGCGCCTCGTCGTCTCCGGCTGGCTCGCCCTGACCGGCGCCACGCTCGCGACGCTGCTGCTGCGCGCGCCCTACACCGGCTCCGGAAAGCTCGCCGACGCCTTCGACCTCGCGAAGCTGGGCGACGTCCTGCAGACCAAGACGGGCGCCGCGCTCGTCTCGCGGCTGCTGCTCCTCGCGGCCGCCGCGCTGTTCATCGCCGTCCTGTTCGGCGCGTACGACAAACGCGAGGACCCCAAGGAGAAGCGGGACCTGGCCTTCGGCCTGGCCGTCGGCGGCGGGGTCGTCGCCATCGGCATCGCGGCGACCTGGGCGCTCGCCGAGCACGCCTCGACCGGCATCCAGGCCGGGCTCGCCATGCCCGTCGACGTGCTGCACCTGCTCGCCGTCGCCGTCTGGCTCGGCGGTGTCGTGGCGCTGCTGCTGTGTCTGTACCGGGCGCCGCTGATCGACGCGAGTGCCGTACGCCGCTTCTCCGGGGTGGCCTTCGGCAGCGTCGTGGCCCTCGCCGGGACCGGGCTCTACCAGTCGTGGCGGCAGGTCGGTTCCTGGACCGCGCTCGTGGAGACCGACTACGGACAGCTGCTCCTGATCAAGATCGGGCTCGTCGCCGTCCTCGTCGGCATCGCCTCCGTGTCCCGCCGCTGGACCGGGCGCATCCTCGCGGAGGCGGGCGGCCTGGCACCCGAGGCGGCGGCGACGGCGGTCGTCGAACAGCGCACGCGGGCGACCACGGCCAAGAACGCCACGGCCGGCAAGAACGCCACGGCCAAGGGCGCGAGCACCAACGCGAGCACCAAGAAGAAGAAGCCCGTCGCCGTCGCGCACAGCTCCAAGACCGGGGTGTCGGCGACGGTGGACACGGACGCCGGGACCGGCGGCACGTCCCTCGACAAGGCCAAGGACAAGCCCGGCGCCAAGCCCGGAGACAAGCCCGCAGGCGACGACAAGCGTGCCGCCCAGCTCGCCCGGCAGCGGGCCGCCGTGGACGCCGCCCGGGAGAAGCGGGTCCGCGACGCCGATCCGCACCGCTCCGGCCTGCGCCGCTCGGTGCTCGCCGAGGTCGGTGTCGCCGTCGTCCTGCTCGCCGTCACCACGGCCCTGACCACCACCGAGCCGGGGCGCACCGAGGAAGAGGCCAAGAACGCCACCTCGTCCGCGCCCCAGAACACCGGGCCCGTCAAGATCAAGATTCCGTTCGACACCGGCGGCCAGGACGGCAAGGGCACCGTGCGCCTCGAACTCGACCCCGGCCGCACCGGCAGCAACGACCTGCACGTGTACGCGACCCGGCCCAACGGCAGCGCCTTCGACATCCCCGAGGTGAAGATCGCCTTCACGCTCAAGGCCAAGGACGTCGGCCCCCTGCCGGTCGCCCCCGACCGCATCGCCACCGGACACTGGAGCGCGAGCGGAGTGCAGATTCCCATGGCCGGCGACTGGAAGGTCGCGGTGACCGTCCGCACCTCCGACATCGACCAGGTCACCCTCGACAAGAACGTGCAGATCGGCTGAACCCCATGGCGGACCACACCATTTCGCGACGGCGCCTGCTCGGTACGGCGGGCGCCACCGGCCTCGCACTCGGCGCGGCAGGCGGCGCGGCCGGATACGCCGCGGCGTCCTCCGGATCGTCCGGCGGCTCGGACACGACGGGCACACCGCTGACGTCGCTCGGGGCCGATGAGGTGATGTTTCACGGGAAACATCAGCCCGGGATCACCACCCCCGTGCAGTCCTGCGGCCATCTGGTCGCCTTCGACCTCACCCCGGGCGCCGGGCGCAAGGAGGCGACGGCCCTGCTGCGCCGCTGGTCGGCGGTGGCTCAGCGGCTGATGGCGGGCAAGCCGGTGGAGGGCCACGGCCAGGACACCGACATCGCGCGCGACGCGGGGCCGTCCTCGCTGACCGTCACCTTCGGCTTCGGCCACAGCTTCTTCGGCCGCACCGGCCTGGAGAAGCAGCGCCCGGCCGCCCTCGACCCGCTGCCGGAGTTCTCCTCCGACCGCCTCGACAAGGCCCGCGGCAACGGCGACCTGTGGGTACAGATCGGCGCCAACGACTCCCTGGTCGCCTTCCACGCGCTGCGCGCCCTGCAGAACGAGACGGGCTCGGCGGCGCGGCTGCGCTGGCAGATGAACGGCTTCAACCGCTCGCCCGGCGCCACCGCCCGCCCCATGACGACGCGCAACCTCATGGGCCAGATCGACGGCACGAACAACCCGAAGCCGTCCGACGACGACTTCGACAAGCGCGTCTTCGTGCCCGACAAGGCCGCCGACGCCGACCCCGCCTGGATGGCGGGCGGCTCGTACGCCGTCGTACGCCGCATCCGGATGCTCCTGGACGACTGGGAGGGGCTCTCCGCCAAGGACCAGGAGGACGTCATCGGCCGCCGCAAGGCCGACGGCGCGCCGCTGACGGGCGGCACGGAGACCACCGAGATGGAGCTGGAGAAGACGACCGCGGGCGGCGACCTCGTGGTCCCGCTCAACGCGCACGCCCGCATCAGCCGCCCCGACCAGAACGGGGGCGCCGCGATGCTGCGCCGCCCGTTCTCGTACCACGACGGCTTCACCGGCAAGGGCGAGCCGGACGCGGGCCTGCTCTTCATCTGCTGGCAGGCCGACCCGCTGCGCGGCTTCGTCCCGGTGCAGCGGAAGCTCGACCGGGGCGACGCCCTGTCGAAGTTCATCCGGCACGAGGCGAGCGGGGTGTACGCGGTGCCGGGCGGGGCGGAAGCCGGTGGGTACGTGGGGCAGGCGCTGCTGGAGGGCTGACTCGCGCCGGGCGGTGGCGGAAGGCTGACCCGTGGCGGGCGGTGGCGGAGGGGCCAGTGGCGGGCGGTGGCGGAGGGGCCAGTGGCAGCGGACGCGTACGCCCGCCCCGTCCGCCGCATTAGGGTGACGGCATGTCGGCGACGCGCTACACCTACCTCGGCCCTGAAGGCACCTTCACCGAAGCCGCCCTGCGCACCCTGCCAGAGGCCGCGACCCGCGAGCTGGTGCCGATGGTCTCGGTGCCCGCGGCCCTCGACGCCGTGCGCGCGGGCGAGGCAGCGGCGGCGCTGGTGCCGATCGAGAACTCGGTGGAGGGCGGCGTCACGACCACCGTGGACGAGCTCGCCAAGGGCGAGCCGTTGATGATCTACCGCGAGGTGGTCCTGCCGATCGCCTTCGCCCTCCTGGTGCGTCCGGGCACCGCCCTCAAGGACGTCAAGACGGTGACCGGGCACCCGGTGGCCCAGCCGCAGGTGCGCAACTGGCTGGCCGCCCACCTGCCGGACGCGGTGTGGGAGTCGGCGGCGTCGAACGCGGACGGCGCCCGCCTGGTGCAGGAGGGCCGGTTCGACGCGGCGTTCGCGGGCGAGTTCGCCGCGGCGACGTACGGGCTCGAACCGCTGGTCACCGAGATCCACGACGCGGCGAACGCGGAGACGCGGTTCGTCCTCGTCGGCCGCCCGGCCCGGCCCGCGGCGCCGACGGGCGCGGACAAGACCTCGCTGGTGATCTGGCTCGGCGACGACCACCCCGGCGCGCTGCTCGAACTGCTCCAGGAGTTCGCGGTCCGCGGCGTCAACCTGATGCGCATCGAGTCCCGCCCGACCGGTCGCGGCATCGGCGACTACTGCTTCTCCGTGGACGCCGAGGGCCACATCACGGACCGCCGCGTCGGCGAGGCCCTGATGGGCCTGAAGCGGATCTGCCCGAAGGTGCGCTTCCTCGGCTCGTATCCGCGTGCCGGAGTGGCACCGGAGAACGTACGGCCGCTGCGGCCCGGGACCTCCGACGAGGACTTCACATCGGCGTCGGACTGGCTCGCGCGCAGCCAGGACGGCCGATTCTGAGCGTTTGACGCTCCGCCACCGGGTCTTCCCGGTGCTTCCGCCTGCCTGTGCACAGGTCCGGATCGGTAGTCCTACCTGCAGATTTATGTTGTCCACAGAAGTTATCCACAGGTCCCCTTCTCGACCTGGGGACAAGTCGACAAGGCAGTGCGACATCGTCGACAAAACGGCACTCAGCGCCCAAGTCCGCCCACAGCCACTCCCGTCACTCCTTCGTCCACCTTTTTCCATGTGGTGACACTTTGGAGTTAACCAATTCCACTCGAAAGTTGGCGCTGAGCAGGTTTGGGAAGGGAATCCTTCACTGTGGGGGACCATGAAAAGGGCCCCGATCCGGCGTCCACAGATCTTTCGCACAGCCTGTGGATAACTTTCCGGAGACTCCGATTCCTGTGGACAACCGGCTCCCCAAGTCCCGTTTCCCACAAGGGAATCCAGTCAAGGCGACGAGGCCCATCTGCCCCGATTCGGGGAATGACGCCCGTTTTATTGACCCTGCCGTGCCATGCGCCGGGGCCGCGGCAACCCCCCGGTGGGCACGCGTCCCCACCCGCGAAAGCCGGGTGACGGGCCGAAGTGATGGGCGAGAAATTCACATTCCGGCATTTCGGTCATATCGGGGGGCAGGGGAAAATCAAGTCGTGGGCCGGAAGCGCACGAAGGTAGCCTGGGGGGGTGATTGACCTTCGCCTGCTCCGTGAGGACCCCGACCGTGTTCGCGCTTCGCAGCGCGCCCGTGGAGAGGACGTCGGCCTCGTCGACTCCCTCCTCTCCGCCGACGAGCGGCGCAGGTCCTCAGGGGTCCGCTTCGACGAGCTCCGTTCCGAGCAGAAGGCGCTCGGCAAGCTCATCCCCAAGGCTTCCGGTGACGAGAAGGCCGAGCTCCTGAAGAAGGCGGGCGAGCTGGCCGCCGCGGTCAAGGCCGCGGGCGCCGAGCAGGACGAGGCCGACGAGGAGACCAAGCGCCTGCTGCTCCGTCTCGGCAACCTCGTGCACCCGGACGTCCCGGTCGGCGGCGAGGAGGACTTCGTCGTCCTGGAGACGCACGGCACGGTCCGTGACTTCGCCGCGGAGGGCTTCGAGCCGAAGGACCACCTGGAGCTCGGCCAGGCGCTCGGCGCCATCGACGTCGAGCGCGCCGCCAAGGTCTCCGGCTCGCGCTTCTACTACCTGACGGGTGTCGGCGCGCTCCTGGAGCTCGCGCTGGTCAACGCGGCCATCGCGCAGGCCACCGAGGCCGGGTTCATCCCGATGCTGACCCCCGCGCTCGTCCGCCCGCACGCCATGGAGGGCACGGGCTTCCTCGGCCAGGCCGCGGAGAACGTGTACCACCTGGAGAAGGACGACTTCTACCTGGTCGGCACCTCCGAGGTCCCGCTCGCGGCGTACCACATGGACGAGATCCTCGAGGCCGACAAGCTCCCCCTGCGGTACGCGGGCTTCTCGCCCTGCTTCCGCCGCGAGGCGGGCACGTACGGCAAGGACACCCGCGGCATCTTCCGGGTGCACCAGTTCGACAAGGTCGAGATGTTCTCGTACGTCGCCCCCGAGGACGCGGCGGCCGAGCACCAGCGGCTCCTCGACTGGGAGAAGCAGTGGCTGAACAGCCTCGAACTGCCCTTCCAGGTGATCGACGTCGCCACGGGCGACCTGGGCGCGTCCGCCTCCCGCAAGTTCGACTGCGAGGCGTGGATCCCCACCCAGGGCAAGTACCGCGAGCTGACCTCCGCGTCGAACTGCGACAGCTTCCAGGCCCGCCGGCTCTCCGTGCGCATGCGCGAGGACAAGGACGGCAAGAAGAACGTGCAGCCGCTCGCGACGCTGAACGGCACGCTGTGCGCCGTGCCGCGCACGATCGTGGCGCTCCTGGAGAACCACCAGCTCGCGGACGGCTCCGTGCGCGTCCCCGAGGTGCTCCGTCCGTACCTGGGCGGCCGCGAGATCCTGGAGCCCCTCGCCAAGTGAGCTCCGACGGCCCCGCCTTTCCGTACAAGCTCGTCGCCACCGACCTCGACGGAACGCTCCTGCGTCCCGACGACTCGGTGTCGACGCGCACCCGTGACGCGCTCACCGCGGCCACCGCGGCGGGCGCGGCCCACATCATCGTCACCGGCCGCTCGGTGCCGTGGACGCGGCACGTCCTGGAGGACCTCGGTTACGAGGGCATCGCCGTGTGCGGCCAGGGCGCGCAGGTCTACCACGCGGGTGAGCGGCGGCTGCTCACCTCGGTCACGCTGGACCGGCAGCTGGCGGGCCTGGCCCTGGCGAAGATAGAGGCGGAGATCGGCCCGCTGGCGCTCGCCGCGAGCCGTGACGGCATCGACGGCGAGGTCCTCGTCGGCCCCGGGTACCTGGTCCAGGACGGCCCGCTCCCCGCGGTCCCGCTCGCCGACCCGGCCGACCTGTGGTCGGCTCCGCTGAACAAGCTGTACGTCCAGCACCCGGGCCTCGACGACGACGCGCTCACGGCCGTGGCACGGGAGGTCGCGGGGGACCTCGTGGGCGTCACGATGGCCGGCGAGGGCATCGTGGAGATACTGCCGCTGGGTCTGACCAAGGCGACGGGCCTGTCCCTGGCCGCCCGTCGGCTCGGCGCGAAGGCCGTGGACACGATCGCGTTCGGCGACATGCCCAACGACATCCCCATGTTCGCCTGGTCCGCCCACGGCGTGGCCATGGCCAACGCCCATGAGGAGCTCAAGGCGGTGGCGGACGAGGTGACGACGTCGAACGAGGCCGACGGAATCGCGGTCGTCCTGGAACGGTTGCTGGCTTAGACCGGACGCCGGGCTCAGCTGAGGCGCGGCTCGCGCGCGATGCCAAGCTCGGCTCGCGCGCGATGCCAAGCTCGGCTCGCGCGCGATGCCGGGCTCGGGCAGGGCGCCGGGCTCCGGCCCGGCACCCCCTCCGGGAGGGGCGGCCCGCGCACTGCTGCGCGCTCGAAGCGGCCGCCCCCGGGCGGTCTCCCCCGTGACGGGGCTCCACGGAGCGGGTGATGACTCCGGAGCCTGCCGCGGACCGCCCTGCCGGAAGCGCGACGCCCCTTGCGGACCGTCGGCTTCACTCCCGGTAGGAGAACGCCGGAGTGGTGGCTTCCGGCGCGTGGTGACACAACTACTGTGCCGGGCCGTGTGGTTGCCCGCCACTGAATTTCTCGCGGGCCGGACCGGGCGCGACTCCTCACGGGCCGACCTGGGCGCGCTCCCGGGCTCAGCCCTCGCGCCGCTTGCGCCTGCGCTTGCGGGCCCGGCTGAAGAACCACCCGGCGGGCGGCTCGTCGGACCGCCACGGCTGCGGCTCGGGGGCCTGCTGCCGCCAGCGGGCGGTGAGCATCCGGGCCCGCGCGGAGGGCTCGGCGGTCTCGGCGGACCGTATGAAGTCGTCGTCGAGGACCACCTCGTCCCAGGCGTCGCTCCCGGGACCGTCGCCCCGTCCCTCGTCCGATGCCATCGCGGCACCTCCTAGACACTCCTGCGCATCCCCCTCCCACCAGTGTCCCGGCAGGAGGGTGAAGACACCGTCAAGGCGGCTCGCCGGGACTACTCGTCCCCGGCGACGGTCAGGGTCCGCAGCTTCTGGCCCGCGTACCAGGTGGCCCCGGCCGTGACCACGACCAGCAGGATCACGGCGGCGGGCAGGCCCACGTCGGAGGTCACGAGCTGGCCCCCGTCGGCGGCCTTGTGGGCCACGGCGAGCGACCACTGCTGGACGCTCAGCGTGCGGGCCCCGGAGACCAGGGAGCCGAAGAGGGCCTCCCAGACCAGCGCGTACACGAGCCCGAAGACCACGGCGTGCCGGGTGACCGTGCCGAGCAGCAGGAAGATCGCCGCGTACGCGATGGAGGACACCAGGGCGGCGATGGTGTAGGCGACGGCGACCTGCTGGCTGTTGCCGTTGAGGATCAGGCCCGCGATGAGCGTCGGGACCGCCGAGAACGCCATGGTGACGGCGATGGCGACGGTGAGCTTGGTGACGATGATCGTGGGGCGTTTGACCGGCTTGGACAGCAGATACATCACGGAGCCGTCGTCGATCTCGGGGCCGATGGCGCCGGTGCCCGCGATGACGCCGATGATCGGCACCATGGTGGCGAGCGCGAAGCCGCCGAGCAGGTCGGAGGCCACTTGGTCGTCGGCGCCGCTGAAGCCGCGCACGGCGGCCGCGATCACGATGAGCAGCAGGGGCAGGGCGAAGAGGATCAGTGCCCGGCGGCGGCCGAGCAGGGCCCGGTAGGTGAGCCGGGCGACAGTGGGGTCGTACACGATGGCTCCCTTTCAGGCCGCGACGAGGTAGGAGAAGACCGACTCGAGGGACTCGTCCGAGGGCGAGACCGTGAGCAGCCGGATGCCGTGTTCGCGGGCGACGCGGGGCAGCAGGCTGGTGAACCGGCCGAAGTCGACGGCCTGGATGCGCAGCGCGCCTTCCTTGAGGTCGACCTCGATGCCCGCGGTGGACGGGTCGGCGATCAACGCGGCCGCGAGCGCACGGTCGTCGCTGGAACGCACCAGGTAGCGGTGCGGCCGGTCCGTCATCAGACGGCGGATCCGGCGGAAGTCGCCGCTCGCGGCGTGCCGCCCGGCGACGATCACCTCGATGTGCGAGGCGAGCTGTTCGACCTCTTCGAGGATGTGGGAGGAGAACAGGACGGTGCGGCCCTCGTCGCCCATCCGCCGCAGCAGGTCCATGAGCTGCATGCGCTGGCGCGGGTCCATGCCGTTGAAGGGCTCGTCGAGCAGCAGCACGGACGGTTCGTGGACGAGCGCGGAGGCCATCTTCACGCGCTGCCGCATGCCCTTGGAGTACGTGGAGATCTTGCGGTCCTGCGCGTACTCCATCTCGACCGTGGCGAGGGCCCGTTGGGCCGCCTTCTTGCCCAGGCCGTGCAGCTCGGCGTTGGCGACGACGAATTCGAGGCCGGTGAGGAAGTCGTACATTCCCTCGCGCTCGGGCACGATGCCGAGGTGCTTGTAGATCTCCTCGTTGCGCCAGGTGGGCTTTCCGTCGAGGGTGACGGAGCCGGTGGAGGGGGCGAGGAAGCCGCCCATCATGCTGATGAGGGTGGACTTCCCGGCGCCGTTGGGACCGAGGAGGCCGGTGACTCCGGGGCTGATGGTCATCGTGACGTCGTTGACGGCCACCACGTTGCCGAACCAGCGTGAGACGTGGTCGATGCTGATCGTGGTCATAGTCCGGCCTTCCGGTAGCGGCGCATGAGAGCGGCGTAGCTGCCCGCTACGAGGGCGAGAACGAGGAGGAGGTAGACGACGCCCACACCTGCCGAGGGGCCTTCGTTCCCGGGGAACGAGGAGGCCGCGCCGAGGAAGGCGGTCTGTACGCCGTCGATGAGGGTGATCGGCGAGAAGAGGCCGAGCCACTCGATGGCGGTTCCGTTGCCCCCTTGTTCGTGCGCGATGGCCTGGACGGTGGACACCGCTCCGTAGGAGATGGTCAGTACGGCGATGACGGCGGCGATGCCGAAGCCCCGGCGGGGCGTCACGGCGGAGATGACGAGTGCGATCCCGGAGAAGAGCAGCGACAACAGGGCGACGGAGACGAGCCCCTGGGCGAACCCCTTCGTCTGCTCCGCGAAGTCCAGCTTCGCCAACAGGGCGCCTACGTAGAGCACGATCAGCGGTGTCGCGGTGAGGATGAACAGGGCCGACGCCATGGCCGCGAACTTCGCGCGTACGTAGTCGACGCGTTCGATGGGGCGGGAGAAGTACAGCGGCACGGTCTTGAACCGCAGGTCCCTGGAGACGGTCTGCGGGGCCTGGGCCGCCAAGTAGAGGCCGATGACGGCCTGGAGGAGCACCGCGTAGCGCGTGTAGTCCACGGGCAGTTTGTCGGCCTTGGTGGCGACGGCTACCGCGACCATGATCAGCGCGGGGGCGCACATGACCCCGAAGAGGATCATCGGGAGCACCTTGGACTTGGCCGAGCGGCCGAGGCCGTAGGCGCCGCGCAGGCTCTGCGAGTACAGCGAGCGGGTGGCGTAGGCGCGGCCGAGGCGGGGGCCGTCGTAGGTGCGGTATCCGATGTTGTGGATCTGGGTGGAGTCGGCGTCACGCGCCCGTGTCGACTCGGCGGTCATCGCTTGCCGCCTCCTGTCTGCTCGGCGGCGGCCGCGGTCGCCGCCCAGGCGGCCGCGCGCTCGGAGACCTGCTCCGGCCGCTGCTCGTCCTGGGAGCGGAAGACCTCCGCGATGTGGTGCCTGCGCTGTTCCATGCGGACGAGGCCGAGGCCGAGGTCGGCGACGGTGTCCCGGACGAGGTCGTACGTCGCCTCGTCCGCGGCGTCGAGCAGGAAGATGTGGCCCGCGCCGGGCAGCCCGCCCCCGTCGTCGTGGGTGGTCACGCCGTGGGCGTGCAGGGCCGCGCGCAGCGCGCCGGTGCCGTCGGGGTGCTCGTCGCTGTCGGTGACCTCGATGGCGAGGGTCGTGGTGCTCTGGGTGAAGTCCGTGGTGGAGCTGGAACGCAGGAGCTTGCCGCCGTCGATGACGACGACGTGGTCGCAGGTGCGCTCCAACTCGCCGAGGAGGTGTGACGTGACCAGGACGGAGATGCCGAAGTCGGTGTGTACGCGCCGGATCAGGTCCAGCATCTCGTCGCGGCCGACGGGGTCGAGGCCGTTGGTCGGCTCGTCGAGGAAGACCAGCTGGGGGTCGTGCACGAGTGCCTGGGCGAGCTTCACGCGCTGCTTCATGCCGGTCGAGTAGCCGCCGATGGGGCGGTAGCGCTCCTCGTAGAGACCGACGTGGCGCAGGGTGTCGGCGGTGCGCTCGCGGGCCGCGGCGGGCGGCAGGCCGGACATGCGCGCCATGTGGACGACGAACTCGGTGGCCGAGACGTCGGGCGGCAGGCAGTCGTGCTCGGGCATGTAGCCGACGCGCTCGCGGATCTCGCCGCCGCTGGTGGCGACGTCGAGGCCGAGCACGGAGGCGGTGCCCTCGGTGGCGGGGGACAGACCCAGCAGGATCTTGATCATCGTTGACTTGCCGGCGCCGTTGGCTCCGACGAGCCCGGTCACACCGGGTCCGATGTCCAAGGTCAGCCGGTCGAGGGCGGTCACCTTCGGGAACCGCTTGCTCAGGCTTTCGGTCGCGATCACAGTCACGTGTTCGACGGTAGTGGCGCGGACCACACCGGGGCGTCACTCCACAGGCTGTCTCCGCCCTCACTCTCGAGTATTACGGGCCCGTAGGGGTCGTCCGGAAGTCGAACCCTTCAGGGTTCTCCCGGTGGCCCCCTCAGGGTTCTTCCGGGCCTGTCCCGAAGGCTCACGCAGACCTATTGACGCAGCCGCCAAGCATTGTCACATTCATCAGTGTCAAGTTACGAGCACGTACGGAGACGGTGCGGTGACGCGGTGCGTCGCGGTGCCGCCCCGGCGGGCGTGGACCGGACACGGGACGGACGGTGGCATGACCTCAGCAGTGAAGGGTGAACTCTCCGCGGAGCTGCGGGGGTTCCGCCGCGTGCAGACCCTCGCGTACGAATGCGCGGAAGCGGTCGCCGCCCAGCTCAAGCCGGGGGTGACGGAGCGCGAGGCGGCGCGGATGCAGCGGGTGTGGCTGCGCGAGCGAGGCGTGCGGGACTGGTTCCACCTGCCCTTCGCCTGGTTCGGCGACCGCACGGCGTTCGTGGACTTCCGGGTGCCTCTGCAGTTCTTCCCCACCCACCGCAGGCTGGAGCCGGGGATGCCGTTCATCCTCGACATGGCCCCGGTGTTCGAGGGCTATACGGCCGACATCGGCTACTCGGGCTGCCTCGGGCTCAACCCGGTGCACGACCGGCTCCTCGCCGACCTTGAGGCGCACCGCGAGCTGATCCTGCGCGAGGTGCGCGAGCGCCGCCCGCTGCGCGAGATCTACGAACACGTGGACCGGCTCATGGTCCGCCAGGGCTATGCCAACCGCCATCGCGCCTATCCCTTCGGCGTCATCGCGCACAAGGTCGACCGGGTCAAGGAGCGCCGCTTCTCGCCGCACGTGTTCGGCTTCGGCACGCAGTCCCTGAAGGGCCTCGCGAGCGACGCGCTGCGCGGCCACCGGGACGGCTGGTCCCCCCTGTGGTCGCCGTACAAGTTCTCCGACCATCCGCCGCAGCCCGGTCTGTGGGCGGTCGAGCCGCACCTCGGATTCCGGGGCACGGGGGCGAAGTTCGAGGAGATCCTGGTCGTCACC
This sequence comes from Streptomyces sp. YIM 121038, assembly GCF_006088715.1. Lineage (NCBI taxonomy): Bacteria > Bacillati > Actinomycetota > Actinomycetes > Kitasatosporales > Streptomycetaceae > Streptomyces > Streptomyces sp. YIM 121038. Next base: position 4,848,765 of record NZ_CP030771.1, read on the forward strand.
GACTCCAGGGACCCCGAGGAGAGCGCGTTCTGGCTGGACGACGACCTGCCGCACGTGCGGCGCTGGTCCGTGGAAGACGCTGAGAGGGCTGCCGTATGACGACCGTGGAGCTGAAGGGCGCGCGCGAGCGCTGGGTGCGCACCGGCGGGGTGGAGCTGTGCGTCGCCGAGCTGGGCGAGACCGGGCGGCCCACGGTGCTGCTCGTGCACGGCTATCCGGACTCCAAGGAAGTGTGGTCCGAGGTCGCCACGCGCCTGGCCGAGCGCTTCCACGTGGTGCTGTACGACGTGCGCGGTCACGGCAGGTCGACGGCCCCCAAGCCGCTGCGCGGCGGCTTCACGCTGGAGAAGCTGACCGACGACTTCCTCGCGGTCGCCGACGCGGTCAGCCCGGACGAGCCGGTGCACCTGGTGGGCCACGACTGGGGCTCGGTGCAGGCCTGGGAGTTCGTGACGGTCCCGCGCGCCCAGGGGCGGATCGCGTCCTTCACGTCGATGTCCGGCCCGTCCCTCGACCACTTCGGGCACTGGATCAAGAAGCGCCTGTCCCGGCCGACCCCGCGCCGGGCCGCCCAGCTCGTCAACCAGGGCGCCAAGTCCTGGTACGTGTACATGCTGCACACCCCGGTGCTCCCCGAGCTGGCCTGGCGCGGCCCGCTCGGCCGGCGCTGGCCGAAGATCCTCCAGCGCGTGGAGAAGGTGCCCGCGGACGGCTACCCCACGGCGTCCCTGCCCACGGACGCCGCGCACGGCGCCTGGCTCTACCGCGACAACGTCCGCGCCCGCCTGCGCCGCCCCCGCCCGGACGCGTACGCGCACGCGCCGGTGCAGCTCATCACGCCCTCGGGCGACGCCTTCCTGTCCCAGCGGCTGTACGACGACCTGGACCAGTGGGCCCCGGAGCTGACCCGCCGCACGCTGCCCGCCAAGCACTGGGTGCCGCGCACCCGCCCGGACCAACTGGCCTCCTGGATCACCGAGTTCGTCACCGCCCACGAGGACGGCGTGCCGCCGGTGGCGAGCGCCGCCGAAGCCCCCGGAAAGCACGCCGAGCGCTTCTCCGGCCAGCTGGTGCTCGTCACGGGCGCGGGCAGCGGCATCGGGCGGGCCACGGCCTTCGCGTTCGCCGAGGCGGGCGCGCGCGTGGTGGCCGTCGACCGGGACGCGGAGAGCGCGGCCCGCACCGCCGAGCTGTCCCGGCTCATCGGCGCCCCCGCGGCCTGGGCCGAGACGGTCGACGTGAGCGACGAGCAGGCGATGGAGAAGCTCGCCGAGAAGGTCGCCACGGAGTACGGCGTGGTGGACGTCCTGGTGAACAACGCGGGCGTCGGCCTGTCCGGCTCCTTCCTCGACACCAGCGCCGAGGACTGGAAGAAGGTCCTGGACGTCAATCTGTGGGGCGTCATCCACGGCTGCCGCCTCTTCGGCAAGCAGATGGCCGAGCGCGGCCAGGGCGGCCACATCGTGAACACCGCGTCGGCTGCGGCCTATCAGCCCTCGCGCGCCCTGCCCGCGTACAGCACGTCGAAGGCGGCCGTCCTGATGCTCAGCGAGTGTCTGCGCGCCGAGCTCGCGGGCCAGGGCATCGGCGTCTCCGCCATCTGTCCGGGCTTCGTGAACACGAACATCACGTCGACGGCCCGCTTCGCCGGGGTCTCCGCCGCCGAGGAGGCCCGCCGCCAGAAGAGGTCCGCCCGGCTCTACGGCCTGCGCAACTACCCGCCGGAGAAGGTCGCCGACGCCGTGCTGCGTGCCGTGGTCCGCAATCAGGCCGTGGTGCCGGTCACCCCGGAGGCGCGCGGCGCCCACCTCATGTCCCGGTTCTCGCCCAGGGCCCTGCGCGCGCTGGCCCGATTGGAGCCACCGCTGTGAGCACGGAGCACGGCACCACACCGCCCCACGACCCGCCCCACGAGGAGCACTACACGATCGTTCCGCGCCGGGTCTCGTTCGACTGGGACGCCACCCCGCTGCACTGGATCCCGGACGAGCCCACGGCCACCCACGTCATCAACGTCCTGCACCTGCTGCTCCCGGCGGGCGAGCGATGGTTCGTGAAGGTCTTCAAGGAGGGCCTGCCCCTGATCACCGATCCGGTGCTACGCGCGGACGTCAAGGGGTTCATGGGGCAGGAGGCCACGCACAGCGTGCAGCACGCGTACGTGCTCGATCATCTGGCCGCGCAGCGCCTGGACACCACCGGGTTCACGAAGTACGTGGACTTCCTGTTCGAGAAGCTCCTCGGTGAGCGGCCGCCGTTGGGCGCGCCCGTGGCCACGCAGGAGTGGCTGCGCTTCCGGCTCGCGATCGTCGCGGCCATCGAGCAGTTCACGGCCGTGCTCGGCGACTGGGTGCTGCACGCGGAGGGGCTCGACCGGGCCCGGGCGGACGAGGTGATGCTGGACCTGCTGCGCTGGCACGGCGCGGAGGAGGTCGAGCACCGCGCGGTCGCCTTCGACATGTACCAGCACTGCGCCGGCACCGGCGCTCCCCGGTACGTCCGCCGGGTGGCGGGCATGGCGGTCACGGCCCCCGTGATGCTGTATCTGTGGCTCTGGGGCGCCGCGTATCTCGTCCGCCACGACCCGTGGCTCGCGGGGCGCCTGCGGTATTCGCTGCTCGCGCACCACAGGGCGGTCAGGAAGGGCCTGCTGCCGCCGTGGCGACAGATAGGCGCGGCCGTGCCCCGCTATCTGCGGCGGTCGTACCATCCGTCGCAGGAGGGGTCGCTGCGCAGGGCCGTCGAGTATCTGGCGTGGTCGCCCGCCGCGCGGGCCGCGGTGGGGGCGGTCGGGCGCGCGGCCATCGCGTAGCGCGGGGTACGACCGGGTGCCACCGGGAAAGGACGGGGGAGCGTTGGACGGACGCAGGGAGGAAGGCCGCGCCTCGGCGCCGGGTGCGCCTCAGCCGGAGTCGGCGGGCACGCCCTGGGTGGAAGCGCCGCCGGGCGCGCCCCGGGTGGAGTACCGCATAGAGGACCTCGCCCACCACAGCGGAGCCACGGTCCGCACCATCCGGGCCTATCAGGACCGCGGCCTGCTCCCCCGGCCCGAGCGGCGCGGGCGGTCCAATGTGTACGGCGACGCCCATCTGGCGCGGCTGCGGCAGATCGCCGACCTGCTCGACCGGGGTTACACCCTGGCCTCCATCAAGGAGTTGCTCGAAGCCTGGGACGCGGGCCGTGGCCTCGGCGGTGTCCTCGGCCTGGTAGCCGAGGTCGACGGGCCGTGGACGGACGAGAAGGCCGACCGGATCACGCGGGCGGAGCTGGAGGCGGCGTTCGGCGGCACTCCGGATGCCGCCGCGGTCGCGGACGCCGTGGCGCTCGGCGTGCTGGAGCCGCTGCCGGACACGGACGACGAGTTCCTGGTGCCGAGCCCTCAAGAGCTGGCGGTGGCGGCCGAGTTGCATGCCGCGGGTGTTCCGCTGTCGGCGATCTCCGGGCATTTGCGGGAGTTGCGGGGTCAGGTCGAGCACATAGCGGCGCGTTTCCTGGAGTTCACCAATGAACACGTCTTCGCGCGGTATCTGGGAAACCGTCCGCCGAGCGAGGCGGACGCGGCGGAAGCGGCCTCCCTCATCCGCAGGCTGAGGCCGCTCGCGCAGAAGTCGGTCGACGCGGAACTGGCCCGCGCCATGCGCTTGTTCGCCACCCGCAACCTCCGTCGGCACCTCGCCGCCGAGGAGCCTCCGCGGCAGCGTGCCGAGCTTCAGTACGTGGCACTGCCCGCCAGCACAATGGACGCGGTCCAGGCGCTGGTTGGGCAGGAGAACGTGGCGGCGTTCATCACGGCGGCCGCCGAACGCGAGCTGCACGGCAGGACATTGGATGCACTCGCGGCAAGTAGGGGTGATTCCGGCATAGTTGAGCAAAAGCCGCCTTCTACCTGAGAGTTGTCCACAGAATTCCCAAGTAGCCTGTGGATAACTGCACTTGTCTGTGGATCAAACATGGAAAGCCGAATTCCACGATGAAAAGTCGATGGCAGAAAACCGAGTGCGTGGAGAACGGTGGAGCGCGACGCTGAAGAGATGAAAGAACGACAAGCCCCGGAAGGCCGACCTCCGGACGACCGGGGTTCCGCGGGGGGCGCCTCTCGGCGACCAGAGCACCGTGAAAGTGCCGCCGGACGGCTCGCACACCGCACAGGCCGCTCCCGACGGCCCCCGGACCACAAAGGCTCCCGACGGCCCCCGCGCCGTAAAGGTGTCGAAATATCTGTCGAAGCATCTGCGCCATCAGCCCGAGCGCATCGGGATCACGCTCGACGACGGTGGCTGGGTGGACATCGGCACGTTGATCGCGGCCGCCGCGGCCCATGGGTTCCGCTTCACCCGGGCCGAGCTCGACCACGTGGTGGCCGCCAGCGACAAGCAGCGGTTCGCGGTCGACGGCGACCGGATCCGCGCCAACCAGGGCCACTCCGTCGCCGTGGACCTCCAGCTGCCCCCGGCCGCCCCGCCCGCGTACCTCTTCCACGGGACCGTGGCCCGCCACCTCCCCGCGATCCGCGCCGAGGGCCTGCGCCCGATGACCCGGCACGCGGTGCACCTCTCGCCCGACCGCGGGACGGCGACGCGCGTGGGCGCACGGCGCGGCCGGCCCGTCGTCCTGACCGTCGACTCCGGCGCGATGCACCGAGACGGCCACGTCTTCCGCGTCAGCGCCAACGGCGTCTGGCTCACCGCCGCCGTGCCCGCCCGCTATCTGCGCTTTCCGGCGCCGGACTGACCCGGCAGGATCGATGGGTATGGAGCATCTGCACAGCACCGAGGCCGCCGTGGGGGCACTGCGGGAGATCGCCCGCGAGTACCACCTGGAGTTCGAGGTCGGCCATGACATAGGCGCCGACCGGACCTCCCGCCGCACCGCGGCCGGTGTCGCCGTGACGACCGACGCGGACGGCTCGCTGCCGCACGAGGCGTTCGTGGAGTTCGGCGGGTCCCCGCGGGTGTCCGTGCGGCTCTACCCGGACGACGACGCCCTGATAGACGTCGACGGCGTCGAGTGCCACGACGTGCCGCGCGACCACGTGCCGCCCTTCCTGCGGTCCGTCTTCGGCGGCCTCGCGTACGTCAAGGGGCGGCGCTTCCCGCCCGGCTACTGGCTGGTCGTACCGCTGCCCGGGGACACGACGTACAAGGAGCTCATCCCCATGATCTCGCTCACTCCCTGGCTCAGCGGAAAGGTCCGCTGACGTCCCGGGCACGGGGCGAAGTGCCTGGCAGCGGCCGTGACCGGGCCCGCGCGGGCGTCCGGCGGGCGGGGTAGGGCCCGCTGGGGGCCGCCGTAGGCTCGATCACATGAGTCTGCGTCTGAGCACCGTGATCCTGCCCGTGACCCGCTGGCACGAGGACGGCAGGGAGCGCTGGCAGCGCGCCGAGGAGCTGGGCTTCCACACCGCGTACACCTACGACCACCTGTCCTGGCGGACCTTCCGCGACGGCCCGTGGTTCGGCGCGGTGCCCACGCTGACCGCCGCCGCGGCCGCCACCGAGCGCATCCGTCTGGGCACGCTCGTGACCTCGCCCAACTTCCGGCACCCGGTCACGCTCGCCAAGGAACTGATCACGCTGGACGACGTGTCGAACGGACGGATCACCCTCGGCATCGGCGCGGGCGGCAACGGCTTCGACGCCACCGCGCTGCGCCGCGCCGACGAGGAGCCCTGGACACCCCGTGAACGCGCGGACCACTTCGGAGAGTTCCTGCCGCTGCTCGACCGGCTGCTCACTGAAGACGCCGTGACCTACGAGGGCGAGCACTACGCGGCGCACGAGGCGCGGAACATCCCGGGCTGTGTGCAGCGCCCCCGGCTGCCGTTCGCGGTGGCCGCGACGGGGCCGCGCGGCCTGAGGCTCGCCGCCCGGTACGGCCAGGCGTGGGTGACCACCGGCGACCCGAAGATCTTCGCCACGGGCACCCCCGAGGAGTCCCTGGAGGCCATCCGCGGCCAGGTCGACCGCCTCGGCGCCGCCTGCGAGCAGACCGGCCGCGACCCCGGCGAGCTGCACAAGATCCTGCTCACCGGCTTCACGCCGGACCGGCCGCTGGAGTCCTTCGACGCCTTCGTGGAGTTCGCGGGCAAGCACGCCGCGCTCGGCTTCGACGAGATCGTGCTGCACTGGCCGCTGCCCGGCACGGACTTCGCCGCGGACCAGAAGGTCTTCGAGCGCATCGCGACGGAGGCGCTGGCACAGCTGTAGCCGACAGCGGGAGCGGCGGGGGCTCGTCCGCCGTAGCCCGGGGTACGGACGGGGCGTGCGGGGGCGCGTTGTACTCACATGTGCGCCCCGCCACACACCCGTGCGCGCATATGCGGGACAATCAGCTACGTGACCTCAGCTACCGCCCGGCCCCGGACCCCGGCCCCCTCCGTCCCGCCCCGGCTGATCGCCACGGACCTGGACGGCACGCTGCTGCGCGACGACAAGTCCGTGTCCGAGCGCACGGTCGCCGCGCTCGCCGCCGCCGAGACCGCGGGGATCGAGGTCTTCTTCGTGACCGGGCGCCCCGCGCGCTGGATGAACGTGGTCGCCGACCACGTTCACGGCCACGGCCTGGCGATCTGCGCCAACGGCGCGGCGGTCGTCGATCTGCACGGCGGCCCCGGCGCACACCGCTTCACCAAGGTGCGGGGCCTGAGCGCGCAGAACGCCCTGGAGGTCGTCGAGCTGCTCCGCGCCGCCGCCCCGGGCACGTCCTTCGCCGTCGACCGGACCGGCGGGGTGCACCACGAGCCGCACTACCCGCCGCTGCGCATGGACCCCGCGGGCAGCGTGGCGCCCGCCGAGAAGCTCCTCGTGGCGGACGCCGCCTGCGCGGACGAGCCCATCCTCAAGCTGCTCGCCCACCACCCCGAGATGGCGCCGGACGACTTCCTGGCCCTCGCGCGCGAGGCCGCGGGCGACCGCGCCGAGATCACCCGCTCCAGCCCGACCGCCCTCCTGGAGATCAGCGCCCCCGGCGTCACCAAGGCGGGCACCCTCGCGCTGTGCTGCGCCGAGCGCGGCATCTCTCCCGACGAGGTCGTGGCCTTCGGAGACATGCCGAACGACGTGGAGATGCTCTCCTGGGCCGGAGTGTCATACGCGATGGGCAACGCCCATCCCGACGTGATCGCCGCAGCGTCGGGCCGCACGGTCGCCAACAACGAGGACGGCGTGGCCGTCGTCATCGAACGCATCCTGGCGGACCGCCTCTCCGTAGAGGCCGGTTGACCGGGCCGGTGCGCCAGGAGAGGCCGATCCACCTCTAGGGACGATCAGCGCAGCGGAACGATCACCCCGTAGAGGCCGATTCCAGGTTCACCCCGCGCTCGGCCAGCCACTTCACCGGGTCCACTCCCGAGCCCAGGTCCGGCGTGAGGCGGGCCTCGAAGTGCAGGTGCGGACCGGTCGAGTTGCCGGTCGTGCCCGCCTGCCCGACCCACTGCCCGGCGCGGACCGCGTCCCCCTGGTCGACGGTCACGGCCGCCAGGTGCGCGTACTGCGTGTAGTAGCCGTCCCGGTGGCGCACCACGACCTCGATGCCGAAGCCCCCGCCGCAGGCGACCCGCACCACCCGCCCCGCGCCCACCGCCCGCACCGGGGCGCCGATGTCGACGGCGAAGTCCTGTCCCGTGTGCCGCCGCGCCCACCGCTCGCCCGCGCTGTCGAAGCCCGCGGACAGCTCGTACGTCTCCACGGGCGTCACCCACGCGCGCGTAGAGGCCGCTTCCGGCTGCTCCAGGCGGACGGCGCCCCGGCACTGACCGGCCGCTACGGACGCGTCGGCCTCTCCCTGGAGCGTCCAGCGCGCCGACTCCAGCTTCGTCTCGATGTCCCGTTTGAGGCGTGCGAGGCGTGCCGTGCGCCGGTCGAGGACGCCGCGCGCCCGCTCCGCCGACCGCCTGGCGGTCGTGAGCCGGGCGGCGGCCCGCTGGGTCTTGGCGACGGCGTTGGTGACGGCGAGGTCCGCCTGGCCCAGGGCGCGCCTGCCGCGCAGCAGTTCGTCGGGGCTGTCCGCGAGCAGCAGCCGCGCGGTGAGCGGCAGACCACCGCCGGTGCGGTACTGGGCGCTGGCCATCCGGCCGAGGTCGTCGTGCAGGACGGCGACCTGGTAGCGCTCCTCGGCGAGCAGCCGGTCGAGCTTCCTGACGCGGCCGCGCTGGACCTCGGCGGCGCGCCGCTCCCCCTCGTAGCGCTCGGTGGCCTTCGCCGCGTCCTCGTAGAGGCGGGCCACCTCGGCACTGGTGCCCGACCCGCCGTGGCCGTCCATGGCGCCGGGCCCGTCGGCCTCGCCGGCGGCCGCGGGCGGTGGCGTGCCCAGGGCGAGGAGCGCGCACAGCAGGACCGGCACGGCGACCAGGCGCCGCGGGCGGCGGGTACGGAGACGGCTCGGGCGGCTCGGACGGGCACACATGACTCGGATCGTTGCCCCCACGCGCGCGTGCTGCCCTGCGGACTCGTACGCGCGGGGGACCGGGTGACCCGTACGGCGCACCCCCGTACCGCCGATCAGCGGCCGCTCGTAAGCGTCTGAGCGCCGAACGGCCGTCGGGGCGTACGCGCCGAGCGCCGGACGCGGGGGAGGCGCACGCACCGAGCGTCGGACAACCGGGGAGGCGTACGCGTCTGAGTGCCAGTCAGCGGCCGGGCGCGGGCCGGGCTTCAGTGCGGCGCCTGCCACACCACCGTCGTGCCGCCGCCGTCCTCACCGATGCCCGGCCCGTACCAGCTGGAGCCGCCCAGGGACTCGGCCCGCCGCTTGAGGTTCTTCAGGCCGCTGCGGCGACCGCCCTCGGTGATGCCCACACCGTCGTCGGCCACTGTCAGGCGCACGCCCTGGCGGCCGTCGGGCAGCACGTGGGTGGCGTCGACGACGACGTCGATGCGGTCGGCGCCCGCGTGCCGGAACGCGTTCGACAGGGCCTCTCGCAGGGCCGCGATGAGGTTCTTGCCGGTGAGCTCGCCGACGACCGTGTCGACGGGCCCCAGGAAGCGGTGCGAAGGCTTGAAACCGAGCGGCACGGCCGCCATGTTGATCTCGCGCAGGACCCGGGTCCGCAGCCCCGAAGGCGCCTCGGCGGGCCCCTGCTGGAGCGCGAAGATCGCGGTGCGGATCTCCTGGATGGTCACGTCCAGCTCGTCGACGGCCTTGCCGACGCCCCTGATCACCTCGGGCACCACGGACCTGCGCTGGGCGCTCTCCAGCATCATCCCGGTGGCGAAGAGCCGCTGGATGACCAGGTCGTGCAGGTCCCGGGCGATGCGGTCGCGGTCCTCGTACACCGCGAGCCGCTCCCGGTCGCGCTGCGCCTCGGCCATCATCAGGGCGAGCGCGGCCTGCGAGGCGAACTGGGTGGCGAGCGTCCGCTCCACCTCGGTGAACGGCCGTCCCCCACGCGCGCGTGGGGTGACGAGGGTCCCCAGGACCCGGCCGTCGCTCTGGAGGGGCAGCATCATCACGGGCCCGTACCCGCGCGCGAGGTCCGTCATGATGCGCGGGTCGGTCGCCGCGTCGTCGATGAACACCGCCTGCCCGTCGAGGAGGTCGGCGATGATGCGGCTCTCCGGGGGGACGGTGACGCCGAGCGCCCCGTTGGGCTCGTCCGAGGAGACGGCGACGATCTCCATGCCGCCCTCGTCGTCCGGGAGCAGCACGATCCCCGCCGCCGAGTCCGCGAGGTGCCGGGCCTGCTCCGCGACGACCGCGAGGGCGTCCTCCGCGTCGGAGCCCGAGAGCAGCGCCGTGGTGACCGCCACGGAGCCGTCGATCCACCGCTCGCGCTGCTTGGCGGCCTCGTACAGGCGGGCGTTGCCGATCGCGATGCCCGCCTCCGTGGCGAGCACCCGCACCATGTGCATGTCGTAGTCGTTGAACTCGGCGGCCTCCCCGGGGGCCGCCGGGGTGCGCTTCTCCGTGAGGTACAGGTTCCCGAAGATCTCGCCCTGGACGCGGATCGGCACCCCCAGGAAGGTGCGCATCGGCGGGTGGTGGGCGGGGAAGCCGCAGGAGCGCGGGTCGGCGGAGAGGTCGGCGAGGCACAGCGTCTCGGGCTGGTGGATGAGCGCGCCGAGCAGTCCGCGGTGGCCGTCGGGCAGGTGGCCGATGCGCTCGGCGGTGGCCTCGTCGATGCCGAAGGAGACGAAGTCCGCGAGCCCCTCGCCGTCCTCGGCCACGACGCCGATCGCGGCGTAGCGGGCGTTCGTCAGCTTGGCCGCGGTCTCGCAGATGCGGTTCAGGGTCGTGTGCAGCTCCAGCCCCGCGCCGACGGACCGCATCGCCTCCAGGAGCTGCGGTACGCGCGCGGTGAGCTCCGTGGAGAGCCCCTGAAGACTGCGACTGGCCCGCGCGACGGCCTCGGCCGGGTCGGTGGGGCCGGGTGGACTGGCGGGGCTGGTGGGGTCAGCCTGACCAGTGGGGCCGGGTGGGCCCGAGGAGCCGGACAGTTCAGCGGGGCCGGGTGAGCCCGACACCCCCGGTGAGCCCGACGCTCCAGGCGGGCCGAGGGCACCCGACGCGCCGCCAGCGCCCCTGGACGGCCCCGTCCCGCCCCCGGACGCGCCTGCCGGGGCCGACGCGCCTTCGGAAGGCGGCGGCGCGGCGGAGGCCGGGGGGACGGACATGCCTTGAGCGTAGTTAGTCCGTTTTGCCGTGGCACGCCGAGGCGGCGCCGCCGTCGGCCGCCACGCCGCCCCAGGGCCCAGCCCAAGCCCCGGCCCCGGCCTCACCCCCAGCCCCAGCCCCGGCCCCAGCCCCGGCGCCATGACGTCAGCCGACCGCGTGCGTCAGCAGGTCCGCCGCCGCCTCGCGCTCCCGCATCCGCCGCAGCGGCCCCTCGACGGCCACCAGCTCCTCGTACGCGCCGCGCTGCACGACGTGACCGGCCTCCAGCACGATCACCTCGTCAACTATGTCCAGTCCGGCGAGACGGTGCGTGATGAGCAGCGTCGTCCGCCCCTCGGTGGCCGCGAGCAGATCGGCGGTGAGGGCGTCGGCCGTCGGCAGGTCGAGGTGTTCGGCGGGCTCGTCGAGGACGAGGACGGGAAAGTCCGCGAGGAGCGCGCGGGCCAGCGCGAGCCGCTGTCGTTGGCCTCCGGAGAGGCGGGCCCCGTGCTCGCCGACGAGCGTGTCCAGGCCGTCCGGCAGGGACCGCACCCAGCCGTCGAGCCGGGCGCGCGCCAGGGCCCCGTACAGCTCGTCGTCGCTCGCGTCCCTGCGGGCGAGCAGCAGGTTCTCGCGCACGGAGCTGTCGAAGACGTGCGCGTCCTGCGCGCACAGGCCGACCAGGCGCCGCACGTCGTCACCGTCGAGCCGGGAGGTGTCGGTGTCACCGAGGGCGTACGTCCCCTCGTACGCGCCCAGGAAGCGCAGCAGGACGTGGGCGAGCGTGGTCTTGCCCGAGCCGGAGGGGCCGACGACGGCGACGCGGCGGCCGCGTTCGAGGGCCAGGGACACGCCCGCGAGCGCGTCCCGCTCCTGCCCCTCGTAGCGGGCCCGCAGACCGTCGAGGCGCAGCGGGAAGGGCGAGCGCGGCGCCCGGGGCTCCCCGGTCCCGGGAGCGGCCGAGGACGCCGGGCGGGGGTCCGGCAGCGGGTCGGGCGCGTCCAGGACCTCGTAGACCCGCTCGGCGCTCTTCCTGACGCGCTGGCGGTACTGCACGGCCAGCGGCAGCCCCATCACGGCCTCGAACGCGGCGAGCGGCGTCAGGACGACCACGGCGAGCGCGATGCCGCCGAGCCGTCCGTCGTGCACGCCCTGGACGCCGACGACCGCCGCGGCGGCCACGGTGAGGCCCGTCGCGAGCGCGCCGAGCCCGTCGCCGAGCGCGGTGGCGCTCGCCGTCCGGGACGCGATCCGGGTCAGCTCGGCGTCGGCGTCCTGAACGTGCGCGGTACGGCGCCGCAGCGCGCCCGCGACCGTCAACTCGGCCGTCCCCGTGAGCAGATCGGCCACACGGGTGGCGAGCACCCCGCGCGCGGGGGCCAGCTTCCGCTCCGCGCGGCGGGCCACGGCACCGCTGACCAGCGGCACCCCGACCCCGGCGACCAACAGGCCGACGGCGAGCACCGCGCCCGCCTCCGGCAGCAGCCAGGCCGTGAAGCCGACCGCGCCGACGCTCACGACCGCGGCGGCGCCGGCGGGCAGCAGCCAGCGCAGCCAGTAGTCCTGGAGCGCGTCCACGTCGGCGACGAGCCGGGACAGCAGATCACCGCGGCGCGTGCCGCGCAGCCCCGCGGGGGCGAGGCGTTCGAGGCGCCGGAACACGGTGACCCGCATGTCGGCCAGCATCCGCAGCACCGCGTCGTGCGACACCAGGCGCTCGGCGTAGCGGAAGCAGGCCCGCCCGATGCCGAAGGCGCGGGTCGCCGTGACGGCGATCATCAGGTACATCACGGGCGGCTGCTCCGAGGCCCGCGAGATCAGCCAGCCGGAGGTGGCCATGAGGCCCACGGCGCAGCCCAGCGCGAGGCTGCCGAGCAGCAGGGCGAGGCTCAGCCGCCCCCTGCGGGGACGCGCCACGGCCCGCACCCGCGCGAGGACACCGCCCTTCGGACGGGTCTCCTCCCACGCACCCGACTCCCACGCACCCGACTCCCGCGCGCCCGATTCCCGCGTCCCCGGATCCCGCGTCCCCGGATCCCGCGAGCCCGGCTCTCGCGCCCCCGAATCCCACGCGCCCGATTCCCGCGCCCGCGCCCCCGAATCCGACTCACCCGGCTCACCCGGCTCACCCGGCTCCCCCGAGCCCGACCGCTCCCCGAGCACCGCACGGCCCCCGTCGAGAGCGACAGCGTGCTCCCCGTAGTGGTCCACCGGCCCGGTGGACATCCCAGGCGAGCGCAACGCCCCCCGCGAGCCCGCCGTTTCGGCGGCCCCCACCCGGACCACCCGGTCCGCGACGGCCAGTAGCGCGGGCCGGTGCACGACCAGCACCACGGTCCGCCCCACGGCCAGCCGCCGCACGGCCTCGACGACCCCTGCCTCGGTCGCCCCGTCCAGGGCGGCGGTCGGCTCGTCGAGCAGCACCACGGGCCGGTCAGCGAGGAACGCCCGCGCCAGCGCGACCCGCTGCCGCTGCCCGGCGGAGAGCCCTGCCCCGTCCTCACCGAGGGCGGTCCTTGCCCCCAGCGGCAGGGCGTCCACGAACTCCAGCGCCCCGGCCGCGCGCAGGGCCTCCCGCACCGCCCCGTCCTCCGCGTCCGGCCGCGCGAGCCGTACGTTCTCGGCGATGGACCCCGCGAACAGATGCGGCCGCTGCGGCACCCACGCCACCTGCTCCCGCCACCGCTCCAGGGACACGTCCGCCAGGTCCGCGTCACCGACGCGCACCCGCCCCGCGGAGGGCTCGACGAAACCGAGCAGTACGTTCAGCAGGGTCGACTTGCCGCAGCCGCTGGGCCCGACCAGGGCAACGGTCTCCCCGCGCCCGACGGTGAACGAGACCCCGCTGACGGCGTCCGCCGCCCGGCCCGGGTAGCGGACGGCCAGGCCCTCCACGCTCAGCGGGCCCGCGGGCACCGGCGCGCTCCCCCCGGGCGGAACGGGCGTCTCCAGGACCTCGAAGATCTCCTCCGCCGCGGCGAGCCCCTCCGCCGCCGCGTGGTACCGCGCGCCGACCTGCCGCAGCGGCAAGTAGGCCTCGGGCGCGAGGATCAGGATGACCAGGCCGTCGTACAGCGCCATGTCGCCGTGCACGAGCCGCATGCCGATGGTGACCGCCACCAGGGCCACGGAGATGGTGGCGAGCAGCTCCAGGGCGAACGACGACAGGAACGCGATGCGCAGCGTCCGCATGGTCGCCCGCCGGTACTCCCCGGTGATCTTGCGGATCGCCTCGGCCTGCGCCTTGGCACGGCCGAACACCTTGAGGGTCGGCAGGCCCGCCACCACATCGAGGAAGTGACCCGAAAGGCGCGAGAGGAGCCGCCACTGGCGGTCCATCCGGGCCTGGGTCGCCCAGCCGATCAGGATCATGAAGACCGGGATCAGCGGCAGCGTGCCGGTGATGATCGCCGCCGACACCCAGTCCTCGGTGACGACGCGCGCGAGCACCGCCACCGGGACCACCACCGCGAGTCCCAGCTGCGGCAGATAGCGCGAGAAGTAGTCGTCGAGCGCGTCCACGCCCCGGGTGGCCAGATTGATCAGCGACCCCGTCCGCTGCCCTGTCAGCCACCCGGGTCCCAGCGCCCCGGCCCGCTCGACGAGCCGACGCCGCAGCTCCGACTTGACCGCCGCGCTGGCCCGGTGCGCGGCGAGTTCGGTCAGCCAGGCCACGATCCCCCGGCCCACGGCCACCGCCGTGAGCAGCAGGATCGGGGTGCGCAACTCGCCCACCGCAAGCCCGCGCTGGAAGGAGCCCACCACGATCTCGGCGATGAGCATCGCCTGGGCCACGACGAGCCCCGCCCCGGCGAGGCCGAGAACCACCACCGCGGCCAGGAAGAAGCGGGTGGCACGGGCGTACCGGAGCAGGCGCGGGTCGATTGGTTTCACGTGAAACACACCCTCCCAAGGACCGGGGAAGCAGGGCCAGTTGCCGCGGCGAACGCGGTCGTGGACCAGTGGCGCGGATTAGTGGGCGCCGCCGACCGGAAGGTCGGGGGCAATGTGCTGGGTACCGATGCGCTTGCGGAACACCCAGTACGTCCACGACTGGTAGAGCAGCACGACAGGCGTCGCGATGCCCGCGCACCAGGTCATGATCTTCAGGGTGTAGGGCGTCGACGAGGCATTGGTGACCGTGAGGCTCCAGTCCTCGTTCAGCGACGACGGCATGACGTTCGGGAAGAGGGTCAGGAAGAGCATCGCGACGGCGGCGACGATCGTGACGCCGGACAGGGCGAATGACCAGCCTTCACGGCCGAGTTGGATCGCCCCGATGGCGGCCACGAGGGCCACGACGGCGACGAGCATCGCGGCCAGGCTCTTGCCGTCGCCATGGTCCAGCTGGGTCCAGATGAGGAAGCCGAGCGCGAGCGCCGCCGTCACGAGTCCGAGTACGACCGCGAGCTTGCGGGCCCGCATCCGGATGTCGCCCACCGTCTTGAGCGCGGTGAACACCGTGCCGTGGAAGGTGAAGAGCGTCAGCGTGACCAGGCCGCCGAGGATCGCGTACGGGTTGAGCAGGTCCCAGACGTTGCCCACGTACTCCTTCTGCGCGTCGATCTTCACGCCGCGCACGATGTTGCCGAAGGCCACACCCCACAGGAACGCCGGGATGAGCGAGGTCCAGAAGATCGCGTGCTCCCAGTTGGTCTGCCAGCGCTCCTCGGGGCGCTTCGCCCGGTACTCGAAGGCGACCCCGCGCACGATCAGGCAGAGCAGGATCAACAGCAGCGGCAGATAGAAGCCGGAGAAGAGCGTCGCGTACCACTCGGGGAAGGCGGCGAAGGTCGCGCCGCCCGCCGAGAGCAGCCACACCTCGTTGCCGTCCCAGACCGGGCCGATGGTGTTGATGAGCACCCGCTTCTCGGTCCGGTCACGGGCGAGCAGCTTGGTGAGGACCCCGACCCCGAAGTCGAAGCCTTCGAGGAAGAAGTAGCCGATCCACAGGACGGCGATCAGGACGAACCAGACGTCGTGCAGTTCCATGTGCGCCCAGCTCCTTAGTACGAGAAGGCCATGGGCCGGTCGGCGTCGGCGTCGGCGTCCGTGCCGGTGCCGCCACCGGGCGGACCGCCGATCTTGGTGGGCGGGTTGAGGTCGGCGTCGGTGAGCTCGGGCGGGCCCTTGCGCACGTACTTGAGCAGCAGCTTGACCTCGACGACGGCGAGGATCGCGTAGATCAGCGTGAAGACGATCAGCGAGGTGAGCACCTCACCCTGCGAGACACCGGGGGAGACCGCGTCCTCGGTCTTCAGGACGCCGTAGACGACCCAGGGCTGCCGGCCCGTCTCGGTGAAGATCCAGCCCCAGGCGGTGCCGATGAGCGGGAAGATCAGCGTCCACTGCGACAGGCGCCACCACCAGATGCCGAGCTTCGGCGCCAGCTCCTTGTTCTTGGTGAGCATCAGCTTCGGCACCTCCTCGTCGCCCGTGCGGTGCTCCGGGGCGAGCCAGACCTTGCGCCTGGTGAGCCAGAGTCCGGCAGTGCACAGGGCCATGGAGACCCCGCCGAAGCCGATCATCCAGCGGTAGGACCAGTAGGCGGTGGGGATGTTGGGCCGGTAGTCACCGGGGCCGAACTTCTCCTGCGCCTCCTTGTTGAGGTCGTTGATGCCGGGGATCTCCGCGCTGAAGTTGTTCTTGGCGAGGAAGGAGAGGACCCCGGGGATCTCTATGGCGACATCGTTGTGGCCCTTGGCCACGTCTCCGTAGGCGAACAGCGAGAACGGCGCGGGCTTCTCCGACTCCCACAGGGCCTCGGCGGCCGACATCTTCATCGGCTGCTGCTCGTACATGACCTTGCCGAGGGTGTCGGCGCTGATAAGGGTGAGCAGGGTGCCGACGAACGCGGTGACCAGGCCGAGCCGCAGCGACATCCGCATCGTGCGGACGTGCCGCTTCTTGCGCAGGTGGAAGATGGCGATGCCGGTCACGAAGGCGCCGCCGACCAGGATGGTCGCCGCGATGACGTGGAAGAAGTTGACGAGCGTCGTCTCCTGGAACAGCACCTTGGCGAAGTCGGTGAGCTCGGCGCGCTTCTTGCCGTCGCGCTCGCTGATCTTGTAGCCCACCGGGTGCTGCATAAAGGCGTTCGCGGCGATGATGAAGTACGCCGACAGGATCGTGCCGATCGACACCATCCAGATCGTCGCGCAGTGCAGCTTCTTCGGGAGCTTGTCCCAGCCGAAGATCCACAGGCCGATGAAGGTCGACTCGAAGAAGAAGGCGATCAGGGCCTCGAAGGCGAGCGGAGCGCCGAAGACGTCCCCGACGAACCGTGAGTAGTCGGACCAGTTCATGCCGAACTGGAACTCCTGCACGATGCCGGTGACGACACCCATAGCGATGTTGATCAGGAACAGCTTGCCCCAGAACTTGGTCGCTCTGAGGTAGTGCTCCTTGCCCGTCCGCACCCAGGCCGTCTCAAGGATCGCCGTGAGGGCGGCCAGGGAGATCGTCAGGGGGACGAAGAGGAAGTGGTAGACGGTGGTGATGCCGAACTGCCATCGCGCCAGGGTTTCCGGCGCTAGAGCCAGGTCCACGTCGACTTCTCCTTACGTGCCGTCGTCATAGCGGCAGTTTGCCCCTTATGTCATAGACAAGTGCGGAGCAAGTGGGACACGCTTGTGAACGCGTTCACATTCACAAGCATTATGTCGTACGGACTGTCGAGGCTTGAAAGGGGGGTCCCGTTACCGCAAGGAACGGGGTAGGCGACGCGGTCGCGGGTGGGGCCGTTCGGCCCTGGCGCGGCGGTCAGCAGGGGCCGCATGGCGGCCGTTCTGCCCTGTCGCGGCCTTCGTGAGGCTGCGTAGCCCCAAGCGGGCACTCCTGCTGTGACCTGCGGAAATGCTGCTTCCCGAGCGCCCGAGCGGCTCCCGGCCGCAACAAGAACGCCCCGCGCGGACACAACGGTCCACGCGGGGCGTCAGGGCCGGACCGAGCAGATCCGGCCGAATGCCTAGAGCTCCTTGCGGAACTCCTCCGCCACCTTCAGGAAGATGTCGTTGGCCTCCACCTCACCGATCGTGATGCGGACGCCCTCGCCGGGGAACGGCCGCACGGTGACGCCGGCCTGCTCGCACACCCCGGCGAAGTCCACGGTCCGCTCACCGGTCCGCAGCCACACGAAGTTCGCCTGGGTGTCGGGCACCGTCCAGCCCTGCGTCCGCAGCCCCTCCAGGACCCGCGCGCGCTCGCCGACCAGCACGCCGACCCGGCCGAGCAGTTCGTCCTCGGCCCGCAGCGAGGCCACCGCCGCGTCCTGGGCGAGCTGGCTGACCCCGAAGGGCACCGCCGTCTTGCGCAGCGCGGCCGCCACCGGCTCGTGCGCGATCGCGAAGCCGACGCGCAGGCCCGCGAGGCCGTACGCCTTGGAGAAGGTCCGCAGGACACAGACGTTCGGCCGGTCGCGGTAGAGCTCGATGCCGTCCGGGACCTCCGGATCCCTGACGAACTCCCGGTAGGCCTCGTCGAGCACCACCAGGATGTCGCTCGGCACCCGGTCGAGGAACCGCTCCAGCTCGGCCTTGCGGACCGCGGTGCCGGTCGGGTTGTTGGGGTTGCAGACGAAGATCAGACGCGTGCGCTCGGTGATGGCCGCCGCCATCGCGTCGAGGTCGTGCACCTCCCCGGAGGTCAGCGGCACCCGCACCGACGTGGCCCCGCTGATCTGCGTGATGATCGGGTACGCCTCGAAGGACCGCCAGGCGTAGATCACCTCGTCGCCCGGGCCCGACGTCGCCTGGATCAGCTGCTGGGCGACGCCGACGGAGCCGGTGCCCGTCGCGACGTGCGACACGGGCACCCCGAAGCGGTCGGCCAGCTCGCTCATCAGCCCCGTGCAGGCCATGTCCGGGTACCGGTTGAAGGCCCGCACGGTCTCCATCGCGGTCTCGAGCACGCCCGGCAGCGGCGGGTAGGGGTTCTCGTTCGAGGACAGCTTGTACGCCTGTCGGCCCTCGGCCGCGGCGGGCTTGCCCGGCTTGTAGGTGGGAATACCCTCCAACTCGGCGCGCAGCCTCGGGCTCGTCTCGCTCACCGCGGTCCTCCTCGTGATCATCCGGCCTTCAATGATTCTCACCTTATGAGGATTCGCGGCCGCTGCGAATGCCCTGGCGGCCCCAATCAGCGCGTATGCCGTCCCGGCGGCCCGCCCCACGGGCATCCGGGGCCCCTCCGGCCCGAGCCGGGGGCGCGGCCCGGCTCACGCCCGCCGCGCGTGATCTCAGGGGGCGCCCCTGGCAGAAGCGCGCGCCGGTGGCTCACTCCGTGGCGCGCATCACCCGTGAAGGTGAGTTGAGACCTCTTCGAGACCTCGCTCATTTGGCAGGCCCCCACGCGACGACAAGGGGACGATGCTGGACGAGGGGGCCAACTCCCTTGCAATCTAAGGTCATTGAGGGAAAATCACCATGCAGAATCGTGCCTGTCAACGGGTGAATATGCGCCCGCACTACCCACCCCCATGAGCCCTACTATCGGCTCGCCATGACAGCAGCAGGGAAGCACCAGGTGAGCCGAGCGGAGACCGCCCGCCGGGGCAACCGGCAGAGCCGAGCCGGCATCAGAGACGTCGCCGCCGCAGCCGGTGTCTCCATCACGACGGTCTCCGACGCGCTCAACGGCAAAGGGCGATTGCCCGATGCCACTCGACGCCATGTCCGCGAGGTCGCCGACCGCCTCGGCTATCGCCCGTCGGCGGCCGCCCGAACACTCCGTACCGGCAAGTCGGGCCTCATCGGCCTGACCGTGACGACGTACGGGGATGAACCTTTCACCTTCACCGAGTTCGCGTACTTCGCGGAAATGGCGAGAGCCGCCACATCCGCCGCCCTCGCCCGGGGCTACGCCCTGGTCATCCTGCCCGCGACCTCGCGCCGCAGCCCCGTCGACGTCTGGTCGAACGTGGCGCTCGACGGCACCGTCGTCGTCGACCCCTCCGACCACGACCCCGTGGTCAGCGAGCTGGTCCGGCAGGGCCTTCCGGTGGTCTCCGACGGCCGCCCGGCCGGCTCCCTGCCGGTCACGGCCTGGGTCGACAACGACCACGAGGCCGCGGTCCTGGAGATCCTCGAACACCTCGCCGCGGCCGGTGCCCGCCGCATCGGCCTGCTCACCGGCACCACCACGGACACGTACACCCATCTGTCCACCACCGCCTATCTGCGCTGGTGCGAGCGCGTCGGCCAGGACCCGGTGTACGAGTCCTACCCCGCCCACGACCCGTGCGCGGGCGCCGTCGCCGCCGACCGGCTGCTCGCCCGGCCGGACCGGCCCGACGCCGTCTACGGCCTGTTCGACCCGAACGGCACCGACCTGCTCGCCGCGGCCCGCCGCTACGGCCTGCGCGTACCGGACGACCTGCTGCTCGTGTGCTGCAGCGAGTCGACCGTGTACGCCACCACCGAGCCGCCCATCACCACGCTCTCGCTGAAGCCGCGCCGCATCGGCACCGCCGTGGTCCAGCTGCTCATCGACGCCATCGAGGGCCTGGACACCGGCCGTCCCGTCGAGCAGGTGATACCGACCGAGCTGATCGTGCGCACCTCGTCCGAGCGACGCCCCCCGCGCACAACCGTCAGTCCGCCCCGCGCCCCCGGCCACGGCTGACTCCCCGCGCTCCCGACCGCCCGACCAGGGGCCCGGGGTCACCATCCCGGGCCCGTGGCCTGCGGGGAAAGCTCGGGCCAATTCGGGAGAAAACCGTGGTGAACTGGGTCTCCCCATCGATTCACCACCCCTGGTGCACCACACAGCGACAGCCGCATTCCTATGATGGGCGGACGACACCGCGGGCCGCTGCGACCAGGCAGTCCGATCACGGTGCAGATGCGGCGCAATGGTGGTGGAGGGGTCGATGACTCAGGGGGCCGGTCAGGGACCCGAGGTGCGGACGGCGACGCTGCGCGACTTCCGCGTTCCCGCGTACGTGTACGAGGGCGTCCGCGAGACCGGCATCCAGGCTGCCGAACGCGGCGACCAGGCCGCCGAACAGGAGCAGTCCGCTCCGGCCCCCGCCGCAGGCCGGGGCCCCGGCCCCGCCCAGGGGCAGTTCCACGCCGGACACGCCCCGCACGCCCCTGAGGCCCCCTCCGGGGCGCCGGGCGCCGTCCCGCCCCGCGTTCCCGTCCAGCCGGGCCCCGGGCGCCACGCGCACGCTCCCAACCAGCTGGGACACCCCATGGCCGCGCAGGCCCCCGCGGTCCCGCCGGAGGCCATGTCCGCCCCGGCCCACCCCGGCGCCGCTGGCGGCCTGCCCGACGGCTACACCCCGACCGAGCGCGACCTTCCCGTCATCAACCGCGGGGACACCGTGCAGGTCGAGGTGCGCGAGATGCCCGAGCCGCCGCCCGCGCCCAGCACGGACGAGCTCGGCCCGCTCTACGTCGTGGGCGACGTCCACGGCTATCTGGACGAGCTGGTCGGGGCGCTCCAGGCGGAGGGGCTCATCGACGCCGACCTCACCTGGTGCGCGGGCAACACCCGGCTGTGGTTCCTCGGTGACTTCACCGACCGCGGGCCCGACGGCATCGGCGTCATCGACCTCGTGATGCGCCTGTCCGCCGAGGCCGCCGCCGCGGGCGGCTACTGCAAGGCGCTCATGGGCAACCACGAGCTGCTGCTCATCGGCGCCAAGCGCTTCGGCGACACCCCGGTCAACTCCGGCGCGGGCACCGCCACGTTCCAGGCCGCCTGGCTCCTGAACGGCGGGCAGAAGACCGACATGGAGCGCCTGGAGGACCACCACCTCCAGTGGATGGCCCGCCTCGACGCCATCGAGGAGGCGGACGGGCATCTGCTCGTGCACTCCGACACCACCGCGTACCTCGACTACGGCGACTCGATCGAAGAGGTCAACGACACCATCCGCGAGGCGCTCACGCGCAACGACGCGGACGAATACTGGGACCTCTTCCGCAAGTTCACCAAGCGCTTCGCCTTCCGCGACGACTCCGGGCCGGCCGCCGTACGCGAACTCCTCGACGTCTACGGCGGCAGCCGCATCGTCCACGGCCACAGCCCCATCCCGTACCTCCTGGGCGAGGTCGGCTCCGAGTACGACGGGGACGACGACGGCCGCCCGGTGATCGAAGGCCCGCACGTCTACGCCGACGGCCTGGCCATCGCCATGGACGGCGGAGTGACCATGGCCGGAAAGCTACTGGTCTGCCAGTTGCCGCTGGCTAACTGAGCGTTCACCGGGCAAGGCACGAGTAAACACGTCGCTACGGCATGTCGATACAGGATCTCGCTGGCCAGCAGGCCAATTCTGGAAACCCCCTGTCACCGCGTGCCGTCACGGCTCTACCATCGCTCTATCCGTAGCAGGCTCCCCTCCGTTTCTGCCCGACGGCTCGTGATCCTGCGAGCCCCAAGCCCTACGGAGCATCGGGGGATGCACATGAACAGCGCTCCACACCTGCTCAATGAGGACCGCCCCGAGTACGCGCGGATCCTCGATGAGGCGCTGCGCACCGCACCGAACCGCCCGGAGCTGGCCGCGGTGGGCCAGCGACTCAACCCCGAGCAGCTGCGCACGATGGCTCTCAACGCCACCGCACTGATCACGGCCGCGGCAGCGACCGAATACCGCCAATATGTGAAGGTCCGTGAGGATCTGCGGAACTCCGGACGCTCCACGCCACGATCGATCCGTGAAGGGAGCGGTTCCGGCTCCACCCCGGCCGAATCCAGTCCCGGCGGCGTCGGCCTCGCCACGATGGGCGAGGTCACCGAGACCGCCGGTGCCGGAGCGGTCGCCGTGATCGCGGTTCTCGCACCGGTCCTCGCCGGAGCGGCCGCCGCGATCTTCCTCCTCGTCGGCTACATCCTGAAGATGCTCAACCCCGAGCCCGCCTTCGCGGACACCCTGCTCACCGCCGGGTGGCTGTTCGGCGCGCTCACTGCGGGCGCCATTCTGGTCGCCGCGGTCGGCCTGCTCCTGACCGCCCTGCGCAACGGCTCCACCTCCCTCCAGGCAGGCTCGCACGACGAGCGGAACGCGGAGGTGGAACGGGCCAGGGAAGCCTGGAGCCGGGCCCTCCTGGAGCGCGGCATCCTGCCGTTCCTGCGGGAGGCACTCGCGGACCCGGGCGGACCGCCCGCACCCCGGCCGCCGTCGGCGGGACCGACCGGGCGCATGCCGCAACTCGGCTATCACAGGCCGGGTTTCAGCAGTCCCGAGAGCGGTTCCACCACGGGCACCCGGCCGAGCTACTCCAGCCCGGACTTCTCCAGCCCGGACTACGGCGGTCCCGAGCACCGGCCCGATTGACCCGACGGACGTCATCCGGTCGCCGACAGGCGACGGGAGCGGCCCGGTCGCCGCCCGGCGACGGGGCCACTCCGGACGGGCACCGGTCCCCGCACGGGACCGACGCGCCGGGCCCCCGCCCCGGCGCGCCAGGAGGCCGCTCCGCCCTGCCCGTACGCGGCACGGACGCCTCCGCGGGACGGACACCGCCGTGCGGCCACCGGCCCAGGTCGGCCGGCTCAGTCGGCGACGGGCAGATAGACCCGGTTCCCCGCCGCCGCGAACTCCGCGGACTTCTCCGCCATCCCCTGCTCGATCTCGGCCTGCGAGCTCCCGTGCTCCCTGCGGATGTCCTGGGAGATCTTCATCGAGCAGAACTTCGGCCCGCACATCGAGCAGAAGTGCGCCGTCTTCGCGGGCTCCGCGGGCAGCGTCTCGTCGTGGAACTCACGGGCCGTCACCGGGTCGAGGGCCAGGTTGAACTGGTCCTCCCAGCGGAATTCGAAGCGCGCGTCCGACAGCGCGTCGTCCCAGTCCTGCGCGCCCGGGTGCCCCTTGGCGAGGTCCGCCGCGTGCGCCGCGATCTTGTACGTGATGACGCCGGTCTTCACGTCGTCGCGGTTGGGCAGGCCGAGGTGCTCCTTCGGCGTGACGTAGCAGAGCATCGCCGTGCCCCACCAGCCGATCATCGCGGCGCCGATGCCGGAGGTGATGTGGTCGTACGCGGGCGCGATGTCGGTGGTCAGCGGGCCGAGCGTGTAGAACGGCGCCTCCTCGCAGATCTCCTGCTGGAGGTCGATGTTCTCCTTGATCTTGTGCATCGGGACGTGGCCCGGGCCCTCGATCATCGTCTGCACGTCATGCGCCTTGGCGATCTTGTTCAGCTCGCCCAGGGTCTCCAGCTCGGCGAACTGCGCGCGGTCGTTGGCGTCCGCGATGGAGCCGGGCCGCAGGCCGTCCCCGAGCGAGTACGTGACGTCGTACGCCGCGAGGATCTCGCAGAGCTCCTCGAAGTGCTCGTAGAGGAAGCTCTCCTTGTGGTGCGCGAGGCACCAGGCCGCCATGATCGATCCGCCGCGCGAGACGATGCCCGTCTTGCGGTTCGCGGTGAGCGGGACGTACGGCAGGCGGACGCCCGCGTGCACCGTCATGTAGTCCACGCCCTGCTCGGCCTGCTCGATGACCGTGTCCTTGTAGATCTCCCAGGTCAGCTCCTCGGCCTTGCCGTCGACCTTCTCCAGGGCCTGGTAGAGCGGCACGGTGCCGATGGGCACGGGGGAGTTGCGCAGGACCCACTCGCGGGTCGTGTGGATGTTGCGGCCGGTGGACAGGTCCATGACCGTGTCGGCGCCCCACTGGGTCGCCCACGTCATCTTGTCGACCTCCTCCTCGATGGAGGAGGTGACCGCGGAGTTGCCGATGTTGGCGTTGACCTTGACCAGGAACTTCTTGCCGATGATCATCGGCTCGATCTCCGGGTGGTTCACGTTGGCCGGGAGCACCGCGCGGCCCGCCGCGATCTCGTCGCGGACGACCTCGGGCGCCATGCTCTCCCGGATGGCCACGTACTCCATCTCCGGCGTGATCTCCCCGCGGCGCGCGTACGCGAGCTGGGTCACCGCCTGCCCGGCGCGGGCGCGGCGCGGCTGGCGCGGGCGGCCGGGGAAGACCGCGTCGAGGTTGCGCAGGCCGCCGCGCGGCGAGGTGTGCTTGACGCCGTCGTCCTCGGGCCGGACCGGGCGGCCCGCGTACTCCTCCGTGTCGCCGCGGCCGATGATCCAGTTCTCCCGCAGGGGGGTGAGCCCCCGGCGTACGTCGGTGTCGATCTCCGGGTCCGTGTACGGACCCGATGTGTCGTACAGGGTCACGGCCTTGCCGTTGGTGAGGTGCACCTGGCGGACCGGCACGCGCAGATCGGGGCGCGAGCCCTCGATGTACGCCTTGTGCCAGCCGGTGGACTTCCCGACCTCCGAAGCGTCCTGCCCGCTGGGCGCGGTCTGACCGCTGGGCGCGGCCTGTCCGCTTTCGGGCTGCATGGAGGCAGGCGTGCGTGTGTCCGATGTGGTCATGAGACCTACTCCCTACGCCGGCATTACCCGGTAACAGGTTCGGCGGTCGACGCAGCGGCTTCCGTACGGTCCGATTCCCGTTCGTACGGAGGTCAGCGCCCTCTCAGCCCGGTGCTCCGAGCTCCCGCGTGTGCAAAGGTGCCTCCACGCTAGCGTCATATCGGGCGCGGTGAACAGAGGGCCCCCTCCGTTCTTGCGATGATCGGGCCGTGACCACCACAGAGCCCCCCACACCGCCGCCGCCCCCGCCCGGTCCGCACGGGCACGGGCACGGGCACGGACATGCGCACAGCCACGGCCCCGCCGCGCCCGTCTCCCGGCATCTGCGCAAGGTCATCGCCGCCGTGCTGATCCCCTTCGCCACGGCCGTCCTCGTCGGCCTCGTGATGCTCTGGCCCGGCGGCACCCCCGACCACGAGCGCACCGGCGTCGGCTTCGACCGGCAGACCCAGTCGGCCACCGTGGCGAAGATGGACACGCTCCCCTGCGAGGACGTGAACGCCTCCCAGACCCCGCCCAACGGCGACACCTCCACCCCCGAGGGCCGGTCCGCGCAGTCGCGCTCCGAGGGCACCTGCAAGAAGGCCACGATCAAGGTGACCAGCGGCCCGGACAAGGGCTACACCTTCACGGAGATCGTCCAGCCCGACTCCCCCCGGCAGCTGAAGCTGGGCCAGGGAGTGGTGGTCGCCTACGAGCCCAAGGCGCCCAAGGGCCTGCAGTATTCGATCGCCGACGTGAACCGCAAGGTCCCGATGGCCCTGCTCGCGGGCATCTTCGCGCTGGCCGTCGTCGTGGTGGGACGGCTGCGCGGCGTCATGGCCCTGGTCGCCCTCGCGGTGAGCTTCCTGATCCTGACCTTCTTCATCCTGCCCGCGATCCTCCAGGGCTCGAACCCCCTGGTCGTCGCGATCGTCGGGGCCAGCGCCATCATGCTGATCGCGCTCTATATGTGCCACGGCCTGACCGCGCGCACATCGGTGGCGGTGCTCGGCACCCTGATCTCCCTCCTCCTCATCGGCCTACTCGGCTCGCTCTTCATCGGCTGGGCCTCCCTGACCGGCAACACGGACGACAACACCGGCCTGATCCACGGCCTCTACCCGTCCATCGACATGAGCGGCCTGCTGCTCGCGGGCGTCATCATCGGCTCCCTCGGCGTGCTCGACGACGTCACCGTCACCCAGACCTCCGCGGTCTGGGAGCTGCACCAGGCCAACCCGACGATGGGCTGGCGCGGTCTGTACCGCGCGGGCATCCGCATCGGCCGCGACCACATCGCGTCGGTCGTGAACACCCTGGTCCTCGCCTACGCGGGCGCCGCTCTCCCCCTTCTGCTGCTCTTCTCCATCGCCCAGAGCAGCGTGGGCACCGTCGCCAACAGCGAGTTGGTCGCCGAGGAGGTCGTCCGCACCCTGATCGGCTCGATCGGCCTCGTCGCCTCCGTCCCCGTCACCACCGCGCTCGCCGCCCTGGTCGTCTCCGCCGACCGGCCGGGCGCAGCCGTCCCGGTCCCGGCCGTCCCGGGCGCGGCTCCGGGCGCGGCTCCGGGCGCCGCGGTGGGCTCCTCACATCCGGCGGGGCCTGGGGGGCCGGGCGGACCGGCGGGGCCCGGTGGGCCTGGTGGGCCTGGTGGGCCTGACGGCTCCGGTGGGCCCGGTGGGCCAGGTGTGCCTGGGGGAACGGCCGGGCCGGGGCCTGTGGGGCCTACGGGGCCCGCCAGTGTCGCCTCGCCCCGTACGGGCGCCTCTCCGGCCCGGCCACGCCTCACCCGTGGCGGCACGGGCCGCCGCCGAAAACCCTGAACTCCCCCTCGCCGACCGGTTCCTCACCCTCCCCTCCAGTCCCCACCCTTCCCTCCGGTCACTGACCGCCCTGCGGCTACTCACCGCGTCCGGTCACTCCCCGTGAAAAGCACCAATCCGCCATCACGCCTCGCGCCCCGTGCGCCGGGCGGTGCTCAGCCCGCGCTCTGCTCCTCCGCAAGGATGCGGTGCAGCGCCTCGTCGAGATGCGTGTCGAAGTCGGCCAGCGTCCGCTCCTGGCCCAGCGGCACCAGCTTGTCCGTCCGGTCGAGGAAGGCGAGCAGCGGCGCGATCCCCACCCTGAACAGGGCCTGGTCGCCTCCCACTTGCAGCCTGATGACCGCCTCGTCGAGCTCGTCGTGTCCGGTGGGCGCGATGTGCACGTCTCCGTCGCCGCAGGCCCTGCCCACGCCGTCCACCAGCAACTCCCGCCCGAAGGCCCAGGTCACCGGGGCGTCACCGGGCAGGTGGAAGGTCAGCCGCACCGCGTAGGGATCACACGTCTCGTAGCGCAGCTCCACCGGGATCCGGAACGAGAGATCCTCCGACACAAGGAAGCTCATCATGACCTCTGCCTGGACCGACTCTCGCATCGCCGCCTACCCCGTCAGTAGCCTTCCGTGGCCAGGAACCAACTCCCTGACACTCGTGTCATCTTGCTCAACGTGCACACCAGATCACAAGGAGTGAGTTTTCAGATGCTGATAGAGAAGGCGAGTGTCCTTAGTAGCTTTCCGAGCTCGCCCTGCAGGATGCGCGCCGCGGGCATCAGCCGGTCAGCCTGACCCGACGGCACGGAGATGGCCATCGTGGCCGCCGTGGTCCCCACAGTGATCGGGATCGCGGCGCAGACCGTCCCCAGCGCGTACTCCTGGTGCTCCACCACCGGTGCCATTCGTCCCAGCGCGTCCAGCCTGCGCAGTAAAGTCCGTTCGTCACGCACCGTGTTCGGCGTGAGCGACCGTACCGGGTAGCGGTCGAGGTGCTCGCGCCGCGCCTCGTCGTCGAGCTGCGCCAGCAGGCACTGCCCGATCGCGTGCGCGTGACCGGTCTCCCGGAAGTCCGCCCACTCCTCGACGGCCGGATTGCCCGAGGTGTCGGCGATCGAGACGACCTCGATCTCGCCGTCGCGATAGATGGCGAAGTACACCGGCACGCCGATGGCATCGCGCCAGTGCGCCAGGACGTCCCCGATCATGGAGCGCCGGTTCTGCTGCGCCGCGCTGGCCCCCAGCCGCTCCGCCGCCTCGCCGAGCACGAACACCCCGTGCTCCCGGCGCAGATAGCCTTCGTGCGTCAGCGTTCTGAGCAGGTGGTACGCCGTCGGGAGCGCGAGCCCCGACTCACGGGCCAACTGCTTCGCGGGCGCCCCGTCCTGGTGGGACGCGGCGGCCTCCAGCAGACGCATCGCCCGCTGCACGGAGCCGATCAGTGTCGGGCCGACGCCGGCTGGGCCGGTATCCGGCGAAGTCGACTCCGCCGACGCCCTGGTCGCCGAAGCATCGGGGGCGGAAGCGTCAGGTGCCGGAGCGGGAGTCGAGGCCTTCCCGCACGAGGTGGCTTCGCGTGCAGGGGTGTTGGCATGAGGGGAGGAGTGTGGGGGTGAGGCGTCAACCGTGGCCATGGGTCACTCCCGGTGCACATGGGGGTCCACCCGTGCCGGGGATACACGGGAGGGGGCAGTGGTCCCGCCTGCGGGGACGGCCCCGCGTCGGTTTTCGGACTCTAACCCTTGGCCACCGCTCCGGGGTCCCGCGTGGGGAAACTTCCCCCTCGGGAGGGAATCACGTGCTACTTCACCTGTCGGTGTGCGATGCCTTTCCCCAAACGCTGCCCGCTGACTTCCACGGTCACCGCGTGAGGATTTACTGATCGGTGCGCGACGGCTTCGCTGATCCGTGGGCTTGGCCTCGCCGGTCAGTAGGCGTGACTCCACCAGTCATTCAGCTCGGCCTCGCCGGTCAGTCGGCGCGGCTCCGCCAGTCGGTGCGACAAGGTCACCGGCGAGCACGACGCGTTCCCCGGGCGGCCCGCTGCGCAGGCCACAGCCGACCTGCCCCGAGACGCCTCGCCAGGCTCCCCGAGCTCCCCGAGCCCCCCGTCGGCCCGCTGCGGGGCCCCGCCCATCGCGGGACGGGCTCACCAGTCGGCGTGCGACGAGCCCCGGGACGAAGGCGAGCGGGATATGAACTTCCGCACCAGGTAGATCAGTCCGCCGACCAGGGCCACGAAGAGCAGCACCTTGAAGAGCAGGGCGAACACGAAGCCGATGACGCTCGCTATCAGCCCGCCGAACACGACCAGAGCGACGATCGGCACCGCGACCCACTTCACCCACCACGGCATACCCGCGAAGATCTCTCGCATTGCCTCGCCCTTTCCCGTTCTCCATCACTGCGTTCAGTTCTCCGCCGCTGGGCGGATTCCTTGTGTCTCGCATTCGATGCTAGGACGGAAAGGGTCCGTTCGGGGCCGCGAGATCCCTTGTCCGCCCCTGACTCGTCCCCTAGGGAACCCCGGGGTTGGGACCCTGATCCAGCCCCTGCCCCTGGCCGACGCGCCCATGCCTCCCCAGGCTCCCCGGCCGGACAGCCCAAGGACGGGACAGCCCGAGGAACAGAGGCCGGGCCGCCCGATGCCTCGACGCGGACAGCCCGGCGGCCGGGCGGATCCCACGCCGTCGGCCCGAGCCCGGAGAGACGTAGCTCACCTCCCGGGCGGCGGGGGCACGCGCATCACCGTTCCGGCGGCGAGAACACGACGAGAACCCGCAGGTCCTCGGTGATGTGGTGGAACTTGTGCGGCACTCCGGCCGGGACGTACACCACGCTGCCGCGCGCGACCTCCGTCGTCTCCATGCCCACGGTGATCGACGCGCGGCCGCTGACGATCATGTACACCTCGTCCTGGCGGTGGGGCTGCTGCGGGTCGGTCTCCCCGGCGTCCAGCGCGTAGAGCCCGACCGACATGTTCCGCTCCCGCAGAAACTGCAGATACGCGCCGTCGTTCGCGGCTCGCTCCGCTTCCAGCTCGTCCAGTCGGAATGCCTTCATCGCTCTTGTGCGCCCCTTGCCCCAGGTCGTGGACCGACCGCTGTCTACGTACGTCTGCCACGATCAGACACATGAAGAATTTCGTAGTCAAGACGATCGCCAACGCGGTGGCTCTGGCCGTCGCGGTCTGGCTGCTCGACAAGATCACGCTCACCGGCGACAGCACGGGTGGGAAGGCGCTCACGCTGCTCGTCGTCGCACTGCTCTTCGGCCTGGTGAACTTCCTGGTCAAGCCCGTCGTACAGGTGCTCACCTTCCCGCTGTTCGTGCTGACGCTCGGCCTGATCACCCTGGTGGTCAACGCCTTGATGCTGCTGCTGACGTCGTGGCTCTCCGACAAACTGGATGTCAGTTTCCACGTCGAGGGCTTCTGGACCGCTGTGTTCGGTGGCCTGATCATTTCGATCGTCTCCTGGGCGCTGAACGTCGCCCTGCCCGACCACAAGGACTGACCCGACCGATGCCCTCCGCCGCCCCGTCGTCCCGCCCCGCCGCCGCGCCGTTCAGCGTCTGCTTCGTGTGCACCGGCAACATCTGCCGTTCGCCCATGGCCGAGTCGGTCTTCCGCGCCGTGGTGCGCGACGCGGGTCTCGAAGGCCTCGTCCTGGTGGACAGCGCGGGCACCGACGGCTGGCACGAAGGGGACGCGGCCGATCCGCGTACCGTCGCTGTCCTGGCGTCGGCGGGCTTCGACACCACGCACGTGGCCCGGCAGTTCCGGACGGACTGGTTCGCGCGGCTCGACCTCGTGGTCGCGCTCGACCGCGGCCACGAACGCGCCCTGCGCCGCCTGGCACGGACTCCGCAGGACGCGGACAAGGTTCGGCTGCTGCGCTCGTTCGACCCCTCGGCCGAAGGCGCCGACGCCCTCGACGTCCCCGATCCGTACTACGGGGACTTCGTGGGCTTCGAGGAGTGCCTGAAGATGGTCGAGGCGGCGTGCGAGGGCCTGCTCGACGTCGTACGGGAAGCGGTGGAAGGACGGTCGGCATGACGGAATCGGAGCGAATACGCGCGGCGGGCGCGGGCCCCACGGCGGCCACGAGCTCCAGCGAGGGCACGGCTCCTTCGCCGACAACGGCCACCGGCTCCCACGCGGGCACGGACCCTTCGCCGACGACGGGCTCGGGTGACACGGGCTCCCCTCCAATAGCGAGCCCCACCGCCGCGCCCGGCAGCGCGCGACCGCTGGGTACGGGCGACGGCACGCGCGCCGTGCGCGCCGGGCTCCCCGCGCCCGTGAAGCACGAGCCGACGCTGCCGGGTCCCGTGTTCGCCGCGCACTTCCATCTGCCCGGCGACCCCACGGGTCCGTACACCTACGGCCGCGACGAGAACCCGACCTGGACGCTCCTGGAACGAGCCATCGGGCAGCTCGAAGCCCCGGACGACGCGAACGGCGACGTGGAGACGCTGGTCTTCGCCTCCGGCATGGCCGCGATCTCCGCGGTGCTCTTCTCCCAGCTGCGCGCCGGCGACGCCGTGGTGCTGCCGAGCGACGGCTATCAGGCGCTGCCGCTGGTCCGTGAGCAGCTCACCGCGTACGGCATCGAGGTCCGCACCGCGCCCACGGCCGACGACGCGCAGCTCGACGTGCTCGACGGCGCCCGGCTGCTGTGGCTGGAGACCCCGTCGAACCCCGGCCTCGACGTCTGCGACGTCCGTCGGCTCGTCGCCGCGGCACACGCGCGTGGGGCCCTGGTCGCCGTCGACAACACCCTCGCCACCCCGCTCGGCCAGCGACCGCTCGGCCTCGGTGCCGACTTCTCCGTGGCCAGCGGCACCAAGCAGCTCACCGGCCACGGCGACCTCCTGCTCGGCTACGTGACCTGCCGTGATGCCGAGCGCGCGGCCGCCGTGCGGCGCTGGCGCAAGATCGTCGGCGCCATTCCGGGGCCCATGGAGGCCTGGCTGGCGCACCGATCGCTCGCCACGCTCCAGCTGCGCGTCGACCGGCAGAACGCGAACGCCCTGGCTGTCGCCGAGGCGCTGCGCGGCCACGCCGACGTGACCGGCCTGCGCTACCCGGGCCTGTCCGACGACCCCTCGCACAAGATCGCGGCCCGGCAGATGCGGCGCTTCGGGTGTGTGGTCTCGTTCGTGCTGCCCTCACGCCTGCGTGCGGACCGCTTCCTCGACGCACTGCGGCTCGTGGACGACGCGACAAGCTTCGGAGGTGTGCGTTCCACCGCCGAGCGGCGCGGCCGCTGGGGCGGGGACGCCGTTCCGGAAGGGTTCATCCGCTTCTCGGCCGGGGCTGAGGACGCCGAGGACCTGGTGGCCGATGTGCTGCGTGCGCTGGACGAGACGGCGGACTGAGCCCCGCCACCGCCCGGCCGGGGCATGCTCCCGTACTCGGCCTCCGGGGCGGACGTACGGAGCTACGTACATCGGACGGTCCGAACCTCCCCCCTCGTGGCTCGGACCGCCCTCGGTTCTGCGCGCGAAGAACCGCGCGAACAAGGCTAGTTGACTCTGTGTCAGTGTCCAATCACAGTAGCGACAGCAACCTATCGACAAATTTATAGTTGTGCTGCGCCGGGGGCCGACAGGGAGGAGAGGGTGAGACCATGGATCTGGCCCTGTTGCGCACATTCGTCACGGTGCACCGGGCCGGCTCGTTCACCCGTGCCGCCGCTCTCCTCGGTCTGTCCCAGCCCGCGGTGACCTCGCAGATCCGCACGCTGGAGCGCCAGCTGGGCCGTCCGCTCTTTCTGCGCCAGGCCCGAGGCGTCACCCCGACGACCATCGGCGACGAGCTCGCCCACAAGGCCGCCCCGCACCTCGACGCGCTGGTGGAGATCGCCGAGGCCGGGCTCGACGAGGACTCGTCGATTCGCACCCTGCACCTCGCGGGACCACCCGAGTTCACGGCGGAGCGGGCCCTTCCGACCCTCACCGCGCTGACCGGGGCCGACGGGCAGGGTTTCGCCCTGCGTGCGTCGTTCGGCAACGCCGAGGAGGTCCTGGAGGGGCTCGCCGCCGGACACCACGACCTGGCCATCACCACCGCCCGCCCCCGTGGCGCTCTGCTCACCGCGACACCGCTCTGCGACGAGGAGCACGTCCTGGTCGCGGCACCGCGCTGGGCCGCCCTGATCGGGCCCGGCAAACTGCGCCGCAAGGGCGCCCTGACGGTTGAGAACCTGCCGGTCGTGGAGGTCCACGAGTCGCTGCCGCTCGTCTCCCGCTACTGGGCCGCCGTCTTCGACTCCCGCCCGGCCGCGTCGGGCGCCGTCATCGTGCCGGATCTGCGGGCCGTTCTGGCCTGTGTGATCCAGGGCGCCGGGCTCGCCGTCCTGCCCCGCTATCTGTGCACGCCCGCCCTGGAGCGGTGCGAGGTCGTGGCGCTGCTCGACCCCGCGGTGCCCCCGCTGCGGACGTATTTCCTCGTCGTACGCACCGGCACACTCGCCATGCCGCACATCGCGCGGGCGCACGAGTGGCTGCTGCGCGCTGCGGTCGACTGGACATAAGGCGAGCCCCGACTGGTTCGCGATGTTTCACGTGGAACAGTCCGGGCCACATTTCTCCCATGACCGTCCGACCAGTGGTCAAGCGCACCGCACGTGCCGTCCTTCTGGACGGGAACCATCTGATCCTCATCAAGCGGACCAAGCCCGGCGTGGATCCGTACTGGGTCACCCCCGGCGGTGGGGTGGAGGCCGAGGACGCGACGGTGGTCGACGCGCTCCACCGCGAGGTGCACGAGGAACTGGGCGCCAAGATCACTGATGTGGTGCCGTGCTTCGTGGACACGGTCGAGCACATCGGCGAGGACGGTGGTGCCACCGGCGTGAAGGTGCAGCACTTCTTCGTCTGCCGCCTGGAATCCATGGACCCGGGCCAGCGGCACGGCCCCGAAGTCGAGGAGCCGAGCGGCGAGTACGAGATCGTCCGGGTGCCGTTCACCCGTGTCGGCATCGCCTCGGTCCACCTCGTGCCGCTGTCGCTACGGCACTATCTGGACGGCAACATCGAGGGCGTACGCGCGATGCACGCGCCTGATCTGGGCTGAAGCTCCTGGCAACGGGGCTTCGGCGCCGCCTTTGGTGCCGCGGTGGTCATCCGCCCCTGCTCATCAGCCGCCCATGGCGGTCAGCCACCCGCGGCGACCAGTTCCTCCACCGCGTCGTGCCTGATCCGGCCCTCCGGTATGCCCACGTCCCGCAGCGCGTCGACACCGCTGCGGATCATTCCGGGCGGGCCTGACAGATACGCGTCGTACTCGTTCCACGGGCCGTACTCGCGCACGGCGTCCGGCAGCTGCGCGCGCGTGTCGACGACTGGGCGGACGGCCAGCCAGGGGTGCGTCCGCTGGAGCCGCAGCATGGTGTCGATGTCGTACAGGTCGTGGTTGGTGCGGGCGCCGTAGAAGACTTCGACGGGGCGCCGTCTGCCGTGCTCGGCGACGTCCTCCACGAGGGCTTTGATGGGGGCGATGCCGGTTCCGCCGCCGAGACAGAGCAGCCCGCTGTCCGTGCTGTGGTCGACGGTCATGGAGCCGGACGGCGGCCCGAGCCTGAGCACGTCACCGGGGCGCGCGTGGTGCACCAGCGCGTTGGAGACCCAGCCCGCCGGGACCGCCTTGACGTGGAAGGAGAGCAGCCCGTCGGAGCGCGGCGCCGAAGCGAAGGAGTAGTGCCGCCAGATGCGCGGCCACCACGGCGTCTCCAGGCTCGTGTACTGCCCGGCGAGGAAGGGGTAGGGCTGGTCCGGGCGGACGGTGATGACGGCGATGTCGGACGTCCGCAGGTCGTGCGAGACCACCTCGGCGTACCACCAGGCCGGTGCGCGCAGCTCGTCCTCGGCCGCCGCGTCGATCATCACCTGGGAGATCGTCGTGTACGTACGGACCCACGCGGCCTCGGTGTCGTCGTCCCAGACCGCGCTCGCGTACCGGCTCAGCGCCCCGATCAGACACTCCCCGACGGCCGGGTAGTGCTCGGACTGCGTGCCGTACTTGCGGTGCCCGCGACCGAGGTTGCGCAGGTAGTCGACGAGGACGTCGGCCTGGTCGATGTGTTCCGCGGCGGTCAGCAGGGCCGTCAGAAGCCGGTCGCGCTGGGTGTCCATCGCCGCGGGGAACAGCGCGCGCAGGTCGGGGTGGCGGGTGAAGAGCAGCGCGTAGAAGTACGAGGTGACTTTGTCGGCGATGGGGGCGATCTCGGCCATGGTGCGCTGGATGAGAACGGCGTCGGGGGACGGGGCCGGCTCGGGAGAGGCCTTGGGGAGGTCGGGGTGGGCTGGGGCGTTGGCTGCCGGGGACGCGCCTGCTTGGGCGTCGGCTTCCGGGGACGCGCCTGCTGCGGTCGGAGCGTTGCCTTCCGGGCCTCTGCCCCGTGTGGTCTGAGCGCCGCCGCTGCCGCCTATGGCGGGAGCGGCGAATTCCGCGCCCGCGTCCTCCACGGCCGGAACGCTAGCTTCCAGAGCCACGCTTCCTGCGGCCGGAACGCTGACTTCCGGAGTCACGCTCCCTGCGGACGGAGCGCCGACTCCCGGGCCCGCGTCCTCCGTAGCCTTCACGTCCGCGGCAGCCGGAGCTGTGTCCACGGCGTCGGGCACCGGAGGCCTGGCCCCGTCTTCGGGAGCCGGAAGCGTAGCCGTGCCGCTGCCCGGCGCGGCAACGCCGGTGCCTCCGGAACTGGTTGGCGTGCGCCCTGCCACCGTCCACCACGAAGTCTCAGCAGCCGTACGGAAGGACGTGTCGGGCGTGGGCTCCTGGGCAGTTGCCGCTGCTTCCGGGACCGGCTCGGGAGTCGGTCCCGGCGCGGCGAACCGGGCAGGCGGTATTCGCCCCGCCTCGGCTTCGGCAGGCCCGGCGGCCGGTCTGCCGAGGGGCCGTATGGTCGCTACGCGCCGCCCCTCGGGCACTTGGCGGTGCGTGCGCTCACGGCCCTCCGGGCCCTCATGGCCCGGCTCGGCATGCTCCGCGCTGTCCGCGCCCTCGTCGGCGGCAGCCGTCTCCTCCGGCCGCTCCGGCGGCCTCCGTGGCGTGAACCAGTTACCGCCGTGCCCGGAAGTGCCGTTGCCCGCCGACGTGGTGGTCGGAGCGTCCATGCTGTGCCTCGCCTCGAACATCTCTCAGTCGGTCCGCGCACTTCCTCACCGGAAGGTGCCTGCTTTCCCGCCCTGCCTCGGCAACCCATGTTGATCACATTGAACCCTGACGCCCCACGCTTTACGGACAAGTAGGGAAAGATGTGACATTGGCCGCAGTCACCTCTCCCGCAGCATCGCATCCACGCCCGTCGTGCGGGGCCCTTAGCCGGAAGAACGGGTTCTCGATCTCTTTACCCCGTTAAACTTTGCCGATCCGTGCGCGCCTCCAGGGGTGCGTCTCCCGCTCGCCCAGCGCGCACCGAATCCCACCCGGCTTGAACCGGACTCGACCATACCGGCACCCGTCGAACACACAAGTGCCCTTCTTTCATTCGGAATTCTGGGGTCCACCCTCTCCGACTGCTTCCCTCACCGAAGCGCGCACCAACGCGTACGCCTGTCGCAGATCCCGCCCGACGTAGGAGTGAGTGGCCAGGTCGACCAGCCGCGCATCCGCGTTGACCGCGACCGAAACCGGCACCGCGGCGAACAGATCCAGGTCGGAGAGCGAGTCGCCATAGGCAACGCAGTCGGCCCGGTCCACGCCGAACTCTTCACAGAGCCGGTTCGCGACCTTCACCTTGGCCGCCGCGTTGAGGATGCCCGTGGGGTCCACGGGCTCGCGGAACGGCACCGAGGGGAAGCGGGAGCCGAGCGCGGCGTGGGCGCCCCAGCCGAGCAGACGCTCGACGAAGAACGAGGGCGAGAGCGAGACCACGGCGCAGTAGTCGCCGTTCGCCCGGATCTCGGCCCAGGTGTCCTGGATGCCGGACAACCAGGGCGCACCGTCGAAGGCCGTCCCCACATGGGCGTCCGTGAGATCCGCCCACAGCCCGTGGACCCGTACTCCGTACTGAGCCGAATCGATACGACCCGAGACGAAATCCCGTTCAAGTGCGGCTATTTCTTGCTCCAGCCCCAGTTGCCGGGAAATCTCCACAGGTGCCGCCGTGCCGTACAGCAGCGTTCCATCCAGGTCGAAGAGGTGTAGACGTGCCATGTACGCCGAGGCTAGTACCCGCGGTTACTCCCGCTGTCAGACGCCGTGGTCCGCCGCTCCCGGCACGGTGTTTCACGTGAAACTACGTCGTCCCGCACGCCGGGCCACCCTCGTTGTCCATGTCGCCGCCTCGGCGGGCTGGCTCGGGCTCACCCTCGGGCTGCTCGCGCTCGCCACGGCCGCGATCACCACCGACTCCCACCCGACCATTGAGGCCTCCGTCCGTGCGATGAAGGTCTTCACCGACTGGCTCGTCCTCCCCCTGGCACTCCTCACCCTGCTGAGCGGCCTGCTGCTCTCACTCGGTACGTCCTGGGGGCTCGCCCGCCATCGCTGGGTGTACACGAAGTTCTGGCTGACGCTGGCGACGACGGCCGCGTCGACCTTCGCGCTACGGCCGGGGATCAACGAAGCGGTCGCGACCGTGTCCGCAGGGGACGCCCTGGCCAGTTCGACCGACCTCATCATGGGACCGATCGTCTCCCTCAGCGCTTACCTCTTCATGACGGTCATCTCCGTGCTCAAGCCCTGGGGGCCGACCCGGCGGGGCCGCCGCCTGCGCGCCGCTCACCAGCGTGGCCAGAGGAAACTTGGCGAAAAGCAACGTGCTTCTCCCCACAAAGAGGTGGACGCCGAGGTCATGCGTCAGACAGCCTGACCCGCGTGTCGACACCTTCCCTCTCCGCACTGCCCATCCGCAGGCTCACGCCCCGCGACCTCACCGCCTGTGCCGATCTGTCCGAGGACCGCGGCTGGCCCCGCGAGGAACACAAATGGGGGCTGCTGCTCTCGGCCGGGACGGGCTACGGCATCGACGACCCCGACGGCCCCGGCCTCATCGCCGCGTGCGTCGTGACGCAGTACGGACCGTACGAGAACCCAGGACTGTCGGCGATCGGCATGGTGCTGGTCGCCGAACGGCACTCCCGCAAGGGCATCGGCCGCCGTCTGATGCGCTCCGTCATCGAGGGCGCGGGCACCACCCCGCTGACCCTGCACGCGACGCCCAACGGCCGCCCCCTCTACGAAGAGCTCGGCTTCAAGACGACCGGCCGCGCCGAAATGGTCCGCGGCCGCTTCACCGTCGACGGCTCGGACGCACAGGCGCCGGGCATCGCCACCCGGGCGGCGACCGCGGAGGACCTGCCCACCCTGGTCCGGCTCGACACAGAGGTCTTCGGCCTCGACCGCACCCACATCATCACCCGCCTCCCTGCCTTCACCGATCAGCTACGGGTCGCGGAGGCGGACGGCGAGATCATCGGCTACGCGGGGGCCTGGCCGAACATGGAGACCCACGTCGTCGGCCCGCTGATCGCCCGGGACACGGAGACGGCCAAGGCGCTCATCGCCTCGCTCGGCGCCCGTACCGACCGCCCGCTGCGCACGGACATCGACGTCCGCCACGAGGAACTGCTCGCGTGGGTGAAGGCTCACGGTCTGGAGTCCATCGCCTTCAACTCCGTGATGACGTACGGCATCCCGGAGCTGCTCGGTGACTGGACGCGCCGGTTCGCCCCGCTGACGGTGGCGGCGGGCTGAGCGCGTAGGGCCGCTTCCACGCCGAAGCCCGCCCTCACCTGCCGTGACTCTTCCGGCGGTGAGGGCGGGCTTTCCGTTGGGCCCCGGTCGGGCCCGGTGAGGTGAGGCAGGGGTTAGACGAGGGCCTCCACGGCCGTCGTCGCGAATCCGTGGTCCTGCTCCGGGGCGCCACCACCGACACCGATGGCGCCGATGAGACGGCCGTCGCGGTGGACGGGCACGCCACCCGCGATGAACAGCAGCGGCCGGTCGAGGGCCGTCGGCAGCGTGTGGAAGAGGCCGCCGGGCTGGACGGCGTCCACGAGGTCGGCGGTCGGGGTGTTCAGCTGGAGCGCGGTGTACGCCTTGCGCGTGCTGGTCTCGCCGGCGATCAGCACCGCCCGGTCGTCACGCCGGAAGGCGAGGAGATGGCCACCGGCGTCGAGGACGGTGACGCTGACGTGGACTCCGGCGGCGTCGGCGGCGCGGTGTGCGGCGCTCACGAGGGCCTCGGCGTCGGAGATGGTCAGCGGGGCGACAGCGATGGGGGCGGGGGTGGTGCTCACGAGGAGTCTCTCCTTGGTGGAACGGTGTTTCGGTGAGGCCCCTCGCCCCGGGCCAGTGGAAGCCGGGGCGAGGGAGGCTTGGGGTCAGTGGTGGGCGGCCGCCACGTGCTCGGGCACGGGGGTGGCGCCGGTGACGACCTTGGTGGGCGCGGGGGACCGGCGCTCCAGCGCCGCCGACAGGAAGGCGAGGACCAGGGCGGACGCGGCGAGCACGGCACCGACCCAGTTCGGAGCGGTGTAACCGAGGCCCGCGGAGATCACGATGCCGCCGAGCCAGGCCGACAGGGCGTTGCCCAGGTTGAAGGCGCCGATGTTGACGGCGGAGGCGAGCGTGGGCGCTCCGGAGGCCTGGTCGAGGACCCGCTTCTGCAGCGGCGGCACGGTGGCGAAGCCCAGGGCGCCGATCAGCATGATGGTCACGGCCGAAGCGATCTTGTTGTGCGCGGTGAGCGTGAAGACACCGAGGACGAGGGCCAGCGAGCCGAGCGAGACGTACAGCATGGGCATCAGCGCGCGGTCCGCGAACCGGCCGCCGATCAGGTTGCCGGCAACCATGCCGAGGCCGAACAGGACGAGCAGCCAGGTCACGGAGGACTCCGAGTAGCCGGCGACCTCCGTCATCATCGGCGTGATGTAGGTGATGGCCGCGAACACGCCGCCGAAGCCGAGCACGGTCATCGCCATGGCGAGCAGCACCTGCACGTTGCGGAACGCGCCGATCTCCTGGCGCAGGCTCACACCCGCGGGCTTGGGCAGGTCCGGTACGAGCTTGGCGACACCGACGAGGCCGACCACACCCAGGGCGGCGACGATGACGAAGGTGATCCGCCAGCCGATGGCCTGGCCGACGAACGTACCCAGCGGGACGCCGACCACATTGGCCACGGTCAGACCCGAGAACATGGTGGCGATGGCCCCGGCCTTCTTCTCGGGGGCGACCAGCTCGGCCGCGACGACCGAGCCGATGCCGAAGAAGGCACCGTGGGCGAGGGAGGCGACGACGCGTCCGGCGAGCATCACGCCGAAGGCCGGTGCGACGGCCGAGAGCAGATTGCCCGCGATGAACAGGCCCATCAGCAGCATGAGCATCCGCTTCCGCGAGATGCGGGTGCCGAGGGCGGTCATCAGCGGGGCACCCAGCACGACGCCCAGGGCGTAGCCGGTCACGAGGAACCCTGCCGTGGGGATGGAGACGTCGAAGTCACCCGCGACCTCGGGAAGGAGTCCCATGATCACGAACTCGGTGGTCCCGATTCCGAAGGCCCCGATCGCTAGGGCCAGAAGCGCGAGAGGCATGGAGCTACCTTCCAAACGATTGCGGGAGCGCTTAACGTGCGTCCACAATAGTTGCAGGCGCGGGTTAATTGCAAGCGCTGGATATTGCAGCAGTGGACTATCCTGGACGCAGCCGCTCTGGGACGCAGGAAGACGGAGGAACGCCATGACAGCGACCGACCCCGCACTCACCGCGCTGGCCCAGGGCTGGTGCGCGCTCTCCCTGCTCCACGGGAAGATCGAGTCCCATGTGGAGCGGGCACTCCAGGCCAAGCACGGCCTGAGCGTGCGGGAGTACAGCCTGCTCGACGTGCTCAGCCGCCAGCACGACGGCGAGGGCGGCCATCTGCAGATGAAGCAGGTCGCCGATGCCGTGGTCCTCAGCCAGAGCGCCACCACCCGCCTGGTCACCCGGCTCGAGGAGCGCGGTCTCCTCCTGCGCTATCTGTGCCCCACGGACCGGCGCGGCATCTACACGAACGTCAGCGACAGCGGCACCCAGCTCCTCGCCGAGGCCCGGCCCACCAACGACGCGGCCCTGCGCGAGGCCCTGGACGAGGCCGCGCAGAACCCTGAGCTCGCCCCGCTGGTCCGGGTCGTCGAAACGGTGCGCGCGCCTGTGTGAGGCACGGCTTGCGTGTGAGGCACAGCTTGCGTGTGAGCCATGGCCTACGTGTGAGCCACGGCCTGTCGGGCGGCGAGCGTCGGGCGTTGGGCTGAGGGGGCGGGGAGCGCGGTGGAGGGTGCGCGCGGCGAGCGCATGAGCCAGTAGTCGCCTCAGCCCGACAGGCCCCCACAGGCCCCACAGGCCCCACAGGCCCCAGATCATCACGCCAGGGCGGCACCCTCAGGTCACCGCCGACCCCAACCCCTCGGCCAGCCGCCTACGCATAGGCTGCGGCCATGGGAGATCTTGAGATACGACCTGCCGTCGCCGATGACATCCCCGCGATCGTGGCCATGCTGGCGGACGACCCCCTGGGCGCCCAGCGCGAGTCGCTGGACGACCTCACCCCGTACTTCCCCGCCTTCCAGCGGCTCGCCGAGGACCCGAACCAGCACCTGGTCGTCGCCGTCCGCGAAGGCCGCGTCGTCGGCACGCTCCAGCTCACGATCATTCCGGGTCTGTCCCGGAAGGGTGCCACGCGGTCGATCATCGAAGCGGTACGCGTGCACGCCGAGGAGCGCGGCAGCGGCCTCGGCACCCGGTTCATCGAGTGGGCCGTCGATGAATCCCGGCGCCAGGGCTGCCAGTTGGTGCAGCTGACCTCGGACGCGACTCGCACCGACGCCCATCGCTTCTACGAGCGTCTGGGCTTCACGGCCTCGCACGTGGGCTTCAAGCTCCAGCTCTGAAGCGGGCGATGGCGCCTGAACGGCCGCTGCCATACGAAGCGAAAGGCCCAGGTTGTCCTGCTTCGCTGTTTCACGTGAAACAGGACAACCTGGCCTGCGTCTCCGCGATCGCCCCTTGTCCACGCGGTCGGCCCTTGACCACGCGGTCGGCCCTTGACCACGCGGTCGGCCCTTGACCGCAATCGCCTCTTGGCCGCAGTCAGTTCCTGTTGATCGCAGTCAGTTCCTGGTCGCGGACTACGCGAGGCCCCGCCACCCCTCCGGGTCCACCCCGCCGGGCACCGGAGCCTTCGCGTCGTACGGCTCCCGCGTGAAGACGAACGACCCCAGGTCGAGATGGCTCACCGAGCCGTCCGGCCGCCGAACCGCTCGCAGAAGCTCACCCGCGTAGTACCCGTCGAGCCCGGTCCACGTCCCGTCACCGTTCGGCCGGAAGCTCGAACCACGGCCGCCGCCCGCGAGCGAGCCCAGCTGAACCGCGCCATCCGCCGCGAGGCGCAGCACCTGGACACTGGTCCCCCAGTACCAAGGCCCGGTCAGCTCCAGTACGGCCGGGTCGACCTCACGCAGCGGCCGCCAGGGCTCAGGGATGCGCGGCTCCGCCTCCGCCACGATCCCTACGAGCTCGGCCGCCACCGTGGCCACCGGGAGGCCGGAGGTGCAGTTGGCGAGGACCACGGCCGCGACATCGGCCTCCTCACAGGTCCACAGGCTGGCGACGAAGCCCGGCAGCGAGCCCGTGTGCCCGATGAGCGCGCCACCGCTGAACCGGACGATGCCGACGCCAAGCCCGTACGTCTGCTCCGCGTCACCGAGCTCCGCGACCGCCGCCGGCGCCTTCATCTCCCGGACCGTTTCGAGACAGAGCACTCGGTCATCGCCCCGCATCAGGAACACGGCGAAGCGCGCCAGGTCAGCCGTCGTCGACCACAGCTGCCCTGCCGGAGCCATGAGTCCCAGGTCCTCCACGGGCTCCGGCAGCAACACATCGGCCCACGGATGCACCGCCCAGCCACCCGCGTGCGGAGCCATCGGCTGCCCGCTCGTACGGTTCAGGCCGAGCGGTTCCAGGACCTCCCTGCGCAGTACCTCCTCCCACGGCGCACCGCGCAACGCCTCGATCAGCGAACCCAGGAGTGTGTAGCCGGGGTTGGAGTAGTGGAAGCGGCGCCCCACCGGGTGCTTGAAGGGTTGCTCCCCAAGGACGTCACTCAGCTCGGGTCGCAGTGACGCGGGGCTGCGCTCCCACCACTGCCCCGGCGTCTCGGCCGCGAGTCCGCCCCGGTGCGACAGGAGTTCAGCGATCGTGACCTCCCCTACGCCGGTGCCCGGCAGGTGCTTCTCCAGCGGATCGGAGAGATCGAGCAGGCCCTCGTCGCGGAGCCGCATCACCAGGACGGCGGTGAACGTCTTGGTGATCGATCCGATGCGGTACTGCACGTTCTCGTCCGGCCCATGGCCGTCGACCGAGGTCCGGCTTCCCGTCCACACCAGCTCACCTCCCCGCACGACGGCAGCGACCAGGGACGGCGCTCGCCCCTCCGTCTGAGCGGTGGCAATCCGATGGGTCAAGGCGCGGCGCGTAGAGGGAAGCAGCTCTTCGTTTGTCATAGGGCCAGTTCATACGGGCGGGTGCCCCAGCGTCGAGCCCATTACGAACGCATCCGTATCCACTGTGAATGCATCCG
Organism: Streptomyces sp. YIM 121038; assembly: GCF_006088715.1. Lineage (NCBI taxonomy): Bacteria > Bacillati > Actinomycetota > Actinomycetes > Kitasatosporales > Streptomycetaceae > Streptomyces > Streptomyces sp. YIM 121038. Next base: position 4,892,052 of record NZ_CP030771.1, read on the forward strand.
TATCCACAGGGACGCTTTCGCTCCACGCCCTACCTGGCCACGCCATGTTTCACGTGAAACGTCCGCGCTTGCGCGCAGGATCTTCGGCTGACCGCCGGGCCCCTCTGCGAGGACGGAATCGCCGCCCGCCACACAAGATCGCATCTGTGACCCACGTCTCGTCGGCGCATGTCACGAATCCGCAGCCCCACTCTGTCTACCTTTCGAGGCCGCACCGGCGGCGGACATCGGAGGGAGAGCGTGATGGCAGCGCACATCGTGGTTCTGGGAGCGGGTTACGCGGGCGTCGTCGCGGCCAAGTCGATCGCCAAGCAGTCCGGCACCCGGGTGACCTTGGTGAACGCGAGCGACCGGTTCGTCGAGCGGGTGCGGATGCACCAGGTCGCGGTGGGCCAGCAGGTGCGCCAGCGGCCGATCGCCGAACTGCTCACGGGCGCACCCGTGGAGTTCGTCGTCGACCGCGTCGTCGCCATCGACGCCGAGCGTCGCGAAGTCGTCCTGGCCGATGCCGCGCCCCTCGGCTACGACACGCTGGTCTACGCGCTCGGCAGCCTCGCCGCCCACGACGCCGTTCCGGGAGCGGCCGAGCACGCGTATCCGCTGGCCGTCGCCCAGGACGCCGACCGCCTGCGGGCACGGCTGGCCGCGGGCGGCACCGTCACGGTCGTCGGCGGCGGTCTGACCGGCATCGAGGCCGCGGCCGAACTGGCCGAGACGCGACCGGAGTTGAAGGTACGCCTGGTCACCGGCGGCGCGCTCGGCGCGGCGCTCTCCGAGCGGGGTCGACAGCACCTGCGGCGCGTCTTCGCCCGCCTCGGCATCGAGGTACGGGACCACGCCAAGGTCACCGAGGTCCGCGCGGACGGCGTACTCCTCGCCGACGGCGCGCTGCTGCCCTCGGACACAGTGGTGTGGACGACAGGCTTCCGAGTGCCTGAGATCGCACGCGAGGCCGGTCTGGCCGTCGACGACCACGGGCGCGTGCTCGTCGACCCGACGCTGCGTTCGGTGTCCCACCCGGACGTCTACGCCGTCGGTGACGCGGCCGCCGCTCGCCGGCAGGACGGGCAGGAACTGCGCATGGCCTGCGCCACCGGCCTGCCGTCGGCGGCCCATGTGGCGCGGTCGATCAGCGACCGTCTGGCGGGCCGTACCCCGAGCCCGCTGCGCTTCCGGTACCTCAACCAGTGCGTCAGCCTGGGCCGCCGCGACGGCCTCATCCAGTTCGTCCGGGACGACGACAGCGCGGTCGAGCGCGTGCTCACGGGCCGCGTCGCCGCCTGGTACAAGGAGTTCATCGTCCGGGGCGCCCTGTCGGCCCAGCGCCACCCGGGCCTGGTGAAGCTGACCCCGCGCGGGAGCAAGGCCGCATAGCCCGACAGGCGTGCCCCCCCTGCCGCGCGCGTTACGTCTGGGCCATGTCCACGAAGCGCGAGTAGTGGCCCTGGAAGGCGACGGTGATCGTCGCCGTGGGGCCGTTACGGTGCTTGCCCACGATGATGTCCGCCTCGCCCGCGCGCGGTGACTCCTTCTCGTACGCGTCCTCGCGGTGCAGCAGGATCACCATGTCGGCGTCCTGCTCGATGGAACCGGACTCACGCAGGTCGGAGACCTGGGGCTTCTTGTCCGTGCGCTGCTCGGGACCACGGTTCAACTGCGAGAGCGCGATGACCGGAACCTCGAGCTCCTTGGCCAGCAGCTTCAGGTTTCGCGACATGTCCGAGACTTCCTGCTGGCGGCTCTCGGCCCGCTTCGAGCCACCGGACTGCATCAGCTGCAGATAGTCGATGATCACGAGCTTGATGTCGCTGCGCTGCTTGAGGCGGCGGCACTTCGCGCGGATCTCCATCATCGACAGGTTCGGGGAGTCGTCGATGTAGAGCGGCGCCGCCGAGACCTCGGGCATCCGGCGGGCGAGCCGGGTCCAGTCCTCGTCCGTCATCGTGCCGGAGCGCATGTGGTGCAGTGCCACGCGTGCCTCCGCGGACAGCAGACGCATCGCGATCTCGTTGCGCCCCATTTCCAGGGAGAAGATCACGCTGGGCAAGCTGTGCTTGATGGAAGCGGCGCGCGCGAAGTCGAGGGCCAGCGTGGACTTACCCATGGCGGGGCGGGCCGCGATGACGATCATCTGGCCGGGGTGCAGACCGTTGGTGAGCGAGTCGAAGTCGGTGAAGCCCGTCGGCACACCCGTCATCTCGCCGCTGCGGGAGCCGATCGCCTCGATCTCGTCGAGGGCTCCCTCCATGATGTCGCCGAGCGGCAGGTAGTCCTCGCTGGTGCGCTGCTCGGTGACGGCGTAGATCTCGGCCTGGGCGCTGTTGACGATCTCGTCGACGTCGCCGTCCGCCGCGTATCCCATCTGCGTGATGCGGGTGCCCGCCTCGACCAGGCGGCGCAGGACCGCGCGCTCGTGCACGATCTCCGCGTAGTACTCGGCGTTCGCCGCGGTCGGGACCGTCTGGACCAGGGAGTGCAGATACGAGGGGCCGCCGACCTTGGTGATCTCGCCGCGCTTGGTGAGCTCGGCGGCGACCGTGATGGGGTCGGCGGGCTCGCCCTTGGCGTACAGATCGAGGATCGCGGTGAAGACCGTCTCGTGGGCCGGGCGGTAGAAGTCGTGGCCCTTGAGCACCTCGACGACATCGGCGATGGCGTCCTTCGACAGGAGCATGCCACCGAGCACGGACTGTTCCGCGTCCAGGTCCTGGGGCGGTACGCGCTCGAAGGAGGGGCTCCCTCCGTCCCAGCCCCGCTCGTGCTGCTCATCACGGCCCTGGCCGCCGTCGCGGCGCGGGCGGGACGCGGGCAGCCGGTCCCCCGGCCCGCTGTCGGCCCACGGGTCGTCCAAGGGCTCGGAAATACTCACCGGGCCACCTCCTCCCGTCCGCCGCGCGGACCTCGCCGTGCCCCTCTTTCCTACGGCACGACACTGACAAATAAGGGGGCCCAACTCCGGTTCTGACGCGTCGGATTTGCGTGGTTTCGCCGATGACAGGACGAGGCGGGCGCCGCACAACCGTAGGCCCGTCGGCACCGTCAGCCAATCTGGTTATCCACAGGCACTGTGGATGACTGCCCCGATGCTGTGGAGAACCCCGGGAAACCTGTGCACGGCCCGGTGGACAGCCCTGTGAACAAGCCCTCAGGCGACTTTCCACAGCCGCCCTGACCTGCATCTTTCCCATCCACCGGCTGTGCAGAAGAAAAACTTCCCCAGTCGGCCCAAGATCTTGTCGAACAGCGCCCGTCCCCACGCCCGCTCTCGATGCAGGTAAGGGTCCTAAGTCAATTGCATCTCTTACCTGTGGAAGATTAGATTGGTGCTCATGACACAGGCTCCCGCGGCGCCCAAGGCCGCCCGGCGACGACACGACCGAGAGATCGTCGCACTCGCCGTTCCCGCCTTCGGCGCACTCGTGGCCGAGCCCCTCTTCGTCATGGCCGACAGCGCCATCGTCGGCCACCTCGGCACGGCTCAGCTCGCCGGCCTCGGCATCGCCTCGGCCCTCCTGACAACCGCCGTCAGCGTCTTCGTCTTCCTCGCGTACGCCACCACCGCCGCAGTCGCCCGCCGCGTGGGCGCCGGTGACCTCCCGGCCGCCATCCGTCAGGGCATGGACGGCATCTGGCTCGCCCTTCTGCTCGGCGTGGCCGTGATCGCCGTCGCCCTGCCCACGGCACCCGCGCTCGTGGGCCTCTTCGGTGCCTCGGACGCCGCCACGCCCCACGCGGTCACCTATCTGAGGATCTCGGCCCTCGGCATACCCGCGATGCTGGCCGTCCTCGCCGCCACCGGCGTCCTGCGGGGCCTCCAGGACACCAAGACGCCGCTGTACGTCGCCATCGGCGGCTTTGTCGCCAACGGCGTGCTCAACGTGCTCCTCGTCTACGGAGCGGGCCTCGGCATCGCCGGGTCCGCCTGGGGCACCGTCCTCACCCAGTGCGCGATGGCCGCCGTCTATCTGACCGTCGTCGTCCGCGGCGCCCGACGCCACGGCGCCTCGCTGCGCCCGGACGCCGCAGGCATCAGAGCCTGCGCACAGGCGGGCGTCCCTCTTCTGGCCCGCACGCTCTCCCTCAAGGCGATCGTCATCATCGCCACCGCCGTGGCCGCCCGGCTCGGCGATGCCGACATAGCCGCGCACCAGATCGTCCTGTCCCTGTGGAGCCTGCTGTCCTTCGCCCTCGACGCCATCGCGATCGCCGGGCAGGCCATCATCGGCCGCTATCTGGGAGCGGGCGATGCCCAGGGCGCCCGCGACGCCTGCCGCCGCATGGTGCAGTGGGGCTTCGCCTCGGGTGTCGTCCTCGGCCTGCTGGTCGTCCTGGCCCGGCCCGTGTTCGTCCCGCTCTTCTCCAGCGACGCCGCCGTCCAGGACGCCGCTCTGCCCGCGCTGATCGTGATAGCCCTCGCCCAGCCGATCTGCGGCATCGTCTACGTACTCGACGGTGTCCTCATGGGCGCGGGAGACGGGCCGTATCTGGCCTGGGCCATGCTGATCACCCTCGCGGTGTTCGCACCCGCGGCCCTGCTCGTCCCCACCCTCGGCGGCGCACTGACCTCTCTGTGGGTCGCGATGACGCTCATGATGACCGTACGCATGCTCACCCTGTGGCTGCGCTCCCGCTCGGGCCGCTGGATCGTCACAGGGGCCACGCGCTGAGGCGATGTTTCACGTGAAACGTGCCCGGCGTTTGAGCACCATCTCCTGATCCACAGCCGCGTCACGACGTTCCAGACACGACCGATGGAAGCACTCCCGCTCAACGCCATCCACTCGTCCCGCGCTGTCCACGCATGACAAGAGGGCCGCACCAGTAGGTGCGGCCCTCTTGCTCAGTCCTGCGAAACGCAGCGCTAGCGCGGCGTTCAGGCAGCGACGACCTCGACGTTGACCTTGGCGGCCACCTCGGGGTGCAGACGCACGGACGTCGCGTGGGCGCCCAGCGTCTTGATCGGCGCGCCGAGCTCGATGCGGCGCTTGTCGACCTTCGGGCCACCGGCAGCCGCGATCGCCGAAGCGACGTCAGCCGGGGTGACGGAACCGAAGAGACGACCGGCGTCGCCGGAGCGGACGGCCAGACGGACCTTGACGCCCTCGAGCTGGGCCTTGATCTCGTTGGCCTGCTCGATGGTCGCGATCTCGTGGATCTTGCGCGCACGACGGATCTGCGCGACGTCCTTCTCGCCACCCTTGGTCCAGCGGATCGCGAAGTTCCGCGGGATCAGGTAGTTGCGAGCGTAGCCGTCCTTGACGTCGACGACGTCGCCAGCGGCACCGAGGCCAGAGACCTCGTGGGTGAGGATGATCTTCATGTTTCGGTCACCCTTCCCTTATCGCGCGGTGGACGTGTAGGGCAGCAGCGCCATCTCACGGCTGTTCTTCACGGCCGTGGCGACGTCACGCTGGTGCTGCGTGCAGTTGCCGGTCACGCGGCGGGCACGGATCTTGCCGCGGTCGGAAATGAACTTCCGCAGCATGTTCGTGTCCTTGTAGTCCACGTACGTGACCTTGTCCTTGCAGAATGCGCAGACCTTCTTCTTAGGCTTGCGCACAGGCGGCTTCGCCATGGTGTTTCTCCTGTGTGATCAAGAAGTGTGGGTACGACCCGCCTTCTCGTCCCGGGGCCGGGGCCCTGGGTCTTAGAAGGGGGGCTCGTCCGAGTAGCCGCCGCCGGAGCCGCCGGAGCTTCCGCCCCAGCCGCCACCGCCGCCGCTGCCGCCCTGCTGGCCGCCACCGGCCGGCGCACCGGTCGCCCAGGGGTCGTCGGCGGGAGCACCGCCGCCACCCTGCTGCTGACCGCCACCGGGGCCACCGCCCCAGCCGCCGCCCTGCTGACCGCCGCCACCGCCGCCGTACCCACCCTGGCCGCCGCGACCGGTGGTCTTGGTGACCTTGGCCGTGGCGTTCTTCAAGCTGGCGCCGACTTCCTCGACGTCCAGCTCGTAGACCGTGCGCTTGATGCCCTCACGGTCCTCGTAGGACCGCTGCTTCAGCCGGCCCTGCACGATGACGCGCATGCCTCGCTGGAGCGACTCGGCGACGTTCTCCGCCGCCTGACGCCAGACCGAGCAGGTCAGGAACAGGCTCTCGCCGTCCTTCCACTCGTTGGTCTGCCGGTCGAAGGTGCGGGGAGTGGACGCGACGCGGAACTTCGCGACCGCCGCACCGGACGGGGTGAAGCGCAGCTCGGGGTCGTCGACAAGATTGCCGACGACCGTGATGACGGTCTCGCCTGCCATTGGGGGAACCTCTCGGCGGGTTTGCTGCTGGCTGCTGGTGCTGCTACTCGAATCCCGAGTACCGCCGAGCCTCGCGGCTCAGCGGGTCCGAGCCAGGGGCTCAGTGGGTCTCGGGGCGGAGGACCTTGGTCCGGAGGACCGACTCGTTCAGGTTCATCTGGCGGTCGAGCTCCTTGACGACCGCAGGCTCGGCCTGCAGGTCGATGACCGAGTAGATGCCCTCGGGCTTCTTCTTGATCTCGTACGAGAGACGACGACGGCCCCAGGTGTCGACCTTCTCGACCTTTCCGTTGCCCTCACGGACGACGGAGAGGAAGTTCTCGATCAGCGGGGAGACAGCGCGCTCCTCGAGATCGGGGTCGAGGATGACCATCACCTCGTAGTGACGCATGTGGAACCCACCTCCTTTGGACTCAGCGGCCACGGTCGTTCCGTGGCAGGAGGGTCGTGATGCGTACGCAACGGTATCGGCCGCCACTGACAATCGACCGCCCCGAGCGGAGGTCCGAGGGGGAGTCGCGTCGTGTGGCTGTACCAGTCAGTGACGGATCAGTGACTGGCCTGGGCAGACACCGGTGCAGACGGTACAGAGTACCCGCACCTAGGCTTCCGGTTGAAATCCGGCGGCGGGCGGGCAGAATCTGTACACATCGGGTGTGTATGGCGCTACGATGCGCTGCCTTTCCGCAGGAGGTGCCTCCATGGCACAGACATTGCGACGTGACACCGCCGGTTCCCTCTTCGCGACCGACGGCAAGCCCCATCCCCTCCAGGACACACTGCTCGGCGTGACGCTGATCCTCGGCGCGATCGCCTTCGTGTCCGCGATGTTCCACAACCTCCATCTGCTCAGTTCCTGGACCGGCCTGGTGGGCATCTTCACCGGCGCGTACGGACAGTTCATCTCGGTGACGACGCGGGAGCGCTTCTTCCTGATCGTCGGCCTCGGTGCCTGTGCGGTCGGCTTCTTCCTGGGCATGGCGCACGGCGGCCTCTTCGGTGGACTCTGGTGACCTGCGACGGCCGCGGATGAGCCGTCCCCGGCCGCGCCGCCTTCTCCGAACCGGCTGTTGACCGGTCCGCACCACCCCTGGTCAGAGACGGGCCAGGGGCGAAGGTGCGATACGCCCAGACGGGGCGCTCGCAGGGCGCAGTAGGCTTCGGCGCTAGAGCCGGAGCCCCTGTACCCATGGGGACACACCAGCCCGAGGAGCGCCGCGAATGAGCCTGACCCTGAGGACCATCAGCCGAGAGCAACATCTGGCGTACATCCAGAGCCTGCCGTCGGCGAGCCATTGCCAGGTCCCCGCATGGGCAGACGTGAAGAGTGAATGGCGTTCGGAGAACCTCGGTTGGTTCGACGACAGGACCGGTCACATGGTGGGCGCGGGCCTGGTGCTCTACCGCCAGCTGCCCAAGGTGAAGCGCTATCTCGCGTATCTCCCCGAGGGCCCGGTCATCAACTGGTACGCGCCGAACCTGGACGAGTGGCTCCAGCCGATGCTCGCGCACCTGAAGAAGCAGGGCGCCTTCTCGGTGAAGATGGGCCCGCCGGTCGTCATCCGCCGCTGGAACGCCCCCGCGATCAAGGCGGGCATCCAGAACCCCGACGTGAAGCGCCTGCGCGACATCGAGGCCACGCACATCGAGCCGCGCGCCTTCGAAGTCTCCGACAAGCTGCGGCGCATGGGCTGGCAGCAGGGCGAGGACGGCGGCGCCGGCTTCGGCGACGTGCAGCCCCGCTATGTCTTCCAGGTGCCGCTGGCCAACCGCTCGCTGGACGAGGTCCTCAAGAACTTCAACCAGCTGTGGCGCCGCAACATCAAGAAGGCCGAGAAGGCCGGTGTCGAGGTCGTCCAGGGCGGTTACAACGACCTTCCCGAGTGGCAGCGCCTGTACGAGATCACGGCGATCCGCGACAAGTTCCGGCCGCGGCCGCTGAGCTACTTCCAGCAGCAGTGGCGGGCCCTCAACTCCGAGGACCCCAACCGCATGCGGCTGTACTTCGCGCGGCACAACGGCGTGAACCTTTCGGCGGCGACGATGCTCGTCGTGGGCGGGCACGTCTGGTACTCCTACGGCGCCTCCGACAACATCGGCCGCGAGGTCCGGCCCTCGAACGCGATGCAGTGGCGGATGCTGCGCGACGCCTACGCGCTCGGCGCCTCGGTCTACGACCTGCGCGGCATCTCCGACTCGCTGGACGAGACGGACCACCTCTTCGGCCTGATCCAGTTCAAGGTCGGCACCGGCGGCGAGGCCGTCGAGTACGTCGGCGAGTGGGACTTCCCGCTGAACAAGCTGCTGCACAAGGCGCTCGACATCTACATGTCGCGTCGCTGATCCCGCACAGTCGCCTTCCGTAATTCCCTCCATATCTCTGTTACACCGCAGCCACCAGAAAGGTTCCGGGACCAGCCATGGCGCTCACGCTCTATGTCGACACCGCGCGCTGGCGGGCACACCAGAAGCACGTGCTTGACCAATTCCCAGGCATCGTCCCGGTCTGCAAGGGCAACGGCTACGGGTTCGGCCACGAGCGCCTCGCCGAGGAAGCCACGCGATTCGGCGCCGATGTCCTTGCCGTCGGCACGACCTACGAAGCCGCTCGGATCAAGGACTGGTTCGGCGGCGACCTGCTGGTCCTCACCCCGTTCCGCCGGGGCGAGGAGCCCGTGCCGCTGCCTGACCGCGTCATCCGCTCCGTGTCGTCTCTCGACGGCGTGCACGGGCTCGTGGGCGCCCGTGTCGTCATCGAGGTCATGTCCTCGATGAAGCGCCACGGCATCACCGAGCAGGACCTGCCGCATCTGCACGCCGCCATCGAGGACGTGCGCCTCGAAGGCTTCGCGATCCACCTGCCGCTCGACCGGCCCGACGGCACGGACGCCGTCAACGAGGTCATCGTCTGGATGGACCGGCTGCGCACGGCGCGGCTGCCGCTGCACACGATGTTCGTCAGCCACCTCAAGGCCGATGAACTCGCCCGCCTGCAGCAGCAGTTCCCCCAGACCCGCTTCCGGGCGCGGATCGGCACGCACCTGTGGCTGGGCGACCATCACGCGACCGAGTACCGGGGCTCCGTCCTGGACGTGACGCGCGTCGCCAAGGGGGACCGTTTCGGCTACCGGCAGCAGAAGGCCGCGTCCGACGGCTGGCTCGTCGTCGTCGCGGGCGGCACCTCACACGGTGTCGGCCTGGAGGCGCCGAAGGCGCTGCACGGGATGATGCCGCGCGCGAAGGGCGTGGCCCGCGCGGGACTCGCGACCGTGAACCGCAACCTCTCGCCGTTCGTCTGGGGCGCCAAGCAGCGCTGGTTCGCGGAGCCGCCGCACATGCAGGTGTCGATCCTGTTCGTGCCGTCGGACGCGCCGGAGCCGACGGTGGGCGAGGAGCTGGTCGCGCATCTGCGGCACACCACCACGCAGTTCGACCGGATCGTCGACCGCTGACCCCACGCGGCACCCGCGCCGAAGGGCGCGGTCCTCAACGGTGAAAGGGCCGGGCGCGACAGTTGTCGCGCCCGGCCCTTCGCGTGCCGGTCCTCCAGCGCCGCAGACCGCGGTCTCAGCGCCCTCCAAGCCCCGGCCCCGCCCCGTCACCGCCCTCCGGCGTTCCGGCCCTCCTGCCGCAGCCCACAGCCGTTCCGGTACACCGCCATCCGGGCGTCTTCTTGTTCGCTCAGGGCGAACGCTTCCCTGTCGTCCCCCATTCCACGTACGTCTCCTCGCCGTCACGCGCCCCGTCGTACCGCGGTGCCCGACCACCAAGGCTGAGCACGAACACGTCCGGCGCACCGTCCAGGACCCCGCCCGAAGGGTCGTCCTCGCCGGTCCGCCGCACCACGTCCCGCTCCGGCATGAGGATGTCGCGTACGACCACGGCGCACAGGTACAGCGTCCCCAGCAGGTGGATGGCGATGGCCACCTGGTAGCCCTCGGTCGGCAGTCCCTTGTGGGCGTCTCCGCTCGTCGTGTACGCGAGGTACATCCAGATGCCCAGGAAGTACGCGACCTCGCACGCCTGCCAGATCAGGAAGTCCCGCCAGCGCGGACGCGCCAGGGCGGCGAGCGGGATCAGCCACAGCACGTACTGCGGCGAGTACACCTTGTTGGTGAGGATGAAGGCGGCGACCACCAGGAAGGCCAGCTGCGCGAAGCGCGGGCGCCTGGGAGCGGTGAAGCCGAGCGCGGCGATGCCGAGGCAGGCGAGCAGCATGAGCACCACCGCCAGCCGGTTCACCGTGTCCGTGGTCGGCGGGTCGTCCATGCGCTGGGCGAGGATGAGCCAGAACGAGCCGAAGTCGACGCCCCGCTCCCGGCTGAAGCTGTAGAACTTCGCCCAGCCGTCCGGCGCCTGGATCATCACCGGCAGGTTCACCGCCAGCCAGGCTGCGGTCGTCGCGATGAGCGCGCTCCCGAACTCCCGCCACTTGCCCGCGCGCCAGCACAGCACGAGCAGCGGGCCGAGGAGCAGCGCGGGATAGAGCTTGGCCGCCGTCGCGAGCCCCAGCAGGATGCCGAAGGCGACCGCGCGCCCGCGCGACCACATCAGCATCGCGGCAGCGGTGAGGGCGACGGCGAACAGGTCCCAGTTGATCGTGGCCGTCAGCGCGAAGGCGGGCGCCAGGGCGACGAGCAGCGCGTCCCAGGGCCGACGCCGGTGGATGCGTGTCACGCAGACGGCGATGACGGCCGTGCAGGCCATCAGCATCCCGGCGTTGACCATCCAGTAGAACTTCTCCTGGTGCTGGAGGCTGCCGCTGCCCGGTGTCAGCCAGGCGGCCACCTCCATGAACAGCCCCGTGAGCACGGGGTACTCGAGGTACTCCATGTCGCCGGGCAGCTTGTCGAAGTACGGCACGAGTCCGTCGGCGAAGCCACGGCCCTGGTAGAGGTGGGGGATGTCGGAGTAGCACGCGTGGGTGTACTGCGAGCTCGCGCCGACGAACCAGGAGCCGTTGTAGCACGGGGCCTTCTGCACCATGCCGAGTGCGAACATCCCGAGGGCGACGAGCGCGATGACGCGCACGGGCGTCCACCATGTCGCCGCGAGGAGCGCTCTGCGGCCGATGGGCCCGCCGATCAGCTCGCTGCCGGAGGCCGAGAGCTCGTCCTGCCTCGTGGGAAGCACGGGCTGCGGGACCCGCTCGCTCAGGGGTGGATGTGCGCGTGTGGGGGGCGTCTTCTCTGCGCTGGGCATGGCGCACATCCTGCCGTACGGACCCTGTCAGGCCCTGGAAGCACCGACGCGTCCGCGCCCTGTGGCATCGAGGGGAAGAGCCCGCAGCGGCGACGGAGCCCTCAGTCAGGCAGCAGAGGGCCCTCAGCTCCGCCACAGCAGGCCGTGCGCGCCCTCTGGCGGGCCCTTCGGACACGGGCAAGGCCGCCGCACCACGGGGGTGCGGCGGCCTTGTTTCACGTGAAACACGCGACGTGCTCGGCGGTCAGCCTCCGGTCGGGCCTTCGAAGATGCCGCCACCGTTGCCGTTGTGGCCGTTCCCGTTGCCGTTTCCGTTGCCGCCGTTCGCGTCGCCCGTGGGCGGTGGTGACTCACCGCCCGGGCCGCCGATGACGCCCCCGTTGTCGTCCCCGCCCTCGGAGGCCCCGCCGTCGTCCTCGCACCTCGGATCCGAGGCCTTACAGGTCTCGGTCGGGTCGTCGGGGGTCTTCGTCGGCGGAGGCTCGGAGGACTTCGTCTCCGTGGGCGTGGGCGACGGGGAGTCGCTCGGCTCCTCTTCTTCCTCGGTCTGGGTGGGCGTGGGCACCACCGGCTGGCCGACGATCTCGCCGATGGGCTGCGGCGTCGGGAACGTCAGGACGGGCTTGCCCTTGAGCGCGGCCGACATGTAGTCCTGCCAGATCTCCGCGGGGAACGAGGCGCCGTGGATCTTCTCCTGGCCGCCCGTGCCGAACATCTCCAGGAACTGGCGCTTCTTGTTGGACTCGTCGTCGTCCATCCGGTACATGCTGATCGCCGTGGACAGCTGCGGGGTGTAGCCGACGAACCAGGCGGACTTGTTGCCGTCGGTCGTACCCGTCTTGCCGGCCACCTGACGGCCGGGGAGCTTCGCCGAGGTACCCGTGCCCTTCTCGACGACGGTCCGCAGGACGTCCGTGACGTTGTTCGCGACCGCGGGGGAGAAGGCCACCTTCGTCTTGGACGGGTGGGTGTAGACCGACTGACCCTCCTTCTCGATCTCCTTCACCGAGAACGGGTCACGCTGCTTACCGCTGGCCGCGAACGTGGCGTAGGCACCGGCCATCCGGATCGCGCTCGGGGACGACGTACCGAGGGAGAAGGACGGGTAGGTGGCGCCCGCCATGGAGTTGTCGTCCCGCAGGCCCGCGTCTATGGCCGCGGCCTTCACCTTGTCGAGCCCGACGTCCATGCCGAGCTGGACGTAGGCGGAGTTGACCGACTCCCGCATGGCCTCACGCAGGTCGATCTTGTAGCTCGGCGGGTTGTAGGACTGGTGGCCGTCGTTGCTCTGCAGCCACTCCTTGCCGTCCTTGTCCGTCCAGACCGTGCCGTCGTAGTTCTTGATCTTGAGCTTGTTCTTGCCGCTGTACAGGCTCTTCGGGTTGATGACGGTGCGCTGGGCGTCGTCCTGGTTCGCGCTCCCGCTCTTGTCCCGGATGCCGTTCTTGAAGGCCGCCGCCAGCACGAAGGGCTTGTACGTGGAACCGACCTGGGCACCCGTCGTGTCCGCGTTGTTGGTGAAGTGCTTGGTCGCGTCCTCACCGCCGTAGATGGCCTCGATCGCGCCGGTCCCGGGGTTGACCGAGGCGCCACCGAACTGGACGTACTTGTCCTTGTCCGGGCGCAGCTTCGGCTTGATGTTCTCCTTGCGGACCTTCTTCACGGCCTTTTCGAGCTCCGTGACCTTCTTCTTGCTGAAGGTCGTGTGGATCTCGTAGCCGCCCTGGTCCAGCTCCCGGGCGGAGATGTCGGTGTTGTTGACGACGTACGCCTTGGCGAGCGAGACGAGGTAGCCGATCTGGCCGCTCAGCTTGACGTTGGAGCGCGGGTTCTGCGGCGTCGGGAACTTGGTGTACTTCTCCCGTTCGGACGCCTCCATGCTGCCGTCCTTGACCTCCTCGTCGAGGATCCACGCCCAGCGCTTCTTGGCGCGCTCGGTGTTCGCCTGTGTGTTGGCCGAGGGGTCGATCTCCGGGTAGCCCGCCGGGTCGTAGTAGGTGGCGCCCTTGAGGACCGTGGCGAGCAGGGCGCACTCGCTGGGGTTCAGCTTCTGCGCCTCCTTGCCGAAGTAGGCGCGCGCGGCGGCCTGGATGCCGTAGGCGTTGCGGCCGTAGTAGGCGGTGTTGAGGTACCCCGCCATGATGTCTTCCTTGCTGACGGTCCGGCCGACCTTTATGGAGATGAACAGCTCCTTGAACTTCCGGCTGAACGTCTGCGACTGGTCGTCGAGCCGGGCGTTCTTCACGTACTGCTGCGTGATGGTCGAGCCGCCCTGGGTCTGACCGCCCTTGGCCATGTTCACCACGGCGCGGGCGATGCCCATCGGGTCGACGCCCTTGTCCTTGTAGAACGTCTTGTTCTCCGCCGAGATGACGGCGTTGCGCATCGCCTCGGGGATGTCCTCGTACTTGATGATCTGGCGGTTGGTCTCCCCACCGGTCGCGACCATCTGGGAGCCGTCGGCCCAGTAGTAGACGTTGTTCTGCGCCTTGGCCGCGTTGGCGACCTCGGGGATCTCGACGAGCGCGTACGCGATGCCCGCGACCGCCATCAGGCTGCCGAAGAACCCGATGACCAGGCCCGTGATCAGGCGCCACGACGGGATCCAGCGGCGCGGCCCGCTCCGGCCCGCGCGTGGATAGTCGATGAAGCGCTTCTTGGGCGGGCCGTAGCCCCGCCCGCGGCCGCGTCCGCCGCTCTCCGGCGCCCGGCGCCGGCCTCCGCCCACGGAGCCATTGCGGGCGGCGCGCCTGGCCTCCGCGCGCCCCCCGTAGGAGCGCCCCTCGTCCTCGGGGGCGCCGGATTCGTACGAAGACGAAGGTCCGTGCGGCGAAGACGGCGATCCGGTGGCGCCTCGCGGTGCTGCGCGACGGCCGGACGGCGCGCCGGACGCGCCCCGCCTGGCCGCGGCGCGTCCGCCGCCCTGTGGCGGCTTGCGACGGTGCTCGCTCATCGAACGACTACTCCTCGGGCAGGCGCGGTGGTCCGCACCTGGAAACGGCAGCTGGTTTCCGGTCCCCCCGACGTACGGACGAGTCCATTCCGGCACTCGTCCGTACGGCACCGGGACAGTAACGCCACCTCACGTCACTTGGTTCCCGGCGGTATGCATGGCGCACAGACTACGCACCGTCAAAACCCTCTTAGCGCTGAAGTTCACCCCAAATCAGGCAAGTTACTTCCTACGAATCGGTGATGTGACGCCGTTCACCGTTCCCCCTCTTGTCGCAGCAGGAACCTCGTTCTATCGTCGTGATGTATCGAGTCGATACATCAGGTCGGCATAAAGGTCCGTGTCAGGCAGACCGGGACAGACGGGAGGACACCATGAGCAGGCGCTCCGGCATCCTCGAGTTCGCTGTGCTCGGCCTGCTCCGCGAGTCCCCGATGCACGGCTACGAGCTGCGCAAACGGCTCAATACCTCACTGGGCGTGTTCCGCGCCTTCAGCTATGGGTCGCTGTACCCCTGTCTGAAGACACTGGTGGCCAACGGCTGGTTGATCGAGGAGTCGGGAACCGCCACCGCAGAGGCCCTGGCGGCGGCTCCGCTCGCCGGGCGCCGCGCCAAGATCGTCTACCGGTTGACCGCGGAAGGTAAGGAACACTTCGAGGAACTGCTCTCGCAGACCGGCCCCGACGCGTACGAGGACGAGCACTTCGCCGCCCGCTTCGCCTTCTTCGGCCAGACCTCGCGGGACGTGCGGATGCGGGTGCTCGAGGGCCGCCGCAGCCGCCTGGAGGAGCGCCTGGAGAAGATGCGCGCCTCTCTGGCCCGCACCCGGGAGCGCCTCGACGACTACACGCTTGAGCTGCAGCGCCACGGAATGGAGTCCGTGGAGCGCGAAGTGCGCTGGCTGAACGAGCTCATCGAGAGCGAGCGCGCGGGACGCGACCAGCAACGGTCCGGTCCCGGGAGCTCCGCTCAGCAGAACAGCACATCTGGGGAGTCGGACGTCCTGCCCCGGCGGCGGGGGGACAACCCGCCGCCGGATGCGTCCGGCGACACCGCCAAGTGACACCCCGCACTCGCGGGGTGCCATCCGGAATACCGAGATCACACAGGGAGCAACCGGAATGGGTTCGGTTCGCGTAGCCATCGTCGGCGTGGGCAACTGCGCCGCCTCGCTGGTCCAGGGCGTCGAGTACTACAAGGACGCCGACCCGGACAGCAAGGTCCCGGGCCTGATGCACGTCCAGTTCGGCGACTACCACGTCGGTGACGTCGAGTTCGTCGCCGCCTTCGACGTCGACGCGAAGAAGGTCGGCCTCGACCTCGCGGACGCCATCGGCGCCAGCGAGAACAACACCATCAAGATCTGCGACGTGCCGAACACCGGCGTGCAGGTCCAGCGTGGCCACACCCACGACGGTCTGGGCAAGTACTACCGCCAGACCATCGAGGAGTCCACCGAGGCCCCCGTCGACGTCGTCCAGGTCCTCAAGGACAAGCAGGTCGACGTCCTCGTCTGCTACCTGCCCGTCGGTTCCGAGGACGCCGCGAAGTTCTACGCGCAGTGCGCCATCGACGCCAAGGTCGCCTTCGTCAACGCCCTGCCGGTGTTCATCGCGGGCACCAAGGAGTGGGCGGACAAGTTCACCGAGGCCGGCGTCCCGATCGTCGGTGACGACATCAAGTCCCAGGTCGGCGCCACCATCACGCACCGCGTCATGGCGAAGCTGTTCGAGGACCGCGGCGTCCGTCTCGAGCGCACCATGCAGCTGAACGTCGGCGGCAACATGGACTTCAAGAACATGCTGGAGCGCGACCGCCTCGAGTCGAAGAAGATCTCGAAGACGCAGGCCGTCACCTCGCAGATCCCCGACCGCGAGCTGGGCGAGAAGAACGTCCACATCGGCCCGTCCGACTACGTGGCGTGGCTCGACGACCGCAAGTGGGCGTACGTCCGCCTCGAGGGCCGCGCCTTCGGCGACGTCCCGCTGAACCTGGAGTACAAGCTCGAGGTCTGGGACTCCCCGAACTCGGCGGGTGTCATCATCGACGCCCTGCGCGCCGCGAAGATCGCCAAGGACCGCGGCATCGGCGGCCCGATCCTGTCGGCGTCCTCGTACTTCATGAAGTCCCCGCCGGTGCAGTACTTCGACGACGAGGCCTTCGCGAACGTCGAGAAGTTCATCAAGGGCGAGGTCGAGCGCTGACCGCGCTGAACGGCTGACCTGACGAGGGTCCCCGGGTCGTCGACCCGGGGACCCTCGTCGTATGTGAGGCTGTGCGCCATGGCTGTCGTCGGTGACCTGCGCGTTCTGCTGCGCCTTCGGGACTTCCGGCGACTGCTCGCCGTGCGCCTCCTCTCCCAGGGCGCGGACGGCGTCTACCAGGTCGCGCTCGCCACGTACGTGGTCTTCGCGCCGGAGAAGCAGGCCTCCCCCGCGGCGATCGCCTCCGCGATGGCGGTGCTGCTGCTGCCGTACTCGCTCGTCGGCCCGTTCGCGGGCGTCCTGCTCGACCGCTGGCGGCGCCGACAGGTCCTCGTGTACGGCAACGTCCTGCGGGCCGCGCTGGCGTCCCTCACGGCCGTGCTGATGCTCAGCGGTGCGCCCGACGGGCTCTTCTACGCCTCCGCGCTGTGCGTCACCGCCGTCAACCGTTTCGTCCTGGCGGGGCTCTCGGCGGCGCTGCCGCGCGTGGTGGACGACGACCGCCTGGTCATGGCCAATTCCCTGTCGCCGACCGCCGGAACCCTCGCGGCGACGGCGGGCGGGGGCCTCGCCTTCCTCGTCCGCATCGTCGCCGCCGACTCGGACGCGGCGGTCGTCCTTCTGGGAGCCGCGCTCTATCTGTGCTCGGCGCTCGCCTCCCTGCGCATGCCGCGTGACCTGCTCGGCCCCGAGAAGGAGTTGGTGCAACCACGTCTGGGGGCAGCGCTCGCCGGCACCGCACGCGGGCTTCTGGCGGGCGTACGCCACCTCGCCGAGCGCCGCACGGCCGCGCACGCCCTGGTGTCGATGACCCTGATGCGGTTCTGCTTCGGCGCCCTGACGGTCATGGTGCTGATGCTGTGCCGGTACGCCTGGTCGTCGACCGAGGACGACGGGCTCGCGCTGCTCGGCATCGCCGTGGTGGTCTCCGGCGCCGGGTTCTTCACTGCCGCCCTGGTGACCCCGTGGGCCGTCGGGAGGCTCGGCGCCCGGCGCTGGATGGTCGTCTGCGCGGCCGCCGCCGCGATCCTGGGCCCCGCGCTCCTGCTGCCCTTCGCGCCGGGCCCGATACTCGTCGCCGCCTTCGTCATCGGGCTCACCACCCAGGGCGCGAAGATCGCCACGGACACGGTCGTGCAGTCGGCGGCTGACGACGGCTTCCGTGGCCGGATCTTCTCCCTGTACGACGTGCTCTTCAACGTCGCCTTCGTCGGAGCGGCGGGCGTCGCGGCGCTGATGCTGCCCCCGGACGGAAAATCGGTCGCGTTGGTTGCCTCGATCGCGCTGGTCTATGCAGCGATTGCTGGCGCTATGACCAGGTTTGACGTCCAGTAAGTGTCACATCAATGCCACAGAGCCCGGCTGAGGTTCATCGCGCCCGCGTGAGCCGGATAACTTACGGAAGTCCTTCGCGCCCTCGCGCCGCAATCCCTTCGTCCTGCTTCTCTTCTAGGGGGATCCCCGTGTCCACTCCGCCGCCCCAGGGCCAGAACCCATTCGCCCAGGGCCAGCAGCCCTACGGTCAGCCGCCGCAGGGCCAGGGCGCTCCGCAGCACCCGGGCGCGGCCCCGTACGGCCAGACGCCCCCGCCGCCGTACCCGCAGCACCCGGGCGCTCCCCAGCAGGGCATGCCCTTCTACCAGGGCGGCCCGGACCCGGTGGCCCCGCGCAAGAGCAAGAAGAAGTTCATATTCATCGGGGTGGCGGTCGTCGCCGTCCTCGGCCTCGGCGGCGCGGCCGTCCTGGCGGGTCAGGACGAGGCCTCCGCGGCCGAGGTCGGCGACTGCATGAGCATCGGCAAGCCGGAGAGCTCCACGGACCCGGACCTGAAGATCGTGGACTGCGGCGACAAGAAGGCCAAGTACAAGGTCATGGAGAAGAAGGACAGCGGGAGCTGCGACCGCACGAAGTACGCCGAGTACCGGGAGACCGGCGGCGGCGATGACTTCGTCCTCTGCCTAAAGCTGTACGTGCCGTCCGGCTCGGCAGACAAGTAGAGCCGGTCGCATCGCGAGGCTGGCCCTGCGCCCCTGCCGATGACAGTGCACCTGCCGAGGGGCCATGTTTCACGTGAAACATGGCCCCTCGGCATAGGCGGCCTTGTCGTACGAGCCTCGAGGGCAACGAGAAGGGGCGCGGTGTTTCACGTGAAACACCGCGCCCCTTCTCGTTGTCAGCTAAGCGTCAGCTGTCCGCGTTCTGTGCGGCCCACCATTCCTTGAGCTCCGCGATCGCCGCGTCCCGCTCCATGGGGCCGTTCTCCAGCCGCAGCTCCAGCAGGAACTTGTAGGCCTGACCGATCACCGGGCCCGGGCCCACGCTCAGGACTTCCATGATCTCGTTGCCGTCGAGGTCCGGGCGGATCGCGTCCAGCTCCTCCTGCTCCTGCAGGCGGGCGATGCGCTCCTCCAGGCCGTCGTACGCCCGCGACAGCGCGTTGGCCTTGCGCTTGTTGCGGGTCGTGCAGTCGGAACGGGTCAGCTTGTGCAGGCGCTCCAGGAGCGGGCCCGCGTCGCGTACATAGCGACGGACGGCGGAATCCGTCCACTCGCCCGTGCCGTAGCCGTGGAAGCGCAGATGCAGCTCCACCAGACGCGAGACGTCCTTGACGAGCTCGTTGGAGTACTTGAGAGCCGTCATCCGCTTCTTGGTCATCTTCGCGCCCACCACCTCGTGGTGGTGGAAGGAGACCCGGCCGTCCGTCTCGAAGCGGCGCGTCCTCGGCTTGCCGATGTCGTGCAGCAGCGCGGCGAGCCGGAGTGTCAGATCCGGGCCGTCCTCCTCCAGGGCCATCGCCTGCTCGAGGACGATCAGGGTGTGGTCGTAGACGTCCTTGTGCCGGTGGTGCTCGTCGCGCTCCAGGCGCAGCGCCGGAAGCTCCGGCAGCACGTGGGCCGCGAGACCGGTGTCGACCAGGAGGGCCAGCCCCTTGCGGGGGTGCGCGGCCACGATCAGCTTGTTCAGCTCGTCACGGACCCGCTCGGCGGACACGATCTCGATGCGCTCGGCCATCGCCGTCATCGCGGCGACGACGTCCGGGGCCACCTCGAAGTCCAGCTGCGCGGCGAAGCGCGCGGCCCGCATCATCCGCAGCGGGTCGTCCGAGAACGACTCCTCAGGGGTGCCGGGGGTACGCAGGACCCGCTCCGCCAGGTCGTCGAGACCTCCGTGCGGGTCGATGAACTCCTTCTCCGGGAGCGCCACGGCCATGGCGTTCACAGTGAAGTCGCGGCGCACGAGATCGTCCTCGATGGAGTCGCCGTACGACACCTCGGGCTTGCGGGAGGTCCTGTCGTACGCCTCCGATCGATATGTCGTCACCTCGATCTCGAAGCGCTGCTCGACGCCATCGACGCGGGCATCCTTCTGGCAGCCCACCGTGCCGAAGGCGATCCCGACCTCCCACACCGCGTCCGCCCACGGACGGACGATCTTCAGTACGTCCTCGGGGCGGGCGTCCGTCGTGAAGTCCAGGTCGTTGCCGAGCCTGCCGAGGAGGGCGTCCCGGACCGACCCGCCGACCAGGGCGAGCGAGAACCCGGCCTCCTGAAAGCGGCGGGCGAGGTCGTCTGCGACAGGGGACACGCGCAGCAGCTCGCTCACGGCGCGCTGCTGGACCTGACTCAGGGCACGGGGGTTGTCTTCGTTGGCGTTCGGCACAACAGAAAAGGGTACGTGCCCCGGCGCCCCGCGGCCGCCTCGATTTCCCCGGCCTCCGTGAAGCCCGTCCACAGCGCTCACCTCGGCCCTTGCGGCCCGCGCGGCGCGGTCTCGCGATCTTGTGGAGTGGTCCGCGGCACTCAGGCCCGGCGCGCCTCGTTACCATGCGTGGACGCAGCATCCGACAACCACCGACACAGCTGACGACGACGAGGGACGGGCAACGCGTGGCCGAGGCGGCAGACTTCCCGGGGACCACCCCCTCACCTGCCCGCCGGTGGCTCCGGCGCACAGCGGCGCTGCTGGCCGGAGCACCCCTACTGGCCGGTCTGCTCCAGGTGCCCGCGGGCTCCGCCGCGCTCGCCGCCACACCGGACGTGAAGACCGCGGCCACGGGTGCGAAGAGCGCTGCCACAGGCGTGCGGACGGGCCTGAAGGCGGCCGCCACGGGCTCCCGGACCGTCGACGTTTCCCTGGACACCCTGACGCCCAGCGCGCCCCGCAAGGGCGACACCATCACCGTCTCCGGCACGGTCACGAACGAGGGCCGTCAGCCGGTCACCGCGGCGCAGGTCGGACTGCGCATCGCGCCTCCCCTCGGAGGCCGCACCGCGATCGACACCGCCGCGCAGCGCAAGGGGTTCCAGCCCGGGACCGACGGCACCGAGGTCGGCGGCAAGTACGTCAAGAAGATCGCCAAGCTCGCCCCGGGCGTCCCGCAGCACTTCAGCATCTCCGTGCCCGTCAGCGCCCTCGACCTCGGCATGGACGGCGTCTACCAGCTCGGCGTGACGCTGACGGGCCAGACAGCGGCCCAGGCCTACCCGCAGGTCCTCGGCATCGAGCGGACCTTCCTGCCGTGGCAGGACGGGTCCGCGGACACGAAGACGAAGACCACGTACCTGTGGCCGCTCATCTCCACCACGCACCTCACCGCGCAGACGCGCTCCGACGAACAGCAGACGCCCGTCTTCAAGAACGAGGACCTCGCCAAGGAGATCCAGCCGGGCGGCCGCCTGGAGCAGCTGATGACGCTCGGCGAGCAGCTCGACGTCACCTGGGTCATCGACCCGGACCTGCTGGTCTCCGTGGAGGCGATGGCGGACGAGTACGAGGTGGAGGGGCCGGACGGAACGACGGTTCCGGGCCGCTACGAGACCGTCGCGCAGCAGTGGCTCACCGAGCTCCAGCAGACGGTGAAGGGCAAGAAGGTCGTCGCGCTGCCCTTCGCCGACCCCGACCTCGCCTCGCTCGCGCACAACGGCAAGGCGGTCTCCGGGTCGCTCGGCCACCTCAAGGAGGCCACCGAGGTCGGCGCCAAGGCCGTACGCGACATCCTCTTCGTGAAGCCGACCACCGACTTCGCCTGGCCCGCCGACGGTGCCATCGACCCGTCCGTCGTCGACGTCGCCACCTCGGCGGGCGCCCACCGGGTGATCACCCGCAGCGACAGCCTGCGCGAGACCCACGGCCTGCTGTACACGCCCAACGCGGCCCGGCCCATCGGCGGCGGCACCACCGCCGTGGTCGCCGACGCCCGGCTCTCCACCGCCTTCGAGGGCGACATGACGCGGTCCGAGAACTCCACGCTCGCGGTTCAGGAGTTCCTCGCCCAGAGCCTCATGCTCACGTTGCAGGACGACAAGCAGCGCAACATCGTCGTAGCCCCTCAGCGCACGCCCACCACGAGCCAGGCCCAGGCGATGGCCAAGGCACTGACCGCACTCGGAGACGAGCGCTGGTCGGAGCCGCAGGACCTGATCGCGGCCGCGAAGGCCAAGCCGGACCCGTCCGCCACCACCCAGGTGCCGTCGTCCGCCTCCTACCCGGCCGCGCTCCGCAAGCAGGAGCTGCCCCGGTCGGCGTTCGAGGAGATCCGGGGCACCCAGGACGAGCTCGACGTCTTCCAGATGGTCCTCTCCGTACCGCACCGGGTGATCACGCCCTTCGGCAGGGCCATGGACCGCGAGATGTCCACGTCGTGGCGCGGCCGCGCGGCGGCGGCACAGGGCTACCGCAAGAGCGTGCAGGGCTATCTGACCAGCCTCATGCACCAGGTCTCGCTGATCAAGAAGTCCGACGCGAAGCTGTCGGGCCGCAGCGCGACGATCCCGGTGACGGTCCAGAACAACCTCGTCCAGGGCGTCGACCACCTCAGGCTCCGGCTGACGTCGACGAACCCCACGCGTCTGAAGATCGGCGACGGCCTCTACGAGGAGCAGCCGGTCAAGATCACGGGCGGCGGTCACACCCAGTCGGTGAAGTTCACCACCACGGCCAACGCCAACGGACCGGTCCAGGTGTACGCCCAGCTCTACACCGAGGACAACCAGCCGTACGGCGACGCCGTGTACTTCGACGTCAACGTCACCGAGGTCACCCCCACGGTGATGCTGGTCATCGCCGGTGGCGTCCTGCTGCTCGTCCTCGCCGGATTCCGCATGTACACCCAGCGCAAGCGCGCGGCGCGGCAGCAGGCGGAGGCGGGCCCGGACGGCGGCCCCGACGGCGACGGCGACGCCGCGGACGACCCCGCGCCCGACGCCGGCCCCGACGCGGGCGAACCCGAGCAGCCGAGTGACCCGACCCCGGACACCGCTCCGGAAAGCACCGAGCCGTCGCACACGGGTGAGAGAGTGGACCGTTGAGCGATGTCGTGGCCGGTGGGCCCGGGGACCATGAGGTGGGGTAAACCATGAACGCGCCGTACGACGGTGAGCGCGGCCAGGGCGCGGGCGGCTCCGGCGCTGCCGGGGGCCCGCCGCCAGGGCCCCACGAGGACGGCCAGGTGCCACAGCAGCAGGCGCCCGACGCCTACCTCCAGGACGCCTATGCCCAGGACCCCTACCGCGCCCAGGACCTCTCGGCCCAGGACCCGGTGGCCGAGGCGCTCTACGACCGTGCCGCGCACCCCCCGCCCCCGCCCGGCACGTACCAGGACCCTCAGCAGCTCTACGCCCAGCCGCCGTCGCCCCAGCACGCCCCGGACCCCCGTGTATGGGCCCAGACGCCGCCCCCGGAGCCGGACGGCGCCACCCGGCACCTCCCGTACGGAGACGACCCGCGCACGACGCAGTACGTCGGCGTCGACGACCTCGTCACCCAGGCCGGCGAGGAGCGGCACCAGCCCGACGCCTTCGCCCACCTCTTCCGCGACCAGCAGCAGGGCAGCGGCTACCCCGACCCGCGCGCCGGAGCACACCAGCAGGACCCGCACCTGGGCGACGGCTACCAGCAGGACCCGCGGAGCCAGGCGTACCAGGCGGGTGGCTACCCCGCCCAGGGCCAGCAGCCCCAGGGCGGCTACCAGCAGGACGCCGGATACCAGCAGGGTGCGGCCTACCCGGACCAGGGCCAGCAGGGCACCGCCTACCCGGGCCGGCAGGCCGCCGGTTACCCCGACCAGGGCGGCGCGTACCCCTACCAGCAGCAGGGCGCGGCCCCGTACGCCGACCAGCAGGGCGGCGCGCAGTACGCGTACCCGCAGAACGACCCCCAGTACTACCCCCAGAGCGGCACCCCGTACGTGAACCACCAGAACGCCCCGTACGCGAACCAGCAGGCGGACGGCTACTACCAGGACCCGAACCAGCAGGGGCAGCCGTACCAGGACGCGCAGCAGTACGACATCGCGCGCCCGCCCGGCGAGTCCCCGTCCGTTCCGGCCCCGGCCCAGGAGCCCGAGCCCGCGGCGCCCGCGGCGAAGTCCGGCGGCCGCGCGTCCAGCCTGCTGAAGTCGAGCGCCGTGATGGCCGCGGGCACGATGGTGTCCCGGCTCACCGGCTTCGTCCGCTCCGCCATGATCGTCTCGGCGCTCGGCATCGGCCTGCTCGGCGACACCTTCCAGGTCGCCTACCAGCTGCCGACGATGATCTACATCCTCACCGTGGGCGGCGGCCTGAACTCGGTCTTCGTGCCGCAGCTCGTCCGCGCCATGAAGGACGACGAGGACGGTGGCCAGGCGTACGCCAACCGCCTCCTCACGCTCGTCATGGTGGCGCTCGGCATCCTCACCGTCGTCGGCTGGTTCGCGGCGCCCGTCCTGGTGCACCTGCTGTCGACGCCGGTCGCCAGCGACCCCGCGGCCAACGAAGTGGCGATCACCTTCGTCCGCTACTTCCTGCCCTCGATCTTCTTCATGGGCATCCACGTCGTCATGGGGCAGATCCTCAACGCGCGCGGGAAGTTCGGCGCGATGATGTGGACGCCCGTCCTCAACAACGTCGTCATCATCGCGACGCTCGGCATGTTCCTGTGGGTGTACGGCACCTCGGAGAAGTCGGGCATGCGCGTCACGTCGATCCCCGACGACGGGGTGCGCCTCCTCGGCGTCGGCGTGCTGCTCGGCATGGTCGTCCAGTCACTCGCGATGTTCCCCTACCTCCGGGAGACGGGCTTCAAGCCGCGTCTGCGCTTCGACTGGAAGGGCCAGGGCCTCGGCAAGGCCGCCATGCTCGCCAAGTGGACGATCCTCTTCGTCCTCGCCAACCAGGCCGGCGCGATCGTCGTGACCCAGCTGGGCACCGCGGCGGTCAAGCACTCCGGCATGGACGGCACGGGCTTCTCGGCCTACTCCAACGCCCAGCTCATCTGGGGGCTCCCGCAGGCCATCATCACCGTCTCACTGATGGCCGCGCTGCTGCCGCGGCTGGCCCGCGCGGCCCACGAGGGCGACGCCGGCGCCGTCCGCGACGACATCTCCCAGGGTCTGCGCACCTCCGCCGTCGCGATCGTGCCGATCGCCTTCAGCTTCGTCGCGCTCGGCATCCCGATGTGCACGCTCATGTTCGGCTCGTCCGGCGTCAACGGCGCCACCCGCATGGGCTACATGCTGATGGCCTTCGGCCTCGGCCTGATCCCGTACTCGGTGCAGTACGTCGTCCTCCGCGCCTTCTACGCGTACGAGGACACCCGCACCCCCTTCTACAACACCGTCATCGTGGCCGCCTTCAACGCCGCCGCCTCGGCGCTCTGCTACATGGTGCTGCCCGCCCGCTGGGCCGTAGCGGGCATGGCCGCTTCGTACGGCCTCGCCTACGCGATCGGGGTGGGCGTGGCCTGGCGACGGCTAAGCAAGCGGCTGGGGGGCGACCTGGACGGTGCGAACGTGGTCCGTACGTACGCCCGTCTCGTGATCGCTTCGGTGCCGGGTGCGATTCTCGGCGCCGCGGCCGGGTACGCGATCACGAAGGCCCTGGGACAGGGCGTCTTCGGTTCACTGGCCGCGCTGGTCGTCGGCTGCGCGGTACTGTTCGGCGTCTTCTTCCTCGTCGCGCGGCGCCTGCGCATCCAGGAACTCAACTCCCTGGTCGGCACGGTACGGGGGCGCCTGGGACGCTGAGGCGTGGCAGTCCGCACAACCATCGGCGGCTACCGCGTGTCGTGCATAGCGGCGGTCTGTGGGCACAATTGGCTTTGGCGTCTGACGTAGCGCAACGGATGGGGAGGCAGGAACGACGGTGGCGGAACGGAGCACGGCTGCCGTCGACGTGGCAGGCAACAGCGGCGACGAGCCGCTGACCGCGAAGGCGGATCAGTCCACGGCCGACGGGGTGGCCCAGACCCGGGAGCGGGACACGGCGGACGACAGCGCGGCGGAGACGAAGGGGCCCTCGAGTCCGCCCGGGGCGACCACGCCCCCAGAACTGCACAGCGGCCACAAACTCGCCAGACGCTATCGCCTCGAGGAGTGCGTCACACGTCTGGACGGTTTCAGCAGCTGGCGTGCGGTGGACGAGAAGCTCCGCCGTGCGGTGGGCGTGCACGTGCTGCCCGCCGACCATCCCCGCGGGCGCTCGGTGCTCGCCGCGGCCCGGTCCGCGGCACTCCTCGGCGACCCGCGGTTCGTACAGGTCCTGGACGCGGTCGAGGAGAACGACCTCGTCTACGTGGTGCACGAATGGCTTCCGGACGCCACGGAGCTCACCACCCTGCTGGCCTCCGGCCCCCTGGAGGCCCACGACGCCTACCAGCTCGTCAGCCAGGTCGCCCAGGCCATGGCCGCCGCACACCGCGAGGGCCTCGCCCATCTGCGGCTGACGCCCGGCGCCGTGCTGCGCACCTCCTCGGGCCAGTACCGCATCCGCGGCCTCGCCGTGAACGCCGCGCTGCGCGGCATCACCTCCGAGACCCCCCAGCGCACCGACACGGAGGCGATCGGCGCCCTCCTGTACGCCGCCCTGACCCAGCGCTGGCCGTACGAGAACGACGCACACGGCCTCTCCGGCCTGCCCAAGGGCGTCGGCCTCATCGCGCCGGACCAGGTCCGCGCCGGGGTGCACCGGGGCCTGTCCGAGCTCTCCATGCGCGCGCTCGCCAACGACGGCGCGACCGCGTCCCGCCAGGAGCCCGCCTGCACCACGCCGGACGACCTGGTGAAGGCCGTCGGCGAGATGCCCCGCATCCGCCCGCCGGAGCCCGCCTTCACGGCGCCGCCCGAGTACCAGCGCACGACCTACCAGCAGGGCACCTACGGCCGCGGTCCACAGCCTCCGGGCTCGACCCAGGTCATCCAGGCCCCGCCGCCCCCGCTGCAGAGCCGCACCGGCAAGGCCCTCAAGTGGGCGGTCTCGGCGCTGCTCATCGCCGCGCTCGGCCTGGGCAGCTGGCAGCTGGCGGACGCCCTCATGGACCAGGACAACAAGTCGGGGGACTCGGGCACGTCGCGGACGTCCGACGACGGCGACAAGAACAAGCCCAAGCCCGGCAAGCCGATCTCCATCGAGAACACCCAGGCGAGCGGCCTGGGCGGAGAGTTCAAGCAGTCCACCGAGAGCGGCGCCACGCTCTGGCGCACCGCGACGTACAACGAGGGTCCGCCCCTGGCTCCGTACAAGCCCGGTGCCGGCCTCGTCTACGACCTGGGCTCGGAGAACAAGCTCACCGACGCGACGATCAAGCTTCTGTACGGCGGAGACCACACGTCGATCTCGCTGTACGCCGCCGACTCGATGTCGCCTATCGGGCCGGTCAGCTCGATGAAGAAGATCGGCGAAGGCAAGACGACCGGCTCCTCCTTGAAGATCAAGGTGAATGCCAAGGCCAAGTCCCGGTACGTACTCCTCTGGGTGACGGCGGTTCCGTCGGTCCCCGCCGAGAAGTACCGCGGCGCCGGCTACCGGCAGGGCATCACGGGCGCTCAGTTCAAGGGCGTCAAGGGCTGAGGGCCCGCGCGTCTCGGCAGGGGGAGGGGGTTCGAGGTGGCGGACGACGCCGGGCACGGTGAGCTCAGCGACCAGGACCTCCTGACGCGCCACGTCGACGGCGACAAGGACGCCTTCGGCGAGCTCGTCCGCCGCCATCGCGACCGGCTGTGGGCCGTGGCCCTGCGCACCCTGGGAGACCGCGAGGAAGCCGCGGACGCCGTCCAGGACGCCCTGGTCTCCGCGTACCGGGCCGCGCACACCTTCCGCGGCCAGTCCGCCGTGACGACCTGGCTGCACCGCATCACCGTGAACGCCTGTCTCGACCGGGCGCGCAAGGCCGCCTCCCGCAGGACCTCGCCCGTCGACGACACCGAGCGCCTGGACCAGCTCCTCGAACCGCACGAGTCCGCGGCGGCACCGGTCGAGCGCGGCGATCTGCACCGGGAGCTCCTGCGGGCGCTCAGCACGCTGCCGCCCGACCAGCGGGCCGCCCTCGTCCTGGTGGACATGCAGGGCTACCCCGTGGCCGAGGCCGCCCGGGTGCTCAACGTCCCCACCGGCACGGTGAAGAGCCGCTGCGCGCGGGGCAGAGCAAGACTGCTGCCCCTGTTGACCCATCTGCGGACGGAGCCACCGGGCGAAAGCGGCCCCGGCAACCCGGGCGAAGGAAAAAAGGCCGCCCCAGGAAGGAACCGGACGCAGGGGACAACCGTCCCACCGGCAGCGGACCCCCCGCGTACGGGGTCGTCCCAGGAGACGGAACCCGGCGATTCAGCGGCAGTGAAGGGCGGAGGTGGGCGAGCGTGACCACGACGACGGACTCGGCTGGGCACCCGGACGTCTCCGAGATCTCCGACCTCACCGAAGGCCTGCTCTCACCGTCCCGCACGCACGACGTGCGGCAGCACCTGGACGGCTGCGCGCTCTGTACCGACGTCTACGACTCCCTCGAAGAGATTCGCGGCATGCTCGGCACGCTGCCCGGGCCCTCGCGCATGCCCGCCGATGTCGCGGAGCGCATCGACGCGGCTCTGGCGGCTGAGGCGCTTCTGGACTCCACCGTCACCGAGGACGTCGGCGCCTCCCTGTCGGCCCACGAGGCCGGGGAAGCCTCGGTACAGGCCGAGGAAGCCTCGGTACGCGGGCCCGTTGTCGAGCCCGCTGTCGATGTTTCACGTGAAACATCGACCTCCGAGCCGAGCGAAGCGGCTGCCTCATCGAGCAAGCCCGCTGCCTCAGCCGCTGCCAGCAGCGGCACCCATGGCCCGTCCGGTCACGCTCGCGCGGCCACCGGGCCGGGCCGGGGCGGGCGCTTCCGGGGGAGGCGCCGCCGTACGGCAGCCCTTGGTGCCGTCTTCACCGCTGCCGCCCTGGGCCTGGGCGCACTGCTGATCCACCCGTGGGAGAGCGACTCGGAAGGCTCGGAAACCACAGCGGCCCGCACAGCAAGCGCTGACACGTTCTCCAGGGACAAGCTCAAGGACCGCGTCAACGACATGCTTGCCGGAGAGCAGTCGATCGCGGGTGCCGACAACACCGCCCCTCCCGAGACACGCGTCGGACCGCAGTCCAGCCCGAACGGCCCGAAGAAGGGCTCGACGACACCCGAAGACGTCGACGAGGTGCCCGCCTGCATCGAGCGGAGCCTCAATGGCCGGGCACCGCTGGCCGTGGACAAGGGCACCTACGAAGGCAAGAGCGCCTACCTCCTCGTCGCGGCCCATGAGTCCGACAGTGCCAAGGTGTCCGCGTATATCGTCGATGCCGCCTGTGTGAACGCGCCCTCGTCGCCCGAAACCATCGGCAAGG
Source organism: Streptomyces sp. YIM 121038 (assembly GCF_006088715.1). Lineage (NCBI taxonomy): Bacteria > Bacillati > Actinomycetota > Actinomycetes > Kitasatosporales > Streptomycetaceae > Streptomyces > Streptomyces sp. YIM 121038. The sequence goes on from NZ_CP030771.1 coordinate 4,921,273, forward strand.
TACTGCTCACCGAGTCCTACGCCCGGAACTGAGCGGTCCCCAGCCCGACGGGTACGTGTGGATCTCGCCCCGCTGTCCCGCGCCCGGGCTTCCGTGTGCTCGGACACGTTGGGGAATGCACGCCCCGTAGGATCCGTTGGGTGGGGTGAGAGCCCTGAGACAGGCACCCGCCAGCAGTACGCAGCAGTCTTCAGAGACGAGGAATCAAGCCGTGACCGACGTCCGTAACGTGATCATCATCGGCTCCGGGCCCGCCGGCTACACGGCGGCGCTCTACACCGCGCGCGCGTCCCTGAAGCCCCTGGTGTTCGAGGGTGCCGTCACCGCGGGCGGCGCGCTGATGAACACCACCGACGTAGAGAACTTCCCGGGCTTCCAGGACGGCATCATGGGCCCGGAGCTCATGGACAACATGCGCGCCCAGGCCGAGCGCTTCGGCGCCGAGCTCGTGCCCGACGACGTGGTCTCCGTCGACCTCACCGGTGAGATCAAGACCGTCACGGACACGGCCGGCACGGTGCACCGCGCGAAGGCCGTCATCGTGACGACGGGCTCCCAGCACCGCAAGCTGAGCCTGCCGAACGAGGACGCGCTGTCCGGCCGTGGCGTCTCCTGGTGCGCGACCTGCGACGGGTTCTTCTTCAAGGACCACGACATCGCCGTCATCGGTGGTGGTGACACCGCGATGGAGGAGGCGACCTTCCTCTCCCGGTTCGCCAAGTCCGTGACGGTCGTCCACCGCCGCGACAGCCTGCGTGCCTCCAAGGCCATGCAGGAGCGCGCCTTCGCCGACCCGAAGATCAAGTTCGTCTGGGACAGCGAGGTCGCCGAGATCAAGGGCGAGCAGAAGCTCTCCGGTCTCACCCTGCGCAACGTCAAGACGGGCGAGACGTCCGAGCTGGCGGCCACCGGCCTGTTCATCGCGATCGGCCACGACCCGCGCACCGAGCTCTTCAAGGGCCAGCTGAACCTGGACGGCGAGGGCTACCTCAAGGTCGACGCGCCGTCGACCCGGACGAACATCCCCGGTGTCTTCGCCGCCGGTGACGTCGTCGACCACACCTACCGCCAGGCGATCACGGCGGCGGGCACCGGCTGTGCCGCCGCTCTGGACGCCGAGCGCTTCCTCGCCGCCCTCGCGGACAGCGAGACCGCGGCCGCTGCTGCCGTCTGATCCTCCCTTCCTCCCCCACCCGCACCACCATGTGAGGAGCCCGCCGTGGCCAACCTGAAGAACGTGACCGACGCTTCCTTCGACGAGGACGTCCTCAAGAGCGACAAGCCCGTCCTGGTGGACTTCTGGGCCGCCTGGTGCGGCCCGTGCCGCCAGATCGCGCCCTCGCTCGAGGCGATCGCGCAGGAGTACGGCGACAAGATCGAGATCGTCAAGCTCAACATCGACGAGAACCCGGGCACGGCCGCCAAGTACGGCGTCATGTCGATCCCGACGCTGAACGTCTACCAGAACGGCGAGGTCGCCAAGACCATCGTCGGTGCCAAGCCGAAGGCCGCCATCGAGCGCGACCTGGCGGACTTCATCGCCGAGTAAGACACCACGTCATCGGTATCCGCCCCCGTCGGCGGAGAGCGATGTTTCACGTGAAACACGAATGGGCCAACCCCGAGGGGTTGGCCCATTCGTCTGTCCACTGTGCGGTCTGCGGCCTATCCGGCCCGCCTAGAGCGGCCGCAGGGCCGGTTCCTTCTGTACAGCTCCCAGCAGTCGGTCGAGCGCCAGCTCGACGTCTTCCTTCCACGAGAGCGTCGTCCGCAACTCCAGCCGGAGTCTCGGGTACGCGGGGTGGGGGCGGACCGTCTTGAAGCCCACCGCGAGGAGATGGTCCGCGGGCAGGACACAGGCCGGCTTCTCCCAGCGCGCGTCACCGAACGCCTCGATGGCCTTGAAGCCCCGGCGCAGCAGATCCTTGGCGACTGTCTGCACGATGACGCGGCCAAGTCCCTGCCCCTGATAGCCCGGCATGATCCAGGCAGTCATCAACTGAACGGCATCCGGCGAGACCGGGCTCGTGGGAAAGGCCGTGGACCGCGGCACATAGGCGGGGGGAGCGTAGAGGACGAAACCCACCGGGACGTCATCGACGTAGACGACCCGACCGCACGACCCCCACTCCAGCAGAACGGCGGAGATCCACGCTTCCTTCTCCAGCTCGGGTGTTCCGGCCTTCAGCGCGGCTTGGCCGCTGACCGGGTCCAGCTCCCAGAAGACGCACGCCCGGCAACGCTTGGGAAGGTCCGGAAGGTTGTCCAGCGTGAGCGGTACGAGCCGTCGCCCCATGAAGGCGGTTCCTCTTCTCCTTCGCCCGCGGCGCCACGAGCAGCTGTCAGTGTGCTCCGTTCCCTGAGCAGGCTGCCGACGAAGCCACCGACCGCGCCCAGGCCGAACCCTGCGGTCATCAGTCCGGTGCGGCTCACCGATCGCATGGCCCCCGCCTCCCCTAAGAGGTGCCGTCAGGTGGATGCGCCATACCCAAACGCATCGTATCCACGATGGGATTGCATCGATACCGGAAGAAAGCAAAGAGCGGGCCGTGTTCCGGCACACACCGGACACGGCCCGCTTTCACAGGCGTCACAGGATTCGGCTACAGCGGTCTGCCGATGCCCGCGCTCAGCGCACGGCCTCCAGGAGGACGCCGTCGCTGCTCAGCTCTGCTCGCCCTCGGAGGCTTCCTCGGCCGCGGCATCGGCCAGGCCACGCTTGAGGACCGAACCCTCTTCAGGAGCGAGCGTGGCGAGGATCCGCTCCAGGTCGTCCAGCGAGGCGAAGTCGACGACGATCTTGCCCTTCTTCTGGCCCAGGTCGACCCTCACCCGCGTCTCGAACCGGTCCGAGAGACGCGTGGCGAGACTCGTCAGCGCAGGGGACACACGCGCACCGGCACGAGGCCCCTTGGCCTTCGGCTTGGTCTGCGGCCGCGACCCCATGAGCGTCACGATCTCCTCGACGGCCCGCACCGACAGCCCTTCGGCCACGATCCGGTACGCGAGGCGGTCCTGCTCCTCCTGGTCCTCGACGGACAGCAGCGCCCGGGCATGGCCCGCGGACAGCACTCCGGCGGCGACCCTGTTCTGCACCTTCGGCGACAGCTTCAGAAGGCGGAGCGTGTTGGAGACCTGCGGGCGGGACCGGCCGATCCGGTCCGCCAGCTGGTCATGCGTGCACTTGAAGTCCTTGAGCAGCTGGTCGTAGGCCGCGGCCTCTTCCAGCGGGTTCAGCTGAGCGCGGTGCAGGTTCTCAAGGAGCGCGTCCAGGAGGAGCTTGTCGTCCTCCGTCGCCCGCACGATCGCCGGGATGCGCTCAAGACCCGCCTCACGGCAAGCCCGCCAGCGCCGCTCGCCCATGATGAGCTCGTACCGCGAGGGGCCCAACTGCCGTACGACCACGGGCTGGAGAAGCCCGACTTCCTTGATGGACGTCACCAGCTCCGCGAGGGCGTCCTCGTCGAAGACCTCACGCGGCTGCCGCGGGTTCGGCGTGATGGAGTCGAGCGGCAGCTCGGCGAAGTGCGCACCGGCCGGGCTCCGCAGTTCGTCCACCGGCCCGCCGCCCCGCTCTTCCGTCTCCTGCGGAACCGGGGGCTGCGCAAGGGAGCTCTGGGGAAGCGCGGCCACGGTGGCGGCCGCCACGCCGCGCTCCGCGGTGAGGACCGGCACGGCCGTCGGCGAGGTGGATGCCCCACCCGTGGTCGGCGCAGCCGCCTTCTCCGTAGGAGCCGCAGGGATCAGAGCGCCCAGGCCACGGCCCAGCCCTCTTCGTCGCTCGCTCACTGGATCCCCTCCGTCATGTTCTGGTCGTTCTGGATGCCCGTGTGGGCGTGCTGCACGTCGTACCGCACGCCTACTCCGCGCAGCGCGATCTCTCGCGCCGCCTCGAAGTACGACAGGGCACCGCTTGAGCCTGGATCGTAGGTCAACACGGTCTGGCCGTAGCTGGGCGCCTCGGAGATGCGTACCGAGCGCGGGATGCTCGTTCTCAGCACCTCGTCGCCGAAGTGGTTGCGCACCTCGTCGGCCACCTGGGAGGCGAGCCGGGTCCGGCCGTCGTACATGGTGAGCAGGATGGTCGACACATGCAGGTTCGGGTTGAGGTGACCCCGCACCAGGTCGACGTTGCGCAGGAGCTGACCGAGGCCTTCCAGGGCGTAGTACTCGCACTGGATGGGGATCAGCACCTCCGCACCGGCTACCAGGGCGTTCACCGTCAACAGCCCCAGCGATGGCGGGCAGTCGATGAGGATGTAGTCCAGCGGCTGCTCATACGCCTGGATCGCCCGCTGGAGCCGGCTTTCCCGCGCCACCAGCGACACCAGTTCGATCTCCGCACCGGCGAGATCGATGGTGGCCGGGGCACAGAAGAGACCCTCGACATCAGGGACGGGCTGGACGACCTCGGCGAGAGGCTTGCTCTCGACCAACACGTCGTAGATGGAGGGGACTTCGGCGTGGTGGTCGATGCCGAGCGCCGTGGAGGCGTTCCCCTGCGGGTCCAGATCGATCACCAGAACACGCGCGCCGTGCAAGGCCAGTGAGGCGGCAAGGTTGACGGTTGTCGTCGTCTTGCCTACCCCGCCCTTCTGGTTGGCGACGACCATGATTCGGGTCTGCTCGGGCCGTGGCAGGCCCTCGCCCGCGCGGCCAAGAGCTTCCACCGCCAGTTGGGCAGCACGACCGATGGGGGTGTCGTCCATCGGGCTCGGTGTTTCACGTGAAACATCCTCCCCCGCCGACTCGGTACGGGGACCGGGGACCGGATCGGTCATCGGTCCCGCGATGTTGGCGTCGGACCGCAAGGATTCACTCTCCTCGACTACAGGCTCGCAATGAACAGAGCCTCCCATGCTTTCGGGGTCGTGAACCAGCGAGGCCCGGTCTTCTGTGGACGAATCCGTCTCTGTGGACAACTCCGTTCCCTTATCGAGGGAACCAAGTGGCCGACGCTCGCGGGGTTCGGCAGCGCGACCGCGACTGATGATGCCATGCAGCAGTGAGCGACGTTTCACGTGAAACACGATGCATGGCGACCGGGGTGCCGCTCGTGCGACACCCCGGTACGCGTACGTTTGACAGCTTTTGTGGAGTACGGCTCGTCGTCAGGACGGATCAGCGACGAACGTCAACGCGCGTCCACCAGCGGTCGACAGGCGTAGACGCACGGCAGACACCTCGTCGACGCGGCACCGACGTCCTTCAGCGACGGCGACGGACGCGTCCGACCCGTGCGGCCTTGGCCCGCTTGGCAGCGAAGCGCACACCGCCGGGGCTCTCGCCCACCTCGACCCGCACCACGGTGGACAGGGGGTCGACGACCCCTTCGCCCACCTGCACCACGGAGACGGACTCGGCGCCGAGCTTGCTCAAGGCGGCGCCCGCCGCCTTGACCTCTTCCTCGGCCGTGTCGCCCTTGAGCGCCAGCATCTCTCCGTACGGACGCAGCAGCGGGACGCCCCATCCAGCGAGACGGTCCAGCGGAGCGACAGCACGCGCGGTCACGACATGGACGGGCTGCAGCTTGCCGAGGACCTCCTCGGCGCGGCCACGGACGACCGTGACATGGTCGAGCCCCAGCAGCTCGACGACCTCGCTGAGGAAGTTCGTGCGCCGCAGCAGCGGCTCAAGAAGCGTGATCTTGAGGTCCTCGCGGACGAGCGCGAGCGGGATGCCGGGCAGTCCGGCCCCGGAGCCGACATCGCACACCGTCACGCCCTCGGGAACCACCTCGGACAGGACGGCGCAGTTCAGCAGGTGCCGCTCCCACAGCCGGGGAACCTCGCGGGGGCCGATCAGGCCGCGCCGCACTCCCGCCTCGGCGAGCAGTTCCGCGTACCGGACCGCGTCCGGGAATCGCTCGCCGAAAACCGCGCGCGCCTGCTCCGGCGCCGGGGGGAGCTCCGCTTCCTCCGTCACGGGGACCGTCCTTCCGTACCGCACTGGGTCAGTGACTATCAGGCTGACAAAGACCGGCCCCGTCTGCGAACAGACGGGGCCGGGATGAGACGTACAGATCAGGCGGGGAGTACCACGACGAAGCGCTGCGGCTCCTCGCCCTCGGACTCGCTGCGCAGACCCGCGGCCTTGACGGCGTCGTGCACGACCTTGCGCTCGAACGGCGTCATCGGCTTGAGCTTGACCGGTTCGCCGGAGCTCTTGGCGTCGGCGGCGGCCTTGGCGCCCAGCTCGGACAGCTCCTCGCGCTTCTTGGCACGGTAGCCCGCGATGTCCAGCATCAGGCGGCTGCGGTCGCCGGTCTCCCGGTGTACCGCGAGGCGGGTCAGCTCCTGGAGCGCCTCCAGGACCTCGCCGTCCCGGCCGACCAGCTTCTGCAGGTCGCGGCTGCCGGAGTCGCTGATGATCGACACCGCGGCCCGGTCGGCCTCGACGTCCATGTCGATGTCGCCGTCGAGGTCGGCGATGTCCAGCAGACCCTCGAGGTAGTCCGCCGCGATCTCCCCCTCCTGCTCGAGGCGGGTCAGAGCGTCGCCGGCCTCAGCTGCGGCGGAGGTGGTGGTGCCTTCCGTCACGGGATGGACTCCTTTTACTTCTTGGACGGGTGCTTGGGCCGCTGCTGACCCTTGCGCTGTCCGGACTTGGCTTTGCTGCGGGTGCCCTGGCCGGGCTGGCTGCCCGAGGCGGCGCCGGCGGGCTTGTTCTTGGCCGCGGCACCCTGGGGCTTGCTGTCCTCGGACTTGGTCAGCGACGGACCGGAGGCATCGGAGGCCGGGGCGGTCGTGGCGCCGTCGTCCGTCTTGCCGCCCGTGGCGGCGGTGGTGGACTGGCGCTTCGACTTGCTCTGGCGCTTGGGCTGCTGCCGCTTGGGCGCTGCCGCGGGCGCACCGTCCTCGGTCGTGGTGGCCACGGTGTCGCTGACGATCACGGTGCCGTCGGCCTGAGCGGCGAAGCCGGCCTTGTTCAGGCCGTTGATGAACTTCCGCTCGTACTCGTTGCGGTCGCGGCCCTTGGCGACGATGGCCTTCACGGCCCTGACCTGGCCACGGCTACGGGTCTTGCCGGCGGTCGTGATGTGCTTCTGCAGGCGCTCCAGGTACGAGGCCTGGGCCTTGGAGCCGGGGGTCGGGTTCTGGCGGATCACGTACATCTGCTGGCCCATGGTCCACACGTTGGTGGTCAGCCAGTAGACGAGGACACCGACCGGGAAGTTGATGCCGAAGACGGCGAACATGATGGGGAAGACGTACATCAGCATCTTCTGCTGCTGCATGAACGGCGTCTTCACCGTCGTGTCGACGTTCTTCGTCATCAGCTGGCGCTGCGTGAAGAACTGCGAGGCCGACATCAGGATGATCATGAGCGCGGTCACGACGCGCACATCGGTCAGCGAGGCGCCGAGCGAGGCGACCTTGTCGGCGCTGTCCGTGAACTTCACCGCGAGCGGGGCACCGAAGATGTGGGCGTCACGGGCGCTGTCCAGCAGCTGCTGGTCGATGACGCCGATCTTCTTGTTGGACGCGATGCCGTTGAGCACGTGGTACAGCGCGAAGAAGAAGGGCGACTGCGCCAGGATGGGAAGGCACGAGGAGAGCGGGTTGGTACCCGACTCCTTGTACAGCTTCATCATCTCTTCGGACTGGCGCTGCTTGTCGCTCTTGTAGCGCTCCTGGATCTTCTTCATCTCGGGCTGCAGCGTCTGCATGGCCCGGGTCGCCTTGATCTGCTTCACGAAGAGCGGGATCAGGCAGATGCGGATCAGGATCACCAGGGACACGATCGACAGGCCCCAGGCCCAGCCCGTATCAGGGCCGAAGATCGCACCGTACAGTTTGTGGAACTGCACGATGACCCAGGAGACGGGTGTCGTGATGAAGCTGAAGAAACCGGCAATCGTGTCCACTAATCAGGCTCCTTGAGCATGGGACGGGGTCTCGGCGGCCGGGCTCGGGGGAGCCGGTGGGAGGTCTCCGGTCGGCACGCCAGCGGCGGAGGGCCCGCCCTTGCGTTCGCGCCAGACAGCGCGCAGCATCTCGTGCCACCGCGGACGCTTGCGCGGCGGAACGTGATCGACACCACCGAGCGACCACGGGTTGCACCGCAGGATGCGCCAGGCAGTGAGCGCTGTTCCCTTGACCGCACCGTGCCGGTCGATGGCGAGGTAGCCGTAGTGGGAGCACGACGGGTAGTACTTGCACACCGGGCCGAGGAGTGGACTGATCGTCCACTGGTACAGCTTGATCAGCGCCAGCAGCGGGTACTTCATCGCGCGCCCCCTCCAAGGAGGCGCCGCAGGGCGGCGTCCAGGTCTTGGGCCAGCTGTGCGTAGGTGGCGTCGCCCGCGCCGGGCAACGCTCGTACGACTACCAGGCTACCGGGGGGCACCAAGGCCAACCGGTCGCGTGTCAGATGGCGAAGTCGGCGCTTGACCGTATTGCGTACGACGGCTCCACCCACGGCCTTGCTCACGACGAAACCCGCACGTGTCGGGGGAACGCTCTCCCCTGGCACGTGCGGGTCCGTTGCACCGCTGCGTAGATGAACGACGAGGAGAGGGCGGCCAGCCCTGCGTCCTCGCCGTACCGCGGTCGCGAAATCTTCGCGCCGCCTCAGCCGATGCTCGGTAGGCAGCACGACGTCATGACCTAATTGCGCTTAGGCGGACAGGCGGGCGCGACCCTTGCTACGGCGGGACGCCAGGATGGCGCGGCCGGCACGGGTGCGCATACGCAGCCGGAAGCCGTGGGTCTTCGCGCGACGACGGTTGTTCGGCTGGAAGGTGCGCTTGCTCACTCGGGGGCTCCAGTAATGACTCGTGTGGTGGCGGGTATCGCCTGGCTGTCACCGTGCGCCCACGAGAAGCTCGGAAAAGCTCGCGTATAGGCACCGAGTGCACCGCTTCACAATCACTGACCGTGATCTTTGCCCATCGGAGGCAGGCGGCAGCAGCCATCGACAACTCGACCTGGTTACGGTACGCGGGGCTACGCCATCCGGTCAAACCAGCCGTCAGGGAGAGACACTGTGCACAGCCTGTGGACAACAACTTGAACCGCACCCGTCGCCCTGACTACCGTGGCTGAACTCCGATTCGTTCCCTTCCCCCTGCCCCTCCCGATTTCCGTCCCGACCCGTCCCAAGAACCACACCTTCGTGGGACCTGTGAGAGAGCGTGCCCTGTGGCTGACGTACCTGCCGATCTTGCCGCAGTGTGGCCAAGGGTTCTGGAACAGCTGCTGGGCGAAGGGCGGGGGCAGGGCGTCGAGGCGAAGGACGAGCACTGGATCCGACGGTGTCAGCCGCTCGCGCTCGTCGCCGACACCGCGCTCCTCGCCGTTCCGAACGAATTTGCGAAGGGCGTCCTGGAGGGCCGTCTCGCCCCGGTCGTCAGCGAGACGCTGAGCCGGGAGTGCGGGCGGCCGATCCGCATCGCCATCACGGTCGACGACTCCGTGGGCGAGCCCCAGACCCCGCCCGCGCCGCCGGTCCAGCACCAGCAGCCACGCTACGAGGACCAGCCCTCCCGCTACGAGGAGCAGCCGCCCCGCTACGAAGAGCCCGCACCCCGGTACGAGGGGCAGGAGCCGCCTCCTGCCTCCGGCCAGGGGCATGACGCGTACGACGCGTACGGCCGCCGCCCCGGGGACGAGCGCTCCCCCGGCCCGCGCCCGGACCAGCTGCCGACGGCCCGCCCGGCGTACCCGGACTACCAGCGCCCCGGCGCCTGGCCGCAGCAGCAGCCACAGGACGACTACGGCTGGCAGCAGCCGCGCCTCGGCTTCCCCGAGCGCGATCCGTACGCGAGCCCCGGACAGCAGCCGCAGCAGCACGACTACCGCCCGCAGCCGCCGCAGGAGCGCTCGCCGTACGAGCAGCAGCTCTCCGAGCGGCCGGCGCAGGACCGCCACGACCGCCACGACCGCCACGACCGTCGTGAGCGGCACGAGCCGCCCTCCGGCGCGGGTTCCGGCGCAGGCCCGCACGGGGGCCCTGGCGGCCCCTCGGGCCCCGTCGGCCACGGCGGCACCTCCCTGCCCGCGTCGAGCGGCGCTCCCGGCCCGCTGGCCGCGCAGCCCGCGCCCGCGACCGGCCCGGGCGAGCCCACCGCGCGGCTGAACCCGAAGTACCTCTTCGACACCTTCGTGATCGGGGCGTCGAACCGCTTCGCGCACGCGGCCGCGGTCGCCGTCGCCGAGGCTCCCGCGAAGGCGTACAACCCCCTGTTCATCTACGGGGAGTCAGGGCTCGGCAAGACCCACCTGCTGCACGCGATCGGGCACTACGCGCGGAGCCTGTACCCGGGCACGCGGGTGCGCTACGTGAGCTCCGAGGAGTTCACCAACGAGTTCATCAACTCCATCCGCGACGGCAAGGGCGACAGCTTCCGCAAGCGCTACCGCGAGATGGACATCCTGCTCGTCGACGACATCCAGTTCCTCGCGGACAAGGAGTCGACGCAGGAGGAGTTCTTCCACACGTTCAACACGCTCCACAACGCGAACAAGCAGATCGTGCTCTCCAGCGACCGGCCGCCCAAGCAGCTGGTGACCCTGGAGGACCGGCTGCGCAATCGCTTCGAGTGGGGTCTGATCACCGACGTCCAGCCGCCCGAGCTGGAGACGCGCATCGCGATCCTGCGGAAGAAGGCGGTCCAGGAGCAGCTCAACGCCCCGCCGGAGGTCCTGGAGTTCATCGCGTCCCGCATCTCGCGGAACATCCGCGAGCTGGAGGGCGCGCTGATCCGCGTCACGGCGTTCGCGTCGCTCAATCGCCAGCCCGTGGACCTGGGTCTCACCGAGATCGTCCTGAAGGACCTGATCCCGGGCGGCGAGGACGCGGCTCCGGAGATCACGGCGACGGCCATCATGGCGGCCACCGCCGACTACTTCGGCCTGACGGTGGACGACCTGTGCGGATCGTCGCGCAGCCGGGTCCTGGTGACGGCCCGCCAGATCGCCATGTACCTGTGCCGCGAGCTGACCGACCTCTCCCTGCCGAAGATCGGCGCGCAGTTCGGCGGCCGCGACCACACGACGGTCATGCACGCCGACCGCAAGATCCGTGCGCTGATGGCCGAGCGCCGCTCGATCTACAACCAGGTCACCGAGCTCACCAACCGCATCAAGAACGGCTGACAGCAACGGCGATACGCCACGAAAGGGCGCCCCGGGGTCACGTCTCCGGGGCGCCCTTTCGCGTTCTCGTGTGCCTACGTAGTGGGCCATTGCTTACGTGGTGGGGCCTGGCGGGGCGTTGGAGCAGCCTGGCGACGGGCGTTCACAGGCGCGTGCCCACGTGGGGGAAGCACGCCTCCAGGAGAGCCGCGGAACAGCCGCAGCAGGACCGCAGCGGGCCGCGAGGCGGTCCCCGGCACGCGTTCCCGGTTCCAGGAGCGCCCTCCTCAGCGCCGCCAGAACCCGCCCCGCGGCCCGCTGAAACCCGTCCTCACGCCGTCCTCAAGGCTGTGCAGGGCGCTCTCCGGCCCCGATGACCGCGACCTCTTCGTCATCTTCTGTTCGATTCATGGTCACCTCACCCGGGTTCTCCACAGATCTGGGGCCTTTTCGCTCTCCACACCCTGGGGACTGGGAAGTTGTCCCAACCGTGTCCACAGGGGACCCTGCTGAATAGTCATCAGGCCAGGTCAGGTGGTTGTGGATTCGTGGACGAAGACTCTCCACAGACTGTGGATAAAGATCTTCTCCACAGGGGGTGGGAAAAGTTGTCCACCGGCAGCCCACAGGCTGGGGCCGGTTGTACACAGCTTCTCCCCAGGCCTGTCCACTGTTCGGCAACGCGACGCGCGCTCTCACCGGGTCGAGTGAAAGGCGTCACACAAAGCTGCCGGGTTGGCCTGTGGGGAAGCTGGGTAAAGCTGGGGACAGGGCTGGGGAGAAGTCCCCCTCTCCTGTGCATCGGGTGTGCAGAACTTTCGCCCGTCCACAGTTACCCCCGGTTGTCCACCGCCGTCGCCCACAGGGCCAGTGGACAAAAAACGGGCGTTGACCTGCGCATTCGCGGTTATCCACGGTTTCCACAGGCCCTACTACTACTCCCGACTAGAGAGAGTCAGATTTCCGCTTTGAAGTGGGGGCTGTGTACAACTCGCGGCTCGGGCCGCCACGACCTCTCGGCACGACTTGACCCCGACGGGCACCAGCTGTCAGTGCGGTGCGTCAGACTGGTCCCCAGTGCCAGCAACAGCAGGAGGGCGGCTAAGTGAAGATCCGGGTGGAACGCGACGTACTCGCGGAGGCGGTGGCGTGGGCGGCACGCAGCCTCCCGGCTCGGCCGCCAGCGCCCGTCCTCGCGGGCCTGCTGCTGAAGGCCGAGGAGGGCGCCCTCTCCCTGTCCAGCTTCGACTACGAGGTCTCGGCCCGCGTCTCCGTGGACGCCGAGGTCGACGAAGAGGGCACGGTCCTCGTCTCCGGCCGCCTGCTGGCCGACATCTGCCGCGCCCTGCCGAACCGCCCGGTGGAGATCTCCACAGACGGTGTACGGGCGACGGTGGTCTGCGGCTCCTCCCGCTTCACCCTCCACACCCTGCCTGTGGAGGAGTACCCGGCGCTGCCGCAGATGCCGACCGCCACGGGCACCGTCCCCGGTGAGGTCTTCGCCTCGGCCGCCTCCCAGGTCGCCATCGCCGCGGGCCGCGACGACACGCTGCCCGTGCTCACCGGTGTCCGCATCGAGATCGAGGGCGACACGGTCACGCTGGCCTCCACCGACCGCTACCGCTTCGCGGTCCGCGAGTTCCTGTGGAAGCCGGAGAACCCGGAGACGTCCGCCGTGGCCCTGGTGCCCGCCAAGACGCTCCTGGACACCGCCAAGGCCCTCACGAGCGGCGACACGGTCACCCTGGCCCTGTCCGGCTCCGGCGCGGGCGAGGGCCTCATCGGCTTCGAGGGCGCGGGCCGCCGTACGACGACCCGCCTCCTGGAGGGCGACCTCCCGAAGTACCGCACGCTCTTCCCGACGGAGTTCAACTCGGTCGCCGTCATCGAGACCGCCCCCTTCGTGGAGGCCGTCAAGCGCGTGGCGCTCGTCGCCGAGCGGAACACCCCGGTGCGGCTCAGCTTCGAGCAGGGCGTGCTCATCCTGGAGGCCGGCTCCAGCGACGACGCACAGGCTGTGGAAAGGGTCGACGCCCAGCTGGAGGGCGACGACATCTCGATCGCCTTCAACCCGACGTTCCTGCTCGACGGCCTGAGCGCGATCGACTCCCCGGTCGCCCAGCTGTCGTTCACGACGTCGACGAAGCCCGCGCTCCTGAGCGGCAAGCCGGCCGTGGACGCCGAGGCGGACGAGGCGTACAAGTACCTGATCATGCCGGTACGTCTGAGCGGCTGAGCCCACAGGTGTGTGGCCGCGTCCGGGCGTAGGCTCGGACGCGGGTACGAACGTGCCGCGGGTACGCGGAGCCGCTCAGCGCCGAGCGGCCGTGACGTGCCTTTACGCCACATCGCTAGTTAGGAACGCACTGATGGAGCTCGGTCTCGTCGGCCTCGGCAAGATGGGCGGCAACATGCGCGAGCGCATTCGCCGCGCAGGCCACACCGTCATCGGATACGACCGCAATCCGGACCTCGCGGATGTCCACAGCCTCGAAGAGCTGGTGAGCAAGCTCAAGGGCCCGCGCGTGGTGTGGGTGATGGTCCCGGCCGGAGCCGCGACCCAGTCCACCATCGACGAGCTGGCCGAGCTCCTGTCGCCCGGTGACGTCGTGGTGGACGGCGGCAACTCCCGCTGGACGGACGACGAGAAGCACGCCGAGGAGCTCGCGGCCAAGGGCATCGGCTTCGTCGACTGCGGCGTCTCCGGCGGCGTCTGGGGCCTGCAGAACGGCTACGCGCTGATGTACGGCGGCGACAAGGAGAACGTCGCCAAGGTGCAGCCGGTCTTCGACGCGCTCAAGCCGGAGGGCGACTTCGGCTCCGTGCACGCGGGCAAGGTCGGCGCGGGCCACTTCGCGAAGATGGTTCACAACGGCATCGAGTACGCGATGATGCAGGCCTATGCCGAGGGCTGGGAGCTGCTTGAGGCCGTGGACTCGGTCACGGACGTGCGTGAGGTCTTCCGGTCCTGGCAGGAGGGGACGGTCATCCGTTCCTGGCTGCTCGACCTGGCGGTCAACGCGCTGGACGACGACGAGCACCTGGACAAGCTGCGGGGCTTCGCCGCGGACTCCGGCGAGGGCCGCTGGACGGTGGAGGCGGCGATCGACAACGCGGTGCCGCTGCCCGCGATCACGGCGTCCCTGTTCGCGCGGTTCTCCTCCCGGCAGGACGACTCGCCGCAGATGAAGATGATCGCGGCGCTGCGCAACCAGTTCGGCGGCCACGCCGTCGAGTCCAAGAGCGAGCACTGATCCACAGCCCGCGCGGCCCGCTGTCCACAGCCTGTGTGGACAGCGGTGGGCCGCGGCGGGCGGGCCGTCGGCACCCAGGCCACGGCGGCCCCTAGCCACAGCAGGAAAGCCGGGGGAGGTCGGCGCCACATCATGCACGTCACCCACCTGTCCCTGGCCGACTTCCGCTCGTACGCCCGGGTCGAGGTTCCGCTCGACCCGGGCGTCACCGCGTTCGTGGGGCCGAACGGCCAGGGCAAGACCAACCTCGTCGAGGCCGTCGGCTATCTGGCGACGCTCGGCAGCCACCGGGTCTCCTCGGACGCGCCCCTGGTGCGCATGGGCGCCGACCGGGCCGTCATCCGGGCCGCCGTCCGGCAGGGCGAGCGCCAGCAGCTCATCGAGCTCGAGCTGAACCCGGGGAAGGCGAACCGCGCCCGCATCAACCGGTCCTCGCAGGTCAGGCCCCGTGACGTGCTGGGCATCGTGCGCACGGTCCTGTTCGCCCCCGAGGATCTGGCCCTGATCAAGGGCGACCCCGGGGAGCGGCGGCGCTTCCTCGACGAGCTGATCACCGCCCGCTCCCCGCGCATGGCGGCGGTCCGCTCCGACTACGACCGCGTCCTGAAGCAGCGCAACACGCTCCTGAAGTCCGCCGCCCTCGCCCGGCGCCACGGCGGCCGCTCCATGGACCTGTCCACCCTCGACGTCTGGGACCAGCACCTCGCCCAGGCGGGCGCCGAGCTGCTCGCCCAGCGGCTCGACCTCATCGCCGCGCTCCAGCCGCTCGCCGACAAGGCGTACGAACAGCTGGCCCCCGGCGGCGGCCCGCTCGGCCTCGACTACAAGCCCTCCTCGGCCGGAATCGTCGGCCACGCGCGCGAGGAGCTCTACGAGCAGCTGATCGCCGCCCTGGGAGAGGCCCGCAAGCAGGAGATCGAGCGGGGCGTCACCCTCGTAGGACCCCACAGGGACGACCTACTACTCAAACTTGGCCAGCTGCCCGCGAAGGGATACGCCTCCCACGGAGAGTCGTGGTCCTACGCGCTCGCTCTGCGGCTCGCCTCGTACGACCTGCTCCGGGCCGAGGGCAACGAGCCGGTCCTCGTCCTCGACGACGTCTTCGCCGAGCTGGACGCGCGCCGCCGCGAGCGGCTCGCGGAACTGGTGGCCCCCGGGGAGCAGGTCCTGGTCACGGCCGCCGTGGACGACGACGTACCGGGTGTCCTCGCGGGCGCGCGGTACGCCGTGTCCGGCGGCGAGGTGGAACGCGTATGACCGAGCCCGGCAAGGCACCGAAGCCCGACGGTTCCTCGGAGCCCGCGGGGGCCGGGGCGGCCAGGCCCGCGCCGCCCGAGCCCTCCGGGGTCGACCTCGCCCGCGTGGCCCTGCGCGCCGCCAAGGAGCAGGCACGCGCGCGCGGGGACGCGACCCGCCAGAAGAAGCAGGCCCGGCGCGGCGGCCTGCGCTCGGGCGCGCGCTCCGACGGGCGCGATCCGCTGCCGCTCGGCTCCGCCATCAACCGTCTGATCACCGAGCGCGGCTGGGAGACCCCGGCGGCCGTCGGCGGCGTGATGGGCCGCTGGCCCGAGATCGTCGGCGAGGACCTGGCCAAGCACTGCGTACCGCAGCGGTACGACGAGAACGAGCACGTCCTGACCGTGCAGTGCGACTCCACGGCCTGGGCGACGAACCTGCGACTGCTCGCTCCGCAGCTGGTCGCGCGCCTGAACGAGGACCTCGGGCACGGCACCGTACGCCTCATCAAGGTCCTCGGACCCGGTGGCCCCGCACGCCGCTTCGGACCCTTGCGGGCGCCCGGCAGCACGGGTCCCGGCGACACCTACGGATGACGAGATCCGGTCGGTAGCTGGGGGTTGACCGCCCGAAGCGCTGAGTGCCGCTGTGAGCCTCTTAGGGCCCGGGGGCGCATATGGGGAGTCGGCTGATGCCGGTTCAGGGCGGCACATGCGGACTCAGGTACCGGCAAACCCCCATCACTGTCGGCGCTACCGGTAGACTGGAAGCTAATCCCGCCCCAGTCGTGGGGAGCAGCGGGAGAAGCTGAGCAAGAGCTGAACCAGGCTTACCAACGCAACACGCCGCAGCCGCTCCGGCCAGCGCCGGGAGCTTGGCTTTGTGCTGTGCCAGAAAGGGCGCTTCGTGGCCGATTCCGGCAACCCCAACGAGAACATCCCGTCCACTGCCGCCGGCGACGGCGCCGTACCCCCCGAGGCCATCGAGGCCTCCGGCGAGGGCACGGCCTACGACGCCAGCGCCATCACCGTCCTCGAGGGTCTGGACGCGGTCCGCAAGCGGCCCGGCATGTACATCGGCTCGACCGGCGAGCGCGGTCTGCACCACCTCGTGCAGGAAGTCGTCGACAACTCCGTCGACGAAGCCCTGGCCGGGCACGCGGACACCATCGACGTCACGATCCTCGCCGACGGCGGCGTCCGCGTCATCGACAACGGCCGAGGCATCCCGGTGGGCATCCACCCGGTGGAGAAGAAGCCGGCCGTCGAGGTCGTGCTCACGGTGCTGCACGCGGGCGGCAAGTTCGGCGGCGGCGGGTACGCCGTCTCCGGCGGTCTGCACGGCGTGGGTGTCTCCGTGGTGAACGCGCTCTCCACCAAGCTGTCCGTCGAGATCAAGACCGACGGCTACCGCTGGACGCAGGACTACAAGGGGGGTGCCCCCACGGCACCGCTCGAGCGGCACGAGGCCACCGACGAGACGGGCACGTCGGTCACCTTCTGGGCCGACGGTGACATCTTCGAGACCACCGTGTACTCCTTCGAGACGCTGGCGCGGCGCTTCCAGGAGATGGCCTTCCTCAACAAGGGCCTGACGATCAAGCTCACCGACGAGCGCGAGTCGGCCAAGGCCACGGCGGGCGCCGACTCCGCCGAGGCCACCGACGACACCGTCGAAGAGGTCCGCTCGGTCACGTACCACTACGAAGGCGGCATCGTCGACTTCGTGACGTACCTCAACTCCCGCAAGGGCGAGGTCGTCCACCCGACCGTCATCGACGTCGAGGCCGAGGACAAGGAGCGCATGCTCTCGGTCGAGATCGCGATGCAGTGGAACTCGCAGTACAGCGAGGGCGTGTACTCCTTCGCCAACACGATCCACACGCACGAGGGCGGCACCCACGAAGAGGGCTTCCGCGCCGCGCTGACCGGTCTGGTGAACCGTTACGCGCGCGACAAGAAGCTGCTCCGCGAGAAGGACGACAACCTCACGGGTGAGGACATCCGCGAGGGTCTGACCGCGATCATCTCGGTGAAGCTGGGCGAGCCCCAGTTCGAGGGCCAGACCAAGACGAAGCTCGGCAACACCGAGGCGAAGACGTTCGTCCAGAAGGTCGTGCACGAGCACCTGACGGACTGGTTCGACCGCAACCCGAACGAGGCCGCGGACATCATCCGCAAGGGCATCCAGGCCGCCACCGCGCGCGTGGCCGCCCGCAAGGCGCGTGACCTCACCCGCCGCAAGGGCCTCCTGGAGACCGCGTCCCTGCCGGGCAAGCTCTCCGACTGCCAGTCGAACGACCCGACGAAGTGCGAGATCTTCATCGTCGAGGGTGACTCCGCCGGCGGCTCGGCCAAGTCCGGCCGCGACCCGGAGTACCAGGCGATCCTGCCCATCCGAGGCAAGATCCTGAACGTCGAGAAGGCCCGCGTCGACAAGATCCTGCAGAACCAGGAGATCCAGGCGCTGATCTCGGCCTTCGGCACCGGAGTCCACGAGGACTTCGACATCGAGAAGCTCCGCTACCACAAGATCATCCTGATGGCGGACGCCGACGTCGACGGCCAGCACATCAACACCCTGCTGCTGACGTTCCTGTTCCGCTTCATGCGTCCGCTCGTCGAGGCGGGCCACGTCTTCCTGTCCCGGCCGCCGCTTTACAAGATCAAGTGGGGCAAGGACGACTTCGAGTACGCGTACTCGGACCGCGAGCGCGACGCGCTCATCGAGCTCGGCCGCCAGAACGGCAAGCGGATCCGGGACGACTCGGTCCAGCGCTTCAAGGGTCTCGGCGAGATGAACGCCGAGGAGCTGCGCATCACCACGATGGACATCGAGCACCGCGTGCTCGGCCAGGTCACCCTCGACGACGCCGCCCAGGCCGACGACCTCTTCTCGGTCCTCATGGGCGAGGACGTCGAAGCGCGCCGCTCGTTCATCCAGCGCAACGCCAAGGACGTCCGCTTCCTCGACATCTGAGCCGGTCAGGCACCCCGACGGCTGCTGACTGACGTACGAAAGGATCTTGACCGGCCATGGCCGACGAGAACAACCCCACTCCTTCCGAGGACGGCGAGGGTCAGACGGTGCGCATCGAGCCCGTCGGGCTCGAGACCGAGATGCAGCGCTCGTACCTCGACTACGCGATGTCCGTCATCGTGTCGCGCGCGCTGCCGGACGTCCGCGACGGTCTCAAGCCCGTGCACCGCCGCGTCCTGTACGCGATGTACGACGGCGGGTACCGCCCCGAGAAGGGCTTCTACAAGTGCGCCCGCGTCGTCGGCGACGTCATGGGCAACTACCACCCGCACGGCGACTCCTCGATCTACGACGCGCTCGTCCGCCTCGCGCAGCCGTGGTCGATGCGCATGCCCCTGGTGGACTCGAACGGAAACTTCGGCTCTCCGGGCAACGACCCCGCGGCCGCCATGCGCTACACCGAGTGCAAGATGGCGCCGCTGTCCATGGAGATGGTCCGGGACATCGACGAGGACACCGTCGACTTCACGGACAACTACGACGGCCGCTCCCAGGAGCCCACCGTCCTGCCCTCCCGCTTCCCGAACCTGCTGATCAACGGCTCGGCGGGCATCGCGGTCGGCATGGCGACCAACATCCCGCCGCACAACCTCCGCGAGGTCGCGGCGGGCGCGCAGTGGGCCCTGGAGCACCCGGAGGCCTCGCACGAGGAGCTGCTCGACGCCCTGATCGAGCGCATCAAGGGCCCCGACTTCCCGACCGGTGCCCTCGTAGTGGGCCGCAAGGGCATCGAGGAGGCGTACCGCACGGGGCGCGGCTCCATCACGATGCGCGCGGTCGTCGAGGTCGAGGAGATCCACAACCGCCAGTGCCTGGTGGTCACGGAGCTGCCCTACCAGGTCAACCCGGACAACCTCGCGCAGAAGATCGCCGACCTGGTGAAGGACGGCAGGGTCGGCGGCATCGCCGACGTCCGCGACGAGACGTCCTCGCGCACGGGCCAGCGCCTGGTCATCGTCCTCAAGCGGGACGCGGTCGCCAAGGTCGTCCTGAACAACCTCTACAAGCACACGGACCTGCAGACGAACTTCGGCGCCAACATGCTGGCGCTCGTCGACGGCGTGCCGCGCACCCTCTCCCTGGACGCGTTCATCCGGCACTGGGTGGGCCACCAGATCGAGGTCATCGTCCGGCGCACGAAGTTCCGGCTGCGCAAGGCCGAGGAGCGCGCCCACATCCTGCGCGGCCTCCTCAAGGCCCTGGACGCCATCGACGAGGTCATCGCGCTCATCCGGCGCAGCGACACCGTCGACGTCGCGCGCGAGGGCCTGATGGGCCTCCTGGAGATCGACGAGATCCAGGCCAACGCCATCCTGGAGATGCAGCTCCGCCGCCTTGCCGCCCTGGAGCGCCAGAAGATCATCCAGGAGCACGACGAGCTCCAGCAGAAGATCAACGAGTACAACGCGATCCTGGCCTCGCCCGAGAAGCAGCGCGCGATCGTCAGCGAGGAGCTCGCCGCGATCGTCGACAAGTTCGGCGAGGACCGTCGCTCCGCCCTGGTGCCCTTCGACGGTGACATGTCCATCGAGGACCTCATCGCCGAAGAGGACATCGTCGTCACCATCACGCGCGGCGGCTACATCAAGCGCACCAAGACGGAGGACTACCGCTCGCAGAAGCGCGGCGGCAAGGGCGTGCGCGGCGCGAAGCTGAAGCAGGACGACATCGTCGACCACTTCTTCGTGTCGACGACGCACCACTGGCTGCTGTTCTTCACCAACAAGGGCCGCGTCTACCGTGCGAAGGCGTACGAGCTCCCGGACGCCGGCCGGGACGCACGCGGCCAGCACGTCGCGAACCTGCTCGCCTTCCAGCCTGACGAGTCGATCGCCGAGATCCTCGCGATCCGCGACTACGAGGCCGTGCCCTACCTGGTGCTCGCCACCAAGGGCGGTCTGGTCAAGAAGACGCCTCTGAAGGATTACGATTCGCCTCGCTCCGGCGGTGTCATCGCCATCAATCTGCGCGAGACGGACGACGGTTCGGACGACGAGCTGATCGGCGCGGAGCTGGTGTCCGCCGAGGACGATCTGCTGCTGATCAGCAAGAAGGCGCAGTCGATCCGGTTCACCGCGACGGACGACGCGCTGCGCCCGATGGGCCGTGCGACCTCCGGCGTCAAGGGCATGAGCTTCCGCGACGGTGATCAGCTGCTCTCGATGAATGTGGTCAGGCCCGGTACGTTCGTCTTCACCGCCACCGATGGTGGGTACGCGAAGCGGACCCCTGTCGACGAGTACCGCGTCCAGGGCCGCGGTGGTCTCGGCATCAAGGCCGCCAAGATCGTCGAGGACCGTGGTGAACTCGTCGGCGCACTGGTGGTCGAGGAGACCGACGAGATCCTCGCCATCACCCTCTCCGGCGGTGTGATTCGCACGCGAGTCAACGAGGTCAGGGAGACGGGCCGTGACACCATGGGCGTCCAACTGATCAACCTGGGCAAGCGCGATGCCGTCGTCGGCATCGCTCGTAACGCCGAGGCCGGGCGCGAGGCCGAGGAAGTCGACGGGGTCGACGAATCGTCTGACGGCACTCCGGCCGTCGGTACGGACGAGGGCACACCGTCCCCGGCCGAGTAGCGCGAGGAGTGAGTCATCGTGAGTGGAGCCCCGGGCGCCGGAGCGGCTGGATCGCGTGGAACCGGCAAGGATGGTGCCCGTGGCTCCGCCACTGATGACGACTCCCACGAGTCTCATGGATCCCAGGGGGGGACTGTGACAGACACCCGAGGTCGCGGCACGCAGACGTCCGAGACCGAGGCCCCCGCCAAGGGCGGGGCTGCCAAGAAGGGCGCGTCCGCGGGGGGCGGATCCAGCGCCCTGCCCGGTGAGCGCCCGCCCCAGCAGCAGGGCTCCCAGCCGTACCACCCGCCGCAGGCCTATCAGGCGGCGGCCGGCACGGTCCGCCGTCCCCGCACGGGGGCGCGCACCACCCCGCGCACGCGCAAGGCGAGGCTGCGCGTGGCCAAGGCCGACCCCTGGTCGGTGATGAAGGTCAGCTTCCTGCTGTCCATCGCGCTCGGCATCTGCACGATCGTCGCGGCCGCGACGCTGTGGATGGTCATGGACGCCATGGGCGTCTTCTCCACCGTCGGCGGCACGATCTCCGAGGCGACGGGGTCGAACGAGTCCAACGGCTTCGACCTCCAGGCGTTCCTCTCGCTGCCGCGCGTGCTGATCTTCACCTCGATCATCGCGGTCATCGACGTCGTCCTCGCCACGGCCCTCGCGACCCTCGGCGCGTTCATCTACAACCTCTCGGCGGGCTTCGTCGGCGGCGTGGAACTGACGCTGGCCGAGGACGAGTAGCCCTCTCCGCTCTGCGCGCTCCACCCGCCGCGCCTCCGTACGCTGCCGGGGCCCCTGCGCAAGGGCCCCGGCAGCGCGCTGCGCGGCTCCGGTGCGGCCTGCCGGGCGGCCCTCGGGGTTCCGCGCGGCCTTCAGGGCTCCGCGCGTGCCCCCGCGAGGGCGTGGTCACCGGTCCACCGGCTATCGATTTTGGGACTGGCCCCCACGTGCGCTAATCTTCAGAGGTCAGCGCGCGGGACATCCCGCAGAGCGCGGCGGGGCTATAGCTCAGTTGGTTAGAGCGCATCCCTGATAAGGATGAGGCCACAGGTTCAAATCCTGTTAGCCCCACCAGCAAGAAGACCCCCAGCCGATACCGGCTGGGGGTCTTCTGCGTGGGTGACGTCCACCGCTCGGGGGGTTCGCTCGGGGGTTACGGCTCCGCGGCGAGGCTCGCGCTCGTGAGGGCCCCTGAGCCGTCGTCCGCGGCCTCCGCGTCCGTCGTGGGGAGGTGGCGGCAGCTGGGCGTCGAGCCGTGGGCCTCGGCGCGGATGCGTTGCTTCATGGTGGGTGGCAGGGACCGTTCGTACGCCATCGCCCAGGCGGCGAGCACGTGCTCCTGTGCGCTCGTCGTGCTCTTGCACGTCGTCGTGGCTTCCTGTACCGGCGTGGCCGCGGCCGCCGAGGAGGCGAAGCCGAGCGCGGCGAACAGCGCGAGGACGGCGGAGACGAGTGTGGCCCACAGCTTCATGGCCTTCGTGGCGGGCATAACCCCTCACTTTCGGGTTGGGCGATTTGCGTACTTTCCTCATGATGTGGATGCGGGGCCGACAGTGGGGGACCGACGCTCGCGTCGCGCCGATGTTCAGATGAACACCACCCAGATGGGTGCAGGAGGCCCGAGAAAGCGGGAAGCGGGGCAAGCTCGGCGAACCCCGCTGGGGACGGAGCGTAGGCGGAGGGATTCGGTCCGCATCTACTGCGGTGTTCCGGAGGGGAGTTGAGGCCGATCCAGGTCACCGATCGGTATCGGTCGGTGTGTATAGTCGGGCGCCAGAAGTCCCCTACGTCAAGGAAAGACGAGGTCGCGCGGTGAAGAAGCTTCTCCTGGTCGCACTGGCCGCCATCGGCGGGCTCCTCGTGTACCGCCAGATCCAGGCGGATCGCGCCGAGCAGGATCTGTGGACGGAGGCGACTGACTCCGTGCCCACGGGTTCGTGAGTATCGACGGCAGTCTCGTCACAGGGCCCCGATCGCTAGAGCGGTCGGGGCCCTGTGCTGTGCGAGGGGGCTTTTGTCCCGCTCCTCCTGGGCTGGGCGGCTGACGCTCGGACCGCACGGGTGACGTCCCCCTGCCGGGGCGGGAGGGGCTGGCGCCGCCCCGGACGGCGGCCGCGACCCCCTTGATTCACTTACGCAATTTCATTGCTTGCTTGGGCAAATCAATGGAGGGTGAGGTGGAGAGCGGCGTGACGCGGCACCGGGCGGGCCGTCGGACAGTGGCGGGCGCGGGGGCCGCGCTCCTGAGCGCGGTGTGGTGCGCGGCCGCGCTCCCCGCGACCGCGCACGCTGCCGAGACTCCGCAGCCGTACGCCTTCGCCGATGACGCACGGGCCGTCGCGGGTACGCCGAGCAGCACCGGGAGCCGCGCGCTCACGCCGGGATCGACGTACAGGAGCTCCATTAAGCCTCCCGGCCCCGGTGGCACCACCCAGCTCTACTACCGGCTCGACCTGGGTGCCAAGGACAACGTCTACGTCTCCGCCACCGCGCTCCCCGGCGTCGGCAGCCAGGTGGGCTTCGCGGACGGCATCCGAGTGTCCGTCGAGGACGCGAACGGCTTCGACTGCGACGCGGGTTCCGCGCGCTTCGGTGCCTCGCGCAGCCCCCGCCCCCTCACCGCGTCGGCCTCGCGCACCGTCGGGCCGGACGAGCGCTGGTGCGCGACGGCAGGCACCTACTACGTAGTCGTCGAGCGGACCGTCGACTCCAGGTCGTCGATTTCGTCCGCGACCGAGAAACCGTCCACTCCGGAGAGCTGGGATCTGGAGCTTCACGTCACCTCGGAGCCCGCGCTCGCCGTCCGGGGCGCGACGACACCGCCCCGGACGGGGGACCCCGGCACACCCGCCCCACCCGCGGGCCCGGCCCGCCCGCGCGCGGGAGGCAGCAGCTTCAGCACGGCCAAGGCCCTGGACAGGGGCGTGTGGGGCGACGAGGTCGAGCCGGGGCGGACGCGCTACTACCGCGTGCCGGTGGACTGGGGCCAGCGGCTGTCCGCCACGGTCGAGGTCGGCGGGGCGCGGGGAGCCGGGGTGTCCGGCGGGATCGGGGGCTCGGGCGGAGCCGATGGTTCCGGCAGGTCGAGGGGGTCCGGGGCGGGCGGCGGTGCCGCAGACCGTGAGTACGTCACGTCCGCGCTGGTCGTATCGGTGTTCAACCCCGCGCGCGGCCCGGTCGATGACATGGACACCGCGTACGACGGCCGCCAGAAGTCCGCCGTGCTGCCGCCGCTGCCGCCCGTCGCCTACGAGAACCGGTACGCGGTCATCTCCAAGGTCGCCGGGGTGCGCTTCGCCGGGTGGTACTACCTGACGGTCTCTCTGGATCCGGACGTCGGCGCGCAGTTCGGCGAAGGGCCGGTCGGACTGACCCTGCGGGTGGACGTCTCCGGCGAGCGGCGGACGGGACCCGAATACGTGGGAGCGGCGCGGCCCGCGGACGCCTTCGGCGTGACGGAGCGGGACGAGGCGGCGGCACGGGGCGGCGCCGGAGGGGACGACGCCTCCGGCGGGCCTGGCGGGCGCGGCGCGGACCGCGGCGGGGCGGCCGCCGCGGGCACGGGCGGCGACGAGGCCATGAAGGTCCTGGCCGCGGCGGGCATCGGCACCGGAACGGTGCTGGTGACCGTGCTGGGGGTGTGGACGCTGGTGGGGCGGAGGCGGGCGGCGGGGCGTCGCGCTTCGGCCTGAGGGTGCCCCGGGCCGCGCCTCAGATGCGGAACAGCGCCCAGAATCCCACCGCGAAGCAGGCCAGCGCGGCGAGCAGCATCGGCAGGGCCACCTTCACGGGCGGTCCGTTGCGCCGCCGGGCCGCGTGGGAGCGGGTAGGTCGGGAACGGGCGGCGCGGGGGCGCGAGGGCTGCTCCTCCTGCGGCGCCTCCGCCGACTCCGCGCGCCCTGGCGACAGCAGGGCTTCAACCGGTGCGAGAGGTCCCGGAATCGGGGTGCTCGGGTGGGGAACCTGCGGCGGGTGAGCGGTGTGGGGAGAAGTAGGCGCGTAAGCGTAGGCGCGCTGCGCCGAGGAGCCCGTGACCTGTGAGAGGCCGCCCTCCGCCGGTGCGGTCGGGCGGGGGGATGCCGCATGGTCGGGTTCGGAGGGGAGCGGGGTGTGCGCAGGGGGAGTGGGCGGCTGCGGGGGCGCCTGCGTCGGCGGGGGCAGATGGAAGCTGCCGGTCTCCGACATGGGGGGATGCGGAGGGAGCGACGGCGGTGGCGCGAGTGGTTGAGACGCGGGGGGTGCGGAGGGCGTGGAGGGTGTGGCGGGCTGAGGTACGGGTGGGGGTGGTGTGGCGGGGCGCTGCGGTGTGGACGGCTCCGTCATGGGGAGCTGGGGCAGGGGCGGGTGGCCCACGGGCGGTTGGCCGGTGTCCGGTTGGCCCGTAGCGGGCTCGGCCATGGCCGGCTGGCCCACGGACGGTTGCCCCGTGGGCGGTCGCGGTACGGACGGTGGCGTGCGCGGCTGGGAGACGGACTGCTGGGCGCCGAGCGGGTGGGCCGGTGGCTGGTGAGGCGGCGCCTGATGGCCTGCGGGCAGCTGAGCCGAGGGCAGTTGAGGCGCGGCGTGCTGCGAGGCGGCGTACTGAGAGGCGGACGGCTGAGACGAGGTGTGCCGAGAAGCGGACGGTGGAGCGGCGGTGTGCTGGGAGGCTGGGTGCTGAACGGCGGAGTGCTGGGCGGCAGGGTGCTGAACGGCGGCATGCTGCGAGGAGGCATGTTGAGCGGCGGCATGCTGCGAGGCTGCGTGCTGGGCGGCGGCGTGCTGAGCGGCGGCGTGGTGCGAGGCAGCCTGCTGGGACGAAGGCGGCTGGGGCGGTGGCGGCTGGGGCGGTGGTGGCTTGGGCGCGGGAGTGAGAGGACCGTCGGGGCCGAACCCTTCGGGCAGCGGCCCCAGTTGGTCGAAGATCTCGACGAGCTCGTCGTCGGGCCCGGGCTCCGGCAGCACCTCGGTGGCGGAGGCGAGCGCCTTGCGCGCCCCCGCGGCGGTGCGGAAGCGTGCCTGCGGATCGGGTTGCAGCAGCGTCGCGATGACCTGCCACAGCGGCTCGGGCACGCCCCGGGGAGCTCCCGGGGTGCCGTGTGCCGCGAAGTGCTCGATGAGGGCCTTGGCGTCCGGCTTGGCGCCCTGCAGCAGATAGAGGGCGACGAGGCCGACGGCGAAGAGGTCGGCGGTGAAGTCCGGCTCGGCGCCCAGCATTTGCTCGGGCGCGAAATATCCGGGCGTGCCCACCACGTAGTCCGTCTCGGTCAGCCGTGGCTCGCCCTTGCGCATCGAGATGCCGAAGTCGGACAGGCGCAGATGCGGGCGTCCC
The DNA here is from genome assembly GCF_006088715.1 of Streptomyces sp. YIM 121038. NCBI lineage: Bacteria > Bacillati > Actinomycetota > Actinomycetes > Kitasatosporales > Streptomycetaceae > Streptomyces > Streptomyces sp. YIM 121038. Next base: position 4,947,761 of record NZ_CP030771.1, read on the forward strand.
GTCCCGGTGGCCTCGAGGAGTATGTTGGCGGGCTTGATGTCGCGGTGCACGACGCCTTCCGCGTGCACCGCGGCGAGACCGGCGAGGAGCTGATCGAGGAGCGTGCAGCAGAAGCGGGGCGGCAGCGCTCCGTAGTCACCGATGACATGGGCGAGCGAGCCGCCGGTGACCAGGTCCATGGTGAACAGGACCTGGTCGTCGTCGGCGGCCCAGCTGGCGGGGGCGAGCACATGCGGGTGGTCGATCCGCAGTGCCTGCTCCCGTACGAAGCGGAGCAGCGTATGGGCGTTTCTCTGCTGCAGGACCTTGGCGGCCACATACCGGCGCCGCCGCTGGTCCCAGGCACGCCACACGGCGCCTACTCCCCCGCGGCCGATCGGGTCGACGAGTTCGTACCGGCCGGCGAAGACCTCACCCATGGTCGTGCCCCGCTCCCCTTCCGGGCCGCCCGGCAGCGGCCCGGCCGACGGCTCAGCTCTGGTGCGCCTCGTAGTGGGCGACGGCGTCCGCGGTGCGGCCCGCCCCGTACACCCGGAGGAACTCTGCCAGTTCCGGGTGGGTCGGGGCGAGGGAGTCCGCGGCATCGATGATGTCGCCCGCCGCCGCGACGGAGCGCAGCAGCGACTGGATCTCGCGCACCACGCGCTTCACCGTGGGGGCGCCCGAACTCGACGTGGTCTGGGTGGTGTTGGTCAGTACGGAACCCCCCTGGGACTTCTTGATCTCGTCCATGCGGTCGGTTGCCTCGGCGGCGCTCACGCTGCCGTCCGCGACCTGCCCGGCCAGCTCCTGGAGCAGCTGGACACGCTGGACCACGGCCGGATTGCCGATCTTGGCGCGCTGGCCGCTCATGAGCTGGGACAGCATGGGCGCGGACAGGCCGAGCACCCCGGCCAGCCGCGCCTGGTTCAGGCCCAGGTCGTCAATGAGGCGACGGAAGAGTGCCCCCAGCGGCTCCCCGTACCAATTCCGCTGGAGTTCCCGTGCTCTTGCGGTTGATTCTTGCTGTGCAGCGTCCATGTTGCGTCTCCCCATCGCTTCCCCATTGGACTGCGGTTCGCTGCCGCGAACCACGTCGAGCATCTTACGGAGAGTGGTCGCGCACGGGGACCCCCAATCCTTTTGCGAGATCCCCGGTGGGACCCGGTACTCTGGTCTGCGACGCTCCCCGGGCCGTGATCTTCACGTACCGGTGTCGTTGTCCGGGGCCTTAGCTCAGTTGGTAGAGCGCTGTCTTTGCATGGCAGATGTCAGGGGTTCGACTCTCCTAGGCTCCACAGAAGGTAAGCCCTTCCGACCTGCGGAAACGTAGGTCGGAAGGGCTCTTTTGTTGCTCCTGGTGGGCACGAGGTGGGCACATCACTTCGATTACGGTCTTCCGCATGGCCTACATCGAGACCAAGGAACGCAAGGACGGGGACTCCACCTACGTCGTCCGCTGGCGTGCAGGTGGAGCCCGGACCGGAAAGCGGGAGTCAGAGCCTTTCGACGACCTGACCTCGGCTGAGCGGTTCCGCGACCTCGTGAAGGGCCACGGCGAGCACTGGCCGCCGGGCTGGATCAAAGGTCACGGTTTTGTTGCGGATCGACGCCGTCAGGAGACGATGTTCGAGCCGTTCGCCCTCGCCTACGTGGACCGGCTCACAGGTATCCAGGGCGACACCCGCAGTAAGTACAAGAAGGAAATATCCGAGAACATGGCGCCCTGGTTCGGGCCGTACTCGGTGGAGGACGGCGAGGGCAGCCTCGTCCGGACGATGGTGCAGGACTGGGTGAACGACCTGGAGGCGGGACGGCTCGCACCGCTCGACCCCCGCGACAGGAAGCCCCGAACCGCGTACGCACCGAAGACCGTCCAGAACAAGCACGGTCTGCTCTCCGCGATCTTGCAGTCCGCTGTCGATGCAGAACCGTCGCTACGTGCGTCCAACCCGTGTGCGAAGACCCGCCTCCCCCGCCTCGACGGCGCCGAGGACGAGGAGGAGATGGTCTTCCTCGAACGCGAAGAATGGGCCTGGATTCACGAGTGCCTCAAGGACGACGCCAAGGAACTCGGCGAGACCATCGCAGAGACCGGCTTCCGCTGGGGCGAGGCCACGGCGCTCCAGCCCCGGGACCTCCGGCGCCGGAACGGCAGACCCGCCATCCGCGTCCAGAGGGCCTGGAAGAAGGACGAGGACGGCAAGTCCATCCTCGGTCCGCCCAAGACCCGGAAGTCCCGCCGGACGGTCGTCATCACCCACAAGCTGGACCGGATGCTCCGGCGCCGCGCCAAGGGCCTGGCTCCGGACGCCCTCCTGTTCACCGGCCCGGAAGGCGGCAAGTGGGACCCCGGCACCTTCCGCCGGCTGCGGTGGGTGCCCGCGATCAAGCTGGCCGCAGAGAAGTACGGGCTCATCAAGCGACCGCGCATCCATGACCTTCGCCACTCCCACGCGTCGTGGCTCATCGCTGCAAAGGTGCCCCTGCCCGCCATCCAAGGACGGCTTGGCCACGAGTCCATCACCACCACAGTGGACCGCTACGGCCACCTCCTGGACGCCCTGGACGACGAGGTCATGGCCGCCGTCGAATGGGCCATGGACCCGACCGCCCCGCTGCCCGGCTTCCTTGCGCACTCCGGGCTCGCGGCCGCGACGGACGGGCTCCCCCAGGTACCTCGCCAGCACTCCGGCTTGGCCCCGCAGACCTGGAAGGACGCGAGCGCCATGGCACAGGACGGTACGGAGTACGACATCGAGCCCGTCTTCGTCGTCACGCTGGATGGCCGCGAGGTGCCCTTCGCCGACCGTCAGCACGCCCAAGACGTCGCCGACCAATGGAACGACGACCACGCGGAGACGACCGAAGCCATGCGGGCAGAGGACTGGCCCGAGGACAAGATCATCAGGCGCGGCGCCGTGGGCCCGGAGGAACGCGACCGATGGACTGGGGGCGGGGGCGTCTGGACCCGGATGCCGGACCGCGAGTTCGTACACTCCGCCCTGGCGTCGTACGGCCCAGACGGAGACCTCTCGTACGAACCCCTCCCCGTAATCAGCCGATGGGCGTGGGAGTTCGAGCCCGACAGCTTCACCACCAGGGCCGCCGAATTCCGCACCGAGTTCAGACCTGACGGGAGCACCGAGGCTCACGCTCGTGGAGTGAACAAGCTCGCCGTGAAGAGGGCGTTCGAGCAGGCCCGCATGGACGCCCTGAAGGTTTGCTCGCAGAACCCAAACCTGGACTCAGCGGACGTCACGGCATGACGGGGCTGTCGTAGGCTGAAGCCGACATCACGAAGCCGATGTATGGGTCAGGCCCGCTCCGAGGAGCGGGCCTTTCTCATGGCGCAGCCGATCAGATGGCGGATGCCGGCCAGTCGAGCCGCATGGCGCTCGGGCCTGGCGGCGCAGACTTTGATCGGAGCCTCAGCGGTGCTGGTAGGCCGTCGCGCGGAGTTTGTTCCTGGGAGCGCGGCGGCCACAGTCTCGGCCTGACTGTCCAGGCCGACGCGAAGCCGCCGGGGGAGATTCAGGGTGCTTCATGTCTATATGAGCGTTCATGCCACAATTCAGTTCATGGACGCGAACGAATGGAAGAGGAGCGTCACTGGCGGCCACTGCCCGTCGTGGTGCGTGTGTCGGCATGATGACGAGGACCCCGAGATCGATTCGATCGTGCATGAGTCGAAGCCGTCCACGATGCAGCTGCCGCCGCTGGTTAACGGGACGGTCTACACAGTCTCCTTGTCGCCCTCGGCAAGTGAGAACTTTCAGGACCAGCAGCGGAGCACCCAGCTCGACCTTGCGGTGATCGACGACGGAGGGCGAGGCCAGCTTGGTGACTATGTTCCGGTGACCAGCCGGCACCAGGCGGATGCGCTGGCGGATGGTCTAGAGGCCATGGCGGCGCAGATCCGTGCCTGGCGTGATCTCTTGCCTGACTAGTACCACCGCCTGGCCCCTCTTGGATCACTCGCGTTGGCCCGTGGTTCCGTTGGTGGTTTCGGCGGCTCACCGGCAACCGTTCAGCTCGCGAAGCTAAACAAGGCTGTGAGTCCGATCATCAGCCCGGCGTAAGCCAGAACGATGAGCAGGACGCAGAGCAGCAGCAGCCACCCGGTCACGATGGCGAGCAGGGCCAGGCCGCGGTCACGGCCGCCCAGGCGCTTGCCCCGGATACGCCCGAGGTGGCCGGCTGGGATGGCGACGATGCCGAACACGGCCATGAAGAACGTGTAGTACTGCCCGTACATCAGCCAGAACATCGGCGTCATGAAGACCGCGACGATCAGGCCGACGCCCATGGCCGCCGACCAGAAGGCGACTCGGGCCGGGGTGTTGCGTACTTCAGTGGTCGGAGCGTCTGCCTGCTGTGTGCTGCTGGTCATGATGGATCTCCCCCGCTTCGTCCAGTCACCTTACGGTCGGGCAGGCCGTCAGCTTCGGTCGTGTGCCACCCGGTGATCCGGTAGGGCCGGAGGTAGTGCTGCACTGTGAATCCCATCGTCCACTTCACCCCGGCCGAGTCGATGACGACCAGGCGCGGGTCGGTGTTCTCCTTCGGCCGGAACAGCCCCATCGGCACCGGGACGGGGCATTCGCCCAGCGTCGCGGACTCCGCGCGGAAGACCCGCTCGGTGAGCATCCGCCCGGTCAGTAGACCGGTGCGGTGGTACTGCGCCTCAACCATCCGGAGGATGCCGTCCAGCTCGATCGCCACCGTGCGGGGCACCGGCTCAGCGGCGGCTTGCTCGCACGGACACGGCTTCTCGTACGGGGTTCCGTCCGAGTAGGTCGGGCGCTTGGCCCGGAGCCACTGGAACTCGGCGCACACGCGCTTGGTGTGGCACGGGCAGTTCGGGCAGTCGGCAGACCGCGGGCGTACGTACTCGGGGCCGAAGGGCTCAGGGAAGGGGTAGTCGTCCATCATGCCTTCGCCGCCGTCGCGCTCTCGGCGGGGTAGCAGACGGTCCTCCACCGGTCCGGCAGAACGCCCTTGGACCAGCCGTTGACGGTGTCCGGCTTCGTCAGCTCAGCCGAGTCGATGGTGTACCCGGCTTCGATAAGCCGGTGCTCGAACAGGGCGGGGATGAAGGGCTCCTCCGCTGGTCCAAGGTTGCGGTGGACGAGGAACCGTACGGGGTTCCAGTCGGGTTCCCCCGAGGTGTTGCCAGCCTCCGCGTCGAGCGGAGTCACCATGAGGAACAGGCGTTCCTTGTTCACGTACACCAGGGCGCGATGCGGGCCGGTGCTCTTCAACGTTCTCTCCCGGTCATAGGGGTGGTTGGTGGTGTCCGTGTGGGTCACCACAGGCTCAGGGGGCGGCCTGCCGTCGCCGCCGAGCGGATACGGAGGGCGATCTCCGCCTCGGACTCGCCGTTGGCCCGTCCAGCCCGGATGGCCTCAGCGATGGCCCGTGAACGGCTGGCCGGGCCGCGCAGATCAGCCAGCGGGCTCCCCGGGTTGCCGCGTCTGCTCACCCACTCGGCCCGGTTCTCGGCCGGGGTCCCGAGCCGTAGGTGCTGCGGCTGCTGGCACGAATGGCTGTCGCACGTATGGCAAACGGTCGGGCTGTCGTTGTCCCAGCCCAGCCGGGGGATCACACCGTGCGCGAGCTGATAGCCGTACAGATGTCCCGGAACAGTGCCCCGTCGAGTCCGGCCCGGCAGCGATGCCGCCCGGAAGGACGCGTGACCCGTGCTGGAGACCCCCGCCGTCCAAAACCAACAGTCCGACGGCGAGGCCGTTCGGTGGACCTTCGCCCAGTAGCGGGCCCGGACCGACTCATCGGCCAGCCACGCCGTCCACTCAACGGCCGGGATGCGAACCGGCGACGGCTCCCCGATCAGCGCGAGCTGCTCGGGCAGGTCCTCGACCGGCACCGGCCCGGACCGGTCCACCGTAGAAAGGGGGAACAGTCCGGGCTCGGAGTCATCCTCACGCCGCATCGGCGCGGCTGGCATCAGGGGCGACAGCCGACGGGGAAGTAGCGGTCAACGGCGCTGATTCCTGTGTTTCCGCCGCACGGGCCGGTTGCGCACGGCGGCTCCGCGGACGTCCCGCGCGAGCGCGCAGCGACTCGATGACCTCCTTGGCCCGAGCGGCGGTAACAGGCTTCGCCTCCCGCTCCAGCTCCTCCGCCGGCACACCGAGCAGCTCGGCGACCAACTCGACGTCGTTGCCGAACAGCCGCAGGGCCGCCGCAGCTGCCTCGCGCGCCGCTACGTCGGCCTCGTCCTTGGCCGCCGCCGCCTTCGCTACCGCCTCCCGTGTTGTCAGGACGTTCTTCGCGGCCAGCTCGCGCGTCTTCGCCTGGAGCGCCTCTATCTCCCGCACGCGGCGCCGCAGCTCCGCCGCGCTCACCCCCGCCGTGGCCGTCATCGGTCTTCCCCAACGAAGTGCTGCGGGGCCGCCGCGGTTGCCACGAGTACCTTGTTGGCCGCGTTCACCAGGCGCCCGGCGAACGCCTCCGCCGCTTCCTTCAGCTCGTCGTCCGTGACCTCCCCCATCTCCTTGTACGACGGGTGCCACATGCCGTCGGCAACCTGGTGGTGGACGATGTCCTCCATCTCGCCCACCAGGCCCTGGACGGCTTCCTCTATCTCTGCACGCTGCTGCTCGGAGTACCTGCTCATGGCGCGCACCGTAGGCATGGGTCCGGGAAGTTCTCGAACCTGAGTGGGTACGCCGGCGTTAGAGCTTGATGCCTCCGGCGGGTCCTCCTCGGAGGGGGAGGGGGCCGGTCGGTTGGGTGCGGCGTCGTTGTGGTTGAGGTGGTGGGGGCGGGGTTCCCTCCTCGATCGGCCGTCCCAGCTTCGCGCACCGCGCCGCAGGGGTGTGCAGTCGTTCGTCCGGGTCCGGGACTTTCCTCGTACCTCAGAAAGTCCCGGCTTCCGGGCGCTCCACCGCACACCCCTGCACCACGGCACGCCGGGGCAGTGCCGTCCGACCGAGGAGGGAACCCCGCCCCGGGCCCCGTTGTGGCCGAGGCCCCAGCCCAGCCGGACCCGGAGCGCGCGGAAAAGTCCAGGTCAGAGCCCCTGTCCAGCTTGATCCGAACCTCAAAACATGGTTTAATTAGTGATGTCGGAAGGGGAGGGCAACACCCCAGCCGACACCCCGCAGGGCCGACCGGCCCGGCGGAACTCTCACCAGGAACAGGGCCATGAGCACCGAGAAGAAGAACCCCAAGCTGGACACCATCCGCGCCCTGCTGGCCAGGGCCGAGGACCCCTCGACCACCGAGGCGGAAGCCGAACTGGCCCGGAAGCGGGCGTTCGAGATGATGGCCAAGTACGGAGTGGAAGAGGCCATGCTGAGCGACGGTGAACCCTCCCGCGACGCCATCAGCGACCGGTACGTTGACCTCCCCAATCCCTGGTCCATGTCCCGCGTCCGCCTCATGGGCTTCATTGCCAAATCTGTTGGATGCGAGGCCGTCTCTGTCCGCCCGAAGGGCGCAGGCGGCGCCCGCCGACTTCACATCGTCGGGTACGAGTCCGACATCCAGCGTGCCGAAGTCCTGTACGCCTCACTCGTGCTTCAGATGTTCAGCGGGCTTGCCGCGCAGACCGTCCCGTGGGACGTCAGCAACGCCCGAGCGTGGCGCAATTCCTGGCAACTGGGCTTTATCGAGCGGGTCATTGAGCGGATCAAGGCGACCGAGCAGGCCGCCCGCACCGCAGCCGAGGGCGAGACATCAGTTACCGGCCGCAGCGGCGCGCTCGTACTGGCCGACCGTGCCGCCGTTGTCCAAGCCGCCTACAAGAAGGCGCACCCGCGCATCCGAACCTCTCGCGGCTCGTACAGCGGCAGCGGGTACGGCGACGGAGCCGCCGCAGGCAGCCGCGCCGACATCGGCGGCACCCGCCGCATCGGCGCCGCGACCGCCGGAGCGCTCGCAGCCTGACCGCCGCCCCTCCGCCGGGGCGGCAACCCGCCGCCCCGGCCCCTGCCCGCCGACACCAGGAGCAACGCGCCGTGCCCATGGACTGGATCAGATTCCCCAAGGCCGACGAGACCGGCCGCCACTACTTCCAGAACTACAGCGTCCCCCAGCGCTGGAACGCCGCCACCCCGAAGGAGTACGGCACCGGCCGGATCTCGGAGGCCGCCGCCCTTGCCTACTCGATCATCAGCCCGGCCGGATTCCAGTGGCGGACCGAATGCCACTGCTGTGACTGCACCATCGCGGCCCGGTCCGCCGACTCCGCCCGCCCTTGACCCCCGCCCCGCAGGAGGAAGCGCGATGCGCATCGGCAACCACGAGGTACTGACCCTTCACACCGACCCCCGCAACGGCCAGCGCACGGCAGTGCTCCACAACGGAGAAGAGTGGGTCACCGTCGTCGTCCCGAAGTCCTTCGGGCCCACCCCCACCGAATGGTGGCACGGCCACTACCACGGCGAGAGCCACGGCGACGCGCTCCAGGACTTCCTAGCCCGATCCAAACTCACCACCAGGCACCAGGAGTTGGCCCGACAGGCTCAGTCCCTGATCACCGAATGGGAAGCCGACGCCGACCCCGACATGGAGCCGGACGAGCGCGACCAGGAGGACGAGGAGGCCGCCGCCAACTCCTTTGAAGACAGGGTGATCACGCTCCTGTACGAACTCGCCGACACCCTGTGACCCCGCCCAGCGAACCGACCGCAGCCGCCCAGGAGAGCACCATGCCGCCCCGCAAGACCCCTGCCACCCCCGCCCACATCCTGAACGCCGCCGCCGACCACATCGAACGCGTCGGCCTGTACCAGGGCGAACACCTCTGGCAGCCGGGCAAGATGGGCGACACCGCCCCGTGCAACGTGCTGCACGCATGGGACCAGGGCGTCAGCGCGGCCAGGCCCCACCGGTCCGTGCCCGCCGGTCTGGCGTGGGACATCTTCCACAGCGCGCTCCGGGACTCCCTGATTATGGCCAGCGACCACGTTGCGGGGGGACCCATCCCGCCCGCACGGTGGCAGGCCCTTGAGATGGTCGAATGGGCCTACCGCCGCACCACGCTGTGGAGTTGGGGCGACGAGCCCGGCCGCACCGCCGTGGAGGCCGCCGCCATGTTCCGCGCCGTCGCAGCCCCGGTCACGAGTGACCGCGATCACATATGGCGTTCTTGATCGCCACCCCAAAACATGGTTTAATTAATGGTGTCGGAAGGGGGAGGGCAACACCCCCGACCGACACCCCCCGCAGGGCCGACCGGCCCGGCGGAACCTCTCACCAAGGAAGAGCAAGCACGATGAGCAATGCCACGGCCCAGGCCGGCGTCCAGGTCACCCCTGCCCAGTGGGACACCCTTCCCGTCGCCCAGCTGACCGCCCACCCCGGCAACGTCCGCGACATCAAGGTCCCCGCCAAGTTCCAGGCCGACATCAAGGCCAACGGCGTGCAGGAGCCGCTGTACGTGGTCCGTACCCACGGCGACGTGCCGCAGGTGATAGACGGCTTCCGGCGGCTGGCCGCCGCCGTCGCCGCCGGACTGGAGACCGTGCCGTTCACGGCCCGCCCGGTCATCCGTATCGACGCGCTCACCCCGCACCCCCAGAACGCCCGCGAGGAACTCGACATCAACGCCGCGTTCGTCGAGTCGCTCCGCTCCGAGGGGTGCCGCGTCCCGGTCAAGGTCCAGAGGCTGGACGGGGGAGTCGTCCAGGTCAACGACGGGAACCGGCGGTTCTTCGGGGCCCAGGAGGCAGGACTTACCCACCTCCCGTACGAGTGGGACGACGACGACCGCGACGCGGCCGGGCAGTTCCTCGACATGATCACCACAGCCCAGCACCGCAAGGCGCTCAGCCACGGCGAGATGACCGCCGCCATGTTCAGCGCGTCCGAGGCGGGCGCCCAGGTGGGCCGCATCGCCAAGGCGGCCGGGGTCCGGCAGAAGGACGTCAAGGCCGTCGTCAAGGTCAAGGGCGACAAGGCTCTGAGCGACGCCGTCGCCAGCGGCACCTACGCGTGGACGTTCGATCAGCTTGCCGCCCTGTCGGAGTTCGCGGACGACGCCGAGGCGCTCGCGACGATCACCGAGGCCGCCGAGGAGGCCGAGGACGACGACGCCGACGAAGTCGATTGGGCAATCCGGATCGAGCGGACCAAGCGCGAGAAGCGCGCGAAGGCCGGGGCTCACCGCGCCGAGCTGGAGAAGGCCGGGCAGAAGGTCCGGGACATGGCGGAACTGTCCGACCGGGCTACCCCGGTATGGCGGCTCAAGACCCCGGACGGGGGGCGCATCACGGCCGAGGGGCACGCGGAGTGCAAGGGGCAGGTGTGGGTACTGGAGGACGCCGAGGACGAGCAGCTCAAGCCGTACTGCACCTCCCCCGCCCTGTACGGCCACGCCGAGCCCGGCAGCCCCATGGGCGGCAGCGGCAAGAGCACCGCCCAGAAGGAGGCGGAGAAGGTGGCCCGCGCCGCCGTCAAGAAGGGCAACCTTGAATGGGACGCCGCCGAGACCCGCCGCCGCGAGTGGCTCACGGATCTGATCAAGCGCCGCAACCTCCCCAAGGACACCACCAACACCTTGATCGGCCACGTCAACGCGGCATTGCTCGGAGGGACTTGGGGAATCTGCGACGATCTCAACAAGGAGCCCACCACCAACATCCTGGCGGGTCTGCTCGGCCTCACCGGCGACAAGGCGAAGCACCGCACGGACTTCCCCGAGCACGTCGCAAAGGACCCCCGCCGGGCCCCTCAGCTCCAGTTCGCCGCCGTCGCCGCCGTCCGCGAGAAGAACGCCCCCCGGGCGGCATGGCGCACCGACGACCAGCGTGCCCCCTGGTACAGGACCCCCACCGGCAAGTGGTTCGCGATCCTCGAAGCACTCGGGTACCAGCTCACCCCGATTGAGCAGTCCGTGAAGGACAACGAGCCGTACGACCCGAACAAGAAGAAGCGCGCCGCGATCACCGCCGCCGAGCCCGAGCAGGCCGACCAGGCGCCCGCCGACGACGCAGCCGCCGCCTAAGACCCTCAGCCGCACGACGCCGGGGCGGGATGACCCGCCCGCCCCGGCCGCCCCAGGAGCCCCACAGTGACCCGTACAGCCCCGTTCGAGACCCTCACCGACGACCACGGTTGTGGCTGCATCCCCGCCCCCGCCGAGCCCGACCCGAGCACCACGGCCGACATCATGCAGGCCCGCGCGATTGCGGCCGGTCTCGCGGAGTTCGGTATCGGGCCCGCCCGCTGGAGCGCCGCCTACGACCACGAGGCCGCCGCCGTCGTCCTACGGGTGGACACCCCGCGCGGGCTGTACGCACTCGCCATCCCCGCCCCCGGCCAGCCGTTCCCCGTCCGCCACCGGGGCGAGCGCATCGGAGCCCTTGACTGCCGCCGCACCTACGGCACCGCCGACAGCTACACCGCCGCCCTGTTCGCCGCGTTCCTCCGGGACCGCGCCGCACTGGAAATCCCCGGCCGCGACGCTTTCCCTTTGCCTCGAAACATGGTTTAATTAATGGTGTCGGAGGGGGAGGGCAACACCCCCTCCGACCACCGGGCCGCACGCGGCCCGCCAGGTCCGGCCGAACGCGGAGGGCAACCCGCCCGGCCGGGCGCTCAACTTCTCTCACCAGATGGAGCACCCACGATGATCAGCGCAGCCATGCGTTTCGACGTGCCCGCCACGTCCGCCAACCACGTCCGTCAGCTTGTCGAGGCCACCAACACCCGCGCCGCCGTCCACGGGCTCACGGCCTACTCGCTCGATATCTCCGCGCCGTTCCTCGCGGACTACAAGGACCCGTTCGACGGCCGGGTTGTCGGCCAGCGTTCCATGGTCACCGTGACGGTCTTCGGGGAGATCCCGCGTCACAGCGGCTGGACCGTCGTGGCCCGGCTGGACCACGACGAGGAGGGCGAGACGCTCCTCAGCCTCTTCCCCGGACTGCCCGAGCAGCTTGCCGCCGAGGCGAGCGCACAGCGCGTGATCGCGAACTTCTGCCACGGCTGCAAGGTCGCCCGCCACCGGACCGCGACCTACCTTGCCCGCCACGACAGCGGCGAGTACCGGCAGTTGGGCACCACGTGCGTGGAGCCGTACACCGGACTGCCCATCAAGGGCCTTGAGGCACTGTGGCGCTTCGGCAAGCTGAAGGACTCCGATTGGGACGACGACAGCGGCGAGCAGGGATACCCCGCCGACCTCCGGATCCCGGTGGCCGAGGTACTCCGGGTGACCGCCGCCATCGTCGCCCAGGACGGCCGTTACTACAGCCGCGCCGAGGAGTGGAAGAAGACCCAGCCGACCGCCGACGGCGTCGAGGCGTATTTCTTCAGCCGCAAGGCCCCGGCCGAGTGGCGAGCCGGAATCGACGCCGAGCCCGACGCGACCGCCACGGCCGCCGCCGTCCGCGAGTGGGCCGTCCAGGGGTACGGCAGCCTGAACGACTACCGCCACAAGGTGGGTCAGTTGGCCAAGGTGGAGACGGTCGCGCCCCGCCACCTCCCCACCCTCGTCTCCGCGATCGCGGGTTGGCACCGCGACCAGGAGAAGGCCGCCGCCGAGCGCGCCGCCCAGAACTCCCAGCCGCAGGGCACCAAAGGGGAGCGGCTCACCGTCACCGCCACCGTGACGACCGTGATCGAGCTGGAGGAGCGGTTCTACGGCTACCACGCCCAGCGCCGCCGCCTGATCAAGTTCCAGGACACCAGCGGCAACGTGTACGTCTGGTTCAGCAGCGCGGCCACCGTCCCCGACAAGGGCGACGAAGTCGAGTTGACCGGCACGGTCAAGGACCACAGCACCTACGGCGAGGTCACGCAGACCGTACTCACCCGGTGCCGCATCAAGGAGCGCGAGCTAGCCGCAGCGTGAGCAGTCCGGCCGGGCGGGGGAAACCGCCGCCCGGCCGGACCCCGGCCGCCGGGGCCGTGGCGTGGGCGGCATCGAGCCGCCCCCACCACGCACGCCAACCGCCGGCGAACCCACAGAGCCAGTGGCGGCCGTCGCACCGGAACGCAAGAAGGACGTCCCGCGGGGACGGCTCAGCGCGGCCCGGCTCGCGTCCGGCCGGAGCGTCCAGGCCGCAGGCGGCCCTCCCGCCCCGTCCGGACGCCGGGCCAAGGGCGTGCCCTGCGGGCACGACGGCACTGTCCGTCGCGCTCCGCGCGACCAAGGCGGCATCCCCAGGTCGGAGTGCGGCGCGCTCCCCGACCGCACCACCCAGACACCAACGAGGAACACCCCATGTCCGAGAACGCGTGCGCCGCACGCCCGCAGGAACCGGGCGCCCCGTCGGGGGCGCCGTCCCCGCAGACCTGCCTCCAGGTCGCCAGGCAAGCCGCGATCCTGGCCGTCACCGCCGCCGACGACGCTATGACCGCCGTGTGCCACAGCCGATCCGGTGCCGCCGCCCGTCTGGAGGCGGTCATGCAAGCAGCTCACCAGGCAGCGGTCGAGGCCGAAAGCTGGGCCGACCGTGCCGAGGAGTACGCCGCCGATCCCGCCATGCCGAGCAGCTCGCTGGCGTACTGCGCCCGAGAGGCTGTCGCCCACGCCGTCCGCGCCCAGTCGGCGGCCGGGGTCGCGGAGACGGCCGCCGACCTGCGGGCCGAGCTGGAGCGGAAGTTGACGGCGGCCGAGTACGCCGAGCGGGAGAGCGCCCGCCGCCGGGAAGAGGCTCAACAGGAAGCCGAGGAGCGGACCGCTACTGGCATGGACCGCGAGAACCGCGACCGGGCGGCGCTGAACCGGCATCTTGCGGAACGGCACGTTGCCGAACTCGGCTGGACGGCCGGGCACGTCCGCGTGCTGGAGGCCGCCGAGACCGGCCGTCTGTACTGGCGAGGCGGGCGAGCCCGGCAGGCAGCACGACGCGGTGCTTGGGCCGGAGGCCGCAGGGTCAGCCGCGAGCGGACGCAGGCGCTGTACGCAGCACGGTTCCTTGTCGCCGTCCGCCAGGACGACGACACCCGCGTGCTCACCCCCAGCCCGATGGGCCAGGCCGCACTGGAACTTGCGCGGCTGCACCCGGCCGGACTGCACGCCGCCGACCAGGCCGCCTACGAAGCTCGATTCGCCAAGGTCCGCCGACACCACAAGCGCCGCGACGACCAGAAGGCCGCCGCCCGCCGCCTGCCGCCGCTGGAATCCAGCGCACGGCGGCTGTACCAGCGGCCGGTCACGCTCGCCGAGCAAGAAGTGCTTGCCGAGCGCGCAGCGGCCGACCAGTGGGAGGACGAAGGCGGCCACTGCCCGGGTGCAGGCACCCCCCGCCCCGCGTCCAGGACTATCAAGTCCGCTCCAGAATCATGGAGTTGGGCGGAGATAGGTCCCGCGGTGCAGCCCGCCTTGTGGTGATGCCGGGCGCCGGCGTTAGAGCTTGATGCCTCCGGCGGGTCCTCCTCGGAGGGGGAGGGGGCCGGTCGGTTGGGTGCGGCGTCGTTGTGGTTGAGGTGGTGGGGGCGGGGTTCCCTCCTCGATCGGCCGTCCCAGCTTCGCGCACCGCGCCGCAGGGGTGTGCAGTCGTTCGTCCGGGTCCGGGACTTTCCTCGTACCTCAGAAAGTCCCGGCTTCCGGGCGCTCCACCGCACACCCCTGCACCACGGCACGCCGGGGCAGTGCCGTCCGACCGAGGAGGGAACCCCGCCCCGGGCCCCGTTGTGGCCGAGGCCCCAGCCCAGCCGGACCCGGAGCGCGCGGAAAAGTCCAGGTCAGAGCCCATATCCAGGTTGACCCGGACCCTGAAACATGGTTTAATTAGTGATGCCGGAAGGGGAGGGCAACACCCCAGCCGGCCCCGGAGCCGCGCCATCCCGGCACGGCCAACTCTCACCAGGAGAACCGTCATGGAGCAGAAGCCTTCCGTCGTCGCGCTCGCGCACACCATCGCCCTCGCACTGAACGGCGACTGGCGACCCGAGCAGGTCGGGTACGGGGCGGAGAGCTATACGCACGCCGCAGCGCTCATCCACCCCGACGGCCCGGTACTCCACCTCTCCGAGCGGTGGGACGAGCCCGGTTACCTCCAGGTCCGAGGGGCGTTCCCCGTCACCTCCTACCCGTTCCGGCGCGGCGACCGCGACAGCCTCAAGGTCACCATGGAGGACACCCCCCAAGCCGTCGCCGCCCTCATTGAGGAACGCCTCATGCCCGGCTACCGCGACGCGTTCGGCAGGGTCGAGGAGTACAACGCCGAGGAAGCCGAGATGCGCGAGCAGGTCGAGGGAATGGCCCGCGACTTCTCCGACCGGCTCCCCGGAGCCCGCACCAGGGTGGACGGCACCAACGCCATGGTCACCCTTGAACTGGAGCCCGGAGACATCCGCATCGGTATCGAAGGGGGCAAGGTAGACATCCTCCTGAGTGACGCCCCGGCGATCATCGCCGACGCCGTTGTATTCGCGATCAGCCGATTCCTGCCCCATGTCCAGACCCCCGCCGACGAGCACGGGCGCCCCGTCGGGTACTGCGCGCACTGACCAGCGAGCGGGGGCGCTCCGGCGTCCCCGTCCTCCCCCTGCACCAGAAAGACCGCCATGAGCGCAGACCTCTACGTCATCACGCCCGGATGGACCGTCCAGGCCCCCTACGTCCGCACAACGCTCCGCCGAGCCCTTGAACTCCAGTCCGCACAGAACGTGTGGAGCGGCACCGAGCACATCAGCAACGCGCGCGGCCTACTCCACGGCGACGAACTCCCCGACTCCGGCCGGTGGGCGCTCAACCGATCCCAACTCACCACCCTTGTCATCGCGCTGAAGTGGCGCCGGGCCAAGCGAGGCACATGGGAGGCGACCACCCCGCCCGACGTCATCGCCCATTACGAGGAGATCGAGGACGCCGTAACCCAGGCGTACCGGGCAGCCTGCCACGCCGAAGGCCGTTACTGGATCTAGAGGCTTGATCAAACCCTAGAAACATGGTTTAATTAATGGTGTCGGAGGGGGAGGGCAACACCTCCTCCGACACCACGGGGCCGGTCGGCCCCGGTGCTCAGTCGATCTCACCAGGAGGAAACTGCCATGGCCCGCAAGCCCAAGATGAGCCAGGACGAACGACGCGCCTACTCCGCGCAGATGCGCGCCGATCTCGAAGCCGTCATGGACCGCGCATACGTCGGCATGGTCGCCAGCGAGCAACTGTGGGCCGAGGTCATGCGCACCGCCGCCGTCCTCCCTGACCGCAGCCCGACCAACGTCGTCGCCATCGCAGCCCAGTGCCCCGGAACCACGCGCGTGCTCAGTGCCGGAGACTGGCGTAAGGCCGGTCGCCACCCCGCCAAGGGCTCCACCTCCCTCCGCATCTGGACCCCGATCAAGCGCCGGTCGGCCGAGGCCGCCGAGGCGCCCGAAGGGCCCGGCGACGCCCAGCAGGCGCCCGCCGAGGGCGCCGCCGAGGACGGCCCCCGCAAGGTCTCCGGCTACAAGGCCGGACCCGTATTCGACATCACCCAGACCGAGGGCGACGACTACACGCACCCCGCACCCGCCGCACTCCCCGCCCCGGCCGTCCGCGATGTCCTGATCACGCAGTACCGCGAGACCTACGGCGAGGACCCCGAGACCGCCGGGGGATTCGACTTCACCCAGCACGCCCCGGACAACGCCGCCCGCATCCTCCTGTACGGCCACGCGTTCCGCCGCATCAACCCGGCCGATGCCCTGGTGCCGGACCAGCACGCCGCCGAAGTCGCGTCCGCCGCCCACGTCTCCGCCCTCATGCTCGGCATAGCCCCCGGACCGGCCGTCATGCCCCCGCTCGCGGGCATCATCACCGGCGACAAGAAGCCCCCCGTGCACGGGGCCGCAGTCCGCGCCATCGAGACCGGCCGCGCCATCGCGGACGCCGTCCGCCCGGCCGTCGAATCCGGCACCCGCGAACTTGCCATGATCGGTTGACCGACCCCCTAAAACATGGTTTAATTAGTGGTGTCGGAAGGGGAGGGCAACACCCCGACCGACACCACACCGGGGCCAACCAGCCCCGCCCCTCTCACCAAAAGGAACACGCGATGACCACCGCCACGCAGACCACGAAGCCCACCGTCCAGGACTTCCCCACCGCCACGCTCGTACTGGCCGGACCCTGGTTCCAGGGCCATCAGCTCGACGCCCGCCCCGCCATCGTCGTCGGCCCCTTCGGCGAGCCGGAGACCACGACGACCGTCCTGGTCTGGTACTTCACTATCGGCGCCCCCGAGCCCGGCGACAGCGTCCAGGCCATGTTCCCCAACGAACTTGTGCCGCTGGACGACACCTTGACCACGATGCACGCGGGCACGTTCAAGGACCTCATGGTCAGTCTGCGGCGGGGCCGGTTTGCCTACGACCACGGAGACGCGCTCCGCGCCGCAGTGCTCCAGGCATGGCGCGAGCGGGCCGGTCTGGCCGACGCCGCCCCGGAAACGGGCTACACGCTCCACCGCAGCTGACCACCGCCCCGCCGGTCCGGGGGAGGGCAACACCTCCGGACCGGCGGCCCCGAAAGGGGAAGCGGACACCCCCTTCGGGGGCGACAGCAACAAGGCCCGGTGCGTTCACCGCCGCTGACCGACTCCGCCGCAGGCGGCTCCGCCGGCCACCGACGGGCACCGGGACGGACGCGCCCCGCGGGGGCGCGGCTGCCTCTGCCGTCGCGCAGGGCGCGACGGCCCGCGAGCCGCTCGTCCCTCCCGGCCCGCGCCTGTGGCACAGGCCGCATTGCAAGGCAACGTTCCGCCCTTCGGCCGGAACGAACTCTCTCACCAGAAACGACAGTTCAATGTCTCTTGAGATCAAGCACTCACGCCGCGAAGGAACCCTCATCGAGGGCACGAGCCGGAATGACGGCTCGAAGGAAGTCCTCCGCACCCGCCACTACGCATCCGGCTACACCACGCTCGCCAAGTGGTCGCGCAACCTCGGGTGCTGGTACCTCCCCTACAGCCGAGACAAGCGCACCTCCCGGCCGATGCTGGAGGCACTCGCCGAGCGCCTCCGCGCCGAAGGCTTCGAGGTCACCGTCACCATCGACGAGACCGACCGCCGCACCTTCGCCGAGGCGGAGCAAGACCGTGTTGAGCGGGCCGAGGACCGCGCCGAACGCTTCGGCCAGTACGCGGACAACGCCGCCACCAGGTCCGAGTCCGCGTGGAAGCGCAGTCACGAAATCTCCGAGCGCTTCCACATGGGCCAGCCGATATTGGTCGGCCATCACTCCGAGCGTGGCGCCCGCCGCGACCACGAGCGCATGGACACCGCCATGCGGACCAGCATCGGCGAGCGGGAGAAGGCCGGTTACTGGGCCGACCGGGAGAAGGCCGCAGCCGGATACGAAGCCTTCCGCAAGAACCCCGGCCGTACCCTGCGCCGGATCGACAAGCTGAACGCCGAACTCCGCGCGGTGGAGAAGTGGCAGCGCGGCGAGTCCGCTTGCGGCCAGTTCAGGAACATCGACAACCCCGACATCCGCCAGGAACTAGAGCTCCGGCACCAGGAGCTGACCGAGGAAATCGCCTACTGGCAGGACGTGATCAAGGAAGCCGAAGCTCAGGGCTTCAAGGTCTGGTCACGAGCCGACTTCCAGCGCGGGGACTACGTTCGCGCGCGCGGTACCTGGTACGCCGTCCTGCGCGTCAACCCGAAGTCCGTCACGGTGCCGCACATCTTCAACAGCACCGGCCGCAACGTCGTCCACGCCGAGGGCAACCACTACCAGGGGACGACGACCGTGCCCTACGACAACGTCACCGGGCGCAAGAGCGCCGCCGAGATGCAGCAGCCGCCCCAGGTCGAGGCCGACGAACACCAGGAGCAGGCCGAGCAGTCCCCGCCGATCGAGGAGCCGGAACCGGCGGCCGAGACCTCCCCCATGTCCCACTCCAGCCAGTGGCCCGCGGAAGTACGCCGCTGGGCTCACGGTCACCACGCCCCCGAAGGGAAGCCGACGCCTGCCGAAGGAGCGAACTGGCAGGAGGGCATGGCGCTGGTGCTCATCGCCTCGAAGAACACCCGCCGCTCCCGCAAGCGCGCTCTGTGGGCGATGACCCGCCGCGAGGCACAGGCCGTGTGCGGCGACCCCCGCACCTCCGGCCGCTCCTACATGCTCACCTGGACCGAGCGGCCCGGCACCGAAGGCGCCGACTGGGAATGGGTCCCGGACAACGGCAGCCACGCCCCGGTCCTTTCGGACCTGGGCATCACCCCGCGCCGTGCATGGACCGCCGCCCCGCAGGCCCCGGCCGCCGCGTAGCGCCCCGCCCGCCCCGGCGGCTGAGTACGCCGGGGCGGGCTCCCACTCTCACCAGAACAGGGCACCATCATGACCACTCAACTCCTCGACCGGCCCGCAACCGCCACGGTCCCCGGCCAGCTCGACCACCCGACGACCAACCAGGGGGCAGACGTCACCACGGCCGCCGTGCCGTACCGCATCGGAACCCCGGACGCTGCGAGCCGCTACCCCGTGATCGTCGGCGAAGACTGGGTGATCGGACAGGCCCACCGCTGGCACCGGGATTGGTGGACCGACTCCAGCGCGGGGGAGCACAACCTCCGCCGCCCGCCCAAGGGCACCCCGGGCATCGACATGGCCGCCGCCTACCTCGCCGAGGAGTACGCCGCCGGTCGCATCACAGCCGTTCCGCTGGACCTGGTACGCGCCGAGGCGCCCAAGCCGGTGTGCGGCCCGGTGCCGCTGCTGCACCCGCGGATGCCCGTCACGGACCGCAACATCAAGAGCGCCCTCACCGCGTTCGCCGGGCTCGCGGCCCACCACTGGCGGGCGGTCCTGACGGGATTCCCCGGAAGCGATAACCACTGGTACCTCTCCTGCCTGCTCTGCGGCTGGGAAGGCCCGAAGTTCTGGAGCCACTTGCGGGGCCGCAACGGCGCCCCGCCCAGCGCCCACCGCCACGAGGGCGGGTGCGTCGGCGAGGAAAAGGTCCGCGAGCTGATCACCGCCTACCAGCAGTAGCCCGACCTCCCCGGGGGCGGCGCGACGCCGCCCCCGGGTCTCTCCCCGAACGGACTTCCTCATGCCGATCCGCTACAGCCCCGAAAGCGTCCTCATCCCCACGGACCCCGTCGAGATCCTCCAATGGGCCGCCTGCCACATCGAGAAGGTCGGTCTCCACCAGGGCCGCGACATCTTCGCCGGCGCCGGACGCACCGTCACCCTCGCGTGCTCACCCCGCGGAGCCATCGACGTCGCCGCCGGGGACGCACGCCGCAGCAGCAACCGCTACTACGACACCGACGCCATCCGACGAGGACGCGCCCGCGCCCTCCGGATCTTCGCCGAGCATCTCGCGGGACACCCGCTCGAAGCCCGCGACCCCCACGACGCCGAGTACCTCCACCGTGGCGTGATCGACCAGTGGAGCAACGCGCCCGGCCGCACCACAGCAGAAGCCGCCCAAGCTCTCCGCACCGCCGCCGACCCCGCCGCACACCTCTTCTGACCGGGCCCGCCGGGGGCGGGCACAGCCCCGTCCCCGGCGCCGCCAACCACTCACGACCACAAGGCCAGCACCATGCACGCGACGAAGGAACCCGCCACCACCGCACCGGCACCGCGCACGCCGGCCCGGCGCGGCGCCGCTCAGCCCAGCCGGGACGGCATCGCCCGGATCGGAGTCCCTCTCCAACCCCGGCTCAGTGCATCCGAACTCACCCGCGTACTCACCGCCGCACCCGCCGAACACGACCTTGCGACCCTCGACCCCGTCGCGGTCCGTGCCCTTGTCGCCGACGTGCTCACCCAGCACGGCTACGACGTACTCACCCGGACCACGTACGACCGCAACGACGACCGCCACCAGGACGCCCGCCGCGCGATCCGCCGAGCCTACGGCCACCGCTTCACCTACGCCCCGGACGAACAAGCCTTCCTCGCGGACCCCCTCCTTGACGTCATTCGTGCCGACCTCTTGGACCAGCCGTGACACTCCCCGAAATCCTCGGCGCCCGCGCCCGTCAGACCTACTACTGGCAAGTGCGCAACCAGCGCAGCCGCAGGCGCTCCGTACACGGCGTGCACGCGTGCGAGACATGGCACATCCGCCACGGACACCCGGGCGGTGCCTACTCCGACTTCGGCCACGACCTCACCCCGCCCGACCACCACAGCCCCACCCTCCTCACGCGGCGTACTTACGGGCGGGACGACGACCAGTACCGAGGAGGCTGCCTCTCCTGCGACTGGGAGGGGAACGTCGCCGTCGGCCCGGAGCACGAGGCGTTCAACACCGCCATCGAGGACGCCCACGATCACGCGTTCCCCGACTGGCGATCGCTCCCGATCACCACCCACCGCGCCGAGCTATGGGACCTGCCCCACAACCAACTCCGGTGGGCACAGATAGCCAGCGGGTACCCCCGCGGATGGGCCGAAGCAGGGGCCCCGCTGGTCGTCTGGCGACACCGCCGAAACGACCTCCACCAGCCGCCGCACCGGCGCCGGCCCCGGTACGAACTCCAGGTCGCCAAGCCCCCTCGGCAGCTCTCCGCCACCGCAGCCGGGCAAGCAGAGCTGTTCTGAATCTTTCGGCACGGCGCCGAAGGCGACGACTCACCGGCGACCGTCGCCGTCCCCCGCCTCACCCCGTCACCGCCCGACGCCGGGCGACGGCCGCTTTCCCCAGCCCCGCCCCGGCGCGCAGCGCCACCGGAACCCCGCCCATGGCGGGCACCACCGTCATGGACAACCAGTCACGAGCCCCACCACCGCAAAGGTGGTTTAATTTCCTCCCTGGTGCCGGGGAGGGCAACACCCCGACCACCACACCGACCGACGGCGCCTGAAAAGACCGCCAAAAGGCGACGGCCAGCGCACGAGTGGCAACAAGGCGCTGGCCGTCAGTGTTCTCTCACCAAGAAAGAACCCCACCATGCTAAGCGACCAGCACCCCGACCGTCCCCGCCCCGGCGACTTCGCCCAGCTCACGACGGGTAACAGCATCGGGGCAGACCCCGGCCGCACCTTCGTCATAGTCGAGGACCTCCCGCCCCACCAGGAGCACATCGTCCTCAACCTCCCCGCCGGTCATCCGGAGCGCGACGACTGGGCCGCCGCCATCGACCTGGACGACATCGCCACGCTGACGCGCGTCACTCCCGAAGGCGCCCGCACCTGGGCACCGAACCCCGATCCCGAGGCCCGCGCGTGACCGCGCCGACCACCTCCCCGCCCGACCATGAACAGGAGAGCACCGTGCACCGCGACACCGGCGGCACGCTCTACTCGCGCGCCGAACTCAAGAAGATCCACGGCATCAGCGAGCCCACCCTCCAGAACCTCTGGAGCGACCGTGCCAACAACGGTCACCCCGAGGCCGTGGTCATCGACGGAGTCATGCACTGGTACGGGGGGAAGTGGATCACCTGGTACCACGAGCTTCAGCGGCAGCGTGCTGAGGCTGTCACCACAAATTCCCCCAACCTCTCCGGCGACCCCGAGGACGAAGTCGGCCCCGCGGAGGCCGCCCGCATCTGCGGGTTCGCTGACACCACGACCATCTCCCACTATGTGAAGAACCCGCCCGAGGGCTGGCCCGAGCCGTCCACCCACGACGTGTTGCCGAGCGGACGCAAGCGGCCGAAGTGGAAGCGGTGGCAGATGTGGGAGTACGTCGCCGAACGTAAGGGACGCGGGCACGCCGGCGGACGGCCCAAGGGCCGCCGCGGACTGGCGTACCCCTACCAGGGGGACGAGCGGCTCACCCTCGCCCGGCAGGCCGTTGCTGCCAACCCCGGTGCGACGAACGCCGAGCTGATCCCGGACCTCCAGACCCAGACGGAGAAGCTCTACTCCCGCCCGACCTGGAATCTGATTCTGAAGTCCGCCCGCGAGAACCCCGAGGACTAGTCGTGACCGCCGTCCCCTGTCCGCGATGCGCCGGGCCGCTCGGCGAGCGGCCCGCCCGATCCCGCCTCACGGCCGACCGTGACGTGTGGATCTGCACCCTGTGCGGCACCGACGAAGCCGTACGTGAAGCCACTGGCCGGACGCCCGTTCCCTTCGGTGACTGGCCCGTGCGTCCGTAGTACCTACCGCTTGCCGGCCCCGACCCCCGCTCCCTCGGAGCGGGGGCCGTTCGCGTACCCGGAGCCGGAGGGGCAGCGCTCAGACGTTTCGGTCGTGATGCCGCTGGGCCATCCCCTGAACGAACGCGGCGGCCAGACCGGTGGCCAGCCCGATCCCAAGTGCCGTCCCCCACCGGGCCCCGTCCGGATCGGAGAGCAACGGGTGCACGGCGAGGGTGACCACGACCAGGGTGATGAGTGAGACGGCGAGCGGCGGAACGCGGTACCACCACGGCGTACGTCGGCCAGTGCTCATAAGCCCTCCCCAGCGATCCCAGCGTCCTGGTGATCACCCTAGTGATCACCAGGACGACCAGGCCCGGATCTTGCCGAACGTCACCAGCGCCCCAGGCTCCCCACTCAGCGATTCCCGAGAGCCACCGAGGTAACAGCGTCCCCGCAGACCCAGCGGGCCCAAGTCAAAGCCGCAGCCAGGAATCACCCTCCGAAGCAGGAGCGACTACCCGCTCCCCATGACCGATCTTGAAATTTGAGGACCAAGGTATCGTCGGTTCCCGACGATACAATGATCAAAGACGACCGGATCTGACCGAGCTGACCGGAGGGGGTGGGCGGGCCGGTGGGGTGGGTGACGATGATCGGCCCGTCTGACGGACAGGTCGAGTACCGCCTGACCGGAGGCCACGGCTGCGGCAAGGCCACCACCGTCGATGCGGCCCCGCTCGTTGCCGCCATCGAGGCCAGGGCCGAAGAAACCGGGACCACCGTTCCCGCGCTGCTCGGCTCCACCGAGGCGAAGAAGGCGTTCTACCGCGCCCGCACCCAGCTGCGGAACTCCAAGAACGCCCGGTTCACCGGGTTCGACGCCGTCGAAGTCGCGGCAGCAGCAGGGCTGGAGGCCCACGAGCTGTACGGGGAGAACGTCCTTCCCGCCCCGGCCGCCGACGGCCAGGTTGACTACCACCTGGACGCCAGCGAGCGCCCCCTGATGTGGATCGGAGGCGGCCTCAGCGAGTTCGGCATTACCCCCGGCAGCGTGCTCGACCCGGCCCAGTTCCCGGCCGCCCGCCGCCTCACGCGCGGCGAGGACCCGTACTCCGGCAAGACGCTCGTGGAACCGAAGCTCGCCATCGCGCCCACGGCCAAACTGCCCGCCGCCCCTCTCGTCCGGGCCATCCGCCGAAGCGCCGCCGAGCGCGGCGTGAAGCCGGAGGCGCTGCTCAACTCGAAGACCAAGAAGGCCGAGTTCGGGCGCATGGAAAGGCAGCTCACCCGGTTCGGCGAAGCTCACCGTGTCCCCGCGTCCACCCTCCTCAAGTTGGCCGGCGCCGTTGGCGTCGAAGCCGCCGAGCTGTACGGCGAAGAGGCTCTGGAGAAGGCGCTCGCTGCCGAGTCCGGTGGGCACCTCGATGCCCGCGTGCTTCTGCGCGCGGTCGAGGACAAGGCCCGCCAGGCCGGACAGCAACCCGCCGACCTGTTCACCGCAGAGAAGATGAAACGGCGCTACGCACAGACCGAGGTCGAGGGCGGCCGACGTCTGCGCGATCTTCCCATGGCCGTGCGCGAGGCGGTCGCCATGGCCAAGGCCGCCGGGCTCGCCCCCGATCAGGTGTGGGACGCCGAAGAGATCAAGGCCGCCATGCGGGAAGGCCGCGTCGAAGTCGGCAACCGCGCCGCGGACGTCACCTTGGACCTTCCCAAGTCGCAGTCTGTGTTCCTGGCCTACGCGCCGGACGAGATGGCCGCCGAGATCGAGTCCATTTTCACGTCCGCCGGCCGCGAGTCCATCCAGGCCCTGGAGGACTGGACCGCGTACGCGATGCGCGGCCGTCACGGCGACGGGGAGGAAGCCGACACGATCAAGACGAGCGGGTTCTCTGGGTGGATGATGATCCACCGCGCGGCCCGCCCCGTCGGCGGCGCCCCGTACGGTGACCCTCACTTTCACCTGCACTTCACGCTGGCCAACATGGTCAAGGCCACCGACGGCAAGTGGTCCACCGTGGCCGCAGGCGGCCGTGACCTGCACCGTCACGCCCGCGCCACGCAGTCCCTGATGAACGCCCGCGTCCGCCGCGAACTCGCCGACCGCTACGGCATCCGCTTCCGCCGCGAGGAGCGCACCGGGGCCTGGGAGATCGCCGCGATCCCCGAGGCCACTATCCGGTTGTTCAGTAAGCGCGACAGCCAGGTCCGCCAGATGCTCACCAAGCTGGGACTCGACTACGACAGCGCCACCCTGCGCGAGCGCACCGCCGCGTCCGCCGTCTCCAAGTCGGCCAAGAACGGCGAGGCCGCAGGCGTCGCGGACGATGTCCTACGCGGGTACTGGCAGGCCGAAGGCCAGGCGGCCGGGGACGACCCCGAAGCGATCGCCACCGGCGCCATCCACAACGACGGCCAGGAGCCGAACCCGGACCTGGACGAGCTGTGCGGCATCGTTTTCGACCCGAAGACCGGCCTCACCAGCCACTCCAAGGAGTTCACGCACGCCGCCGCCATCGCGGCCGTACTCGACGCCCTCCCGTACGGGATTGGCACCGCCGCCGAAGCCGAGCGGCTCACCAAGTCGGTACTCCGGCACGCCGGTTACGCGGTCGAGCTGAACCCCAAGGGCGCGCAGCACTACGCACACGCCGCCCGGTACACGACCGCGGACGTCGTCGCCGCAGAAACGCTGATCGTCTCCGAGACCACCCGCCGCCTTGGCGAACAGACGGCGGTCGTCAGCGGCGACACGGTCGCGATGACCCTGTCCACCGTCGAGGCCCAGCACGGCGGGGACTTCGCGTTTTCCACCGAACAGCGCGCCGTACTGGAACGGCTTCTCACCGCCGGACACGGTATTGACGCCGTTGTCGGCGTCGCAGGCGCGGGCAAGACGACCATCATGGACGCCGCCCGCCAGGCGTGGGAGGCCCAAGGACTCGTCATCGCGGGCGCGAGCACGGCGGCCGTCGCCGCCGCCAACCTCAAGGCGGAGGCCGGGATCACCTCCCGCACCGTCGCCTCCTGGCTCACGGGCATCCGCAAGGGCAGACGCGGGCTCATCGGTGTGGACGTTCTTGTCGTGGACGAAGCCGCCATGTGCGACGACCGCGACGTTGCCGAGCTCCTCGCGCACGCCGCGAAGACCGGCACGAAGGTCGTCGGCATCGGTGACCCGAAGCAGCTGCACTCGCCGGGCGTCGGCGGCCACTTCGCTGCCGTCCACCACCTGGTGGGCGGGCTGGAGCTGACGGAGAACTTCCGGCAGAAGGACCCTGTCGAACGCCGCGCACTCCAGTTCTGGCGCGACAACCAGCGCGTGGAATCGCTGCGGACCTTCGCCGGCACCGGCCGTGTCCACGCGCTCGCCAACAAGGACGAGACACTCGCCGCGATGCTCACCGTGTGGGCGGACAAGCGCGCCGCGCACAGTGACGACCACACCGCTGTACAGCAGCTCCTCATGCTGGCCGCCACCAACGAGGTCGTCGAGGAACTCAATCTCGGCGCCCGCGCGCTGCGCAAGGCGAACGGCGATCTCGACGGCCCGGAGCACACCTACGCACTCGCCGGGGGCAAGGAACTCACCCTGTCCGTCGGCGAGCAGGTCCTTCTTCGCACCAACGACTACCGGGGCAAGCGGAGCCGGGGCGAGCACGAAGACGTCCTCAACGGATACCGCGGAATCGTCCGCGCCGTGGACGACGAGCGCCGCGTCCTGATCGAGTGGCGCGAGAAGACCCCCGATGGCCACAAGGACCACACCGAGTGGGTCGATACCGACTACATCGCCCAGGGCGGCCTGAGCCTCGGATACGCGATCACCGGCCACAAGAGCCAGGGCCTCAGCGTCCAGGAAGCCCTGGTCTACGGCCCCGGCGCACAAGCCAACGCCCTCTACACGATGATGAGCCGCGACAAGAAGGAGAGCCACCTCTTCCTCCCGCTGTCCACCTACGAGACGGACGCCGACCGGGCCCGCGCGGGCGAGCCGGAAACCGAGCAGGAACAGCTTGACCGCGCCGTCGCCGGGCTCATCCGCGAGATCGAGAACGGGACCGAGGAGGGGATGATCCTCACCGAACTCCCGCAGAATGCCGTGCCCGCACACATCCGCGAGGCCGTGGCCGACCTGCCCATCCCCCGCGCGCCCGGCTCCGCCGAACCGCAGTACGACGAGGTCCCGGAGACGGTCACCGAGCCCGCCGACCGAGGAACCCGCACCACGCCGAACCGCCCCGCGGAACCCGCTCCACAAACGCCCACGCCGAGGAGCGACCGCCAATACGCGCACCTCAGCAACGAGGCCCTGCG
Source organism: Streptomyces sp. YIM 121038 (assembly GCF_006088715.1). Taxonomy (NCBI): domain Bacteria; kingdom Bacillati; phylum Actinomycetota; class Actinomycetes; order Kitasatosporales; family Streptomycetaceae; genus Streptomyces; species Streptomyces sp. YIM 121038. Next base: position 4,975,019 of record NZ_CP030771.1, read on the forward strand.
CGACGCCGTCCGGAAGGCCGCCACCGCCACCCGGACGACCCGAGCAGCAGCCGAGAAGGCCGAGGCGAAAGCCGACCGAGCCGAACAGCAGGCCGCAGCAGGCACCGGCCCGAACGTCCTCGCGCTCCACCGCCGGGACCAGGACCTCACCCACCGGGCAGAGGCGATTCACGAGGTCCGGACCCTGACCAACACCATCACTCAGCACACCCAAGTGCAGCGCGGCACGGACGAGCGGCTGCACCAGCTTGAACAGCAACTGACCGCCACCAGCCGGTTCGGACGCCCCGCACTGCGCGGTGACGACCGTGCCCGTGCCGAAGCCGAGCGCGACACCCTCCACCAGCACCGTGCCGACGGCGTCCGTGAGCTGGAGGCCCTGCACGCGGGGCTCCGCGAGGTCTCGGCCATCGCGGGCCCCGTCGAAGAACACGACGACGTCCTGACCGAAACAGCGACGCTCAAACGCGACAAGACCGCTCTGCTCCGCCGCGCTCACGAACAGGACAACAAGGCCGCCAAGTCGCTTCGTACCGAAGCGACTAAGGCCCGGAGCACTGCTCGCGGTGCTGCTCACCGAGAAGCCGGCCTCCGGGCCGAGCACTCGCGGCGCGTACAGCCCGGTGCTCAGGCAAGCCCCGAAACAGAAGAGACCCCTAGGCCCTCAAGGGCACCGCAGGCCAAGTCCCCGTACGCCAACCGAAACGCGATGGACTTCGTACAGCCCAGCCCGCCGCCGGACAGCGCGCAGGACGCACCGCCCGCATAGAAGGTGCCAGCCCCGGGCTCGCCTCATACTCCGGAGGCGGCGGACCTGCGCCGGATGTGCTTGCACCGGACACCGCGCTCGATGTCCTGAAGCGAGGGTCTGCGACGTGCCCCGCAATCGATGCATTCGCTGTCCCAGGGCATCGAACGTGCGCCGGGGTACGGCACCTTCGGGTTGTAGCGGGCCTCACGCATCAGCTTCTCGGCGTCCTCCGCATCGACTTCATAGACGGGCGACACGGGGGCACGTGGGGGCTCTGATGCCGACGGTGGGACCTCGAAGACCGGGGAATGGCCCCCGAACACCAACCCGAGGCTTACCCATCGTCTCGGCTGCGAAGGGGTTCCCATGGCATGTCCCGTCTCGTCTGTCCTGGTCAGGACGACCAGGGGGCGTTAGCGTCATCGTGGTGCGGCTGGCCGGTCGGCTCATCTGCCAAGGACGGCCTCCCGCGCTGCACGGGACCAGATGGACTGTTGGCGGAGAGTGAAGCCCATTCGGTTCCAGTGGAAGAGGACATGACGTGCGAGGATGCCGCGCTTACCGAGGCTGAGCGCTCCGCTCTCTGCGGCTTCTTCCAGGGCTCGCCCGCTGCGTGCCAGTCCTTCGGCCCAGCCGCGTACATGGGCAAGGGGGCCGGAGTCGAGCGGGTGGACATCGGTCAACAGGAGACGGCGCATGGGTTCGACCATGGCGCTCACCTGCTCTGGGGTCACGTCTTCGGCAAGTGGGCGGCGTTCTTCGATCCGCCCCCACACGTCACCCTGTTCGCCGTACTCCAGCCGTGCGGCGCGCATCAACAGGGACATAGCCAGGAGAGACGTTGTCTTGGCGTCGGGCCTTCCGGGAAGGTTCTGGGTCGCGGCTCGGAAGTAGTCGAGCACGCCGACGCTGTCGGTGTGGAACAGCTCGTGCGCGAGCGTCATCCCGGCCGCCCCGCCGAAGGCGACGGTCTCTGGTTCGTATGGTGCGGGTCTCCAGTCCACGGTCACCCCCCAGGAGACGGAACTGTCGAGTGCTTCGGTGACGTGGGTGACGGCTTTCTCGGGGTCGGTGTCCGGGGCGGGGAAGTAGCGCAGGCGCCAGTGTGGGTGCTTGCGCACGAACCACCAGGTGCCGACTGACCCGGTGTGCAGGGCGGGCGCGAGGTAGGCGCGGAAGGCGCGTTCCGCGGTGGGGTAGTCGGCGAAGCGAATGTTGACCTGGTGCCAGCCGGAGGGCTGGGCGTCGAGTACGGCCCGGCCGGCAGCCCGGTATCTCTCGATCGCCTCGACGAGGCGGGCAGGCGAGGTGTCGGCGGCACGGGCGGCTTCTTCGACGGCCGCGCCGCCGAGGACGGCCAGGACAGCGTCCTCGATGCGGTCGGCGTCGTACGGCACGGATGTTCCTTTCACGTCAGCAGGAGGCAGGTGTCCCACTGCCCCTGGGGCTCAGTGCTCGATTCGGCGTCCTGGAAGGCGAGGGCGGCGCCGACTTTCCCGGTGAGGAACCCCGTCTCGTCCGGGGCATCCACGGTCAGGACCCTGCCGGTAATGAGGCTGATCCGGTCCCCGAAGATGGCGGGGGCTTCGGCGTCTTGGGCGACGCGCTGCGCGGTACGGAGGAGACCGCCGAACCCGTGGCACAGACCACGGTCGGCAACCTTGTCGAGCTGGCCCGGGTCGCTCAGGCAGTGCAGAAGAGCACGTTCAGCCATCCGCTTGCGATCGCCGTCTTCGAGAACGATGCCGACGAGCTGTTGGGCACGGGCCAGGCCCGGGGTGCCGTAACACCACGAAGGGGTGGTCGGTTGCGCGGGCGCGGGTCCGCGATGGCTGATCCAGCGTGGCCAGCGGGTTCCGTGGTAGTCGCTCTGCCGTATCTGGTCGAGCCACCGGCAGATGCGGAGCATGGTGGTCTGGTGGCCGTCCACGCTGACGCCCGCGCGAAGGGCGAGAGCGAGAAGGGCGAGAGGGCCGGTGATGCCGTGCGCCAGCCCCGCGTTCGCGTGTCCGCCAGGGGTAGCTGTCGTGTCACTGGCCGGGGCGTGGCCGACCCACCAGCCGGGCAGTGTCTCGCCCGCCGCGGTGATGGGCTCGGTCAGGCGCACCAGGTACTCCAGGATGCCTTTCAGCTCCGCACCGTGGGGATCGCGGCGCAGTAGCAGCGCGCCGATCCCGGTCAGGCCACGGAACAGGTCGTATTCGGCGAAGGTGGGGCGGCGCCCGGCGTCGATGCGTGCGTGCGCGGCGGTGAGTCGCTGCCGGGCGTGCGCGGCCACGACACCGTCGAGCGTGTGCAGAGCGCCCGCGTAGCGATCGGTGCCGTCGGCGGCCAGGTGGAGCACGAGGGTCATCGCGGGGGCGCCAAGAAAGAGGTTGGCGTCCCTGCCGTCAATCAGCGGCCCGATCTCCGAGAGGGCACGGTGCACCTCGATCCAGTCTCCGGTGCCGCGGCGGGCCCGCTCGACATGCAGCAGAGCGGAGCCCAGGGCACCGTGGGCGAGCGACTGCCGGGAGGACAGGGTGGCGTCGGGGGACGGTGGGGCGGTGGTCATCGCGCGACTCCTTGGGGGCGGACGGTCCAGGCCAGGGCTGCGGCACGGGCCATGCGCCGGCAGAGGGCTTCGGCGTCGGAGTCGATACCCGCGACGCGGTTGTGGTGCATGTGCAGCAGGGATGGCAGGACGCCGGACGGATCGAGCCCGGCGGTGTCGAGCGACTGGCGGTAGTGGACGAGGGCTTCTCGCCGGTGCTGCCAGGCGTCTAGGACGGCGTCGCCCCTGGGGAAGTCGGCCAGGGCCGGGCCTGCGTCGTCGCTGTCGGTGAGCCGGAGCACGAGGGCCTGCGTGGGGCGGGGGGCCGTCGCGCCGTCGCCGCGTAGAAGGTGCTGGGTCAGCCAGGTGTGCCCTTTGCCGGGGGAGCCGAGGAAGCCGGTGGCGATGTCCACGTACGACGCGGCAGTGACCCCCGGGCGGAGGTCAGCCGGAAGGCCGAGCCCTATCTGGGCCAGGGCCGCAGTGGTGTCGGCGGCGAAGTACCGCTCCGCGGCGGCCAGCACCGCGCCGGTACCGTAGCGGCCGGTCTCCGGCTGGTCGGTGTCCCACTGCACGCGCTGGATCAGGCCCTCCTCGCGCAGTTCGTCCGCCCATTCAGCAACCGTGCCCGCTGCGGCGCCGAACGCGTCCGGGGACAGCAGACGCAGCCGGACGCGCAGGTGCGCCTCGGGGTCCGCGTACCGGATGAACCACGCCTCCGACGACGTCGCCAGTTCGTTCAGCAGACGGGGTAGATGGCTGGTCAGGACTTCGGTGGCGCGGGCCTCGCTGCCGTAGACCTTCAGGTAAGTCCAGTCCGTGGCGCCCGGCAGGCGCCCAGCGGTGCGCCGGGCCACCGCCCGGCGGGCTGGGGCCGGTACGGGTTGCTGATCGGCGGCGAAGGACATGGTCACCTCGTGGGCCCGCCCGATCCAGCCGTAGGCGCTCTCTTCTGGCGCCTCGTGTACGGCGAGGACGAAATGACGATCCAGCTCGGCTCGAAGCAGGTCGAGGTGACTGGGCAGGTCGAGGTCAAGGCGAAGCTGCTGGTCGGCGGAGCCGACGTACACGGCGCGCGGGACGCCGTACCGGACGCGCCAGTTGGTGAAGTCCTCCGCCCAACGTTCGGGGTCGGGGAGGTCGCGGGCACGCAGCCGCCAGCACGCCGCCGACAGGACGGTGCGGCCGTAGCGGACTTCCGGGAGGAACGGCAGCCGGCCCGCGGCGCCCCAGGCGAACGGGGCAAGGATGGCGGCATGGGAGCGGTGCACCTCGGTTAGGAACCTCACCAGGGGATGAGTCGCCGTGCTTAGTTCGACGGCGCTCATCACGGACGGTTCGAGGCAACGACCGGAGGAGAGGGACACGAGGTAGAGGCGCCCGGAATCGGCGACGACGCCCAGGTCGTTCAGGTCGAGGGTGGCGTCCGGGTTGTGCTCTCCGACGGCCAGCGCCTCGGGAACGACGAGGGGTGCTCGCCCGACGTTGTAGGTCTTGTGCCGCAGCGGGGGCGCGGAGATTTGAGTGCGCGCCGCGCCTTCGGTCAGGGTGGGCAGGGTGGCGTACTCGGCCGCCATCCGGGCTTGGTCAGCGGGTTCCATCATCGGCAGGAAGCGGCCGGCGAGCGTGCCAGCGGCGAGGGACAGGCCGACGGTGGAGAGGGTGAAGCGGCCTTCCGTCAGCGCACGGGTGGACTGCGCGAACACGCTGAAGCACAGCTCGACGTGAGCGGGGACCGCCGTTGGTTCTCCGAGGGACAGGGCCTCGATGTCCTCCTCGGTGAGGACGATCTCTCGCCTGTCGGTGAGGGCTGCGTCCTGTGCGAGGGCGAGGAGGTGTTCGTCGCGGGGCGTCGTGGCGAGGATCGGCCGGGGCAGTACCGTGCCGCGGTAGCCGACGGGGAATCCCAGGCCGGTGTCCGGATCGGTGAGTTCGAGGACGGGGACGACGGTGCCCATGCTGTAGCGCTCCAGAAACCGCGTCCGGTAGTCCTTCCAGGCGGCGGAACCGTGCGGGTAGGGCGTGATCCTGGCCATCAGACGCAGGGCCTTCTCCGCCTCACGGACGACCGAGTGAGGCAGGGTGATGTCGCAGTCCGGGCGGACGTTAACCACGAGGGTGCACTCGGTGACCCCGGTCAGTGCGGTCATCACCTCGGTGGCCTTCTCCCGCAGGTCCCGTTGCCCCTCGGGCAGAGCGCGGTCGTGATTGTCCAGAAGGCCGTGGACGGTGCGGAGTCGAGCCGCCCTCGGTACGTCGGCGCCGGTCTCATCGAGCCGGGCGACGAGGTGGCCCAGAGCATCCGGGCAGGTCATCGGTGACTGGAGTTCGGTCAGCAGGACCCGGTGCGCGACGAGGTTGCGCACCATCTCCTCGATGGCGGCCTTCGAGGCGTCGGGGTACTCGATACCGAGCTTCGCCACCAGGACGTGAGCCGGAATCGGTGAACGGGCCAGCTTCAGCGCGTCCTCGGCGGGCCGGGTACGCCGGAGGCTGGTGTCGGTGGGACCTTCCTTGCCAGGCTGGTTCATGACGAAGATGCGGGAGCCCCGCACGACGTGGGCGGGGTCGGCGAGCACCGTCAGGTACCGCAGGACGGCGAGGTCGCGTTCCAGAGCGGTGGTGATGTCGTGCAGCCATGAGGCATCAGCGCGCGCGAAGGCCCGGTTTAAGGGGCCCCAGTGGACGTGCGTCTCCTGTCCGGTGTGCGCGGTGTTCGGGCCGGCGAACAGCCCGAACGGCGTCGCGCGGAATCGCATCCTCAGTAGGTAGCGGGCCAGGGCCCGACCGGTCCGGCGGATGCGGGACGGCTTGGCGGACCCCTCCACCACATCCCGGACCGCGGAGGCGAGGAGCGGGGAGGCATGGCCGATCGCCTCGGCCCGGGGGGCGTCCGCCCAGACCTGCTCCACCCACGCGCGGAGTTGCGCTACGTCGGCGCTCTCCCCCGGCCATACGGGAATGGGGGAGGCGAGCGGGAAGAGAGAGGTTCTAATCATGCTCGCGTCAATGTGGCGGTACATCCGTACTCCTTCAGATCGCGGCGCCCCCAGGGGTGGGCGGTCCCCCGCCCACCCCCGAGTCCCGGCAACTACGGGTGGTGGTGCCGCGGGTCAGCCACCGATGCAGGTGCTGTTCGAGCAGGCCGACGCGCAGGTGGACGTGCAGTTGTCGCTGGTGTCGTTCAGCAGTGCCCCGAGAACGGGGGCCGAGGAGACCGTCTCGATGTTCAGGTCGAAGTCCCCGCCGTCGGAACGGAAGTCCGTTGCCGCCTTCAGCGCGGTGCCGGACTTGGAGCTGATCTGCTGTGCCATCTCGCTCTCCTCCAGGGAGGTTGTAGGGATGTGCTGTGCTACCTGCCCGTGGTCCTTCTGGTGGCTACGGCCAGGTGATCGTGACCCGCGAGTGCCGTCGCTCGATGCGCCGTCCGTCAGCGGGAAGGCGGTCGTCCGGCGTGCCCGCCGGATAGACCTCGATGTGCGCCCGATCACCGCGGTGGTCGCGGTCCCAGGTGCGGATCTCCTCGACCAGGCGCTCGGCGAGCTGCTGCCCGCTAGGGCCGTGCCCGATGGCGCCCAGCTCGTAACGGTCCTCCTGGTCAGTGGCCCGTACGGTGCGGTAGGCGAAGCTGTCGCCGTCCACGAGCGTGGGGATGCCGAGCGGCGAGGCTGAGGCCACCAGCCCGCGCGAGCGCGCACCGGGCTTCGCAGCCAGCAGCGGGAGGTTGTCCAGCGCGGTGGTCAGCCACATGTCGAGGTGTTCGTTGGACTCGCTGCCTCCGAGCGTCACACCGGACCACTGCTCGTTCCGCGACATCGCCAGGGCCTTAGTGAGGGCGGCGGTGTCCGGCTCGGGGTGCCCATCCACGCGCAGGCCAACCTCCGCACCCTCCTCGTCGTGCAGGACCACCAGGCGCACCCGGTTCTCTCCGATGCCCTGCATGGGCACGAAGCCGCACAGCTCGAACCCGTCGCTGACGAGCCGGTCGCCGTCACGGACGAAGGCCACTGTGCGCGTCAGGCCGCGCATCCGAAGCGGAACGACGAGGCGTCCTCCGTCCTTGAGTTGGGCGATCCAGGCCGGCGGGATGTCGGCGGCCTGGACGGTGACGATGATCCGGTCGAACGGCGCGTGGTCGGGGGCGCCGTGCTCCGCGTCGGCGGTGAGCACGGTGACGTTGCGGTAGTCGGTCTCCTTCAGGAAGGCCGTGGCGCGGCTGGTCACCTCCGGGTCGATGTCCATGGTGACCACGCGACCTTCTGCGCCGACGACTTCGGCGAGGTTGGCGGCGTTGGGGCCGCTGGAACCGATCTCCAGCACGGACATCCCGGGCGCGATGTCGCCCTGCTCCATCTGCATGGCTTGGACGCGGGGCGCGGAGACGGAGCTGATGTCCACCCCGTGCTCGTCGGTCTTGGTGATCGTCGCGACCTCGGCGTTGTACGTCGAGGCCATGTCGGCCTCGGGCGTGGCCAGGTGCCGGCGGACGGTACGGAACGCAGCCACGACACGGGGGCTGCGGGCCGCTCCGATTTCGATGAGTTTTGCCGCCAAGGCGTCGCGCAACTGCTGTTCCGTCGGGGCCTCTTGGCCATCGGTGTTGGTCGTCATGTCGGGGACGTTATCCACGCGTGTTCTCCTCCTCGGCGAGTTTGCGCCGAGCTGGTTGAGCGGATCTACGGACCGGCGCGGGGCCACCACGCCGGGGTGGTTAACCGCCCGGCGGACCGGCCCGTCACATCCGGTCCGCCGGGCGGTCGTCTAGGCGGCGCGGGACGATATCGCCCCGACGGGCCGATGCGGTTCGATGACCTGCCCGTCCGGCAGCAACTCCCCGGTGTCCTCGAAGAGGACGACCCCGTTGCACAAGAGCCCCCAGCCTTGAACGGGCCAATGCACCACAAGCGTGGCAGCCTCCCGGTCGGCGGAATCGGCCGTCGGGCAAGGTGGCTGATGTCGGCACGACAGGTGCGCGGATTTCATGACAACTTCCTCTGAACAGTGGTGAGTTCCAGCTCCAGATCCACGGTGGTGCACTCGTTCAAGGTGATGACCGAACGGGCCGCGAGGGTCCACCGGATCAGCGGGTCATCGAACCCGACCAAGGTGAGACCGTCTCGTTCGTCGCTGAGTATGGGAGTGAGGGTGATCGGGTCGTACACGATGCCCGCGACACCCCAGTACGGGGTATAACCCACCAGCGCCGCCGTGGCGCCCTTGCGCAGATGCGGGCAGGAACGAAGGGACTCATGTGCGCAGGGCTCACAAATGGGGGGCGACGTCGTCTTCTCGCCCTCTGCGATCGGCCCCTCCTCACCTTGGACTAGGAAGAGATGACGCTCGTCGTCGCGACCGAACGTGGAGGTTCCGCAGACCTGGCACAGCAGATGGGCCATCGCCTGTCGCTGTCGCAGAGCGTGCACCTCCGCGAAGAAGGGCTTCCCCCTTCCGCGCGTGACGCCGGCCCTGAGCCACAGGACGCCGTGTCTGCGGTCAGCCCGGCCGTACTCGTCGGCGTAGGCGATCCCGTCGCCCTCGGGGCCGGGCCGCCGCACGATGGTGCCGAGAGGCATCGACTCACCCGACCACGGCGCGATGAACGGCACGTGCAGGCCGCGCCAGTAGTGCTGGCGCGGGGCCCCACCCTCCTTCGCGCCAGGGGCCTTGGACGCTGCGGCGACGGACATGGTCTCGCTCACCCCCTCGCTGTTACCTCTGCAACGGAAGCCGTATCGGCGGGCCGATTCGTGGCTGACTGCAACTTGTCCTGGTCGAACAGCGCGATCTCGGGACGATGGTCGGAGATCCGTTCCAGCTCATCGCTCTTGCAGACCTCGTAACCGGTGAGGGCCTCCGCGATGAGGCGTGACGCGTATCCCCGGTCGATGGCCTGTTCCCCGCCCTGGAGATGCTTGGGCCGTCCGTACCCGGCCGTAGGCGCAAGAGCCTCCAGTTCTCCACGCTCGGCGGCGTACCTGGCCAGGTCGAGGTAACCGGCCGCCAGCATCTCGCGGTCGGGGCGGTCGTCGGTGTGCCTCTTGCCGTCCTGAAGGTAGGTGCGGTTCGCGTAGTACGCGGCGTCGCCGACGTGTCGCCAGTTGATCGTCGTGTCCGTACGGACGGAGTTCCAATCCCCGAAGATCACGGCCAGCCAGCCCGGTTTCGCGAGTGTCGAACACCAGTGAGCCTCGATCAGGCGGACATCGGCGGACCAGTAGCAGGTATGGATGCTCACCAGGCTGATGGGGTGCTGACCGACTATCCCGTCCGGGCCGCGGTGCCAGACGGTGATGTTCGCGGGCGCGTGCCATGGCGCCCAGGTCTGGAAGTGCTCCTCGTGGAAGAGGAACGGCCCGTTGGGCCTCACGAAGATCGCGTTCTCGTTGGGTGAGCGTCCGACCTGCGCGGCGAGATATCCCTCCATGCCCAGACGCTTGCTGATCTTGTCCAGCTGCTCGGCCTGGACCTCCTGAGCGAAGAAGAGGTCCGGCTCCTGGCTACGCACCCAGTCGGCAGCGTCCTGCCAGCGACTCCAGTGCTCGACATTCCAATTGATGATCTTCACGGGATGGGTCATGGTGTCGGCTCCTGGGGAGGAGGGGCCATCCGGGATGGCGCGGACGAAGACGAGGGGAGGAAAGGCCGGCCGCCGCAAGCACCCCTGCTGCGACGGCCGGGGCCTCTGCGTGTCCCTGCGATCGGCTGGACGCAGGACACGCACGCTGGCCGCCCTCCGCTAGCCGTTCGGCAGAAGCGCGGCCGGGGGGATGTGAAGCTCGCGCGGCTGCCGGAGCAGAAGGCCCGGCTGGTTGGTCGTCTCCACGGAAGGCTCGGGGGACACCGCCGTGGAGACGACCGGCACTAGGTCTCGGGCGAATCCCGAGTAGGGGGCGCCTTGCGGCGTTTGTCGTCCACGATGATCAGTAGCGCCATGGCGCCGGTGATCAGCACTGTGATCACGAAGCCGCCCATGCGGAGACCCCCTTCCCGAACGTCACGCGAAGGGGATCATCCGGGGTGAGTAGGCCCGCCTGGTGTCCCCGGTACACGGCATTCGCCGGGCCACTTGCGCTGAGGCGGGAGCAAAGGAGAACGAGCAACTCCTTCACCTCCATCAGGATCATGTCGTCGCTCTTGTCGGCGTACTCCGCGAGCCGGAGCCCGGCCGCCAGGGCGCGGAGAAGGTCGAGCTGGAACTCGGGCAGAATCACCGACTTGGTCCGGCGGACAGTGACCACGTTGTGGATGACGGCCAAGTGCACGATGCGGGACCAACGAACGATCTCCCCGCCACTCAGAGCACCACCAAGCTCTGTCACTCCCCGCCAAACGGCACGCTCGCTCGGGTATAACCCCTGTCTGACCAACCCCTGAACGTCGAGACCCTGTGCCATGAAGTCGAGCACTTTTCGTTCATGGGCGGTGAACATGAGCGTCGTCGGAGTCATCGCTGCGCCTCCTCGACCAGCGCGTCCGTGAGGAAGACGAGGCGGACATTCCGCTGTCTGAACCAGGAGGCCATGTAGCTCTGAGCCTGCTCGTACTCCACTTGCTTCGTGTACGAGCTGGGCGAGAGCAGTTCCTCGGGAGACGAGACCACCAGGAGTCGGACGAACCCACCCTCAATTCGAGCAACGATCTTCTGCCAGTTGGGGCGCTGACCGAGCGGGACATCATGAGATCCCACGTCATGGGCGTCAACGACGACCTCGCCACCGACGCGGGCGCACTTGATCCACAGGCGGCTCAGCCAAGTTCGGACCACACGGTGATCGGCCGGCGTGAAGTTGGCGTAGACCGCAGCGGGCTCCAAGGCCACGGAGGCGCCGATCGCGGCGGCCCCCAGCTCGCCCAGCCCCTGGGCCGGAACGTACTCGGGGTCAACAACGAAGGGCTGGAGCCTCTCCGCCGCGTGCGTCAAGGAACCCAACTGCCGCTCCAACAACGGGACTGTCAGAATCTCTCTCGCCGAAGCAACGGCCACTGCCGCCGCCTGCGTTGCGGGAGCCCCAACCTGGTCGATCGCGGCAGCAAGAAGATCACTCAGTTCGGAAACGAGGTCGCTGGTAGTCGCATCGTCGCTCAGCCCCGCGAGCACACGGCGTAACAGCGTGGTGGACCGATCCGGGGTCCATCTCCTTCCGACCTCGGGCTTGGATGCACCGGGGTAGCGGATGTCCATGGGGAGAGCAGGGGAGGGCAGCATCGGCGAAGTCCTTGTCGAGGGGGCGACAGCACTCACAGAGTGATCACGCAGGGCGTGGAACTGGGTGCCCTCGGTGGCGATCGGGTAGGAGTATGGCGCTGGGATCTCCCCTGGCGTAACGCTCGCGGCGGAAGTGTCCGCATGAGCGTTGCGGGCCGAACTCCGGCCGTAACTCTAGGAGTGTTCCGCCGTGTAACTTCCTTGTGGCTGCTACGCGTTAGCCACGAAACTGGCCGCACTCGCCGAAAGGGAGCGCCAGCATGACGGACACTCCGACAACACCGGATGCAACGAGCGTCACGGCTGACACGGGGCCAACGGCCCGCCGTCGCCAGCTCGGGTTTCGGCTGCTCGCCCTGCGACGGGAACGCGGTCTGTCAGCCGAGGAGGCTGGAGAGCAGGCCGGCATGTCGAAGGCCAACGTCAGCCGGTACGAGCAGTCCAAGGGCAACGTGCGATGGAACCAGGTTGATGCACTCTGCCGGGTGTACGGCGTATCGGACACCGAGCGGCAAGAACTGATCGACTTGGCGAAGAACAGCAAGGTCAAGGAAGGCTGGTGGGTCCCGTATCACGGGCGGCTCTCCGCTCCGATGCAGATGCTGCTTCCCATCGAGAACGAATCGTCGCGCATTCGCCAGCTCGCCACCAACGTTGTGCCCGGCCTCTTGCAGACCCTGCTGTACGCGCAGGCGATCAAGACAACCCCGGGGAAGACGTTGGAGCCGGAGGACGCCGGTGAGTTCCTGGACATGCGCATGTACAGGCAGAAGATCCTTGACCGTGCATCGCCACCGGACTATCACGTGCTGCTTGATGAATCCGTGCTCCGGAGGGCTGTCGGCGGTCCGGCTGTGATGGCTGAACAGCTCGATCTCCTGCTGGAGCGAGGCCAAGACAGCAACGTTCAGATCCAAGTGCTCCCGTTCGGCGCGGGAGCATACAGCGCAGCGCTGAGCAGCTTCATCGTGTACGGAGGGCCCGATCCCCTGCTTGATGTCATCTTCATCGAGAACACCGTTGGCTCCCTGTTCCTGGAGGAAGAGGGCGCTCGCGAAGCCCATGTGGGCGGATTCGACTTCCTGTGCCGGGAGGCACTGGACCCCGACTCCTCGGCCGAACTGATTGCCGAGGCCCGTAAGACGCACCTGCGAAACCGCAACTAGCGAGGACTATCCCGTGGCCGAACAGCCCCAACATGACTGGTTCAAGAGCAGCTACAGCGCAAATCCAGACGCCGAGTGCGTGGAGTGCCTCCGAACGCCGAAGGTTCTCTGGGTGCGAGACTCCAAGCGGCCCCATGCCCAGTGCATTGCCTTCTCGAACGCAGCGTGGGGCACCTTCGCGGGGAACCTCAAGGATGGCGGCACCTTCGTGAAGAGTTGACTCCACCGTCGCCCCGACGCCTTACCCGGCCCGGACTTCAAGGAGGCTCCGGGCCGGCGGGCAGGCGGCGCACCACCCGCGGATGGGTAGAGGGGCGTGCTCGCCACCTCCTGTAACACCGCATGGAGTGGACGACCGGTCAAATCTGCAAGAAAAGTCTGTGCAAGCGCCTAGCCATGCGGACAATCAGAAGCCACAGGCGTTGTCCGCATGAGGGTGCCGAGGGGAAGGCCATGTCACAGAAACCGAAGCCCCTGGACGAGACCGAGTCAGCACGAGCTTGGTGGGGCAAGGAACTCCGCAACTGGCGAAACGTCCGGCGTCTATCCACACGGGCGTTAGGCGAAAAGGTGCACCTCAGCGCCACCGCCATCGAGCGCATTGAGAAGAACGAGCGCTCCTGTAACGCCGCTCTCGCTGGCCTGCTGGACGACGCGTTGATGGCCGGAGGGGCCCTACGACGGCTGTGGCGATTCGTCGAGGAAGAAGCCGACAGGGACTCCAACCATGCGGACAACCGCGCTGCACATCCTGACGAAGACCGCTTCACTGCACAGGCAACGGGCATGCTGGCTACGAACCCGCTCGTACATTCGGATCGGAGTCTGTCACCTGTGGAGCGCCGCGCCTTCCTCAACCTCGGTCTCGGCGGTTTAGCCGCACTCGCCCCCGGAACATTCACCGACCTCCTTCCCCGGCTCGGCCAGCCTCCGCTCCCCAAGGTCGTTCGGCCCGACGACATCGAGCAGGTACGCGCCGCCTCCGCCACCCTTGCCAGCTGGGACAACCTGTACGGCGGAGGTGGCATCGTCCGCAGTTCGTCAGCCGGGCAGCTGATCTGGGCAAAGGGGCTACTAGGAGTCAACTGCCCGACGGAACTGGAGTCCGAACTGCTGACCGCGGTCGGCCGTCTGGCCATCGTGATGGGAGCAAGCGCGTTCGACGCTTTCGAGCACGATGACGCAACCGGCCTGCTCACGTTCGGGACCTGGTGCGCGGAGCAGGCGTCGAACTGGCATCTGCGTGCTACGGCGTACAACTGGCGGGCTCGACACGCAATTTGGTGCGGAGCCCCCGACGCGGGACTGACCCACGCGGGTAACGGACTGGTGCGGGCCGATCTACTCAGCGCCCGTGAACAGTCCATGCTGCACAACGCCAGGGCCAGGGCCTGGGCAAGGATGCAGAACCCCCGGGAGGTGCTCGCCGCGATCGGCCAGTCCGATGACGCGTTCTCCAAAGCCAAGGCAGGCGAGGACGTGGTCTGGATGAACTACTACGACGAGGCACAGCACTACGGCGACACCGGGCACGCCGCGTTCGACATCGCACTCCTGCCCGGCCAGTCGTCCAGGATGGCAACGGACAGGCTACAAAAGGCTGTTGATGGTCACACGGAGGCGTATGTGCGCTCCCGCGCCCTTTCCCGTACCAAGCTCGCCACGCTGACCATGGCCACTGGAGATCCCCAGCAAGCGGCTGCCGTCGCCCACCGCGCCTTGGACGAAGTGGGTCGGCTGCGCTCGAAGCGGGCCCTGGAGGACGTGAAGGACCTCCGCAAGGCATCTGCGAAGTACGCCCGGAAGGCCGAGGTGGCCGAACTCCGTAGGCGGATCTCCACTACCGTCCTCGCATGACGGCAACCCGTACCGAAGAGTCCTTCGGCCTCCTCCAGGAGGTGACGGCTCTCGTCGATTGGTCGCCCGCGGGGGCCGAACCCATCCGGCTTGCCGAGAACGATCTGTGGCGTCTACAGAACGACACGGTGGTCCGCATCGCTCGCGCCGGCCAGCGGATGGCTGCGGCTCGTGAGGTTGCTGTGGCCCGGTGGCTGGCGGACAACGACGTTCCCGCAGTACGGCCGCTTCCCATCGAGCAGCCGGTCTGCGTACGAGATAGGGCAGCAACCTTCTGGGAGCTACTCCCCCCTCACGTTCACGGCACCGAAGCCGATCTTGCGCCACTCCTCCGCCGCCTGCACTCGCTGTCGAAGCCCCTGTTCCCCATCGGTCGGCTACAGCCCTTCGTGCGCATCGCCGAGCGGCTCACTGCGTCGGAGTCCCTTCAGGGTGATGATCGGCAGTGGTTGTTTTCTCGGCTTGAGGAACTTCAACAGGACTGGGATGACCTCCCCGCAGGCCGTCCCGAGTGTGTGATTCATGGCGACGCGTGGGGCGGAAACTGCGCGGTCACCGCTGAGGGCGCCCGGCTTATGGACTTCGAGCGAACGTCGGTAGGACCGCCCGAGTGGGACCTGACATCCACTGCGGTCGCGTACGACACGTTCGGGAAGCTCACCGCAGCCCAGTACAAGACGTACTGCGACTTGTACGGCTACGACGTGAGGAGCTGGGCGGGCTACCCGACGCTGCGAGGCATTCGCGAACTCCGACTCGTGACCTTCGCTTTCCAGATTGCTGATCACGACGCGAACGCATTCGGTCAGGCGCAGTACCGCGTGCAGTGCCTACGCGGACTTCGGGGCCCGCGCCCGTGGAACTGGGAGGCCGTCGGCGGATGATGCCGTCAGGCGCGAGGAACGTCGTCAGGGACTGGCTCATCATGTCCGTCGTGCCTGCCGTATCGGTGTGCGTACGGCGGGCGTGGTGATCCTTCGCTCTCTTTGATCGCATCGGGTGTGGATGCAGTCGGCTGTTCAGGGGCTGATGACTTGCCCGCGGTCATCCGCGTGAAGACCTGGTCTGCTTCGGCCAGCCGGAGCCGCATCGTGCCGTACGGTCCCCGTAGGTAGCCTGCTTGGTGCCCGTGCCGGTGGAGTTCTAGTACCGCCTGCGCTCCCGCGTCGGACGGGTCTGTGTCGTCCGGCGGGGTCATTGCGTGGAGGTGTTCCTCCCACTGCCAGCCGAGATCACGGAGCACCGTCGGTGCCTCGGATTGCCCCCGCCCGCTCCGTGCCACCAGGCCGTGGGCGGGGTCCGCGTCGAAGACGATGTCTGGCTGTGGGCGCATCACACCAGCTCCTCAACAGGCTCGACGGACAGCTGTTCGTCAGCCTCAGCCGGAGGCCGCGGGGGCCAGGCGTCCAGCTGGAAGCGTGCCGGGCGAGCGTCGTGCTTGCCCACCCGGCAGTCGTCGCCGGCCTTGCCGAGCATGTTGTTCATCCGGGTGACGAAGCGGTCGTACTGCTCGTGCCAAACGACCACGGACCCGGCGTCGTCGTAGGCGTCGAGGCGGGCGAAGGCGAAGGCCGCGATCTCGTAGGGAAGGTGCTCGTGCTCGATCCAGCACGGCGGGATGACGTACTGGGGTTGCCAGGCGTAGGTCTGGTTCAACCAGCGGCACACCGCGTCGAGCCACTCAGGAAGCGGCTCGATCAGTTCCTCGGTGAGGGCGCCGATGTCCCACGGTGCCGGGCCGTCCACCACAGCGTCCTCCGCGCTTCTCGCCGCGATGTAGTCGGCGATGAGGGCGGGCGGCTCAGGGAAGGGCGCGAAGCGAGCGAAAGGGTTCATCATGCGGCAGCAGCTCCCTGACGGCTCGCCCAAGCGGCAGCATGGGCTTCGGCCTGGCGCCTCTTCTCGGCATCCTGCCGGAGCCGTTCCTTCTCGTTCGCCCGGCGGAGGTCGTGAACGTGGCCTTCGATCTCAGACCATGAGTCCCAGGTCCACATGCCGTCGAGGCGTGTGATCACCGGAGGCAGGTTGTCTGCCAGGACGAGCGCGTGGCCCGCGTCCAGGGCCTTGATCTCGTCACTGCGTAGAACGGGTTCGAGGGCCACGTGCGTCGCGGTGGATTCGCCCCCGCGGTCGCCGCTGGTAGTCGTCTTGGTCGTTCGGACGCGTTCGACCTGACCGCAGAGGTCGGACATGTCGCGCAGGAAGACGGGGTCCTTCGCGCCGCCGAAGACGACGACATGGTTCGTGAAGGAGGCCAGCTCGTTCGCGGTGTCCTCGCCGAAGCGGGCGCGGGCGGAGGCCCAGCCCTGGAGTCCGTAGATCACGGTGATGCCGCGACCGCGTCCGTCCGCGACACGCTGTCGCAGCGACGGAATGGGCGCGATGTTCGGTGCTTCATCGAGCGCGGCCAAGAGGGCAGGGTCCAGACGCCCGGCGGGAGAGGCGATGGCGTGCGCCTCCGCGATGTCCAGGAGGTCTTCCGTCACGGCCGTGGTCAACGGCGCGATGGAGTTGACCTCGGAGTCCTTGCCCAGGAGGTAGATGGTGCCGCCCGCGTCGAGGAACTCGTGGAAATCGGTGGGCTCCTCGCCCTTGCCCTGGAGGGCTCGGACCACCGACTCGTGCATGAGCGGCTCCAGGGCCGCGTCCAGCGTGACCGCCGTGTTGCCAACGGTCCTGCTGTCGCCCGTGGTCGAGGTGCGGAGCATGTCCGCCCAACCGGGGCCGGCGCCGGGGTGAGCGGTCAGGATGCTGAGCGGAGCTGGGTCGGTGAACTTGCGGGCCCACTTCAGGAATTGGTCGAGGCTGGCTCCGTCGAGAGCGGCAGCATGTAGGAGCGCGGCCAGGACCTTCGCCGCCTGCCCCTTGTAGAAGGAGCTTCCCTCGGAGGACTGGGCTGCGGACCCCGGGGTGCGCGAACCAGCGACGAGTGCCTTGGCCCGCATCATGGCGATCTCGGTTCCCGCCGCTCCGGTGATCGGCGACCAGCGGAGCCGGGGCAGAGATGGCGCGATGTTCTGCGGGTCGAAGACCAACACCGGGCGCCCGTCACGCTTTCGCGCGTCCAGGGTCAGTTCGACAAGGTCCGGCTTCGTTGAGGTGGCGAGGACGGGGCCCGCCCACCGGCGGATGGTCGGGGCGAAGAAGCGCAGCGTCTTTCCGCTGCCCATGGGGCCGATGACTCGGCAAGCCTTGTCGGCGCGTGACCACAGGGGTACGCCCTTCGGGCGCTGGGAGACGCCCAGCGAGTAGCCGAAGTCGAGCGGGTCGAGCGTGTGGTTCATGTGGTGCTCCGGAACGAGGTGCTGGAGGAGGTGCGCGTGTCAGGAGGCGCAGGACCGACGAGGCTTGGAGAGGTCAGCGGCCGAGGTCTGGGCGGAGGTGCGGCCCTGATCGGTCAGGGAAGGGCGGATCTCGGAGGCCCGCAGGACGGCCTTGGCTGACAGCTGGCGCTTGAGGTGTGCCTTGGAGGCGAACCCGGCGTTGCGCCGACTGCGGTTCGAGACGAGCCACAGAGCCAGCAGGCCCAGGCCGCAGACGGCGACGACGGCGTACAGGGCGACGGACAGGCCGCCGGGCAGGAGGTCCATTACTCGCCCTTCTTCGCAACGCGAGCGGCGAGGTAGCGCATCCGCCGGCCGCACAGGCGGGCGAGTGAGGCGTCCGGTCCGGCACAGCGTGGCGGCGCGTGGTGGAAGGCGGTGTGGAGGTCCTCCGCTGCCCGCCAGACGTGGCCGACTGCGGCGCGGACACGTCCGCCAGCTGCGGAGTAGTCGCCGCGGTCCAGTACCGCGGCGAGCCGGGCAGTGCGCTGGGCGAGGTCGAGGAAGTCGGCGTGAAGCTGGTCGATGTCGTCCCGAACGGTGTGTCCGTACGTCGGGAGCGCGGCGGGGTCGAGGGCCAGAGCAGTCATGGGGAGGGGTTCCGTCTCGGGGTGATCGCTGGAGTCGGGGCGGGGGCGTGGAGCCGCGCTCATTCCGGGTCCGGGGAGGTGCTGGCCAGGTCCGACATGGAGCCGGAGGAGAAGCACAGGTGCTGTTCGGCCTCGGTGAGGAGGTGCTGCACGCCGGGGTAGATCACTTCGCCGACGACCCAGAGCGCGATGCCGCGACGCAGGCGCGTGATGTGCTCGGCGGTCCAGGCGGGCAGGCCGAGGCGCCGGACGGTGTCCTCGGCTTCGGATTTCTTCATCGAGTAGACGACGATGGTGTCCGCCATCTTCAGCGCGGCCTGTGTTTCCGGGCTGTCGTCGATGTCGCTCAGGTGGTGGACGATGAAGATGCAGCTCAGCCCGTAGCCGCGTGCGAACTTGAGGAACTTCTCCAGCAGCGCGGCGAGTTGGGGTGTTCCGAGGATGTGCCAGGCTTCCTCGCACACGAGGATGCGCTTGCGCTGCGTGTAGCGGCGGCAGCCCGATTCCGGGTTGGGGCCGAGTTCCCAGGCGCCGGAGTTGGCGTCCACGATCCGGCGTTCGTGCTGACTCGGTTCGGTGCCGCACTCGCACACCGGCCGCAGCCAGACTTCCTCAAGGAACACGGCGATCACCGCGACGAGGATGGTCATGGCGACGCCGCCGGACGGGACCTTGGTCAGGTCGAAGACAACCATGTCCGCGTCGAGATCGACGCCCAGGCTGGTCGGGCCGTCGAGCATCCCGATCAGGTCCCCGGTCGCGTCCTGATCAGTGCCGCACAGACGGTCCAGGACGTAGGAGGCTTCGAGCCCGTCGTTGAGGAGTTCGTCCCGGGTGCGCTGCTTGGCGGTGGCGTCCGACTCTTCGGGAGCCCGCAGTGCGGCGGCGACGTCCGCCAGGACCGGGGTACGCCCGGCGTCGTTGGCGCGCTGGTGGGCTCGGCGGATCGCCAGGCGCAGGGCGGAGCCGGCGAACTCGTCCAGGGCACGCCCCAGGCCGAGTTCCACGATGGTCCGCACGAGTTCGATCTGTCGCTTGCCCGCGATGGCGGGGTCCATCGGGTTGATGCAGGAGGCATCCCGGCCACCGCCGGGCGTGAACTTGATCGGCGCTTTGCCGGTCAGGGACCGGCCCAGCGCCGCCCACTCGCCTTCCTCGCGCTCCTTCTGTTCCTTCGTGTCGAGGACGATCACCTTCCTGCCCAAGCGGATCTGCCGGGCGGTGTAGGTCTTGGTGAGCGAACTCTTGCCACGGCCGGTGTCGCCCATGACGATCATGTTGCCGCCGGGCAGGCCGTCCCCGAATGCCGAGAAGGGGCAGTAGATGAATGCCTTGCCCGAGTACAGCTCACGGCCGATGACCGCTCCCGCTGTGCCCAGGGTGGGCGGCGCGATGGGCAGGTAGAGGGCCTGGCTGGTTGTGGTCTCGGTGTAGAGCGGTCGCCGGACGGTTTCGTGCAGCGGGGTCAGCGGGTTGAGGGTGAGAAGGTCACTCACTTGATGCCTCCGGCGAACGGCAGGGTCGTGGCGAACGCGCGGGCGTGCTCAAGGTCGAGCCACTCGATCCGCAGGTGGGCATTACGGGCGCGGGAGGCCGTCGTCCTCTTCGTCTTCTCCAGTTCCTCGCTGCTGCGCGCGGAGATGGTGATGTAGCCGACGACCGCGGAACCGGCCGCGCCGGAGGAGGCCAGCGCCATGCCGCGCGAGCCCGTGGCGTTGGCGGCGATCAGGTCGCGGGGGTCCAGGTTCTTGCCACGCTGGCGGTCCCGGTGCATCTCGGCCTGATTGTTGGTGTCCTCCGCGAGCATCCGCTCCACGGCCTTGTCGTTCGGCTCCAGGTTCTGGGTGATGCTCATCGTGCGGATCACGTCGGGCATCCCGATCAACAGGGGTGACAGGAAGTCAGGCCCCACAGGCGTGGTGGGCCAGGAGACGACGGCGGCCGTCGCGTGGAACCACTGGTCCGTTGACCCGGCGGCCCGCGTCGCGACGTGCGCGCCGTCGCGGACATCGACGTTCCGGGGGAACGCGTGGGCCTGGGGCAGGTCGGTGTCCCAGATAGCGTGATCGGGGTCGTAGCTGTTGCGGATGAACGCGGTCATCCGGCCCTCATCGAGCGGCGCGATCACCGAGAGGTCGGCGTCCTCGCACCGGGACCACAGTTCTTCCAGGTACGCGGCCATCGCGGCGGCGACACCTTCGTCACCGGTGCCCCGGGCGGCGCCGTCAGCCGCCAGGTCGCGGGTGAACTTCGCGTGGGCGGTGATGTAGTAGCGGTGTTCCTCCGCCGAGGTGGACACGGCGTTGGCCAACGTGTCGTACGAGTCCTTCAACCACTGCGGCACCTCGTGCGTCGCGGCGGACTCGTCGCGCTGGGCGACGAACCGGCGGTGCGCGTGCGGGTCCGACTTCATCTGACGGGCGAGGACCTGAATGCGCTTGACCGGGTGTTCCTCGGTGTTGCCGAACGCGTCGAGCAGCTCTCCCCACCGCTCCAGGGCGACGACTTGTTCGCCGACCTCCTTGCCGCCCAGGCCGGGCGAGGCGACTTCCAGCGTCGCGGTGACGCAGCCCGCTTCGGGCTGGAGGACAACGACCGCTTGCTGACCGCGGACCGTCACCGGCACCCAGGTCATCCCGGCGACGCCCTCCGGCTCGGTGAGCGCAGCGTCCGGCGGCGTGCCGTCACGGCGCACGCCGGCCTCGACCGCAGGGGAGACCCACACACCGCCGGTCCGGGCCAGGGCCTTGCGGTGGTACCGCTTGATCCGCCACCAGCGGTAGAGCGTGCGGCGCTGTGCGGTCCCCTTCGGCCGGTAGGGCGCGTACACCACGACCAGCGCGACCACGATGGGCAGCGCCAGGCCAAGACCGGCCAGCACCGGGACACCGCTGAAGAGGAAGCCGGACATGATGCCGAGCCCCGCTCCGCAGCCCAGGACGACCTGTTCGCCGAGGTCCCGGCGGCCCACCAGGCCCGTCGGCCGGTGCTTTCCGAACTGATACGTACGAGTAGACATGGATCACTTGTCCTTGCTGGTGGGCGGCTTGATGGGCGCCCCGCCACCAGTCGGCTTCGCTGGCGGGTTGGGAGTGGTGGACGGGCCGGTGCCCGCAGTAGTGCCCGAGGTGAAGGAGGGAGCCGGAGGCCGGGGGGCCGACGGTGCGGGCCGGTTCCCGGACTGCCCAGGAGGAGCAGGCACAGGAGACGGCCCCCGGCTGGGGGCTCCTGCGTTCGGGGTGACGACGGGGTTCGTCGTCCCGCCGTGGCTTCGGGCGGAGTCCGGTACGTGGTCGGCCGGTGCCCCGTTGCCGTCGCCGGCCGGAGGCGTCGGAGAGCCGGAGCCGACGCTCGGGTCCGACTGCGCGCCGGAGGTGCGTGCCGAGGGCGGAGGACTCGGAGCCTGCGAGTCCTGGTTCCCGTGGTCCTGCTGGGACTCGCCGCCGTTCCCGGCGTCGGTCCCCTGCGCACCCGGCGAACTCATGGCCTTGCCCTTCACCGCATCGGTACCGGCCTTCGCCAGGGCGATTCCGGCACCGACCGGCCCGGCCGCTGTGCCCATCGCCGCGCCGCCACCCTTGCCGCCGCCGACCAATGCGCTCTGGATATGGGAGTTGAGAGCGCGGTTCGCGTGCTGCCCCGGTCCGTCCACAGCGGCAGCGGGGCCCGAGGACTGGGCCGTCTTCCGCCCGTGGTGCAGCTGGGCCATCTCGTCGCCGAAGGCCGGAACCCACTTGTAGAGGGTGGCGGAGGCGAACACGGCGAGAAGGAGGATGAGGGCGCCGACGAGGATCTTGGAGACCGCGTCGGACATGCTGCCCGTCGAGTCGCTCAGGATCGCTCCGCCGAGCCCGAGAAGCGCGAACAGCACCGGCTTGGACAGGCCGATCGCGAAGATCGCGCCGATCCACTTCTTGGACTTGCCCCACAGGTCCCGGTCCACCAGGCCCGCGTTCACGACCGGCCCGAGCGCCACCGCAACGTAGATCGCCGCGCCGCGGATGAGCATCTCGACCCACATCAGCAGGGCACCGCACATCATGATCAGGTTGACGACCAGGAGCTGACCCACGCCCTCGGAGGGGTTCGCGGCCATGATCTTGAGGAGGTTCTCCAGGAAGGGTTTGAAGTTCTCCGTGGCGTATGGCTCGAAGACCTTCGTGACCTCGTCAATGGCCCGCATCAGCAGCGCGATAGCGCCGGGGGTCAGGGCGTTGACGAGGAACTGGAGCAGCAGGAAGCCGATGGCCTCGCTGATGGCTTCGGTCAGGCCGACCCCGCGTACCGCGCGCTTGGCAACGGCGATGAACCACAGGGCCGCTGTGATCAGCGACGAGGCCGCGAAGATGATCGCGTACTGCTTCAGGAAGCCCTGGCTCGTCAGATCGACCTTGGTGGTGTTCTGGATCAGCTCCAGCATCTTGCGGAGGAACCAGATGTTGGCCTCCGCGAGTTTCTGCAGCAGGAAGCCCAACGGGTCCTTGACGAAGTCGATCGCCGCTTTGGCCTCGCAGACCATCGGGATGTAGCAGAACGGGTTGGCGACCGCCGACGGGACGAAGATGAACCCGACGACGACGTTGACCCACACCAGGGCCTGAACCCGGCGGCCCCAGCCCCGGCCGGGCCCGCTCCGCTCGATGGCGAGCAGGCCCGGGGCGTCCTCACGCAAGCGAAGGCGCATCGGTGACACCCCCCACGTCCGCGAAGCTGCTGGCCGGCGCGGCCTGCTCAGCGGCGGGCGGGGACGGCACCAGAGGCTCCGACGGGGTGACCGCCGTCGTCTTCCAGGTGCCGTCAGCCCAGGTGAGATCGACCGTCATCCGCAGGAAGCCGACCTGCGGGCGCTGCGTCTCGTCCTTACCGGCGATCCCGCCCATGGACGCGGTCCACAGCTCGATGCTCGCGCTCTGGTCGGTGTAGGACACCGCGCGGGTGGCCAGGGCTGCCGTCCTGGTGACCAGGAGCCCGCCGTCCGCCGTCTTTCCGTCGTCCCCCAGGGCACGGTTCTCGACGACCAGCCTCGCCGTCGAGTCCGTCTCCGACTTCACCCGCTCCAGGACGCTCGGCGCTGCTGTGGAGGCCAGCATCTTGTGCCGCCAGTCGGTGCTGGTGAAGAACCGCGGATCGCCGTACAACATCACCGCGCTGGTCGCGGCGGCGCGTGCGCCGTCCTCGTTGTGTTCGTAGGCGGCAGGGAAGCCGCCCGCGCCGGTGCTGCCGCTCAGGACCGGATCGGAGGCCCCGGCGGGTATGTAGTCGGTGAAGTCGCCGGTGACGTTGGTTGCCTGCCGGACGTCGATCGGCGCCACCAGGCCGCTGCTGTCCGAACTCCCGGACAGCTTCCAGTCGTTGTTCTCCCAGACCAGGTTGACCGTCACCGAGCGGAATGCGGCCTTCGGAGTCGCGTGGCCCGTCGCGCTGCCGCGCACGGTCGTTGTCCACAGCCGGACCGTGGCCTTGTGGATATCGAAGCCGAGAGTGTGAGCGGAGAGGACACCGGTGCGGGCGATGGCCTGCTTCGGGTCGAGCTTGGCGTTGTCTCCCTTGAGGTCATGCGCGGCCTGACCGGCCGCACGGTCGGCCTGCTGGACGGCCGTCGAGGCGGAGCTGTGCGTGGCCATGACGGACACGGCACGGTGTCGCACGTCCTTGTTCGTCAGGTAGGCGGAACTTCCGGCAACGGTCGTGTAGTTGGCGGCAGCGGCTTTAGCGCCGGCCTCGGTGTGGGGGTAGCCGACGGGTACCCCGTTGTTGGCCCGGCTGCGGGGCTCGCTCGCCTTGGGCGCCGCGTCCGCCGGAGAGGAGGCGGCCGGTTTCGGGGCGGTGTCGTTGCCCGTGGTCAGGCTCACGACCAGTCCGGCGACGGTGACCACGGCGACCGCCCCGGCGGCGATGCCCCAGAGCTTGGCTCCGGACTGCGCCGGTGCGCGGCCGGTGGTGGAGGAATCCTTCCTCCGCTGTGTTCGGGCAGCCATGGGTCACACACCCATGCCGTAGGTGATCGTGAAGATCGTGCCGAACGAGGCGACGAGGAAGACGACCACCAGGCCGCCGACCATCATGCCCTTGCCGCGCGAGCTGTCCATGGTCGAGTGGCCGTCGCCCACCCAGCCCTTGGACTTGGCGAGACCGGCGAAGAAGGCACCGGCGCCGACCACCAGGACGAGGGCGGCGAGCACGCCGAGCAGGACCTTGGCGGTCCCGCCGAGCTTGCCGAACGGGCCCCAGTCCGGCTTCACGCCGGACACCACGTCGGCACCCGCCGCAAGGGTCGTGTGCAGGGTCGGGTCGGCAGCAGCAGAGAGAAGGTTGTGCATGGTATTTCCTTTTGTGCAGAGTGAGTTGATATGCGGTGTTTTGATCGGATTTAGCCGACGTGGCGCATCGCGATGAGCTGAGGCGTCCAGTAGCTGAGGGGCTTGATCCGTACCTGGGCCCCGGTGTGCGGGGCGTCGATGACCTCGTTGTTGCCGATGTACATCCCGACGTGCTCCGGTCCGGCGGAGCCAGGGACGGTGAACAGCAGGTCACCGGGCTGGAGTTGGGACACGCTCTTGACGGCGGTCCCGGCGTGCACCTGGTCGTAGGTGACGCGGGGAAGGTTCACCCCGGCTGAGGCCCAGGCCATCTTGGTGAGCGAGGAGCAGTCGCATCCGCCTTGCCCCTTGTAGGGCGAGACGCAGTCGCCGCCCCACTGGTACCAAGTCCCCAGGGCCGTCTTCGCGGCGGAGATGGCGCGAGCGGCACCCTTGCCCGCGGGAGCGTCGGGGCTGACCGCCGCCGCCCACTTCGCGGCCAGGTCCCGGATCTCCTTCACGTAGCCGCGCGTCTCGGGGTACGGGGGAATGCCGCCGTACTTGATCACGGCCCCGCCGCCCGCGTTGTAGGCGGCCAGCATGTTGTCCGTGCTGTCGCCCGGGACGTTCTTGACCTCCTTGGCCAGGACGCAGTCGTAGTTGGCCTGCGCGGCGATGGCGTCGGCCGGGTTGAAGATGTCTTTGATGCCGTCGCCGTCGCCGTCCATGCCGTACTGGGCCCAGGTGCCGGGCATGAACTGGGCGATGCCCAGGGCCCCCACCGGACTCTTGGCCTTCGGGTCGAAATGCGACTCCGTGTAGAGCTGCGCGGCCAGCAGCGATGCGGTGACCTGCGGGCACTTCCCCGCGTGCTTGTCGATGATCGTTCGCACCCAGCCGGGCACCGGTGAGTCCGGCGTGAGACCGCCGCCGGGACCGTTCTCCTGGGCGGAGGCGCTGTCGGCCCCGCCGAAGGTCGTCA
Organism: Streptomyces sp. YIM 121038; assembly: GCF_006088715.1. Taxonomy (NCBI): domain Bacteria; kingdom Bacillati; phylum Actinomycetota; class Actinomycetes; order Kitasatosporales; family Streptomycetaceae; genus Streptomyces; species Streptomyces sp. YIM 121038. Next base: position 5,000,726 of record NZ_CP030771.1, read on the forward strand.
GCAGCGCGACGCCGCTGATGACCATGGCAGCCAGCAGGCCGAGGATGATCTGTACGGACTTCTTCATCGCGGCCGCCGTCAGCCCACCGGCAGCGCGGTGACGCGCCAGCCGTCGGCGGTGTGCTCCAGGCGCAGGGCGAGCTGTTCGCTGCTGTGCCGCGCCGGCCCGGACTTCGGGGTCGTGGTGAGGGTGTAGGCGACCCGCACGAGCGCGGACGAGGGCGTCGCGGCCGGGGCGCCGTCCGGCACCACAGCGGACGTGATCTTCGCGGTCTGCCTGGCCTGCTCGGAGCGCAGTTCCGCCCACGGCGCTTCCTGGCCAGGGCGCTTCTGGGCCAGGACATCCACCAGCTCGCCGCTGGCGAGCTTCGCCGCGCGAGCGCCCGCGTCGGCGTACGACCGGTCGCCGCCGTTGGTGGCGTCGTGCTGGGCGTAGGCCACCGTGAAGGCCCGTGCGACCTTCTCCACGCCGGCGGGCAGGGTCTTGCCCGGCGCGGAGTCGGAGGCCCTGGTGGTCGGCGTGGCCGATGCGGTGATGCCCGCCGAAACGGAGTGGGGGCGAGCGTTCTTCGATGCCGAGTCGTCGCCGGTCGAGCTGGAGCAGCCGGACGCCAGAGCGGCCACGGAAACCGCAGCACATATTGCGGCCGATATCGGTATGAATCGGGTGGAGCGAGGCATGACGAAACCACGACCTTGGTGCAGGAAGTTCAAGTGAGAGAGCGGGTGTTGCGGCCCGGGGGGCGAGTTGGGCCGCAACACCCCTTCGCAGGAGCGAGCTGGGGGAACTACTCCTGCGGGCTGTTACCGGCGTTGGCCGGGGACTGCTGGCGACGGCGGGTCATCCACACCGTTCCGCCACCCACCGCGAGTAGGGCGGCAGCGCCACCCGCGGCCCACGGCGCCATCTCGGCGCCAGTCTTGGCCAGGGAACCCGAGCTGGGGGTCTCCGGCGGCGTGCCGCCGCCCTTGGCCGGCGGAGGAGTCGAGCCCGGCGTGGACGGGGTCGGCGTCGGCGGCGTGGGTGGGGTCGGGAGCTTGCTGTCCTGGGCCCGGACGGTCACCTCGGAGTCCGCCCGCGCGGTGAAGCTGATCGGCCGGGCCAACTTGTCGTAGCCGTCCGGCGCCTTGGTCTCGGTGAGGAGGTACTCGATGCCGTCCTCGACCGTGGCGTCCAGCTTGATCGGCTGGGACTTGCCGTCAGCGCCAGTGGTACCCGACGCGACCTTCGTTCCGGGCACCTTGTTGCCGGACGGATCGACCCTGACCGTGGCGATGTCGAAGCCCATGCCGCCCAGGACCTTGCCGGACTCCTTGTCGGTCTTCAGCACGCGCATGGTCGCCGGGATCGGGTCGTTGGTCAGCGTCAGGTTGACCACCGCACCGGCCTTCGCCAGGAAGCGTTCCGGGGTGCTGTTCAGCTGGTAGTGCGCCGGGGCCTTGACCTCCTTGGCCCAGTACGCGGACCCGGCCTTCACATCCACGCCGAGCTTGAGCTTGGCCAGGCCATCCTTGCCGGTGGTCACATCCGTGATCTTCTTGCCGGGCTTGTGCTTCCCGGCGCCGTCCACGTCGTCCGCGTCGATCTCGATGACCGCGTTGGCCAGCGGCTTGCCCGTGGCCTTGTCCACCTTCTTCAGGACGAGTTCAGCGTCCTTGAACGGGTCGATCACCGTGATCGGCTTCGCCGACCCGGACTGCCCGGCGACGATCAACACATCCTGGTCGGGCACGAGTTCGTGGATGTCGTCGCCCGTCGAAGACTCGTGCAGCCGGTACTTCCCCGGAGCCACGCCCTCGAACGTGAGGACACCGTCCTTGCCGGTCTTGCCCTCCTTCACCACCTTCCCCGCGGAGTCCAGGAGCTGGAAGCTCACGCCGACCAGGCGGGAGCCCTCCGGGTCCTTCTTGTGGATCTCCACGCCGCCGGTGGCGGGCTTCACGGTGACATCCGCAGAGTCCTGCGCTGTGGTCGTGTCTCCGGCCAGCAGCATCCGCTGTGCCCGCTTGTCGTGCGGGTCCAGGGTCTTGAGCTGCGAGCCGGGCAGGCCCGTTGCCGTTCCCTTGACGGCGGTCGTGCCGGTCTTCGAGGCCGTGAAGGTCCACGAGGCTCGTCCGTCGCCGCCGGTGGTGACGCTGCCCTTGGAGGAGTCTGCGCCGAGGTCCACCTTGACCCCCGGGATGTGCTCGCCCGACAGCTTGGACGTGACGTCCACGTCCACCGTGACCTTCGTGCCCTCGGTGGTCTCCTTCACCTTCGGGCGGACGTGCAGCTCATACGGTCCGGCCAGCTTCTTGGCTTCGGCGAGATAACCCATCGCCATCGACCGGGAGTTGGCGGAGACATTCGGGTAGGAGAGGCGTTGCTTTCCGCGTGAGCCGTTGATCCCGTACGTGCCTCCCGCGAGGAGTTCGTACGTGGCCGCATCGACCGCTGCGGCCTGAGCGTCGGAATGCGTCTGGCCGTACTTGCCGATGATGTACGACGCGTACGCCACATTCGCGTCAGGGACCTTCTGACCGGTCTCCGAAGAGGTCCATTGCGAGACCGGCTTGGGCCCGAAGTACCCGCCGGCCGCGTCCGGTCCGCGCCGCGACGGGTCAGCACAGTACGTTTCGTTGTCGCCCCAGACGCGGAGTCCGGGCGGCCCGTAGGCGCCGATGTGGCTGGAGGCGGCGTGCCCCTCGGAGTCTGGAATCTGGAACCCCGGCCCGTACTTGTCGGCCGCTACCGCAGTGGGGACCCAGGCCAGGGTGCCCACCACCCCGGCGGCCACAGCGACGGCGGCCAGCCGGGAGGGGGTGGGTATGCGTGAACGCATGAAGTCGTGCTCCTGCTTACGGAAGCCCCCGGTATGCCGGAGAGCTTCAGAGTCGGGAGCCGGACTGCATGGTGCCTTGAGTCGGGACCGGCTCCCCTTGCGGTGCGCGTCCTCGGACATCTCGTGTCCGAGGGCGACTTCTGAAATGCGGCCGGGTCTCAAATTCAGACGAGTTCCTGTCGGCCGCCTCGCGTCATATCAAGGTGAATCAGCCCCTCCCTGTGCAGGGCAGATTCCGGGTATACGGAATCTGCACGGCCGCAGAACGCCTTTGGCGTTGGGCCGTGCAGAGAGCCTGACAGGGGTGTGGGAAGAACTCGAATCTGAATTAATGTAGGAAGTTTCTTCTAGGAATTAACTTCCTAGTTATTTCCGTATTCCTCGACGGGGGTTCCCGGAGAAAGGTGGCGGATAGCCGTGCTCAGCCAGGGCGCCGCAGGCCCGGCGATGAGGAGCGGGGCGCACACGCTGTACGACAGCACCAGCTCATGGCGGGCAGGGGTGACCGTGATGCCGGTCAGGAGCGCGTGGTCGAAGGGGAGCCAGGTCGTGGGCATCCCGGCGGGGTTGATCCGGAGACCGGAGGAGGTGAGGACTACGCGAGCCGGGGTGCGGTCGCGCCACTGCGCTTGCGCCTCGGCTTCCGCCTGCTGGCGGCGCCGGGCGTCGAGCTTGTGGTTGGGGACCCATTGGCGGCCGAAGGTGGGGTGATCCTCGTAGTACCCCGCCCCCTGCTGATAGGGGATATCGGTGGCGTAGAAGCGGGCCGTCGCACACATGACGTCCGCGTACGCGGTCTCCTCCGCATCGAGGACCAGTCCGGGCACCGGAACCGGGGTGAGTGTGCCGCCGGCCTGAAGGTGCAAGGCAAGAGCGGACGCTGCTTGGTCCGCTTCGTATCGGGCAGCCGCGTCCGCTGTGTTGTCTCGGCGTCGTCGCACGGCCGTTCCTTTCTGAGCACCAGGGCCTGACGGCTGCTGCGACGGGGAAGGCCCGCCGCAGCAGCCGTCAGGGACTTACCTATGGAATGAGATCACCAGAGCGAGCTGGAGCCGCCAGCGGGAGCAGGCTGCCGGGCCATCTCCTCTTCTTTCCGCAGCACCGCGAGCAGTTCGCCGAGCCGGTCGTTCCCGATCGGCTGGCGGGCCCGGACGGCCTGCCCGACGACGTCCCGGCTGATCCGTCCGGCCTGCCGGGAAGCCTCCCGCGCGATCGGGAGCAAGTCCGTCAACCACTCGTCCACAGCCTCCCGGTCCTCGGGCGCTTCGTGTTCGTCCGGGACGGAGGCCGGTTGCTCGTCCGAGAGGTCGTCCGCTTCCCGCGGACCGGGTGAATCTTCCCCCGCCGGGCGGTCAGAATCCGGGTTACCGTCCGGGAAGGTTTCACCGTCCGGACGGAGCAGTCCGTGCTGTCCGTCCGGGTGGTCCTGGCCGTCCGTGCCGGTCGTCCAGTCGCGGAGGTGGACATCGTCCGCGGCGTCCTCGGTCTGGAGCACGACCGGGGTAAGGGCCTTGTCCAGACTGAGCTGGGGCCCGTCCGCCGGGCTCCCATCCCGTCCGTCCGCCGTGGACGGACCGGGGACGGCGACCAGTTCACGAGCCGTTGCAGGCCCGGCCGATTCACGTTCGAGCCGTGCGGTTGCCGCACTCGGACGGTCATCTCCGGCGCCGTCCGGGAGCGGTCCCGGACGGCTCACGGGGCGGTCCGGGACGGACGACTCGGCCGTCCGCGCCATGATGATGTAGAGGTGCACCGAACCCGCCAGGGCAAGCGGTGCGAGCGTCGAAAGGACGCCGACGACGTTGTCCCCCAGGTGCAGCGGGGACTGTCCGGACTGCGGTCCGTGGTTGAGCGTGATCGCGTGCAACGCGTTGGCCCACAGGCTCGATCCCGTGGCCGCCAGGAAGAGGAACCAGGCGTACAGACGGGCGCCGAAGTCGCGGTGGCGCAGCAGGACCAGCGCCCTGACCCCGTACGCAATGAAGCCGTCGATGAAGACCGGGAAGAGGTACGAAAGCTCCGGCCGGGCGTGAATGGCGATGGCCACCTGACGAAGCGCGTCGTAGGAGAACGCGAAGCCGGCCGCGCCGAGCGCCATGATCGCCGCGCGGTCCCCGAAGGCCATCCGACGCAGCTTGTAGGAGGTCTGTACGGGCGCCGAGGACGGCGGGTCTATGTGCGTGCTGGTCATCCCTGAGCACCGCCGTCCCGCGGGTTGATGGCCTGCCAGGCGGGGGTCTGGGCAAGCAGCCGACCAAGGTGTTCGAGCGAGGTCACCTCGTCCACCTGCTGACTCGGGCACGAGATGCACGAACGCCTCAGCACGAGCCGTTCCGCGTCTTCCCCGTCCCCGCTGTAGTAGAGCTCAAGATGCTGACCGGCCACCGTGTCCAGCGAGGCGAATGCCTGGAGGTGTTCCTCCAGGCGCAGCACGCCAAGGGCCTGCCAGTCGAGGGTGACCGCTTCATCGCCGAGCAGACGGCGGGCGTACTTCGAGGCGGCCGTGACTGACCTGGGCGCCCAGGTCCGGAAGGCGTTCTCCCTGATCGCCGTGCGCCGTTCCTCTTCGGTGACGAGCCGCTTGGCCGCCGCGAACATGATCGGGTGAGTCATCCGGAGGTTCCTTCCAAGGAGCAAGTGGTGCTGCGCTGCTCGGATTCGCTGGCCAGGCGGAGCAGGACATCGGCGTGGCAGGGAGCATCGAGCGGGCAGGTGCACACGAGGTCGAGGCCCCGAAGGGCACGCGCGAACCGCTCGGCATAGCAGCGGCCCACCGGGCCCCGGAGCGTGGCGGCGAAGAGATCCACGGCCTCTTCTGCCGTCATCGGTCCCCGGCACGGGGTAGGGCTTGGGTCTCCGGCCCTGAACGGGTTGGCGTAGCGGCTGCCTCTGCCGACGTAGACGGCGGAGCCGGAGAGCGTCGAAGTGGCGTGAGCGGACCCACGGCGACGGATCGGCATCAGGCAGCCCCCCGGCCCCGGCGCCGGTCGTCACCGATCATCGGGACGAGCGCGGTCACCATCTCGGCCAAGCGGCTGGCCACCCGGTCACCCACGAAGTCCGTCAGGTCCGGGCCGTCCGCGTCGCGAGCGGGCAGGTTGGACGTGATGATCGTAGGGAGGCAGTGGTTGTACCGGTGGTTGATCAGCCGGTAGGTGACCTCTTCGGTCCACTCGGAGGTCTTGGACGTCCCGAAGTCGTCCAGGAACAGCAACTGCACCGTGGACAGGCGCTTCAGCTCTCGCTCCGAGGCGCCCATGACCTGACTCGGCCGCAGCTGGCCGTACATGTCCGCGCTGTTCACGGCGATCAGCTCGAACCGGTCCGGTCCGCCGGCCGCGATGTGCCGCAAGGCCCCGTACGCCTGGTGCGTCTTTCCCGTCCCCGTGAGACCGGTCAAGAGCATCGCCCCCGCCGTCGCCGGGTCAGCGAGCGCGCGGTCCGCCCAGGCCCTGACCTCCGGGAGCGTCGCCTCAGCGTCGCGGAACCGGGGCGGGGTAGCAGTCTCCCAACGCGTCATCGCGTACTCGACGCGCGCGCTGTGGTGCCAGTTCGGGTCACCGGGGCCCGCTTCGTCACGGGGAGGTTCGACGTCAGACACGAGGCGGATTCCCTTCTCAGCAATGATCCGTTCGATCGCACGCATTGACCCGGCGTGGCCTGCGCGTTGTGGCTCAGCCATGGTCAAAATCCGTTCTGGTAGGCGCTGGACTTCGCCGGGTTGCGGAAGGGCTTCCATCCCGCGGACTCACGCCGGAGCGGGACGACGTTGCCCTTCGGCGCCTCGGCAGGGACCTGAGAGGGCAGGTCGTCCCAGATGCGCAGCAGGTAGCGCGCTGACTGCGGGGGCCGGGCCGGGTCCCACCGCCGAGCGATGACCTCGACCAGCCGTTCCGGGCCCCAACGGGCCGACAAGGCTGTTACCCGCTCCCACTCGGGCTCGGAGAGCCGCCACCCGACGAGCATCCCGGCGGCCTCCAGGGCTGCCACAACGTCTCGGGCCCCAGCCGGAACGTCCACCGAGGCGGGGCCCCGCTCGTTCGCTGAATCCCCGGAGGGAAGCGAGCTAGCTTGCTTGTTGGTGGTGTTAATACTCCCGTAGGGAGTATTAACACCATGTGCGCGCGAGGAAGAAACTTCCCCCTTTGTTGGCGCAGACTTCCTAGTTTTCTGCTCGAACTTCCTAGTTTCGGAAGTGACTTCCTGGAAGTTGCTTCCACCTTTCCGCAGGTCCTGATCCGGTGCCTGCGGGGTGGTAGCCGAGCTGGGGAGCGTCCCGAGGAGGATCGAGTACCGGTTGGGGTTGTGCCTGCCGCCCCCTGCCTCGTACTTCAATTCGCCCAGCGTGGACAGCTCTCCGAGGCAGGTAGTGATGGCGCGTGGAGTGAGGTTGGTGAGTTTCGCTATGTCATCCAGGCCCAGCTTCGCTTCACCCCGGTCGTTCGCCTCGCGTGCCAGGGCGAGCATCACGAGACGCGCCCCCCTTCGCGACTGGGAGAACTCGTAAACCAGGTCAGTGGTAACCGTGCTCATCGGACACCGCCGTCAGCCGTGGCGACGTAGCGAGTGGGGGACATGCCGAACGAGCTGTCGTCCTCCGGGACATAGCCTTTCTGGACAGGCTCAGGTGTGAGGTAGAGGCGCCCGCTCGGGACATGGAAATCGTGGGCATAGCGCCAGTCGGCAACTGAAGCGAAGTGCTGGCGGATCATCCGGGTCAACTGTCGCTCGATGTCACGGTCTACGAGCAGCCGCCAGAAATCGCCCTCAAAGATGTAGGTAACAGCACGCGAGACCGGAAGGATACGGACCAGGACGGCCGTTGGGGCCAGGGCGCGTACGGTATCGCTGAGCCCAGTGCAATGCATTATCGGCAAAGAGTTTTTGGGCATGGGAGGACTCCCGAGGAAATGCAAGGAAAGCCTTGCAGGAAGAGTGATGTCCCTGGAATGGCAGGGAGGATCAGGCGGCATCCGCCTCAGATGGAATCGCAGTGGAAGGCGCCGGCGCCGCACTCTGGTTGTGCTCGCGGACCAGTTGCCATAGGTATTTACGGGGGATGCCAAGGCCCCAAGCGACGTGATCGGCGTTCAGTGTGGGATCACCCGCGAAGCGTGAGATGACCTCTCCGCGCTCCGTCTCGTTCAGTACGACGGGGACCCCACGGAGGACAGCAGATACAGCCTCAGCGTCGATCCGGCGCTTCCAGGAGTCCCGCAGCGCTGAGCGCTCCGACGCCAACAGGCCCGCCCGAATGCCGTACTCGTCATCAAGCCGCAAGGACTCGACCAGGCACTGAGCCGCTACCGCCAGCGGGCAGGACGCGCAGAAGTTCAGCGGACGATTCAGCGCGATCCCCTGAAGCTGTCGTACTTCATCAGGGTCTTCTCGTGGGCCGTCCGAAAGCGGGGTGAAGAGTTCGGGGTCCTGCCCCGAACACCGCGCATTCTCAGCCCAGTGCTTCCCCGACTCCGGAATGGCCGCCTCAAGGAGAGGGCGCCAGTCGCCCTCGCGGGCCGCCTCGATCAGACCGCCTATCCCCGGGGTCACTGGGAACCGTCCGAAGCTGAAGCGCCCCCGACGTACCGGGCATACACAAAGAACTCATCGTTGACGGTCTTGGACTTGGCCTCGAAAGCGCCTGCCGGGCGGAAAGCAGCGAGAATGCCATTCCGTATCTGGTAGGCGGCCGTGGCTGCGTCGCCTCGCTTCTTTCGCTTCTGGACACGACACCACGCATGGGGCTGCGCCTTGAGTTTCTTCGCGGTATCCGCATGGCGAAAATCAGAATCGGAAGGTCTGCGGGTAGACGGGGGAAGGTCTTCAAAGACGATGTGGTACGCCACCGGAATTACTCCTGGAGAATCGCAGGAAGCTGCGGAATCCTGAAATGGAAATCAAGCGCGCGAACGCGAGCGGGAACGCCGGGACGGCGTCAAGGCCGCGACGTTTGCGTTCCGGCTGTGCGCGCCAGGACCCGAGTCGATATCAGGCCGCACGGCATACATCTCAGAAATGGCCTTGAGGTCCTCATCGGCGAAACCGACGAACTTGCCCATCTTCCGGTGGGGGAGCGACCCTATGCGCTCACGCAGCCACTTCTCAGGAATGTTGAGGCGTCGTGCCGCCTCGGCGTAATCAACGTGAAGGGTGTCGAGCCGACGCATGAGGGAATCGGCATCCTCGCCGCTCGTAAGCAGCCTCAGAACCGCGGTGAGCCCTTGGAGGTCGAGGCCGCCGGAAACGGCTGTACTCGTGACAGGTGTCCCTGCGGGGTGTCCCATGAGACAATCACTCCTTGAGCAGACAAGGCATCGCCCTGCCTGCATCAGGTGACACCGAAGCACTGCTCCGATGTCACTGCCGAAGTGCGACCGCGAGGTTTACTAGGCCCGTGCGGTTCGCACTGCTTCTTCGGGGGGCTGAGCCTCCCAAGTTCGGCTCACCGGTTTGGAGTTGGCGCTCCTACCGGTGGGCCGAATCTGCTCTCCGGGGACTGTTTGGCGACAGCCCCGAATCGCGATCTCCCGGACGGTTCCCCGCCTGGCGACATGATCACTATACCATCATTTCCAACCCATCATTTTCTTCTCTTGACTCTGCTCGCGATCTTCGAGCGGGGGTGGCTGGGATACTGGCCGCGTGAAGAGCGTCCAGGACTTCAGCCCGAACGCGTTCCGCGCCGCCTACGAGGCGCGGGGCTGGACCCAGGCTGACGTAGCGAAGGCCATCGGGACGACGGTCAACACCGTCGGCCGGTGGGTCAGGGGCAAGGGTGCCCCCAGCCCCCGCCTGTTCTCGCTGCTGTCCAAGGAACTCGGCGTCGCCCGGTCGCAGCTACTGCTGCCGCTCGCACCGGACGCCGACCTGGCTGTCCTTCGTACGCGCGCCGGCCTCCGCCAGGAGGACGTAGCCGATCACCTCAGCGTCCAGGCGTCGGACATCTCCGAGATGGAGCTAGGCACCGGACGCGTGAGAGATGAGTGGGGAGTGCCCCTCACGTACCTCTATGACGTGTCGCTCGACCAGCTCGCCAAGGCGGCCGAAGTCACCGAGGAGCGTTGGCGTGCGGGGTTCGAGGCCAAGCGCCACCAGGCACCTTGATCATTAACCGCGCGGCCACCGAAACACCCCTCCCGTACTGAAGCCAACGGGCCAGGAGCTGAGTGCAGAGCGGCTTCAGCAAGCGAACCGTTGACATGTCACCGCCAGTAATTGGAAGTGGGGACGCGGTGCGCCACCGTGCCATTTACCGGCATGGCTCCTTCTTCCTCTTTGGCCTGGTCGGGGGGCCTGTGAGGGATCTCGAAGCGATCTGAAATGTATGTGTGCTCAGCGTGAATAGTCAAGGTGAGTTAAGTTTGTCCGGTCGCGCTGCATGCCCATGGTCGTGAAATTGCGCGTGGCGCAAAATCGCCAGATTGCGCGTGGCGCAATTTGGTTTCCGTAATGCTCAGAAAGACCGTGGAGGTACCTAGTGCGCGCCGTTGTGATGGAGAACTACGGGGGGCCGGAAGTCCTTGAAGTGAAGGACGTTCCAGAGCCCGAACTCCACCGCGCCCACAGGCGGATTGAGGTCACCCGGGCCGGAGTGAACTTCGCCGATCTGCATGTCCGTGACAACAGCTACCTCGCGGGCGTTCCGCTGCCGTACATCCCCGGTAATGAGGTCGCCGGACGAATCGACGGCGAACGTGTGGTGGCCCTCACAAGGGGTGGCGGATATGCCGAGGTTGCCCAGGCGAGGCGTCTCACCACTTTTTCCGTTCCGGACGATATCGACGACGACACCGCCCTGGCCCTCACCCTCCAGGGGCAGAGCGCATGGCACCTGCTCAACACCGTCCTGCGTCTCCAGCCGAAGGAGACCGTGATCGTCCCCGCGGCGGCCGGCGGACTCGGATCGCTAGCCGTCCAGCTGGCCAAGCGCCTTGACGCCCGTGTCGTCGCCATGGCCAGCACCGATGAGAAGCGGGCCCTGGCGCGCGATCTCGGGGCCGACGTCGTGGTGGACAGTACCTCGGAGACACTCGCCGCCGACCTCAAGGAGGCGGCCGACGGTGGAGCCAACGCAGCCCTGGAAATGACTGGCGGGGACACGCTGCACGCCACCATGGAGGCCCTGGCGCCCCTCGGGCGCATGGCTGTTTACGGCGGCGTCAGCGGAGTCGAAACCCTCGTAAGCACACGGGACTTGATGTCTCTGGGGAAGTCCGTCCAGGGATTCTGGCTCCCCCTTCTATACGGCCAGCGAAACGCCCTGAATGGCGCTATGGAAGACCTGTACTCCGCCGTCCGGTCGTCCGAGATTCAAGTTTCTCGGGTAGCCGTCTATCCGCTTAGCGAGGCGGCCCGCGCGCACGAGGACTTGGCTGCTCGCCGCACGACTGGAAAGGTCGCGCTCGACCCGAGCCGCTGACCCTCGACACAAGGGGCGGAGGTCCCGAGAAGGATGGGGCCTCCGCCCTCGATGTAGATGGAAAGTAAATAAGGATTTCTGAAGGGCGTGAGTGAACCCTTAGCGTTAAGGGCCCGTCTAAGACGGCGTCCAAGTCAGCACTGCGCGAGGATTCACACGGTGGTACAGGAACGGCCCAAGGGAACCAGTCACGCCGATCGCGTCATGCGAGTCCTGAGAGCCTTCCGCGAGCTGCCAGGCGACACACAAGCACTCGGGGCGATCTCCGAAGCAACCGGATTCGATCCCTCGGTCTGTCACCGGATTCTTCAATCCTGCGTGGCAGACGGCTACGTGGAGCGACTCGGCCATGGCCGGTACCGACTCGGCAGCGACGCAATCCAGGCAGGGATGCGAGCCATGGCCGGTGTAACCGAGCACCTCGACCAGCACCAGATCCTCCTTGACCTCCAGGAGGCTCTTGGCGGGATCGTGGTCTTCTACTCCCTGGCCCCGGTCGGCGCCCGGCGCGTCGCCACCGACTACGCCAAGGGGGACTACAACCCCAACGACTTCGGCATGACCGCCTTCGACATGTTCACGGTCGGATGCTCGCTCCGAACCGGAGCCTCCGGCCGCGCTCTGCTCGCCTACGTGCCGGAGGACATCCGCGAGATAGCCCTCGCTGAACCCATTCCCGCGACGGCCGGCCCCGGTGCGATGGACAACGAGGAGTTGTTGGCGAGCATTGAGGGGATCCGCGCGTGCGGATACGCCATCGGGCGGCAGGAATGCCTCCCCGGCTGGAACTCCGTTGCCGTTCCCGCCCTCTGGGGCAACACGGCGCTCGGCGTCGTCCTCTGGCTCCGGCCCGCGGACGAAGGCCCCGGCGACGTCACCGACTACGTGGAAGACGTACGCAAGGCGGCCGAACTCATCAGCTTCGCGGCCACCGCAGGCGGCCGGAACCCTGGCCCTTCGGCGTAGGCGGTTGAGGAAGCCGTGACGCATATCACTATGTCGCAGACGGCCGCGGAAGCCGTCGAGACAGTGGAGCGTCTCTCTGCTGGGGAGGCCATCTGTCTCCCCAGCCTCTCCCGCCACTTGCATGGCGTCCAGGTCCTCCTTGAACCGGAGAACCGGACCGTGTGGTGGGTGTTGCCTGACGGGACCGAGTGGGCTGTGGAAACCACCCGGCCGGGGGAGGCGCTCGATCGGATCAGCGAACTTGCCGATCCTGCATGGGCCGCCCACTCGGCAGCCAGTTCCGACTACCACTTCATCGCCAACCTGCTCCTGCCTGCGCCGCCGGAGCGGTGCCGGGGGCGGGGTGCTGACGCCGAGCGCGCCCTCAGCCGCCCGCAGCTGCGGGTCTGCCTGTAGGCCCGCCGCCATGCCGAGCGGTCGTCCAGGGGTAATGCCGGGCGATCTGCCGGAATCCTTCAGCGGCCTGCCGCCGGGCAGCTAGGCTTCTCAGAGCACGAACCGAGATTTGCGCAAACTCCCCGGGTTGAGACTTCTCAACACTTGGCGTTGCAGGGGTCTGGGGTCCTGTCGATTACTTCTGCAACTGATCGGCGAGGTGTGCCCACGAGTGGGCACACTTCTCCGGCGGAGGCCGATCGAGCCGGATTCAGCCGGATCGAGGAGGACGGAAAAGTCCGGGTTTTCCGCAAAACCGCAGGTGAGAAGGGTCTCAGTTTCGGGTTCGACTCCCCTAGGCTCCACACATTTGCGCCCCCCTGACCTGCGGAAACGCTGGCAGGGGGTATTTTTATCCCGATTTTCCGTGCTGACGTGTCAGCACGGTGATGCTGACAAACGGTGGGCGGATCCCTTGTTCACGGGGGCTGAAGCCTCTCTTCCTCCCCCGCTGGATCCCCCGTGTACTACGCGGTGCAGTGGGGGCGGTTCGGGTGGGCCGCGCTCAGTGTCGGGGCGCTGTCGTAGGTGGGCGGTATCGTCGGGCGTATGTGGGAGCGCTGGGGCGATGAGCGGGCGGCGATGGTGGTGCTGCTCCGGCGCGCTCGCACGGAGCGGCAGGAGCGCGAGACCGTGGCGCGGGTCGTGGAGGTCGGTAGCGCTTCGCAGCTGCTCGGCGAGGAGCAGCCGTCCCTCTTCGGCGGTGCTGCGCAGGACGAGTTGCCTGCGGCCCGTGCGGAGTTGGAGCACTGGGCGAGTCAGAGCATTGGCGTGTACACGCTGACCGAGCCGGATTATCCGCAGCAGCTGAGCAGCGCCTTCGACGCTCCCGGATTGGTCTTCACCCGCGGAGTCCTGCGCTCTGAGGATGCGGGCGTCGCTGTCGTCGGCTCGCGCAGTGCTTCCTCGGGAGCCCTGGCCGATGCGGAGGCCCTCGCTCGCGGCCTCGTCGCGCGTGGACTGAGCGTGGTGTCAGGGTTGGCGGCGGGCATCGACACGGCGGCGACGGAGGCTGCGCTGGACGCGGGTGGACGTGCGGTCGGTGTGATCGGCACGGGCGTATACCACGCTTATCCGCCGGATAACCTCGGCCTGCACCGCCGGGTGGTGGCGTCGGGCTTGGTGCTGTCCCCGTTCTGGCCGGACACCCCACCGTCGAAGACGACCTTCCCTCGTCGGAACGGCACGATGTCGGCGTACTGCCGGGCCACGGTGATCGTGGCGGCGGGGCCACGCAGCGGTACGCGTATCCAGGCCCGCAAGGCCGTTGAGCACGGCCGCCCGGTGATCTTGCTGCGTTCGGTTCTCAAGGGCAGGGACTGGGCCCATGAGCTGCAAGGCTGCCCCGATGTACATGTCGCCGACGGTGTCGATGAGGCTCTAGCGGTGCTGGATGAGATCGTGCGTCGCCCGGCGGAGATGGACCGGCTCCTGCGGGACATCGTCGGCCTGCCGTGATGCGATATTCGGGAGACGGCAGGGCTGCTCGGGCTGCCGAGATCATCGCCCGTACCCGGTTCCCCGACCATTTCCTGGCTCCGGTCCGTACGACTCGCGGCATCTGTGCCGTGTGCGCGGGGCCCCTGGAGGATGGTGGTGCGAGGTGTTCTGCGTGCTCGGCGCATCGGCGTCAGGCGCAGGCGCTTGGTGTGGAGACGGCGGATGAGGTCGTCTTCGTCGCGTACTCGATCGCGGGCCGCCAGTCCGACTGGGACATGCACCGCTACAAGGCTGCCTCGCCGGGCCCGGCCAATCCCTCGTGGATGCGGACGGCGGGCCTCGCCGCGCACTTCGGCGTTATGCACCGCACATGTCTGGACGCCGCGCAGTCCGGGCCGGCGGATGCCCTCGCAGTGGTGCCCTCTCTGAGTGGCCGATCGGGGCCGCATCCGCTGGAGACTCTGGCGGCCTACCTGCTCCCCCGGCTCCTGGCTGGTGCGCTGTCAGCCGTTTCCGGCGATTGGGTAGACCGGGATCAACGGCGCGTGTTCCGGCCTGGCTTCTTCGCAGTTCCGGACCATGAGGCGGTGCACGGTCGGCATATCGTGCTCGTCGACGACACCTGGGTGACCGGAAGCCACCTGCAGTCCGCCGCGGCGGCTCTGCGGGAGGCGGGTGCCGTCCGCGTGACGGGTCTGGTCCTCGCCCGACGGCTTCGCCCGGACTGGGGGACCAACGCCGACTTCATCGACAAGCAGCTCGTGCGGCCCTATGACGTCGCGTTCTGCCCGGTGGGCAGGCACGTCGGATGAGGGAAGTCCTCCGTAGCCACTGATGCCCACGGCTGAAACCCTCGCATCCGCCGAGTGGTCCCATCTCACCCCGTAACGGCCGATGAAAACCCGTGCAAGACAGGGGAGTTGGTCACCTCGTCGGTATTGTGGGTTGTCGTGGCATGTGGATAGCGGCTAGCCTGTGAGCAGGCATGGGGCTCGGGACAGGACCTGAGCTACCGCCGATCACTTCGAGGCACGGAGCGTCGGAACGCGCCCTCGCTACCGCCTCCTTCCGTATTCGACTCCTTGGGGGCCGGGATCTCTGCGTCCCGGCGGCCGGAAGGTGCCCGCATGACCATCTACTGTCAGCACGCCAACCGTGGAAAGACGCAGATTCTGGCCGTCTACCGGAATGGCGGCGATGCCGAGTCGTCGACCGTGACAAGCCTCGACAGCCCCGACCTCGCAGCTCCGGTTGTTGATGCGCTCAACCGGATCTCAGCTCTCGCTACCGTCCCAGTGAGCATCTTCGATGAGCGCGAGCGGCGCGTAGCCAGCTATCCCACGGAACACCTGGCGGCGCTCACCGATCGAGCCGCACGCGCTGACCTCCTCAGCGGAGCGCATAGCCTGTGGTACGAGTCGGTCTGCCTGGAACTTCATCAGGCGCTGGCTGATCTGGACGATGCACTTGCCGTTGTACCGCAGCCGGTCCGGGTTGCGGTCGAGGCGGAGCTCGAGATGGAAGCGCGCGAGCTGCGCGATGCGCTGGACGAGTACTCGGAGGCAATCCCTTCACCGGAAGGGAACAGGCGTAGCTGGGATCATGAGCAGCCGTTCGTTCCCTACGGCGGCGGATCGCCGCTGCTCAGAACCGCCGCACGCGAGCAGTTGGACCGCGAAGAGGAGGGGCTCACCGCCGAGCAGCGGGCGGACGCCGTGGCGAATCTGCGGGTACTGGTCACGGCCTTCGAGGAGAGCCCGGCTGCGAGGGCCGGTTCAGGGGTCTTCTCAGTCGAGTATCCGGAGATCTTTGCTGAGCCGTACGATGCGGACCACCTTTTCTTGACCGTCCGTGTTCCGGAGCCGGACGGGACGGGCAAGGGAGCCTGGTGCATCGAAATCTGCCGCTGGGAGCCCGACGACCCGGACGAGGAGGGAGAAGACGAGTACAGCAGCGCCACCGGAGAACCCGTCCTCGAGTGCAGGCTCACCGCCGTGCCGCGTCCCGACGACATCAGTGGCCTGCTCTCCCGGCTCGTCGCAGAGCCTGAACTCCTCCCCGTGTGGGCCGAGACAGAGGTGGGAGATCCGCTCGTGGGGACGAAGTTCGTCGTCACCACAGTGAGCCGGTAGCACATCGCTGAACTGTAAGAATTGCGCTAGCAACGACCCTGGTGGCCGTGCTGACGTGTCAGCGCGGGACGCGAACCGAGGCGGATCGAGTGGGATCCAGGAGGATGGAAGTGGGGGTATTTGCCCAGATTTTCCGGTGAAACCGCAGGTCAGCGAGGTAACGATTTTGGGTTCGACTCCCCTAGGCTCCACACTGGTAAGCCCGGTCTGACCTGCGGAAATGTTGGTCAGGCCGGGTTTTTATGTGCTGACATGTCAGCACGGCAGTTCTGGGGGAGAACCCTCCCCTAGGTTGGATTCGCGGTTGCGTGTCCTTCGGTGCGGGTGTCGTGTGGATGGCTGGCCGAGGTGCTCGCCGGTCGCACCGACGTGCTGTGGTGGGAGGTGAGCGACGAGAGCGAGGCGGTGCGGCTAGGGATGCGCGGTACGCCGATGCTGGGGTGACGGTGCCCTGCGGGAGCTGGTGAAGCGGTGCGGTCAGTGGACCGCCGTCGTACGCCATGCTGGACGCCGCAAGGCGGCTCCCGGCCGTAGCGCCCGCGCCCATCTGCGCGCTCTGGCCCGCAGCGATGGCGACGCGGGTCCGGCGGTCGAGTCGGGTTCCGCCTCTGGTGCGGTGCGGATGGAGCGGATCGCGGCTGACCGGGCCGGGCTGCCTAGTGCTGCGTTCTCGTTTGAGTGGGTAAAAGTGCTGGTGGCATGGCGAGTGTGGGTGCTCGGAGTGCTGGACGGTGGCGTTGTGGGCGCGACCCAGCCGCGATGAGGCTGAGCGGAAGGTCGTGAACCGGCTGGTGCGAGCTCGGAAGGTTCCGCTTGATCTGGTGGTCTGGGCCCGGATGGTGCAGCTGAGCTGGTCTGGGCAGCGGGTGCCGGCGTTCGCGGACATGCTGGGGTGCAGTCCCAGGATCATGCGGTGCTGGCTGCACCGCCTCAACCGGACGGGCGTGATCCGGCGCTTGCGGCCCTGCCCGCCCAGGTCCTCAAGACCCGCCGGTCGACGAGCTGTGGGCACCGGATGAGTTGGGGCCGACGGAGTGGCTGGCCGCCGCGGCCCAGGCCGAGGGCATTCAGGTCGGCCGCTCGCACGTGCGCCGGATTCTCCTGGCCGAAGGGGTGCGGTGGCGCCGTCCGCGTTCCTGGGCACGTTCGGCCGACCCGGACTTCGTCCCAAAAGGACGCGGATCATCAGCCTGTACACCGCTCCGCCGCCCGACACGACGGTGATCTGCGCGGACGAGCTCGGGTCGGTGATCCCGCGGACCTTTCCGCCCGGGCCGGGCTGGTCGCCGGGCGGACACCGAATCAAGTCCGAACTCGACTACGGCCGGGGGCCGGAGAAGACCTGGGTCTTCGGCGGCCTGCGCGTCCGTGACGGCATCGAGGTCGCGATGACCGCGCCGTCCCGCAGCAGCTTCTACTACCAGCAATTTCTGGAGCGAGTGGAGCAGGCCAACCCGACCGGGGCGATCTGGATCGCCATGAGCAGGCACTCACCGTCACCTGGCGGCGGGGCTCGAAGGGGGCCCCATGCAGGCTCGGTTTGTGTTCCTGTGGTGCCCGGTGTTCCCGAACGCCGCAGCTACGACTACGTCCGGGCCGGCACCACGACCCTCTTCGCCGCCCTGGAGGTCGCCACCGGCAAGGTCATCGGCTCCCTCCACCGCCGCCACCGGGCAGCAGAGTTCAAGAAGTTCCTGACCAAGCTCGACAAGGAAGTCCCCCAAGGCCTCGACGTCCACCTCATCCTGGACAACTACGCGACCCACAAGACACCCGATATCAAGAAGTGGCTGCTGGCCCATCCCCGGTTCCACCTGCACTTCACGCCGACCAGCGCGTCCTGGCTGAACCTGGTTGAGCGGTGGTTCGCCGAACTCACGCAGAAGAAACTCAAGCGCGGCGTCCACCACTCCGTCCAGGCCCTCGAACGCGACATCCGGGCCTGGCTCGCTGACTGGAACGAGCACCCCAGACCGTTCGTCTGGACGAAGACAGCCGACGAGATCCTCGACAAAGTCGCCACCTACTGCCGGCGAATCTCTGACTCAGGTCACTAGGTAGGGCCCGATGGCAAGAAGCTCTACGAGCCCGGACGTCTCAGCCCCGGCTACCCGGGCCACCTCCGTCTGGAGGCATCGAAGAGCTTGAGCGCTTGAAGGTCGCCTTTGCAAGCAGTCGGGACCACACTGCGGCAGGGTAGGAAGATCCAGCGCATGCGGAAGAACAAGCCATTCCGCTTAAGTTGATACCCGTGTTCACGATTCCGTTTCGTAATGTCCACGCAATCTACCTGGTTCACCGCTCCCAGGGCCCCAGTGCCGAGAGATTCCGGTTACTTGCAGCTTCCAGCCAACCCTGAGGATCCTTTCCGATTAGCACCTGCGAAAGGTGCAGGCCACGCTAAAGTGATCGAGCACTCACGCACCGCTGTCTAAGGGGGCGTCTAGCCGGGCCCATGAGCATGACACGCATAGGCTTTAGCGGCCGCGCAGCCCTAGGTGTGCCAGCGGAGCGGGGTGGCTGGTGCCTGCGGCGCGCACTAGTCGTCGAAGACATTGCCATGAAAGCGAGGCTCAGCATGTCAAGACCGTTAGGTGTCAAGCGAGTTGTTCTCGTTGCTGCAGTCATGGTCTCAGCTGTGGCGGCTACGCCGTACGCTGTCGCCTCGGACGTGCCAGGTGTGCGCGTTGCGGTGGATGCCAATGCGACTACGAGGGCTATAGCGCAGACGGAACCGCAGGCCGTGGAGGCAGCCGCGACAGTTTGCGGGGCTGGCTACACGTTGCGGAAGGCTGTGCCTCTGCCCCTGGGGGACCCACCCGACGAGCGTCTGGGAACGCTGTTTGCATACGAGAACAGTGGGAAGGGTTGCGCCATCCTAGACAACAATGTCGGCAGTAAACAGTATATGTACCTTAAAGTCTGTAAAGTGGGCGGTTCCAGCTGTGATACCGACTCCGGCAATTTCACCGAGTATGCGGGGCCGGTGCGCGTCTCGAACTTCGCATGTGCTCCAGTGACTGCCAAAATGGCGAAAACATCCAGCAGTACGCCGTACATCGACTACAAGTCCGACTATGTTTTCCCTTGTGGATAAACGACCGTCCGGCGGACGCCGGAAAACTACGCCGCCCTTACTCTTCGTAGCGGCCGCGTCACTCATGCTCACCGCCTGTGGAACTGAGGGCTCAGAGAAGCCCACTGCCAGCAAGCCTTCTGCAGACTCAGCGATCTCTGGGGGAGAGGGCCAGGCGAAGTCAGGCAACGGGAAAGCCTCCGATCGGGAGCAGGATCCCCAGGTCAGGAGCGAGATCGAGAAGGCTCGGAACAAGCGGGCGAGAAACGCTGCGAGTGGAGTGCCAGTCAAGCCGACCAGAACTGGTATTCCCAAGCCTGAAGATTACGGTTTCGGGCCCGCTGTCACCAAGGCCCAAGGTGATGAGGTCGTCGCTTACCAGCCGCGGCTGCAAGATGGCCGACTGGTCGTACCTCTTACCGTCAGTAACAAAGGCCGCAAGCGGGCCGCTTACAAGGTCATCGT
Organism: Streptomyces sp. YIM 121038; assembly: GCF_006088715.1. Taxonomy (NCBI): domain Bacteria; kingdom Bacillati; phylum Actinomycetota; class Actinomycetes; order Kitasatosporales; family Streptomycetaceae; genus Streptomyces; species Streptomyces sp. YIM 121038. The sequence continues at coordinate 5,020,481 of NZ_CP030771.1, forward strand.
CACGGTCAAGGGAACGAAGCGAACCGTTCCAGCGCATTTGAATATTCCCTTTGTCTACCCGAGCACGACATGGCCGACCCAGGTCGATGTCACTGCTGCAGGAGGAACTGGACCCAAGAATGTGAAGGTCACCGTGAAAGCGACCAAGAAAGAAGATCGCTGGTCATAAGACCACGATGACCTGGCAGCCTCACGCGTAGTACTACTAGCACGGCAGGCCACGCTATCGTTTCACACAACGTGGCCTGCCGAAATCCGGGTAACCGTTGACGAAAAACTTCTTTAGCTCGGAGAATTCCTCTCGGGGTGCTTACTCGCCTCATTCCCATCTGATCGCACCCCAGCCTGCGTTGAAAAGTACCGAACCTCAGGCAAGTGAGTAGTTCTTTACGCGAGCCACAGCTTCCGGAGTGCTGTAATTCTACTGAACAGGAGAAACTTGTGGCCGATGAGATGGTCCGGAAAGCGCAGTCATTCGTTAACAACACCTATGACGGAAAACTGGGAATAGGGAGGCTTCCAGAGGACGGGAAGACCAGTTGGAGTCTAATGTTCGCGCTTACGCGCGCGCTCCAGTATGAGCTCGGCATAGCGAACCTGTCGGACGCCTTTGGGCCGACGACTCTGTCCGCACTTACCTCTAAGTACCCTCTATTAAATGAGGGAAATATCCCCTCTAAGGATTTTGCCCGGATCATCCAATCTGGTCTGTATGCTAAGGGGTACGATGGAGGTGACATTGACGGAAGCTATAACTCCCGTGTGAAGGCTTCGATGAGCAAGCTGAAAGAGGACATGGGAGTCGACTTCGCATACCCCGGCAGTTACCTAACGCCAAAGGTGTTCAAGGGCCTCTTGAACATGGATGCGTACGTCACGGTCAACAACGGCTCAGAGGCAATTCGAAGCGTTCAAAAGTGGCTGAACGGTCAGTACGTCCAACGCAGAGACTTCTTCATTATCCCGTGTGATGGGCATAACTCGCGAGATGTCTCTAAGTCCATGCTGTTCGCCGTTCAGTACGAGCTGGGTATGGCAGATGGAACGGCAAATGGTGTATTCGGTCCAGGAACGCAAGCCGGGCTGAAAGAGCACCCCCTATCTACTGGCTCCAGCGGACCATGGGTTTACCTATTCACTGGGGCCATGGTGCTCAACAAACGTCCAGTCTCTTTCTCCTCCAGCTTTACAAGCAGTCTGTCCGAAGCTGTCGGAAAGTTTCAGTCGTTCGCCAAGCTGCCGACCACTGGCAAGGGCGACTTCCAGACCTGGGCCTCCCTTCTGGTGTCCTATGGCGATCAGAGCCGCAAAGGCGAAGCATGTGACGGGGTCACGAAGATAACATCAGCGCGTGCACAGGCGCTGAAGGCTGAGGGCATCAAGTATATTGGCCGTTATTTAACAAATCTAAGCGCAACTTCCCTTCCAGAGAAGGCGATCCAGCCTGGAGAGCTACAGACCATCGCTGACCATGGGTTGCGCTGCTTTCCTATCTACCAAACCTTTGGTCGTGATGCCAGTGGATTCAATTTTTCCGCTGGAAGGGCTGCTGGCTATGCAGCCATTAACGCCGCCGTAGACCATGGATTCAAGTCGGGGACTCGAATCTTCTTCGCAGTCGACTTTGACGCACTCGATCAGGACGTTACGAACAACGTCCTGCCTCACTTCAAAGGGATATCGGACTCAATGTCCGACGCCGGAAATCCTTATGAGGTCGGAGTATATGGTCCGCGCAATGTCTGTACTCGTGTTGCCGAGGCCGGGCATTCAACAGCGAGCTTCGTTTCCGACATGTCGTCTGGTTTCTCAGGAAACTTTGGATATCCCTTGCCCAGCGACTGGGCCTACGATCAAATCGTCACCCGAACCGTAGGCTCTGGTGACGGGAAGATCGAGATCGACAATAACATAGCCTCCGGCCGCGACACCGGGCAGGGATCATTCAACAAGCCTCGTGGCGTCATACCTGACGTCCGGTTTAACGGTGGTTATCTAACCGCCTTAAGCGGTGATATCAGCAAGTACATGCGATCGATCGGGTTCCCGGACGATGGCGGCTCGGGTAGTGACGCAAGGCTTTTCACGCACAAGCAGTGCTTTGAAACCGTCATGAGTCAGGATGAGCTGATCACGGACCTTTCGCACAGATATAAGATGCGAAAGGCGCTGATCCAGACGACCACCTACTGGGAGATGCGCCACTACGACTTGGTCGACCAGGGTGTGGACCATGCAGTGGCTTTGTACCACCTTCAGGGAATTGGAAACAGGCGGGATTCCTCCACGGGCATCGCGCAAATCAGTGGCGAGGTCTGCATCCGTGCCTGGAATCATGGTATTAAGAAAGGGTACGTGGAAGGCCCCATCCTCGACCCTGCCAAGGACGCAGATATTTGGACGATGTGGCAGAAGGTCAACAAGGATCACTCGTTCAGCGTCACGACAGTTTCGCTAATCCACCTCTGGGGCGTGGACGGGAAGCCGGGAGGCGAAAACCCCCCGGGGGGCGAAACCACGCTCCGTTCAATGCGCTTGGACTATACCGAGGGGGAGATCTACCAGGTTCTTCGCCGGTACCAGGGCTGGGGCAACATGGCGGAAGAGCATGCCACTAAACGCATGGCTCTCTATCAGATCCTCGAAAAGTACAACGGTATCGTTCGGAATCTGTGAGCAGAATGACTGCATCCGATCCCTTTGAGGGGCATAGTTCCGCCGCTCTAGTGCTAATCATCCTGTTCGGCCTGGTAGTGGTTCCTAGTCTCACCGTCTACGGCTGTTCGACCGTGGCCAGGTTCGGCGTTAAGCACACAGGAGCAAAGGGTCTTCTCCGTAGCGCCGCAGCCCTTACTGTAGCCGCAGCTGTCGCTATGTACGTGTGGGGTGTCTGCCAGCTGGCATTGATGGATGACAAGGACAAGGTCCAGGCATGCAAGGACGCGGTGGGACGAGCACGCGCAGCCGAGGTGGATAGATATGAACCCAGCTATGTCCCGTTGCGCCTGGGCTGCCACGTAGCAAAGGGCGATACTTACGCCGCCGGAGTCCCCAGCTACGTAAACCCCGCTGCCCTCGGACTTGCCTTGGCCGGCGCGGCACTCGCCGTTTCATCAGCCCTTGCGCCGGAGTACCGCGTCAAAGAGAGCTCCATTAAGGAGAGCCCCAGGTGAACACTCCGCACTTATCACGTCGCACGGTCCTCGCGCGCACAGCTGTCATTACTGGTGCTGCCGTTGCGGCATCATTTCCCGGATCGCAATGGTTGTCTTCTCCCGCATACGCGGCAGGTACTGATCCAACACCGAAAATGGTGCGGGAGGCTGTTCGAAGGGCGGAAGCACGCAACAGACGCGTGATGACTGGAAAGCCGTCCCGCAACGGTTGGGAGATGGAACGAGTAGCCGATGACGGCGGCAACATCTATACCTGCCCCGTACCCGGCACCCCCCTCACAGATGTTCAGGTGCGTATGGGGGATGTCGAAGTGGTCCTCGTCCACGTCATTCGACGTTTCCACTACGAGATCGATGAGTTGCGCAAGGGTGACGTCGTCGGCTGGCGTTCCCCTGGATCCGTACGCAAGGGTATGCCGGAGTCCAACCAAGCATCCGGCACCGCGGTTCAGATCAGACCCGGCTCCTACCCTTCGGGCACCAATGGGGGTTTCTTCTCCAGCCAGAGAATCGTGCTCCGCGACATCCTAGCCGAACTGGATGGAATTGTTCGCTGGGGCGGCGATGACACGAAACCAGACGAGGCCCTCTTCTACATTCAGGTACCCCCCGGTGACAAGCGTCTGGCTGTGACTGCCGCCAAACTTCGAGGCTGGCATGACCGTCCCGGGGCTGGCGCTGGTTCACCGGTAGACGTATTCAACTCCAAGCGACGCATCGCAGCTGAGAAGCTGGAGCAACGCCAGCAAGCAGCTTAGGGCGATGAAGCTGGCGTCTGGATGGTCCACTCCTGAGGCATTGCACCTAGCTCACCATTTCATCGGGCAGATGAAATAGAGTCGCCGCCGTATTCGTTGTGGCTGTCCAGGCCGCAATCCCAGCTTCATGCTGCATCACTACCTGTGTGGCGGTTACTGACACAAGAAGGTCGAATTTCCCTAGTCCGCAGCGTCTGGACAACACCATGTAAGTGGCGCGACAATTCTGTATGCGCTTGCCGCACCAGGAGCTTGTGCGCTCCTCAGCAGGGCCCCGACTCAATTAACCGCACACGCCGGAAGCCGCCGCGCCCGGCCATGCCTGAAAGGATGTCAGATTTATGAGGCGTCGTATTGGTTCGCTCATCACGGCGGGTGTCGTCACAGCCAGCTGCGCGCTGCTGTCCGGAACAACTCCGGTTCAGGCGGCGGCGGTGCCCTGTACGGGCAAGGAAGAGAACTTGAAGGTGTTAGCTGGGAGTAATGCAAACCGTGTCGATGTGAAACTGTGTGGGTGGCGCACTGCGGATGAAGACACGGTGCAGGGATTCTCCGAGGTTGACTGGCTTATAGAGGACCCAGAAATTGTCTTCTCAAAGTTCAAGATTCAAACAAGGATTGAGAAGCGAGCAACGGCGGACGGCAGAGACATCGTGGTCGACTCCGCGACATGTGACTTCGCCAAAGCGCTCAACTCGGCTGCGAAGCCTCGCTACCCCGAGCAATGCCACCCGGCAGCGGTGGTGGATTATGACGCGAACTACTGGTGGTCGACTGACGCTACGGTGACGTACGACGTCGAAGGGGATGGAAAGGGCGAAATCGCTTGGGAGCTGAACGGCTCGCCGTTGGTCCATACCCCGCCGCTGGTCCACATCCGGTGAAATGGCATGGCCCGATGTGCCCCTGGACCGTTGGTGGTTCGGGGGTACATCGCAGGTAACTCGGTTGGGCTGGCTCATCACTCAGCGTTTTAGAACGGATAACACAATGACTAGAACTGTCGGTGGGTGATGAGAAAGCAGGCCAGTTTGAGGAAGACTTTGTGAGTGTCGGCTCGGCGTTCCCATCGGACGCGGAGTCGTCGGAAGCCGTGCAGCCGGGCGAAGGGCCGCTCTACCACCCACCGGTAGACGCCAAGTCCAGTGTTGTGTCGGATGTTTCGATGGGCGATGGCTGGCACGGCGCCGTGGGCATGGACCGGGTCGGCGAGCAGCGAGTCCGGCTTCCGCCGGGGGACCGACGTGGTCGCACACAGGCGGGGTTGCGTCTAGCAGGGGCATCATCTGGGTGACATCGTTGCGGTTGCCGCAGGTGAGGATGACCGCGAGCGAAGTACCGTGCCGTCAGTGATCAGGTGATTCTTGGAGTCGGCCCGGACCCCTGTCGACCGGCGACGGGTCCGCATAGAGCCCCTTCTAGGGCCCTGACGTGGGAGGAGCCGACGACGCGTGGGGCCAGTCCAGCCGGGACGCGGTGTGCAGCTCGGTGAGCAGAACCTCATGCAGCCGCTGACAGACGCCGGCCTCGTTCCAGTCCCGAAGCCGATGCCAGCAGGTCATGTCCGAGCCGAAGCTGAGCTGCTTGGGGAGATGTTCCCACTGGATGTCGATGTGCAGGACATACATGATCCCGCACAGCACCCGGCGGTCGGGGACCGGCAGACGACCGGGGTAGCGAAACCGGCGCTCCCTCTTCGGCACCAACTGCTCGATCCGCTCCCACAAGTCGCCTGTCGCGATCCATGGCGAAGTCCCCACGGCCCGGGCAGCGCCTAACTCGCCCGTCAGGCGCGGCTACCAGGAGCGCTACACCTCATTGTGTCAGCTGTTCTTAGCCTTCCCGCTCTAGGGTGACGACCGAGGCGGCGATGGATGACATTCGATTCGAGCTGCATCGGGAATTGCAGAATGTCGGCCATTGCATCAATCGTGCGGTCGAGAAGTGCCAGGACAGCAGTACCGGAATGGTGACAAGCATCTGCCCCTGGAAATCTCCGAGTTCTGAAACTGTCGTGACTGAAGAGTCGAGAATGCCACCACACCATGATAAGCAGCCGGTTCAAGAAACCCCCAGGTAAGGGAGAGAAGTTATGCACAAGGCAACCGTTGGTGCCTTACTCGCGGCAAGCGTCCTGGCTGGAGGCGTAGTACTGGCTTCCCCTGCTCAGGCCGCCGGTTCGTGCGTCGGCCCGATCAAGAACGACTTCAACGTAACGATTCCGGGTCCGCGACCTGACTTGACCTTCTACATCAAGAATTGTGCAAACGTCATTGATAACGAGGTCACCGGCTACAGCTTGACCTCCTGGGGGCCGATCGATCCTCAAGGGCGCCTGGAAGACAAGCGGTTCACCAGCTTCGTGATCACGACGAGGATCGAAGCAAGAGAGGGTGTGCCCGCTCCTTTCAACAAGGACAAGGTCATCACATCCAAGAGCTGTGATCTGACAGCCCTGGTAAATAAGCATGTCGAATTTGTAGGCCGAGAGGATGACTTCGAGGACCCGGTGAGTCGTTGTGTCGCACCGGCCGCCACCTTTGACAACAACTTGTGGTGGTCGGCAGACTCGACGATCACCTATGACATTGAAGGGGACAGCCAGGGAACGATCACCCAGCAGGTGAACGGCTCGCCACTGCTGAATTGATCACTACGAGGCGGCTGTCGTTTAGCTGTCGGTGACATCATGGTGTGACGGCCATCGACTTTGCGCTCGACGGCTTGGCTGCGTAAGCCGGTCACGACGCTGGCATGCTCGGAGTCGAAGGCGACCTGGGTGAACGGCCGAGGGCGCCGCGGGGGCGAGTTGGTCGGCTTCGCCGCCGTAGGTGATTGCCTCGATTCCGTGGCCCGGCACCCACACTGCGTGGGTGCCGGGCTCGTCCTGGGCGACGGCGGTGAAGGCGGAGAGGCCTATCGCCTCGTTGAGGTCGAGCCCGCGGTATGTGATCTGGTCAGCGGCAGCCTGTTCGCCGGGGGCCGCGAGGCCGTTGCCGCCGAGAGGGTCAGAGGTGGTCCAGGTGACTCAGGCGTCGATGACTGCGGCTGCCAGGACGTGCTCCTTACGGCCGTCGCCGGTGGCGAATGTGGAGGGTGCAGGGCTGGGCCTCGGGGCCGGTGTGGACGATGCGGTTGCATCCGGCGCTGGCTTTGCCGGTCACGGTGGTGCTGTAGAGGACCTTCTCAGTGAGGGTGTGTCGAGTGGCTGCAGGTACTGCTTGGCCCAGTCGCCGTCGCTCGGGTAGGTGGTGCTGTCGGTGCGGGGCCAGCCAGTGGACGCGAGGAGCTTTTCGGCGGCAAGGTCGATGAGCTCGGCCTAGGTTGAGAGGAGACGGACGTGGACCCACTGGCGCACCGCGGACCCGGCAAGACCTGCGGTAGACGGCCGCGTTGAATCAGGTGGGCGGCTGAGGGCACGCCGATCGGTCCGTTGCCGATCAGCGCGGTGGGCAGAGGGGCGGTGCGGTTAACCGGCATCATGGAGCTGATCGTGATGGTGCCGTGAGCTGAGGGTTCGCGATCCGCTGCCTGCAGGATGTTTGCGCAAACTGCAAGTACGTTGCGTGTCGATATGCGCAGCAGGCCTGTGATGGGCTTAGTCATTGCGTACGCAATGACTGAGGTCGCCGTGCTGACACGTCAGCACAGGGGAATGATCGAACGGGATCCAGTGGGGTCCAGCGGGACGAAGACGGGGGTGTTTGTCCCGGTATCTCATTAAAATCGCAGGTCAGGAAGATAACGATTGTGGGTTCGACTCCCCTAGGCTCCACCCCTGGAGAGCCCCTTTTACCTGGGGAAACGTAGGGTGAAGGGGCTCTTTTGCGGTGTTGGTCAGGGCGGTGGGGCGGCGGGCCGGGTGGCGAGCCGGATGCCGGTGGCCACCGTGCAGGTCAGGGCGAGGCCCGCCAGGGGGACGGCCCAGTGACCGGCGAGGCTGCTGGCCAGGACCAGGACGGCGCCGACGGGCAGGACGGCGTGCTGGGCGGTGCCGCGCTTGAAGTGCCGGGCGTGCACGGCCCAGGTCGTGATCATGAACAGCGCGGTCGGCAGGGTGACGGCGAGGGACGCGGCGAGCGTCGAGATGTGGGCGTGGTGGGTGGCCTGCTCGACGGCGACCTCGATGCCCGCGCCGATCGCGGCGGCCGAGCCGAAGATCACATAGTGGCTGTAGGCCCAGAGGAACGGGTGCTGGTGGGTGGCCAGGTACTCGTGGATGGGCACGGCGAAGTAGATCCAGAACGCGGCGAAGACGATGAGCAGCCCGCCGGCCGCGATCGGCAGCAGGTCGTCCAGGGCCGCGGACTCGTCCAGGGCCGAGCGCACCGCGACGGTGGCGGCGGCGATGGTTTCGCCGAGCACGATGAGGGTGAAGAGGCCGTAGCGCTCGGCGATGTGGTGCGGGTGCCAGGTGGTGCGGTAGTGCTGCTCGGCGAAGGCGGGCACCGCGAGGTCGGCGGCGGCCAGCGGCACGAACCCCCACCACCAGGCGGCGTCCGGAAGCAGCAGCAGGACGACCCAGCCGACCTGCACGACCACGAGGCCGACGGCGTAGCGCAGGGCGGTCTGCCGGGCGGCCCCCGTCTCGCCGCGCGCGGCGCGCAGCCACTGGAAGGCGAGCGCCACCCGCATGATCACGTAGCCGGTGATGGCGACGGCGTAGTCGCCCTGGTCGAAGGCCCGGGGGATCCCGGCGGAGAGCACGAGGACGCCCACCATCTGCACGAACGTGGCGATCCTGTAGGGGACGTCGTCGGTGTCGTAGGCGGAGGCGAACCAGGTGAAGTTCACCCAGGCCCACCAGATGGCGAAGAAGACCAGGAGATAGCCGCCGATGCCGTGGCCGGGGTCGCCCTCGGCGATCGCGTGCACGAGCCGGGCGCCCGCCTGCGCCACCGCGACCACGAAACACAGGTCGAAGAGCAGCTCCAGTGGGGTCGCCGTGCGGTGCGGCTCGTCGCGGCTCCGGGCCGTCATGCGCACGAGCGGTACCACTGACCGGCCGTGCCCCACGCCTGACGGGGTGTCCTCGCTCATCGTCGTGCCTCCCGCGCCCGGGTCCGGCCGGATGACGGCCGTTTGCTTCCAGAATGTCCCGGGACGGGGTGGGCCGCAGCGCGTCGGTGGGTGAGTGCAACGTAGATGTTCGCTCGCGCAATGAACGTGGGGCCCGCCTTGAGGTGTCAAGGCGGGCCCCATGTCGATCTTCGTGGCATTTCCGCAGGTCAGAGTCGTTTGGTGGGGTGGCAGTGTGGCCGCTGACCCTGGTTCAGATCATTACGCTCGGTCACCGAATCGGCGGTTCAGACGCCGCACGAGCACTCCGGCCCCGATGAGGAGGCCGCTCGCGGTGACGAGGGCGACGGTGCTGCCGGAGCCGGTCTGGGGCATCTCCGGCGGCCGAGAGGTGCTGGGCGAGGGCGACGGCGGCCCCGAGGTGGGCGGCCCCGAGGTCGGCGGCTGCGACGTCGGGGGCTGCGACGTCGGCGGGGTGGAGGTCGGGGGCTGCGACGTGGGCGGCTGCGAGGTGGGCGGCTTCGTCGTCGGAGGCGGGGTCGTGGGCGGCTTCGTGGTGGGCGGCGTGTGCGACGGCGGCGTGGAGGGGGTGTCGCCGTAGCCGGAGGGGCCGTGGTCGTCGCCGTAACCGGAATCCTCGGGGCCGCCGTAGCCGGTCTCGCCGCCGTCTCCGTAGCCGTCCGCGTAGCCGTGCTCGTCGGTACTGCCGTAGCCGGAGCCGTGCTCGTCGGTATCGCCGTAGCCGGAGCCGTGCGTGGTGTCGTCACCGTCATCCGGTGCGTTCCCGTGGTTCGTGGAGGGCGTGTCCGCGTCGGGGCCGTGGTGGCCGTATCCGCCCTGGTGGTCGTATCCGCCCGCCGATGACGGGGCGTCAGCCCGCTTGTCGGTGGCGGATGCTGGGGCCTCGGCTCTGTCGGCGGCGGCGCTGTCGGAGGCCGTGCCGCCGGCGGGTGACTCGGCCTTCCGCGCGGTGGACCCCGCTGGGGCAGGTGGTGCCGCCGCGGCCGGGGGTGGCGCGTGCACCTCGGCAGCTCCTGGCGTCTGATCGGCGTCCCCGGCCAGGGCCGTGCCGCACGCGACGCCGACGGCGCAGGCCGTACCGACGGCCATGGCCAAGGCCGTCCCGGACTTTCTCAGAACTCGCATGATCGGATCCCTCCATGCAGACAATCTGGTTAATCCGCATCCAAACAGGGCACTTTTGCTCCGCCGCCGATGACTCGCGGAAGGGGATGCGTGCCGCTCGCGCCTTCACCCGACCGGAAGACGAGCGGCGGGCGTGGCGCCGCCGAAGACGCGTTCGGGGCCGGCCACGGCGGTGGCCGGCCCCGAACGGTGGCGGGAGGGAGGAGGCGTCAGTGGTTGCCGGCGCCGTTGCCCGAGAGGATCGGGATGTCGCTGAGGATGTGCGACAGCGGCTCGTCGCCCTTGGCCTGCGTCGAGTTCTCGACACACTGCTGGTTCTGCGGGGCGGACAGGACGTTGATGTCCTGGACGGCGACCGGGACCAGGCCGACGATGGAGCCCGCGTTCACCTTGGCCGGCAGGCCGATGCAGGGCTTGTTGAGCGAGCCCTGGACGAGCGACATCTGCGGGCTCATGTTGCCGTGCGTCGCGGAGTTGCCGAACGCCTGCGAGGCACCGTTGCCGCTCTTCGAGGTGGTGCCCGAGTCGTTGCCGATGGCGAGGGCCTGCGGGGCCGCGACGGCCGACATGCCCGCGACGGACGCGGCGATGGCGGCGGAGGCCAGGACCTTCTTCATGTGGGTTCCCTTCGGAAAGTGGCTCCGTTACGGAGCGCGTGATGATCAACTGAGTGATGGCGCCGGAGTTGCGCCCCTCGACCCGGTCGGACCATTAGTGAGGTCATCGCTCAAAACGTGGAATCGTGGCACCGACCGGGTGTCGCTCGGGTATTACAGGGGTGTCGCCCGCGCGTATCCGAAGCGACCACCCGCTGTTTTGCCGGGCGGGCAATCAGGTACGTAGGTCAAGTACGCAAAAGGCGATCGAGTACGTAAGACAGCGAAAGCTTCACGGTGTCGAGGTGAGGGCATGAGCAACCCTGGCGGAAAATGGCAGAGGCAGGGTGTCATTCCGGTCAGCAGGCGTTCCTCGGAATGCCGCGTTGAGCCGATCTATGAATCACTTCTGCACAAGTGGAGTGCTCAGGGAAAGACAGTTCCGGGCCGACCCGATCAGGAGTGGCAGAAGCTCGTGGGACGTGACTTCTGGCCCCGGTCCTGAGTCGGCCCGGGCCCGGTGCGGGGCGCCCCCTCACAGCACAGCGGGCCGCCGAGGAGAGCGTGGCGGCCCGCTGGTACCGGGGGCGACGGGCGGACGTCAGTGGTTGCCCACGCCGTTGCCGGACAGGACGGGAATGTCGTTGAGGATGTGCGACAGCGGCTCGTCGCCCTTGGCCTGCGTCGAGTTCTCGACACACTGCTGGTTCTGCGGCGCCGACAGGATCGGGATGTCCTGGACGGCGACCGGGACCACGCCGACGATCGAGCCCACGTTGGCCTTGGCCGGCAGGCCGATGCAGGGCTTGTTGAACGAGCCCTGGATGAGTGCCATCTGCGGGCTCATGTTGCCGTGCGTGGCGAAGTTGCCGAACTCCTGCGAAGCGCCGTTGCCGCTCGCCGAGGTGGTGCCGTGGTCGTTGCCGATGGCGCTCGCGGTGGGTGCCATCGCGGCGGTCATGCCTACTGCGGAAGCGGTGACCGCGGTCGCGGCCATTACCTTCTTGAGCACAGGATTTCCCTTCTGATGAGCCCCGTCTCAGCCCCTTCCAGGAGCACTTTGGGTAACTACCGCTATGGCCAGTGGTTGCTCCGGTTCACTCGGATGGCCCACCTGCGGGATATGAACCTCCTACTTCCCTGCAGAGATGGGTGGAAGTAGAAGAAATGACAAAAGGACAAGGGTGGTGCGATCAGCTGATTTCTGTGCTGCGGACGTGTTGTCGGTGCGGTGTCGAGTCCTCTCCGGGAAAAGGATCCGATGGGGTGAACGTGCGCAACCGTGCGCCTGGTAGGCCTGTTGAACCGGGCTGAAGCAAGCCGTGTCTCTGTCCAGGAAAAGGAACAGGAAATGCTTAAGAAGTCAATGGCAGCGGCCGCGGTCGCCGCGTCCGTCGTCGGAATGTCTGCCGCCGCCGCGCCCACCGCGCTGGCCATTGGTGACGACAACGGCACCCACTCGATGAGCGGCAACGACGCCAAGCAGGCGTTCGGCAACTCGGCCACGCACGGCCACATGAGCCCGCAGCTCTCGGCCGTCCAGGGCTCGCTGAACAAGCTGTGTGCGGGCGTGCCGATCAAGGCCAACGTGGGCTCGATCGTCGGCCTGGTCCCGGTCGCCGTCCAGGACATCCCGATCCTGTCCGCCCCGCAGAACCAGCAGTGTGTCGAGAACTCGACGCAGGCCAAGGGCGACGAGCCGCTGTCGCACATCCTGGACGACATCTCCGCGCTGTCCGGCAACGGTGTGAAGAACGGCTGATCGCACCGCGCTTTCCCGGGTCGCCCGGGCCGCCCGTACCTCGTTTTCGGGGGTGGCGGCCCGGGCGGCCCTTTTCTGTGCCCGTGTGTTGTGCGGCTGCGCCGTGCGGGCTGGGCTTCCGATCCTTTCGGACGCTTCGGTCCGGCTTTCACGCATGGCGTGTTCAACTCTCCCTGCTTCAGGGCTTCTTGGTCTGCTGAGTCAATCGAGTGAAATTCCGAATCGCGTCACCGTCTCGGTTTCCTCGCCCAGTTCCACTCGTTAACAGGACTCAGGTCACGGTGCGGGAAGCAAATATTGACCGCCCGGTTTCGACCGCCGTATAGGCGTGACCCGACAGAAGGGAAATGTTGTGAAGCTCAAAAAGAGCGCTGCCATCGTCGCGGGCGCGGTTCTGGCTCTGGGTGTGGCTTCCCCGGCGTTCGCCGACGCCGACGCCAAGGGTGGCGCGCACGGCTCCCCGGGCGTGCTGTCCGGCAACGTCATCCAGGTTCCCGTCCACGTTCCCGTCAACGTGTGCGGCAACAGCGTCGACCTGATCGCGCTGCTGAACCCGGCGTTCGGCAACACCTGCGTCAACGACTGACGCAGCCAGCCCAGCTGTTCAGGCTGCGCCTTCGCCGGCCTTGGCGTACCACTCGGTGCCAAGGCCGGCTCCACCGCACAGAGGAAGATCACTAGATTGCGACAGGCCCTCAGTAAAGGAATGCTCTCCGCCGCCGCGGCGTCGAGCATCCTGTCTCTGTCTGGCACCTCCGCCCTCGCGGCTGACGCGAGCGGAGCGGCCCACGGTTCTCCCGGCCTCCTGTCGGGCAACAGCGTGCAGGCCCCGGTGGAAGTGCCGGTGAACGTCTGCGGCAACACCGCCGATGCTGCGGCAGGCCTCAACCCGGCGACCGGCAACAGCTGCGCGAACACAGGGCGGTCGGCCCACCCCGAGCGCGTCGCCGCCGCCCGCGCGCAGCAGCAGCCGGTGGCTCCCGCCCACGAGACGACCACGCCCGCGCGTGAGGCGACGACCGCCGCCCGGGAGGTGAAGAAGCCCGCCCACGTGGCGAATCCCGCCGGGGAGAAGCCCGCGCACGCGGCGTCGAAGCCCGCCGGGGAAGCGAAGAAGCCCGCCCACGAGCGGCGGACGGCTGCGACCCCGAAGGCGCGGAAGCCCTCGGCGGCGCACGGCTACGGAGAGCGCTCGGAGGCGCACGACCGCGCGGGCCACGCCGCCCGCGCGGACCACACCGAGCGTGCCGACCACACCGAGCGTGCCGACCACACCGAGCGTGCCGACCACACCGAGCGCGCCGACCGCTCCAGCCAGCGCGCGACGGCGCACCCCGCCCCGGTGTCCCCCCGGCAGGAGTCCCGGCCGCACACGTCCCCGCGGCACGCGGCCCCCCGGCACGCCGCCCCGCGGCAGGAGTCCCCCCGTACGCAGCCCCCGGCCGCCAAGCACGCGGCCAGGCCCGCGGTGGAGGCCGCCCCCAAGCCCGCCGCGCGCCCCGCGGCCGAGCACCCCGCGGCCGAGCCGGTCGCCGAGCGCACCGTCACGACGCCGCCCCCGGCCCCCCGGCCCGCCGGTTCGGGAGCCACGGCCACGGGTGAGGCCTCGGACTCGCCGGGTCTCCTGTCGGGCAACCTCGGTCAGCTCCCCCTGGAGCCCGTGCTGAACCTCTGCGGCAACACCGTGGACGTCGTCGCGGCCCTCAACCCGGTCTTCGGCAACCGCTGCGAGGAGGACTCGACGCCCACCCCGCCGCAGGAGCAGCCGATGCCGCCGCGCGGGAAGCCGCCGGTCCGCCCCGCCGAGCCCACGGCGCCGGAACCGAAGGCTCCGCCCCGGTCGGTGACGCCGCCCGAGGCCCCCGTGCCGGTGCACGAGGCCCCTGCCGTGCCGCCCGCGCCCCGGGTCGACACCGTCCCTGCCCCTCGGGCCCAGCTCGCGCGGACGGGCGCCGAGCCCGGCCTGCTCGGTGCCGCGGCGGCGAGCGCCGCACTGCTCGGCGCCGGCGCGGTCCTCTACCGACGCGGACGCGCCACGGCCCGGCCGTAGCCGCACGGTCACCACGGGAAGCCTGGGGGGCCGACCCGATCCGGGTCGGCCCCCCACGCTTTTCGCATGTCCGGGCCGCTCAGCTCCCGAGCCGCTCCGGTTCCCGTACGCCGGTCCGTGACGCCGGTACGGCACGCGCGCGTACGCGTTCACGCAGCCGCCGCGCGACATTGCGGCCCCACAGGCTGCGCAGGGCCGTGCCGGGGGCGCGGTCGTCCGGGGCGTGCCAGGCCAGCTCGCGCGCCGTGCTCTGGTGCGGGAGGAGCGCGCTCAGCGGGGCGTAGTTCTCCACCAGGAAGGTGCGGCCGGGCAGGGGGCGCGGCGTGGACAGGGGGCGGTGCGTCAGGTCCAGGTGCAGCGCGCGTACGACGTCGAGCTCGGCGCCGTCGGCGAAGAGGCGGAACTGGGCGCCGGGGCGCGGGTTGAAGTCGAGCAGGTGGTACGTGCCGGTGGCGGCGTCCTGGCGGAAGTCGAGGTCGAAGACGCCCCGGTAGCCGACCGTCGTCATGAGCCGGGCGGTGAGCGCCTCCAGGGCGGGGTTGGGCACCCACTCGCCGCGCACGGTGATGCCCGCCGCGCGGGGCCAGGCGCGCAGCTTGCGCCCCGTGCCGCCGCCGTGCACGCGGCCGTCGCGGCCCACGTACCCGTGCACGAACCAGTCGCTGCCGCCGCCCGCCGCCACGAAGGCCTGGAGCAGCAGGGGGCTGCCCGCCTCCGCACCGCGCTCGAACAGGGCCGCGGCCTCGCCGGGGGAGCGGACGACCACCGTGCTGTGCAGGCCCGCGTCGCGGGGCAGACACCAGGGACGGCTCCACTTCGCCACCGTCGCCGGGCCGAGGCTGCGGGCGACCGCAGCGGCCCGGCTCGCCGAGTCCGGCAGCTCGGTCCGCGGGTGCGGTACTCCGGCGGCCGCGCACAGCTCGGCGAGCGCCGCCTTGTCCGCCACGCTCTCCGCCGTGCCGGGTGCCATCGCGGGCAGCAGGAACCGGTCGCTCAGCTCGGTCCGCAGGGCGCTGACGGCCAGGGCGCCCGCGTCGTCCAGGGGGATCAGGACGGCGGGCCCGCGCAGGGTGGCGGCGACGCGGAGCAGCGCGGCGGCCACCTCCGCCGGGGGCGCGGCGGGCCCGGGCGGCGGGTGCATCCGGTGCAGATAGCGCGAGCGGGCCACCGGGCTGTGCGCGTCGGCTGCGACCAGGTGCACCTCCACTCCCGCACGCCCCAGGGAGCGCACCGCGCCCAGCGTTCCGTGGTGGAAGGAATTCCTGTCGATCCGCAGCAGGACCGCGGGGATGCGTGTATCCAGACGCTGCACTTTCGCCCTTACTGTCCGATCGCCCAAAGGGGCGATCTGTCGGCGCGGAGGATTAGGAGCTCGATTGGCGCAATAAACATAAAAATGACTGAGCGTCAGTAAGCGGAGGCGGAATCGAGGAGCAGGCATGAGGACCCGACACAGTCATCGACGCGGTAAACGCGCGGTCTTTATCGCCGCCGGAGTCATTATGTCGGCCGTGCTGGCCGCCGGGCCGGGATACGCGGTGGACGTCCGGCGTGCCGACGACCCGCCCCCGCCCGCCACGCCTGCGCCGGCCGCCCCGGCGACCCCCGCGACCCCGGCGACCCCCGAGACTCCGGCGACCCCGGCCACCCCTGTGCCCGCGAGCCCGGTCGCTCCCCGGCCGCCCGCCGCCCCCGCCGTGCCGTCGCCCGCCGAGCCTGCCGAGCCTGCCGAACCCGCGGGAGCGAGCACCTTCGGCGCGTACGTCGACTACGGCTCGCGCGGCCCCCGCCGGATCAAGGAGCTCAGCGAGTGGCTCGGCGGCGCGGAGCTGCGGGTCGGGCACACGTACCTGCCGGGGGACCGGTGGAGCAACATCGAGGGCGCGCCCGACTTCCTGGAGAGCTGGGCGGACTGGCGCAAGGAGAAGGACGACCGGCTCTTCGTGCTGAACGTGCCGATGCTCGACCGCAACGAGGAGGGCGTCGGTGACTACGCGGTGCGCTCGCTGCTGCGCCGGGGCGCGGCGGGCGAGTTCGACGAGCACTACCGGGTGCTCGCGCGGCGCCTGGTCGACCTCGGGGTGCCGGACACGGTCCTCGTGCTCGGCTGGGAGATGAACGGCATCACGTACACGCACCGGTGCGCTCCCGACCCGGAGTCCTGGAAGGCGTACTGGAAGCGCATCGTCACGGCCATGCGCGCGGTGCCCGGGCAGAAGTTCAGGTTCGACTTCACGCCGAGCCGCGGCCGGGACGCCGTTCCCTGGACCGAGTGCTATCCCGGTGACGACGTCGTCGACATCATCGGCATGGACTCGTACGACCAGCCGCGGGGCATGGCGTTCGACGAGCAGGTGAGCGAGCCGTACGGGCTCCAGCACCACGTCGAGTTCGCGGCGCGGCACAAGAAGGCCATCTCGTATCCCGAATGGGGTCTGTTCCGCAACGGGGACAACGCGGAGTACATGCGTCGCATGCTGGCCTGGATGGACGACAAGCAGCCGCTCTACAACACCATCACCGACTACTGCCCGCACGGCGTGTGGCAGTGCTCCACCAACCCCCGGTCCTCGCGGGTCTACCGCGAACTCCTCACCGGACGCGGGGACACGCCGCCGAAGCCGACCGAGCCGAAGCCGACCCCGACCGAGTGTTCCCCGCTGGACCTCGGCGACTGGGTCGAGTACTGGCTGGGAGGCAAGCTGTGCCTGCGCTTCGACTGGTGGCGCAGGGACCGCTGAGGCGGACCGCACAGTCGGTCGCGGTGGCGCGGACCTACTCGGGGGCCGCGTCACCGCGACGCTCACGCCGGGCGTCGAGCAGCCGCTTGCCCCAGCGGCGCCCGGCCGCCGAGGCGGCGGCCGCGGCGAGCAGCGGGGCCGTGCCGGTACCGGCCAGCAGATAGCGGCGGTTGACGACCGGGTCGGGGCGCCAGTGCCGCTTGTAGGGCTCGGTGCCGCGCAACAGGCTGAGCGTGCGGGGCCGTTCGCCCGCGGTGTGCCGGGTGCAGGCGTCCAGGAGCATGGTCGCCACGTCCGCCTTGCGCTCCCGCAGCAGCGGATGGGCGCCGTACAGATAGCCCCCGGCCAGGCCGCCGGACAGGAGGGTCAGATCCGCGGCCATCACCTCGCCGTCCAGGCGGAACTCGGTGACGACCGCCTCGCCCGCGGCGACCATGGGCCGCACCGAGCGGATCAGATGCTCCCGGAAGCGCGGCCGCAGGTGCTCGGTGGTCACCTTCCGCCCCTCCCACTGGAGTTGGTGCAGGCGCAGCAGCGTCGCCAGGGACTCCGGTACGTCCTCCGCGGGGACGACGTGTGACTCCACGCCGAGCTTCGCGAGTTTGCGCAGCTTGGCGCGGGTGCGCTGGGCCCGGGGCGTCGGCAGCCGGGCGAGCAGCTCCTCCATGGGCAGCGGGGGGAGCTCGAGGCACGGCGAATCGTCCACGACGTGCCGGGGCCCGCGCCAGCGCGCGTGCACGCGTTCCACACAGCCGCCCGGGCGGACCTCGCGGAAGTCGAGCAGGGCGCCGCGCGCCAGGCCCGCGAGGCCCTCGGTCAGGGCGTGCAGGCCCTCGTCGGCGGCCGTTTCGTCGAGCAGTACGTCGGTGAAGTCGGAGATGGCGCCGCCCAGCGGGGTCAGCACGGGCAGCGGGCCGCGGGCCCGCATGAGGGGCGCCGCCGCGACCAGCTCCTCGCCGTCCCGTACCAGCAGGACCCGCAGCCGCCCCCGGGTGCCGTACGACTGCCACCAGGAGGACAGCCAGGCGTGGCTCTGGAACGGCGTCGCCGCGTGGCAGGCCCGGTAGAGCCGCCCCCAGGGCGCGCCCAGGCGCTCGAACTCCTCCTCCCGTACGCAGAGTTCGACCGCCATCCGGCCGGCCGTCGCCGTCACACCGCGTCCCCGGCCAGGACCGGAGTCGGCGCGGGCACGGCGGCCGTGCCCGCCCGCGCGGCGGGGCGCCGGGGCCTGACGAGGAGGGCGAGACCGCCGAGGAGGCCGCCCGCGCTGGTGCCGACCAGGGCGCTCACCGGCGTGGACACCGACGAGGGCGCGGTGGGCTTCAGCGCGCGCGAGAACGGGAGCAACTTGATCTGGGTGCTCTTCTTGGTGTGGTTGGCGCTGACCGTGAGGGAGCGCGCCACGGCGTTGGCGGTGAGTGCGGCCTCGCCCGGGTGGGCCGAGGACGCGGTGATGGCGATCATCGGCGCGTCCGGCGAGGTCGCCACGCGCACGCTGTCCTTGAGCTGCGTGGGCGACATGCCCGCCGCGACCTGGGCGTCACCGAGGACGGCCAGCTGGGTCGCGACCCGGCCGTAGGCCTGCGCGTAGCCGATGGCCGTCGAGGGGTCCGCGCGCTCCTGCGGCACGGCGATGACGTAGCTGGTCGCCGCGTACTGCGGGGTGTGCAGGACGCCGTACGCGCCGCCCGCGGTGGCACCGAGCAGCGCGCAGGCGGGCAGCGGCCACCAGCGGGGCAGCCGGGCCAGACGGGCGCGCGCGGCACCGGACCGGGCGGGGAAGGGGTTACGCATCGAAGGTCACCTCCGAGGTCGAGCCGGAGAGGGCCGACTCGTAGACGTTCATCAGCTGCCCGGCGCTGCGGGCGACGCTGTAGTGGTGGGCGGCGGGCGGTGCCGGGCGGGGCGCGGTGCCGCGCGGGCGCAGGGTGTGCAGCGCGCGGGCGAGGGCGTCCGGGTCGCTCGGGCAGGGCATGGCGAGGCCGCGCTCGGCGCAGGGACGGGCGTCGATGGCCGGACAGTCGGCGTAGAGCACGGGAAGCCCGCTGGCCAGGCCCTCCAGGAGGGCGAGCCCGAAGGCCTCCTCGGGCGAGGGGGAGGCGAGCGCGTCCATGGCCGACAGGAGGGCGGGCAGGTCGGTACCGTCCGACGGGGTGGCTTCGGGCTCGTGCCGGGCCTCCCCCGCGAAGCGCACGCGGCCCGAGATCCGCAGCCGCTCGGCGAGCTCCCGCAGCTCGGCCTCCTGTGGTCCCGTGCCGACGAGCACGGCCAGGACGTCCTCCGGGAGCTGGGCGACGGCGCGCAGCAGGACGTCGAAGCGCTTGCCGGGCGTGAGGCGGCCCACTCCCCCGACGACGTAGGCGTCCTCCGGCAGGTCCAGACGGCGGCGTGTGATCGCGCGGGCGGCGGGGTCGAAGCGGAAGCGATCCGCGTCGATGCCGTTCGGTACGACGCTGATGCGCTGCCGGGGCACTCCCCACCGGTGCAGACGCCGGGCGACCGCGGGTGACACGGCGACGGTGACGCGGCCGAGGCGCTCCCCGGCGAGGTACAAGGCGCGTACGCCGCTCGTCAGGGGCCGCCCCTCCATCTGGGACTCGCCCAGCGAGTGCTCGGTGGCCACCACCGCGCGAACGCCCGCGAGGCGGGCGGCGATCCGGCCGTACAGACAGGCCCGGTACAGATGGGTGTGGACCACGTCGTAGTGCCCGGCGCGGATCAGCTTGGTGAGCCGGGGCAGGGCGGACAGATCGCGATTGCCCGACATGCCGAGGTGGGTGACGCGGGTGCCCTCGGCCATGATCTGGCGGGCGACGGAGCCGGGGTTGGTGAGCGTGACGACGTCGCAGCTGGCGGGCAAGTGCCGCAGCATCAAACGGAGTTGCTGCTCCGCGCCGCCCATGCCGAGGCCGGTGATGACGTGCAGGGCCCTCACGGTTTCACCGTCCTGGGTGGCGCGGCTGCCGTGTTCGAGGTGCCCCGAAGGTCGGACGTCGTGTTCGAGGTGCTGCGAGGGTCGGCCGCCGCGCCCGCCGATGTTTCACGTGAAACACGCGCACGCGTGGCTGTTTCACGTGAAACATGCCCGCAGGGCGCACCCGTCGAAGGGCTCCCCGCCGTCGGCAGTGTCCTCCCCCGCGCCTTGTTCAGGCGCTCCTTCAGCCACAGCCGTACGCCGATGTCCTGCTGTCCGATGTGGACGCGCGGCAGGGCGAAGTCCCCGGTGAGCGGGCCGGAGTCGATGGCGCAGGCGTAGCGGTACCCGGCCGCGCGGACCGCGTCCCGGACCCGGGCGTCGACGTACCCGTACGGATAGCAGAAGCCGTCCACGGGGGCGCCGATGAGCTGGACGAGGGCGCTGCGGCTGCCCGCGATCTCGTGCTGGAGCTGCTCGTCGTCGGCCCGGGTGAGGTCCACATGGGTCAGGCTGTGCGAGGCGACCTCCATGCCGCTGTCGTGCGCGGCGCGGATGCCCTCGGCGCCGAGGAGGGGCTTGCGCGGGCCCAGCGGGTCCCAGGCGTTGTCGCCGTCGAGGCGGCCGGGCAGGACGAAGAGCGTGGCGGTGCAGCCGTGACGGTGGAGCAGCGGCAGGGCGTTGTCCACGAAGTCCTGGTAGCCGTCGTCGAAGGTGAGGCCGACGAGCCCGTCCGCGCGGCCCTCGGCGCGGGCGCGCAGCAGCTCGGCCATGGACACCCCCGTGAGGCCGCGGCGGCGCAGCCGGGCGAGGTGGGCGTCGAGGCGCTCGGGGGTGACGGTGATCCGGTACGGGTCGTCGGGGCAGCGGTCCACGGAGTGGTACATGGCGATCCACGACCGTGTGGAGGCGGTGCGGGCGGCGGGTCTGGTGTCAGCGGTCATGACGCGAAGCCAGCTTTCGTAGGGCGGGGCCGAGGGCGGAGACGGCGGAGACCAGCGGGCCGACGCGCAGGAACCAGGCCACGAGGACGAAGGCCAGGAACACGGTCGGACCGCAGGCCAGCAGGGCGGGCACCGGTGCGGTCAGGGAGCGTGCGCAGAGCGCGCCCAGGAGCGTGGCGACGGTGGCGGCGATGACGAGCCCGGCGAGCTCCGCGACGACCTTGGGGATGCGGATGGGGACGGTGCGCGGGCCCATGCCGCGCAGCAGCAGTGTGGCCGTGAGGGAGATGCCGATGGCGTTGGCGGCGGCGATCCCGTACACCCCGAAGGTGCCGACGCTCAGTACGCCGAGGCCCGCCGTGGCGACGATGCCGAGGCCCATCGCGGTCAAGGGCGCCCAGGTGACGCGGCCCCCCGCGAAGTAGGAGCGGGCAAGGGCGCCGACGAGGGTGTGGCCGAGCAGCCCCAGGGAGTACACGCGCATGACGGAGGCCGTGGCGGCGGTGTCCTCGGGGGTGAACGCGCCGCGCTCGAAGAGGAGTTGGATGAGCGGGTGCGCCCCGGCGATCACGGCGGCCGCGCCGAGCAGCACCACGCACCCGGCCATCACGACGTCCCGCTCCACGCGGTCCCGTGCCTTGAGGGTCTGCCCCTCGGCCTGCCACCGGGCCAGGACGGGGAACGTGACGGTGCACAGCATCAGGGCCAGGGCCATCGGCATCTGCGCGACCTTCTGCGCGTAGTTCAGATGCGAGATGGCGCCGCCGGGCAGCGACGACGCCAGGAAGCGCTCGATGAGGACCTGCGACTGGCGGCACAGCGCGAAGAGCAGCACGGTCCAGATGACCGTGGTCCGCAGCCGGGACGACGTCGGCCCGGTGAGCGTCCGGGCGGTGTCCGTGCCGCAGTCGCGCCGCAACTGCCGCCACAGCGAGGGAACTTGCGCGACCACCATCAGCGCACCGCCCAGCGCGACCCCGGCCGCCGCCGCCCGGACCCCCCACCGCGCCGCGAGCAGGGCGAGCGTGGCGATGATGGCCGCGTTGTAGACGACGTAGATCAGGGCGGGAACGGTGTAGCGCTGATGGGCGCGGAGGGCGGCGCTGCAGTAGCCCGCGAGGCCGAACGAGAAGGCGCAGGTCGCCGTCAGCCTCGTACAGTCCACGGCGAGCCGCTGGTCCGGCAGGCCGGGGGCCAGGGCCGCCACCACCCAGGGCGCCGCGAGGGCGAGGGCCAGGGCGGCGGCCGTGAAGCACAGGCACATCCGGGGCAGCGAGGCGGTGACGAGGGCCCGCACGGGGTCGCGTCCGGCGCCGCGCCCGCGCTGGGCGAGGGCCAGACTGAACGCCGGTACGAGGAAGAAGGCCAGGCCGTCCTCGATGAGGAGCGTCGCCGCCATCTCCGGCACGGTCCAGGCCACCAGGAAGGCGTCGGTGTCGGTCCCGGCGCCGAAGAAGTGCGCGAGCGCCTGGTCCCGGGCGAGCCCGAGCAGCGACCCGGCGACGGACAGCGCGGCGGTGACGAGCGCGGCCTTGGCGAGGAACCGCCCGCCCCGCGCGGGCTCGGCAGCGGCGGAGGCGGACCCGGCGTCAGCGGGAGCCTTCCCCCGGCCGTCGGGGGCGGCGGGCACTGCCTGCCGACCGTCGGCCCGCTCCCCGGCGGGCCCCTCGTGCGGTCGTACGTCGACGGGTGCCTCCCCGGGAGGCCGCAGCGCTCCCGTGTCCCCGCCCCCGGAGGCCGTGATCATGGTGTCGGCACCTCCTGCCGCCGCATGTGGTCGCCGACCCCCCACCAGGCCGCGACCCCGAGGACGATGGCCGTGAGGACCGTGGAGGGCCCGCCGATGTCGGCGTACAGGAAGTCGACCAGCTGCCACACGAGGAGGCCGCAGGCCAGGAGCGCGCAGTCGAGGCGGTCGCCGGGCGCGGCCGCGGACGGCGCACGCGTGCGGGCCCAGCGCCGCAGCCCGCAGGCCAGGAGTCCCGCCCAGCAGCCCGCGAGGGCGCACAGGCCGAGCAGCCCCTGTTCGCTGAGGATCAGCAAGTACATGTTGTGCGGGGACAGGAGCGGCTGGCGGGCGAAGCCGTGGCCCGCGCCCGCGGTGTCGCTGCCGGAGGAGAGCGCGACGGAGGCGTGGCTGTCGCGGTACTCGGGGAAGCCCTTGAGGCCCACGCCGGTGACCGGGCGCTCGCGCCACATGTCGAGCGAAGCGGCCCACATCGTGTACCGGTCGGTGACCGACTGGTCGGGCGCGTCGGCGACCTCGGTGATGCTGCCGAGGCGCTGCTGCAACATCTGCGAGCCCACCCCGAAGCCGCCGACGAGGACCACGGCCGCGGCGGTCGCGGCGAGCAGCACGCGCAGCGCCCGCCGCACCCCGGCGAGCACCAGGACCACGCCGCAGGCCGCGGCCGTGGCGATCCACGCGCCCCGGCTGAAGGACAGGGCGAGCGGGACGAGCAGCAGCACCGCGCAGGTGACCGCGGTGGCGCGCTGCCGGGGCGCGCCGTCGCGGAAGGCGAGGGCGAGGGCGCAGACCACACCGAACGACACGACGGTGGCCATCCCCATGACGTCGGTCGGCCCGAACGTGCCGACCGCGCGGATGTCCTCGCCCATGTACGAGGCGCCGGTCCCGGTGACGTACTGGTGCACGCCGAGCGCGCCCTGCCACCCGGCGAGCCCGACGAACGACCAGGCCACCAGGCGTACGTCACGGCCGTCCCGGAGCAGCGCGAGGACGGCGAGCGGCACCAGGACGAAGACCTGGAGGTAGCGGGCCGCCCCGGCCAGCGCGGCGCCGCCGGTCGGCGCGGCGCACGCGGCGGCGGTGACGCCGACCACGGGCAGGCCGAACAGGAGCGCGGCGGTCCGGGTCAGCGGGCGCCGCGCGGAACGTGCGGCGGTCAGGACGCACAGCGCCACGACGAGCCCGGAGGCCACGTCGGCGACCGTGATCTGCGGTCCGTCGCCGGAGGCCCCCGCGGGCACCGGAAGCGCGAGCAGCGCCACCACGGCGACGATCGGCAGCACGGGCGCGGCCCGCCGCACGGCGGGCACCAGTGCGGCGAGGTACGGCGGCGCGGGGACCGACGCGGGCGGCGGCGCCAGCGCGTGATCAGCGACGGGCACCGTGGGTCAACTCCCCGAGTGTCGTACGAGACAGCCCACCGTGCGCAGCAGGATGCACAGGTCCTGCCAGAACGACCAGCTGTCGATGTACGCGTTGTCGAAGCGGCACCGGTCCTCGATGGAGGTGTCTCCGCGCAGGCCGTGGATCTGGGCGAGCCCGGTGATGCCGGTGGGCATGCGGTGGCGGAGCGCGTAGTCGGGGTACTTCTGGCTGAACTGGGCCACGAAATAAGGGCGTTCGGGGCGCGGCCCGACCAGGCTCATGTCGCCGCGCAGCACGTTCCACAGCTGCGGCAGCTCGTCGAGGGAGGTGCGGCGCAGGAAGCGGCAGTACGCGCTCATCCGGTGCTCGTCGGCGACGCTCCACCGGGTCGCGGCCTCCTGCGGGTCGGCGGGCCGGTGGGTGCGGAACTTCAGCAGGGTGAACGGACGGCCGCCCTTGCCGACGCGCTCCTGGCGGAACACGATGCCGGGGCCTTCCAGGCCGCGCAGGAGCGCCGCGCACACCAGCAGGACCGGCGCGGCGAGAACGAGGAGCGCGGCCGACACCAGCACGTCCAGGGCGCGCTTGCGCAGGCTGGTGCGGAGCGGACCGCCGGGCGGCAGCGGGCGGCACGGGAACCCGGCCACGTGCTGGTGCCCCGCGGGGGCCGGCACCGGGGCGAGCTCCCACAGGTCGCAGCCGAGGGCGCGCAGGGCGGGCAGCCAGTGCTCGCGGGAGTCCGTACGGCCGGTGGCGATCAGCACGGTGCGGACGTCGTTCTGGATGGCGGCGCGCTGGAGTTCGTCCAGGGTGGCGAGCACCGGCAGGCCCGGTGCCGTCTCCTGGCCCTGGGCGGCGAGGTCGGCGGGGTCGCAGACGACACCGACCGGGCGCATCCCGCACCGGGGCTGGCGCAGCAGCGCGGTGGCGACCGCGCGGGCGCGGGGGCCGTGGCCGAGGACGAGCACGGGCCGCGGCCCGCGCGCGAGCGCCCCGCGCAACCGCGCGTACACCAGGGCCCGGCCGACCGTGCTCAGCGCGCAGTGGGCCGCGCACGCCGTCACGAGCGGGACGGGCGACGGGGAGGCGAGCGGGGCGAGCGACGGCAGGACGGGAAGGCCGGACAGGGAGGCCGCGCACGTGGCCGTCACGCACCAGGCGACCGCCACGCGCCCGCCGAGCGAGGGCAGTTCGTCGAGCGCGCCGGGCATCCGCGCGGGCCGGTACAGACCGCCGTGGGCGTGCAGCGCGACGACGGCCGTGGTGAGCAGCGCCATCGTGGCGGCCCAGGAGACGAGGGTCCAGGGAGCGGCCGCCGCCCAGTCGGCCGCGGCCCCCGGCAGGGGCCGGGACCCGGCGGCATCGGACACGGCGTACGCGCACACACCGAGTGCCGCCGCGGCCCCGTCGACGGCCAGCAGCGGCCAGGCGACGCGCCGTCGGCGCGCGGGCCGCCACGGGCCGTGCCCGACGCGCTTGGCCAGCGCCTCCCGGGGCGCCACGACGACGGCCGCGGCCGGGTCCTGCTGGTGCTGTCTCAGCTCCCCTGACGAGGTGACGACGGTTCGTTCCGCACTCACGGGTTGGTGCACTCCCTGTCCTTCGTGGCGGCCGCGTACGTGGGGGGTGCCGTGCCGAGCAGTTCGCGGTAGACCTCCTCGATCGCGCGGGCGGTGTGCCGCACGTCGTGGTGGTCGAGTACGTGGCGGCGCGCCCGGTCCCCGAGCCGGTCGCGCAGCGCCCGGTCCCCGAGGAGGGCGATGAGCGCGCGGGCCAGGGCGTCCGGGTCCTCCGGCGGCACCAGGGCATGGGGCACGAGGTCGGGCGGCAGGCTCTCGCGCGCGCCGTTCACCTCGGTGACCACGACGGTCCTGCCGCACGCCATGGCCTCCAGCGGGGCCAGCGCCATGCCCTCCCAGCGCGACGGCTGGACGACCACGTCGGCCGCGCGGTACCAGGGCGCCGCGTCCGGCACCGCACCGGCGAAGAGGACCGAGCCGTCGGCGCGCCCCCGCAGGGCCTCGGCGTCCGGCCCGTCGCCGACGAGGGCGAGGCGGGCGGCGGGCAGCGCCGCGGTGACGGCAGCCCAGGCCCGGAGCAGCACGTCCTGCCCCTTCTGGCGGCACAGCCGCCCCACGCACACCACCAGCGGCGTCGCGGCGTCGCGGGCCGGGGGCAGCGGCAGTTCGGCCCGGCTCGCCTCCCTGCTCCGGGGCGGGAACCGGTCGACGGCGATGCCGTTGGGGACGACCCGGGCGGTGCCGCCGACGCCCGCGCGCAGCCCGGTGTGCCGCTCGGCCTCGCTGACGCACACGAGCCGGGCCGTCCAGCGCGCGCCGTGCCTCTCCCAGGCGCGGGCGAGCACCGCCGTCACCCCGCCGACGGCCTCGAACGACCAGGCGTGCGGCTGGAAGACGGTGGGCACGCGCCCGCGCACGGCGAGCCGCACGGCGAGGCCCGCCTTGGCGCTGTGGGCGTGCACGAGGTCGGGACGTACGAGGGTCACGACGCGGTCGAGCTCGCGGACCTCGGACCACAGCGAGGGCCCGGGGGAGCGGCTCGCCGCCCAGGCGTGCCCGCTGCCGCCCGCGAGCACGCCTCCCGGGCAGGCCACATGGACGTCGAGGCCCGCGGCGCGCTGGGCCTCGACGAGGTCCAGGACCACGCGCGCCACGCCGCCGTCCACGGGCTGGCTGACGTGCAGGACACGCGGGGGAGGGAGGACCGACGGCTGCGGCATGCGCGATTCCTCTGGGTGGGTGCGAGGCAAGGTGCGTTACCGCCGCGCGTCGACGGCCGCGGTGGTCCCGGCCCGGAGGGTGCCGCGCGGCCCGGAGGGGCGAGGGCCCCCGAGGGGGCGGGGTCCGATGGCGGAACGGGCCCCGGCGAGGCGGCGGCGGCCCGGTGCGGCCGTCCGGGTGACCGCCCGGCGGTAGGTGATCGCGGGGGCGGCGGCGCGTACGACCGCTGTGCGGCGCGGCGCGTGATACCTCTTTGCCGACCCACCGTGTTTCTCCCCGCCACCGGGTGGCGCGGCCGCCGCGTGCCCGGACACCAGCGGGAACGCGGTGCACGGCAGCGGGACGGCGAGGACGCGACGCGGGCCCGGGGAGTGGCACATGACGGCGTTGGCCTTCCGGAGTGGGAGGAGCGGAGAAACGCTGGAGCACGGAGGCGGGCGTGAGGGGGAGTGCGGGGGCGAAGGCGGGGCTAACCGGGTGAATATGCACATTTGTGGCATGAGCACATCTATGGCTGAAATTCCTCAAGAGGAAGCGCAACTGTAGCGGGAGCCAAGAGCCTTCTCCGTGACCCGGCCGCGTGTGTCGAAACTGTGAAGCGGGTGGTCAATTCGCTGGCTGGAGAGGGTTCGTGGACGTGAGCCGCCGGTGTGAGTAACACGGCGAGGCAACACGGTGACACGGCTGTCACCGAAATGGCTCGCCCCATCCATCACCCGTCCGGGGCACAACCGACCGTCAGGCATGGCCGTTGATCCACGCGCCGGGCATCCCGCACGGCACAAGCGTCATTTGACCAAGGAGCAACTCTCCATGTCGCGTACCACCAAGGCTCTCGCCCTCTCCGCCGTCGCGGCCGCCGCCGTGGCCGGTGGCGCCGGTGTCGCCGCCGCCGACAGCGGCGCGCAGGGTGCCGCCACCAACTCCCCCGGTGTCGTCTCCGGCAACGTCATCCAGGTTCCGGTGCACGTGCCCGTGAACGTCTGCGGCAACACGATCAACGTGATCGGCCTGCTGAACCCGGCGTTCGGCAACACCTGCGTCAACGACTGAGCTGACGCCTTCTTCGGTACGGCCGCCCCGCAGCCTGTGGGGCGGCCGTTTCCATGCGCCGGCGACGCCCGCGCCCCGTGCCGCGTCCGGGTGAGCGGCGGAGGTGGCCGTTCCGGCGTGTCGGCCCCGCATCGTCGGCGTGTCGCGCCCTCCGGCGCGTACTCGAATGGCGGGTAGCCGCAACGCCCAAGAGCCGCCCCGCACTTCCGCTTCCGACCTGCGTAAACGTCCAGTTGACCCGCAGGGGCATGTGACGCGGCGCGCCCGCTCGGTTGCGGAGGGCGAGCCTCCCTTTCACGGTGAGCACAAGATCCGACGGACCACCGAAAGGGAACGACCTATGCGTGCTCTACCCGCACGGCGTATCGCGACCACCACGCTCTGCGCGGCGCTTCTCCTCGGCACGGCCGGACCGGCCATAGCCATGCAGGCGGAGGCCCGCCAGGAAGCCACCGCCGTGAAGGCCCCCGTCCCCGGGGCGGACGCCCTGCTCGGCCAGGTGACGGCGCTGGGGGACCTGGGCTCTGTCCTCACCCCCGTCACCGACCTTCTCGAAGCCGCGCTCAAGGCCGACAACGGCCAGCTGCCCGTCGCCGACGCCACCAAGCTCGTCGACGCGGTCAAGGAAGCCATCGCCAAGATCACCGCAGGAGCGCCGGTCGCCCCGCCCGCCGCCCTGCCCGCCGTCCCCCAGGCCCCGGCCGCCCCCGCCGTGCCCCAGACGCCGGCCGCCCCCGCCGTCCCGCCGGCCCCCGCCGTGCCGCAGCTCCCCGCCGCGCTGCCGAAGCTGCCGCTGGGCGGCCCGCAGGCCGCGCAGGTTCCCCTCGACGTCAAGGACGACGCCCTGAAGGCGCTCCAGACCGCGGTGGACACCCTGCTCAAGGCCGTCACGAGCGGCGACCCGACCCAGGTCGTCCCGGCCGTCACCAGCGTCGTCACCGGCCTGGTCAACGTGGTCGTCGCCACGGTGCTCAGCGGCGGTCTGCCGATCCCGAACCTGCCGGGCCTGCCCGCTCTCCCCAAGCTGCCGACGGACGCCCTGCCGCTGCCCAAGCTGCCCGTACCGCTCCCGTTGGAGGAGTAGCCGGGGAAGCGAGCGGACCGGGAAAGCACGCGTCCCTTCCGGGGCGTGCATGACGAGACCCGCCCCACCGGCACGTTCCGGTGCGGCGGGTCTCGTCATGCACGCCCCGTCATGAGTTCGTCAACTTCGTGTGTGCGTAGTCCAGTTGATATGAGAAGAATGCGGGTTCCCTTCCATCGAGTGGGTTCCGGGAAGTTTGAGTTTCAGGGGTTTCCGTGCCGAGTTCCGCTCGTTAGGACCGGTGAGAGAGACGACAGGCAGAAGTAATTGCCTGAGCAGTGAAGCCCATTGGTGACCCGGCCAACGGTGACAAGAGTTACCAAGAAAGGAACACGATGAAGCCCCTGAAGGCTGCCGCTGTCCTCGCTGGATCGATGGCGATCGCCGGTGCCGCCGCGCCCGCTTTCGCCAACGACCTGACGCCCACCAGCCTGAACGGCGGCCTGGACACGCTGCTCAGCCAGTCGACCCTGGACGCGGCGCCGCTGAACACGAACATGCTGGACACCGAGAACAAGAACTCGGTCGTCAACACCGTCAAGCAGGCCACGGACGGGCTGAACGCGAGCGGCGGCCCGACGCAGCTGCTCGGCGGCCTGCCGCTCGCCAACTAGTCGCCCGAATTCCCGGTTCCCTTCGGGTGGGCTGAGCCGAACGGGAAACCGAAATTGCTTGGGCGTGTTATTCCAGGAATCCCCTGAATTCCGCCCCTAGGCTTCAGCCAAACCCTAAGGGAAGGTTTGATGATGAACACTGCCAAGAAGGCCGCTCTCGCCCTCGCCGCCGCCGGTATGGCCGCGGGCGCCGCGTCGGGGACCGCTTTCGCCGACGCCGACGCCGCCGCTGACGCCGCGCACTCCCCGGGTGTCGGCTCGGGCAACATCGGCCAGATCCCGGTGAACGTCCCGGTCAACGTCGTGGGCAACACCGCGAACCTGATCGGCGCCCTGAACCCGGCGTTCGGCAACAGCGGCGCGAACAACTGACGTTCGCCCACAGCACGTCGCGTCCCGGCTCGACGCCATGGGGCAGCGCCCGGCGCTTTCGGTGATCTCGGTGCTTCCGGCGTCTCCGGTGCACTCCGGGCGAACGCGGTACTCAAAGGCCGGTCAGCGGAACCCTTTCCGCGGGCCGGCCTTTCGCGTGCCCGCTCGCCTGCAGAGCACATTCGGGAGCCCTGCCCCAGCGCACTCGTTCGACCGACTCCCCCTTCGTGTGATGCGGAACGGCCGTTCGGCCACTTAGGTGACAAGCGCGAAATCCCCGCCGTGCGCGTCGCTACGGTTTCGCCCATGACCACGAAACCGAGCGACCAGCGTCCTTTCCGTGTGGCCGACATGGGCACCCTGGGTGTCATCGCCTGGAGCGGTGAACACCCCGAGGAGGAAAAGGACATGGCCTTTCTCATGGCCTATCCCCTGGGGGACGCCGAGGGCGGTCCGGACGCCTCGGCGGAGGCGGTCGGCGCGCTCCTGCACAACTCCGGTCTGCCGGTCGGCGGCCCGCTCCTCGACGGCGCGCGCAACCCCAGCCTGCCGGTGACCCTGCTGGTCGAGGCGGGGCAGGCGGTCGTCAGCATGCCGCACGTCAACGCCCAGTGCGTGGTCCCGCCCGAGTGGCTCGCCGCCGTACAGGAGCGCGGGCACGCGTACTTCATCATGACCACGCGCGCGTGGCCGGAGGGTACGCCCGGCGCACCCGTGTCGGAGGACAACCTCAGGTCCTTCGCGGGTGACGAGGAGACCCTGACCAACGCCACGCACTGTCTGCTGCCGGTGCAGCGGCTGCGCGGCTGAAGGAGCGCCACGGCCCCGTCCCGGAAGGATCCGGAGGGGTGGGCGGGGCTGTGGGATCCACGCTCCGAAGCCGAAGCCGAAGCCGAAGCCGAAGCCGAAGCCGAAGCCGAAGCCGAAGCCGGATACGAAGCCGAAGCCGTACGGGCCTTTCCCGGTGAATTCGACCGGCCCCGCACACCGCGGAACTCCGGCAAGGAGATCAGTCCAGGGGATCATCCGTTAAAGCGAGTATTCGGTTGCTCGGGCGAAGTTTGTGCTGGTGCGCGGGGCGGGCTCGTTGAGCCTGTGCGAACCGAGTGGTCGCCGTGAGCGAAAGGATCCGAGCCATGAAGCACACCACGAGGGGGGCCATCGCCACGGCCCTCGCCTGCACCGCGGCAGCCTGTGCGGCCTCGACCGCGGCCGCGGCGGACCACCCCGGCGTGACCGTGCCGCTGGACGGGGTCAAGCACTCCCTGGGCCTGCACACCCCCGAGGTCACCAGCACCCTCCCGGTGCCGCTGCCCGGCGGCGACTTCGAAGGCCCCCGTTACGTGGAGGGCAAGCTGCTGCCCGAGCGTGCCGTCCCGCAGATCCCGGTCGGCAACGCGCTGCCCGACGTACAGATCACGGCCCCGCTGACGGACGTGATGGGCGAGGACAGCCTGAAGAGCGTGGACCTGTCGGCGCGCGGCTCCGACGTGTACGCCCTCACGCCGGGCGCCACCCTGGAGGCGCCGCTGGGCACGCCGGGCGCCGACGGCACGGCCCTGCCGCCGCTCTCCCTGCCCGGCGGCGGTCTGCACCAGCCCCTGCTCAGCGCACAGCCCGCCGCGGACCTGGGCCTCAACTGACGCCCGCAGGACCGGTGGCCGGGGCGGCCCCACGCCGGTGCGACCGGGCCCGCGACGGTCAGGCCCGTAACGGACCGTGGGGGTCGGGCGGTTAGAGGTCCAGCAGCACATGGCCGCGGAAGAGGGAGCACATGAGCGCAGCGCCCGGTACGCCACTGACCCACCGCCTCGGGCGGCGCCACCTGCTGGGCGTCGCGGCCGCGGCCACGCTCGCCGCCGTGGGGGTGATGCGGGCGAGCGGGGCGCGGGCCACCCCGCCGGGCGCCGCGGACGAGGGCTCGTTCGACGAGATGTACCGGGGGCGGCGCATCCAGGGCGACCCGGTCCTGGGCGAGCGGGGCGCGGGCCGGGACCGGTGGCGCGTCACGGTCGACGGCCGGCGGCTCGGCCTCATGCGCCGCGCCGACGGCACCTACCTGACCATGGTCGACCACTACGGGTCGTACGCGACCCCGCTCGCGGCCGCCCGCGGGGCCGTGGACGAGCTCGGGGTGACGGCGCGGCTGAGCGGTCACACCCACTGACGGGCCCCGACCGCACGGGGCGCTCGGGATGGCGAAGGGGGCGCGCGTGGCCTACACACGCAAGAACCAGAACCGGCTGACCGGGGCCGAGCGGCGCAGATTCGTGGACGCCGTACTGAGCCTGAAGCGCCGGGGCGAGTACGACGAGTTCGTGCGCACGCACATCGACTTCTACGTGGCGGACGGCGAGGAGCGGCTCCGGGTCGCCCATATGACGCCCACGTTCCTGCCCTGGCACCGGCGCTTCCTGCTCGACTTCGAGGAGGCCCTGCAGCGCGTCGACGACACGGTCACGGTCCCGTACTGGGACTGGACGCGGGACCGCTCCCCGGCCGCTTCCCTGTGGGGCGAGGACTTCCTGGGCGGCAACGGGCGCGAGGGCGACCGGCAGGTGCTCACCGGCCCGTTCGCCCGGCGCAACGGTCACTGGCGGATCAAGGAGAGCGTCACCGACGGCGACTTCCTCACCCGTGCGTTCGGCAACCCCTCGAACCCCATCGACCTGCCCACGCCCGCCGACGTGGAGTGGGCCATGAAGGACACCCGGTACGACGTCCCGCCCTGGGACTCACGGGCGGACGGCGGCTTCCGCAACAAGCTGGAGGGCTGGACGTCCGGCGTCGGCACCGCGCGG
Source organism: Streptomyces sp. YIM 121038 (assembly GCF_006088715.1). Classification (NCBI taxonomy): domain Bacteria; kingdom Bacillati; phylum Actinomycetota; class Actinomycetes; order Kitasatosporales; family Streptomycetaceae; genus Streptomyces; species Streptomyces sp. YIM 121038. The sequence continues at coordinate 5,053,367 of NZ_CP030771.1, forward strand.
TGGCGCAACCACAACCGTGTGCACCGCTGGGTCGGCGGACACATGCTGGGCGGCGGCTCCGTGAACGACCCGGTGTTCTGGCTGAACCACGCGTTCGTGGACCTGCTGTGGAGCCGCTGGGAACGGGAGCACCGCAGGGGCGCGCGGTTCCTGCCGGAGCACCCGCCGGGCCTCGGCGAGCCGGGGCACGGCCGCGTCGTCGCCCGCAACGAGCCGATGCCGCCGTGGCGCACCACCCCGGGCGACCTGCTCGACCACGAGCGGATCTATCGCTACGTGTGAACCAGTACGTGTGAACCGGTACGGGAGAACCAGTACGGGATAACCGGTACGGGGGAATCGGTACCGGAAATCGGTACGGGGAACCGTACGCGGGAAACGGGAAGCCCCCGGCGAGATGCTCGCCGGGGGCTTCTCCTTGGTGGCGTGCTCAGTGGCCGTAGCCGCCCTCGCCGCCGGTGCCGCCGTTGTTGACGCAGGTGTTGCCGAACGCCGGGTTCAGCAGACCGGCCGCGTCGATGGTGTTGCCGCAGACGTTGACCGGGACGTGGACCGGAATCTGGATCAGGTTGCCCGAGAGGACACCGGGGGAACCCTTGGCTTCGCCGTGCGCGCCGGCGTCGGCCGAGGCGAGTCCGGCGCCACCCAGCACGACGGCACCCGCGCCGAGCGTAAGGGCGGCTGCCTTCGCGATGCGAGACATCACGTTCTCCTTCGAATTGGAAAGCACGGCCGCGTGGGTGTGGCCGCGATTGTTCTAACGCGCCGCTCTGATGTGAAGTAACGGCGCGAATTCGTCGATGATCTTCGGGAGATCGAACAGGTGCGGCGATTCGAGCAGTACTTCTGTAGGCCATTAGTGCCAGCGGTGGGCGGAATGCGGCGCGTGCCCGTGTCCCGCGGGCGGCTCCGCCGTTGCTGAGGGCATGACTTCAGCGCGACGAATTCTGGCCGCCGTGTCCCTCGCCGCCGGTGCGGCGGCGCTCGTGGCACCCGCCGCCCACGCGTCCACCGGCGCCCAGCAGCCCAAGGAGATCTCGCCGATGGCCACCATCGACGAGCTGGGCCGCATGCCGCTGCCCGAGGCGCAGCACGACGCCGTGCCGACGGTGTCCAGCCAGCTCGGCGGCCTCCACCGGCTGAACGAGCTGCACCAGATCACCGACCTGGTGCAGCCGGTGACCCAGCTCGTCCCCGCCGTACAGACCTGAGCACGCGCCGGGCCGCGCGCTAGGTGAGCCGGACCCCGCGCCGGGCCAGATAGCCGACCGGGCTGATGTCCGAGCCGTAGCCGCGCCGGGACCGGATCTCCAGGTGGAGGTGGGGGCCCGTGGCGCGGCCCGTGCTGCCGCTGCTGCCGATGCGGGTGCCGGTGCGGATGCGCGCCCCCTGCCGCACGGAGATGCGGTTCAGATGCGCGTACAGCGCGTAGTGGCCGTCCGGCATCCGGACCGTGACGGCCTTGCCGTACGCCCCCGACCAGCGGGCGAGCACGACCACGCCCGAGCCGACGGCGTACACCGGGGTGCCCCGGGGCACGGCCAGGTCGATGCCGGTGTGGTGGCCCGCGAGCCAGTTGCCGCGGATGCCGTAGCGGGCGCTCACGCGGAAGCGGCGGCGCAGCGGGCGTGCGAAGCGGCGTGGCGGGCCCGTGAGCGCGCGGACCTCGGGGACCGCGGCGTCGGCCGCCGCCAGGTCGTCCTCGAAGTGCGGGTCGTAGCCGACCACGCAGTCCTCGTGCGGGTCCGCGGCGCCGTCGAAGCCCATGACGTCGTCCGGATCCCCGAGGCCGTCGGAGCCCTCGGGACCGTCGATGTCAGCGATGTCGGTGGGGTCGGCGATGTCGTCGATGCCGGTGGGGTCGGTGGTAGTGGCGTCAGGATCGGTGGGGTCGTCGCGGTCCACGACGTCGTCCGGCGGGGTGCCCGCCATGCCGAGCGCTCCTGAGGCGAGCAGGACCACACCGATCCCCAGTGCGTCACGTCGTGTTCTGCCCGCTGCTTGCGGGCCGTCTATGTGGGAGCCCATGTCCGACAGGACAACGGGGGCGGCGTGGTGGCGCACGCCCGGTTGCGCCACCTGGCGTAACGCGCGCGGGCGCGGCACCGCCCCGGCCGGACGCCGTTCCCGCCTTCCTGCCAAGGCCCTGGTGGTTCGCTAGGCTCCTCCCTGTGACGGCTCATCAGCCCCCGGCGGCCTCCGGCGAGGATGCTTACGCGGTGGCGGCCATCGCGTCGTCGGCCGGAGGGATCCACGCCCTGGGCGTGCTGCTCGGCGAGCTCGGCGAGGACCTGCCGGTGCCCCTCCTGGTCGTCCAGCACCTGGACCGGCGCCACCGCACGGTCATCGCCGACGTGCTCGGCCGCCGTACCGAGCTGAACGTGAAGCTCGCGGAGCAGGACGAACGGACGGAGCCCGGCACCGTCTACATCGCTCCGCCCGACCGGCATCTGCTGGTGGCTGCCGACGGCGTCCTGACGCTGTCGAGCAGCGCGCTCGTCCATTTCGTGCGCCCCTCCGCGGACCTGTTGTTCGAGTCGGTGGCGGGCGCGTACGGGCCGCGGGCCATCGCCGCCGTGCTGACCGGGACGGGTGTCGACGGCGCCATGGGCGTGGACGCGGTGAAGTCCCGCGGCGGTACGGTGATCGTGCAGGACCCGCAGTCGGCGGAGTTCAAGAGCATGCCCCAGACGGCCCTGGGTACAGGAGCAGTGGACTTCGTGCTACCCCTTGAGGAGATCGCCGCGGTGATCCGCGGACTTGTCGAGACCAAGAGGCACTGATGGGCGAAACACACGACTCCGAGACCGACGAGGAGCTGGAGGACCTCCTCGGGTTTCTGAGGGACGCCCGTGGCTTCGACTTCACCGGATACAAGCGCTCCTCTCTTGGCCGGCGCATCCGCAAGCGGATGACGGACGCCGGAGTCTCCTCGTACGCGGACTACCGCGACCGCCTTGAGGCCAGCGCGGACGAGTTCGGCGCGCTCTTCAACACCATCCTGATCAACGTCACCTCGATGTTCCGCGACCCGGACGCCTGGACGTATCTGCAGCGCGAGGTCCTGCCCGAGCTGCTCGCCGCGGCCGGGGCCGACGACGAGATCAGGGTGTGGAGCGCGGGCTGCTCCAGCGGTGAGGAGGCGTACTCACTGGCGATCATGTTCGCCGAGGCGCTCGGCATCGAGGAGAGCCTGAACCGCGTCAAGATCTACGCGACGGACGTCGACGAGGAGGCCCTGCGCGAGGCCCGCACCGCGCTGTACACCGCCAAGAGCCTGGAGGCCCTGCCGGTGGACCTGCGCGACAAGTACTTCGAGCAGAACGGCGCGCAGTACAGCTTCCGGCCCGATCTGCGGCGCCGGGTGATCTTCGGGCGGCACGACGTGACCCGGGACGCCCCCATCTCCCGGCTCGACCTGCTGGTGTGCCGCAACACCCTGATGTACTTCAACGTCGAGGCGCAGACGCAGATCATCGACCGCTTCCACTTCGCGCTGCGCGACGGCGGCTTCCTCTTCCTCGGCAAGGCCGAGATGCTCCTGAACGACGCCGACCGCTTCCAGGTCGTCAACATGCGCCAGCGCCTCTTCCGGCGCCGCCCCGGGGGCTCCGGGCCGCCCTACCACCCCGCCCCGCTGAAGGTCCGGGCGGGCGTCGCGTTCGAACCGCGCTCGGCGGCGCGCAACCGCCAGATGCGCGACCTCATCCTGGACGCCCTGCCGGTGCCCGCGGTCGCCGTCGACACCGAAGGCTCGGTGACACTGATCAACAGCCAGGCGCGCGTGCAGTTCGGCCTCACCACCAACGACTGCGGCCGGCCCTTCCAGGACCTGGAGATCTCCTACCGGCCCGTCGAGCTGCGCTCGCTGATCGAGCAGTCCACGCACGAGCGCAGAACGCTGCGCGTCAACAGCGTGGAGCGCCGCGTCGGCGACGACCTCCAGTACGTCGACATCCTGATCCAGCCGCTCACCGGATCCAACGGACTACCGGCGGGCACCGTCATCAGCTTCTCCGACGTCACGGTCCCCACCCAGCTCAAGTCCGAGGTCAAGCGCGTCCGGGAAGAGCTGGAGACGGCGTACGAGGAACTCCAGTCCACGAACGAGGAGCTGGAGACGACGAACGAGGAACTCCAGTCCAGCATCGAGGAGCTGGAGACCACGAACGAGGAACTCCAGTCCACGAACGAGGAATTGGAGACGACGAACGAGGAACTCCAGTCCGGCAATGAGGAACTGGAGACCATGAACGAGGAGATGCGGATCCGCACCGAGGAGCTGGACGAGGTCCGTGCCTTCCTCGAAGGCGTGATGAGCAGCATCGCGGCCGGCGTGGTGGTCCTGGACGCGGACACCAAGGTCAAGAGCTGGAACCGGGGCGCGGCCGAGCTGTGGGGGCTGCGCCGGGACGAGGTCATGGACGAGCTGTTCTTCGGACTCGACTTCGGGCTGCCCACCGAGGAGCTGCGGCCCGCGGTCCAGAAGTGCCTCGACAGCCGCAAGCGCACCGGCCCGGTCTCGGTGTCCGCGGTGAACCGCATCGGCCGCCGCATCACGTGCTACGTGGTCTGCTCGCCCTTCGAGGGCCACCACGGAGGCGTCGTCCTGCTGATGGAGGAAGGCAACGCCACGGCGGAGGAGAGCGTCGGCACCTCCACGAAATGACGTGTTCCGCTTCGTACGGTCACGGTACGGGAACCGTCCGCACCCGAGCGTTCGAGTGCGTCTCTTCTCGTGCTGGCGTGCGAGGCCCGTCCCTCTTGTGATGACGAAAGGCCCGGAACAGCCGCCACCGCTCACAAGGGCGGGCGTAGGCTTGAGGCATGACCTCGGGCGAGGGCTCTGTGGGCCAGGCCCTGGCGGCTTGGCGTCGAGCCGCGTCCGCGCGGACACGGGCTGCCCGTGCGGAGGAGGCTGCGGCTCGACACGAGATCCTCGCGGCGACGACAGGCCGCGAGATGCATCTGGACATCGCCGCCGCGCTGCATTCCACTGCGGGATGTCACCGTTCGTCGGCCCAGTTGCAGGAAGCGTTCGCGCGCCGCATGACGGGGTGGGAGCAAGGTGACGGCCCCCGGCCCCGGTTCATGAGCGGGGTCGCCGAAGCCTGCGGCACGAGCAGCGCGGCGCTGACCCTCGTGGACGGCCGGCAGCGGCAGCTCGCCGTCGCCGCGTCGGACGCACCGGCGCGGGCGGCGCAGGACCTGGAGTTCATGCTCAGCGAAGGCCCCACCAGGGACGCCACCCGGTGCCGGAACCTGGTCTTCGCCTCGCACGAGGCCATCGAGACGCGCTGGCCCTGTTACGGCCCGGCCCTGACCGCGCTGGGCATCCACGAGGTCGCCGCGGTCCCCCTGGACTCCAGCGACCGGTGCCTCGGGGCGCTCGCGGTGTTCGACCCGCGCCCCGGCCTCGTCGGCACCCGGATGTTCACGGAGATCGTGGAAGCGCTGGCCCGCACCGTCCTCCTCGACCCCGACGCCGACCCCGAGCTGTACGGCGGCACCGACCATCGGGACGTGGTGCAGCAAGCGGCGGGCATGCTCTCCGTGTACGTGGGATGTCGTGTCGAGGACGCCCTCGCGCTGATCAAGGCGCGGGCGTACAGCGGCGCGGAGAGCCTGGAGGTGCTCGCGGGAAAGATCGTGGCCGGTGACTTGAAGATCACTCCGGGAGAGTCGCCATGACGATGTCACAGCAGCGCCTCGCCGAGGCCTTCGTGGAGCTGGCGGGCGGTGCGCCGGGTGAACCGGTCGATCCGCCCGCGCTCCTTGCCGCGCTCGCCGAGCGCAGCAGCGAACTCCTCAGCGCCCGCGCCTGCGCGGTCCTCGGCGTGCCGTCCGAGACGGGCGAGGAGCAGGTGTACGCGTCCGGGCCCGAGGCGCGGGACCTCGTCCTCGGCCACCACAATCAGGGCGAGGGACCAGCGGCGTACTGCCGGGAGACCGGCCGCGCCGTGCCCCTGACGGACCTGGAGAACCCGGTCGTCCGGCTGCGGTGGCCCCACTACGCACCGCGTGCGCTGGCCCTCGGCTGTACGCATGTCGCGGCTCATCCGCTGCGGGGCCGTGAGCGGACCGTCGGCGCGCTGGTGCTCTTCGGCTCCGCCGAGGAGCCGGTCACCGACGAAGGGCTTGCCATCAGCCAGTCCCTCGCGGACATCGTGGCCGCCGCGCTCCAGCGGGAGGACGAGCTGCGCCGGTCCCACACCCTCGCCGGGCAGCTCCAGCACGCCCTGACCAGCCGTCTCGTCATCGAGCAGGCCAAGGGCGTGCTCGCCGCGAGCCGGGCGCTGACCATGGACGAGGCGTTCGCGCTGCTGCGCGGCTACGCCCGCTCGCACCAGCGGAAGCTATCGGGGGTGGCGCTGGACGTGGTGGAGGGGAGGCTGGATCCCTGACGGGGTCCGGCCCGCGGGTCCGGTGCCGTACGGGACGCCCGCCCGAGGGCGAGGTCCGGCACCCCGCCCCCGGCCCTCGCGTCAGTCCCGCTCGTCCCGGCCCTCCGCCTCGGCCTCCGCCTGCTTCGCCTGCACCTCGGGGTCCAGGGACGCCTGGCCGCTGCCGTCCACCGAGGTGAGCGGGGTGCGATCGGGGACCTCGGTGGCCGCGGGGGGCTCGACCAGCCAGTCCGGGTTGGCCTGCTTGTCCCACCACTTCCACACGGCGACCGCGGCGGCACCGAGCACGCCGAGCACCGCGAGCCGCTTGACCGTGCGGCCGGTGCGGGACCGGCGCTCCTGCCTGCGGGCGATCTCCTTGATCTCCTGCGGCGACACCTGACCGCGCAGCGCGGCGAGGGCCGCCGCACCCCGGGCCGCCGCCTCCTCGCGGACCGGTCCGGAGACGGCCACGGCGTGCTCGATGCGGGGCTTCGAGAAGTCGGCGGCCTGGCGGGCGGCCTTGCGGGTGCGGACGGCGGCCTCGTGCGCGGCGTGGTCGAGCTTCGGCGGCACATGCCCCCGTGCCTGCGTCACGCGCGGCGCGACGTGCGCCCCGTACTGGGCGCGGGCCTGGTCGGCGGCGGTGTGCGCCGCGTGCGACACCTTCGGGGCGAGGCGCGAGCGGGCCTCCTGTGCCAGGTGGGTGGCCCGGTCCTTGGCTTCTTCGGCGTAGGGCGCCACCGCGTCCGCGGCGTGCCGCGCGCTTTCCTTCGCCGAGTCGGCCGCGGCGCGCACGCTGTCTTTGCGGGTCACGGGATCCTCCTCCTTGGTGGCGTATAGGTATGTCACCTTTCCACCCTTTCCGGGATCATGCCTGCCGGGATGGAACCGGTCCACGCGCGGATGGGCATCCGGGGCGTCCCCGCGAGCGCGGGGCGCGCGTCGGTCCGCCCCGGCCGCCGGTGCGACACGGTGTTCGGCACGGCGTCCGGCAGGGCTCGTACCGCGGCTCCCGGTGCACCCGGAGCCGCGCGATCCGTGACGGGCGAAGCCGCTCCATCCGGTGCGGGCAGGGCCCGCCGACGACAATGCCACGGATCGTCCCCAGGTGTGCCTGCTCGGCGGCTACTCGTCCCAAACCGGTCCGTGCGAGGATCGGAGAGTCACAGAGGACAACGGAAGGCAGATCGTGGCTGAGCAGCTTTATGCCACCCTCAAGACCAACCAGGGCGACATCGAGATTCGGCTGCTGCCGAACCACGCGCCCACGACGGTCAAGAACTTTGTTGAGCTCGCCCAGGGCGAGCGCGAGTGGACGCACCCCGCGACCGGCAAGAAGTCCACGGACAAGCTGTACGACGGCACGGTCTTCCACCGGGTGATCAGCGGCTTCATGATCCAGGGCGGCGACCCGCTGGGCAACGGCACGGGTGGTCCGGGCTACGAGTTCAAGGACGAGTTCCACCCGGACCTCGCCTTCACCAAGCCCTACCTGCTGGCCATGGCGAACGCGGGCCCGGGCACCAACGGCTCGCAGTTCTTCATCACGGTCTCCCCGACCGCGTGGCTGACGGGCAAGCACACCATCTTCGGCGAGGTCACCAACGACGCCGGCAAGAAGGTCGTGGACGCCATCGCCGGTACGCAGACCAACCCGCGCACGGACCGCCCGGTGAACGACGTCGTCATCGAGTCCGTCGTCGTCGAGACGCGCGAGGGCTGAGCGCCTCCACGCTCGATCCCGTCCGTCGGGAGCTCCCGCCCGTCCGGGAGGACCCGCCCGCCGGGGAACAAAACCGCCCCGCCCATCCGTAGAGGAGGGCGGGGCGGTGCGTTGACCAGCATGCCGGCGCCGCCCGCGTACGGCAGACCAGAGGGGACCGCGATGGACCAGGCGCCAGGCAGCCCGGAGGGGCCGCAGGACGCGCAGAGCCTGCCGAGCTGCTACCGGCATCCCGGCCGGGAGACGGGGATCACCTGCACCCGCTGCGAGCGTCCGATCTGCCCGGAGTGCATGATCAGCGCCTCCGTCGGCTTCCAGTGCCCCGAGTGCGTCAAGGGCGGCTCCGGCACCGGGCACGCTCCGGCGGCCGCTCAGCCGCGCACGCTGGCGGGCGGCACGCTCACGCAGGACCCGCGCCTGCTCACGAAGATCATCCTTGCGCTCAACGTGCTGGTGTTCGTCGCGGTCCGCGCCCGTGAGGACCTCGTCGGGGACCTGTTCCTGATCGGCCGGTGGCCGCCCGAGCCGTTCCCCGCCACCGAGGGCGTGGCGGACGGTCAGGCGTACCGCCTGGTCACGGCCATGTTCACGCACCAGGAGATCTGGCACATCGCGTTCAACATGCTGGGGCTCTGGTGGCTCGGCGGCCCCCTGGAGGCGGCGCTCGGCCGGGCGCGGTTCCTCGCCCTGTATCTGCTGTCGGGGCTCGGCGGCAGCGCCCTGACGTATCTGGTCTCGGACCCCAGTGACGCCTCGCTCGGCGCCTCCGGAGCGATCTTCGGCCTGCTCGGCGCGACGGCGGTCCTGATGCGCCGGCTGAACTACGACATGCGTCCGGTCATCGCCCTGCTCGCGCTGAACCTGCTCTTCACCTTCACCTGGAGCGGCATCGCCTGGCAGGCGCACGTCGGCGGTCTCGTCGCCGGTGTCGCCATCGCGTACGGCATGGTGCACGCGCCGCGCGAGCGCCGGGCCCTGGTGCAGTGGGGCACCTGCGCCCTGGTGTTCCTGGTGATCGCGGCCACCGTGATCGTGCGGACCGTGCAGCTCACCTGAGGCTCCGGTCCAGCCGAGGCTGCCGTGGCCCCGCCCGTTCCCGGGCGGGGCCACGGCCCTTCAGCGGCGCTGTGGGCCGGGGTACAGGACCGCCCCCGTGCCCGGTGCGGGTACGGGGATGTCCCCACCGTCTCACCCCAGGTTGTCCACAGTCTGTGCCCGATCTTGTGCACGAAGTGGGGAACGTCTGTTCCGTGCGTCGCCGATCCGGGTTTTCCCAGGCGGGGCAAGGGATGGGCGGACCGGGCCAGGGCGGTCGGCCAGTCACACCGGCGTCAACGTCCGGAGAGTTATCCACAGATCTTCAGACCTTTCCCCAGGTCTGTGGATGGCACCGCTCGCGCTGTGGATAACTCAGGCCAGGGCTTGCGTTCCGCCCCCGCCGTTACCCCGGATCGTTACTTCCACTGAGTGGAGACGCCGAAGCCCGCGGCGATGAAGCCGAAGCCGACCACGATGTTCCAGTTCCCCAGCGGGTCGATCGGGAGCTCGCCGTCCGTGACGTAGAAGACGACGATCCAGGCGAGGCCGATCAGGAACATCGCCAGCATCACCGGAGCGACCCAGCTGCGGCTGGTCAGCTTGATGTTCGTCGCCTTCTTCGACGACGGGGGCGTGTAGTCGTCTGCCTTCTTGCGGATACGTGACTTCGGCACGAGGGTCTCTCCTGTCGATGCGCTGCGTGGCCGCGCAGGTAACTGGGTCCGGCGCCGGGAGCGGACACTACGGTGCGCTAAGTCTTCCCCCGGGCGTCCGTTAGCGTAGTGCTTCCGCGGCGGTGAAGGAGATAAGGGTACGTTGAGCAATTCCGCCGACTTCCCCACGGGCCCGGGCCGGCCGTCCCCGGGCACGGGCCGACGCCGCCGCTGGCGGCCGGTCCGCGTGCTCACCGCAGGCGTCTTCGCGCTCGCCGGGCTGCTCTTCATGACCAGCTTCAACACGGCCAAGGGCACCAACATCCGTACCGACGACTCCCTCCTGAAGCTCTCCGACCTCATCCAGGAGCGCAGCCGCAAGAACAAGGACCTGGACGCGTCCACCGGCTCGCTCCGCGACGAGGTCGAGTCCCTCGCCCGCCGCGACAGCCCCGGCACCAAGGCCGACGCCGCCCGGCTCAGCGCCCTGGAGCGGAACGCGGGCACCAAGAAGCTGAGCGGCCCGGCCGTCTCGGTCACCCTCACCGACGCCCCGCCGCACGCCACCGCCAAGCTCCCCGGCTACCCCGAGCCGCAGCCCAACGACCTGGTCATCCACCAGCAGGACCTCCAGGCCGTGGTCAACGCCCTGTGGCAGGGCGGCGCCGAAGGCATCAAGGTCATGGACCAGCGGCTGATCTCCACCAGCGCCGTGCGCTGCGTCGGCAACACCCTGATCCTCCAGGGCCGCGTCTACTCACCCCCGTACACGGTGACCGCGATCGGCGACCCCGACCGCCTCAAGAAGGCCCTCGCCGCCTCGCCGGAGATCCAGAACTACATGCTGTACGTCAACGCCTACGGGCTCGGCTGGAAAGTCGACGACGACGGGGCGGTGACTCTTCCCGGCTACTCGGGCACAGTGAACCTCCATCACGCGAAGCCTGTGGAGTAGCGCTCGCTCGGGAGGTCCCTGCGGTGTCGGTGCGCGTGCTCGTCCGGACGTTCAGCGAAGTGTGCGTCACCGTCGGCACCCTGATCGTGCTCTTCGTGGTCTACGTGCTGTTCTGGACCGGAGTGAAGGCCGACCGGGCCATGGACGACCAGGTCGACCGTCTCCAGGACCGGTGGTCCCAGGGGCGGGTCGCCACCGGCGCCGGAGCCCTGGACGCCTCGCCCCCGAAGCCCGCCGCCTACGAGAACGGCGAGGCCTTCGCCGTCATGTACATCCCCCGCTTCGGTTTCACGTGGAACAAGCCCGTGCTCCAGGGCACCGCCACCGACACCCTCAAGAAGGGCCTCGGCCACTACGCGCGCACCGCCCGGCTCGGCCAGCGGGGCAACTTCGCCGTGGCCGGACACCGGCGCACCTACGGCGACCCGTTCAAGGACTTCCCCGCGCTGCGCCCCGGCGACGCGGTGGTCCTGACCGACGGCACGACCTGGTTCACGTACCGCATCGACAAGAAGCCGTACAAGACGCTGCCCAGTGACATCGGGGTCGTCGACCCGGTGCCGCGGGGCTCCGGCTACCGCGCGCCCGGCCGCTATCTCACCCTGACCACCTGCGAGCCCGAGTGGGGCCACAGCCACCGTCTGATCGCCTGGGCCCATCTGGACGCCACCCAGCCCGTGGAGGCCGGGAAACCCGAGGCACTGCGCCGTTAGTCTGGTGCGGTACGGCGGCGACGGCCGGTGCGATGGGGCCGGGTGGCCGTGTGGCGACGAAAGGGACGGCATGTACGGCTGGATCTGGCGACATCTGCCGGGGAACGCATGGGTGAGAGCACTGATCTCCCTGATGCTGGTCCTCGCCGTGGTCTATGTGCTGTTCCAGTACGTGTTCCCCTGGGCCGAGCCCCTGCTTCCCTTCAACGACGTGACGGTGGACAACTGATGGGCGCGCGGATCCTCGTCGTCGACAACTACGACAGCTTCGTCTTCAACCTCGTGCAGTACCTGTACCAGCTGGGCGCCGAGTGCGAGGTGCTGCGCAACGACGAGGTCGAGCTGCGGCACGCGCAGGACGGCTTCGACGGAGTCCTCCTGTCGCCGGGCCCCGGCACCCCCGAGCAGGCGGGCGTCTGCGTGGACATGGTGCGCCACTGCGCCGCCACCGGGGTCCCCGTCTTCGGCGTCTGTCTGGGCATGCAGTCGATGGCTGTGGCGTACGGCGGTGTCGTCGACCGGGCGCCGGAGCTCCTGCACGGCAAGACCTCCCCGGTCACGCACGAGGGCAAGGGCGTCTTCGCGGGCCTGCCCTCGCCCTTCATCGCGACCCGGTACCACTCGCTGGCGGCCGAGCCCGCCACGGTGCCCGCGGAGCTGGAGGTCACCGCCCGCACGGCGGACGGCATCATCATGGGCCTGCGCCACCGCGAACTACCCGTCGAGGGCGTGCAGTTCCACCCCGAGTCCGTCCTCACCGAACACGGGCACCTGATGCTCGCCAACTGGCTCGCCGAGTGCGGAGACGCCGGGGCCGTCGCACGATCGAGCGGGCTCGCCCCGGTGGTGGGCAGGGCCACGGCGTGACCGCGGAGGCGCACGGGGGCGCCGACGCGACGGGGGCGGGGGAGCACCCGTCACCGTGGTTCCGCAGTGCGTCTCCGCCGGACGCGCCCGACCCCGATCAGCCCGCGCCTGGTCAGCCCGGGCTCGATCAACCTGCGCCTGGTCAGCTCGTCCCCGAGGCCCCGGAGCCGTACGTTCCGCCGCCGGACGACGCGACCATCGGCCTGCGGACCGCGGACACCCGTCGAATAGCGGGCGGGCCGGTGGTGCCGGGCGGCCGGGCCGCGCGGCGGAAGGCGGCCAAGCACAAGGGCCGCCGGGGCGCGAAGGCGCGGGCACGGGCGGCTCCCGCCGCCGAGGGCGTGCCGGACCGCCCGCTGACCAGGGTCGAAGCCCGGCGCGCCGAGCGGGCCCGCAGACCGGGCCCGGCCACCGTGGCGAGCCGCGTCATCGGCGAGCTCTTCATCACCGCGGGCGTCCTGATGCTCCTGTTCGTCACGTACCAGCTGTGGTGGACGAACATAAGGGCCCATCAGCAGGCGAACGCCGCCGCCCGCGACCTCCAGGAGGACTGGGCGAAGGGCAAGGGCAAGCCCGGCGCCTTCGAGCCCGGGCAGGGCTTCGCGCTGCTGCACATCCCCGAGCTCGACGTCGTCGTGCCGGTCGCCGAGGGCATCGACAAGCACAAGGTCCTCGACCGGGGCATGGTCGGCCACTACAGCGAGGGCGGCACCAAGACCCCGATGCCGGACGCGGATCCCGGCAACTTCTCCGTCGCCGGACACCGCAACACCCACGGCGAGCCGTTCCGGTACATCAACCGGCTCAAACCCGGCGACCCGATCGTGGTCGAGACGCAGGACACGTACTACGTCTACAAGATGGCGAGCATCCTCCCGCAGACCAGCCCCGGCAACACGGCGGTCCTCGGCCCCGTCCCACCGGGCTCCGGCTTCACGAAACCCGGCCGCTACATCACACTGACCACCTGTACCCCCGAGTTCACGAGTAAGTACCGAATGATCGTGTGGGGCAAGATGGTCGAAGACCGGCCACGGGCCAAGGGGAAACCGGCCGCGCTGGTCGACTAAGGGCGCCGGAAAGCCGAGACAGACAGGGCGGATGCAGTGGCAGCCACCACCGAAGAGGACGAGCGGACCGACGAGTCCAAGCCCGCGGACGGGCCGCCGCCGCGCGGCCGCGGCCCCATCGCGACGGCCGTCAGCGTCTTCGGCGAACTCCTCATCACCGCGGGCCTGATCCTGGGCCTGTTCGTCGTCTACTCGCTGTGGTGGACGAACGTCATAGCGGACCGCGAGGCGAGGAAGCAGGGCGACCGCGTCCGCGACCACTGGGCCGGCGGCCCCGGCGCCCTGAACACCAAGGACGGCATCGGCTTCCTCCACGTACCGGCGATGGGCGGCGGCGAGATCCTCGTGAAGAAGGGCACCGCCACCCACACCCTCAACAACGGCGTCGCGGGCTACTACACGGACCCGGTCAAGTCGGCCCTGCCGCAGGACGCGAAGGGCAACTTCTCGCTGGCCGCCCACCGCGACGGCCACGGCGCGAAGTTCCACAAGATCGACAAGATCGGCGAGGGCGACCCGATCGTCTTCGAGACCCGCGACAAGTGGTACGTGTACAAGGTCTACAAGACCCTCCCCGAGACCTCGAAGTTCAACGTCCGCGTCCTCGACCCGGTCCCGAAGGAGTCGGGCGCGAAGAAGCCCGGCCGCTACATCACGCTCACGACCTGCACACCCGTGTACACGTCGGCGTACCGCTACGTGGTGTGGGGCGAACTGGAGCGCGTCGAGAAGGTCGACAACAAGCGGACACCGCCGCCCGAGCTCCGCTGACGCGCAGGCCGGCCGAGCTCCACCGACGCGGCCCGCGCACGAGAGAGCCCCGGCACCACAGTGGTGCCGGGGCTCTTCCCGTAGGGGGCTCGGGACTCAGTCCCGCTCGTGACGGCCGAAGCCGGTGGCGCCCTCGATGAAGCCGCCGCCTCCGTCGTCACCGCCGCCGTTGTCGCCGCCGCCCTGCTGGCCGCCGCCGCCCCCGATGGTCGTCAGGTTGATGGCGGTGCCGGACTTGACCTTCGTACCCGCGGCCGGGTCGGCGAGGACCACCAGGGCGTCGTCGTCCTGCGGGCCCTGGATGTTGCCGACCGTCAGGTCCGCGTCCTCGATGGCGTCACGGGCGTCGGACAGCTTCTGGCCGGTGACGGTGGGGACCTGGACGTCCTCCTCCTCGGCCTTCTTCTTGGCGACCTGGACGGTGACCGTGGAGTTGGGGTCGACCTTCGTGCCCGCGGTGGGCGTGGTCTGGATGACCTTGCCCTCCTCGACGCTGTCGCTCTCCACGTCCGTACGGGTCGCGCTGAGCCCGCTGTCCTCGATCTGCTTCTTCGCGGCCTCCCACGTCTGACCGGACACGTCCGGGACGGTGGGCTTCTGCTGCTCCTTGGCGATGTACAGCGTGATCGTGCTGCCCTTTTGCACCTCGGTGCCGGTGACCGGGTCCTGCTCCAGGACCTTGCCCTCGGTCTCCGTGGAGATCCGCTGCTTGGTCTCGACCTTGAGCTGGTAGTCGTCGCCCTCGAGCTTCTCGGTGGCCTCGTCCTCGTCCAGGCCGAGGACGCTCGGGACCGCCACCTTCGGGGCTCCCGTGGACACGACCACGTTGATCGTGTCGCCCTTCTCGACCTTGGTGCCCTCGGTCGGGTCCTGCTTGCAGATCTCGCCCTTGGGGTACTTCTCGCAGGGCTTGCGCTCGGAGACCTCGATCTTCAGGTCGACGTTCGCCGCGGACTCCTTGGCTTCCTTCAGCGTCTCGCCGACGAAATTCGGTGCCTTCTTGTCGTCGGCCGCGCCTCCGCCGCCGCTGAACGCCCACTTGCCGATCAGGATCGCGCCGACCAGGACGAGGATGCCCGCGACGACCAGGAGGATCGTCGACGTGTTGCTCTTCTTCTGGCGGCCCCGGCGGCCGTTCTCGTCGTAGCCGTAGGTGCCGTCGTCCGGGTTGACCGGGGGCATCATCGACGTCTGGCCCTGGCCCGGCCCGCCGTTCTGCGGGTGCAGCATGGCCGTGGCCTGGTCGTCCGGGTGGCCGCCGTAGCCGACGGCTCCCATCGCCGCGGTGGCGGCGACGGGCTGGCCGTCGAGGCAGGCCTCGATGTCGGCGCGCATCTCGTCCGCCGACTGGTAGCGGTAGTCCGGGTCCTTGGTGAGCGCCTTGAGGACGATCGCGTCCATCTCGGGCGTGATCTCGTTGTCGAAGACGCTCGGGGCCTGCGGCTCTTCCCGCACGTGCTGGTAGGCCACCGCGACCGGCGAGTCGCCCACGAACGGCGGGCGCACGGTCAGCAGCTCGTACAGCAGACAGCCAGTGGAGTAGAGGTCGGAGCGCGCGTCGACCTGCTCGCCCTTGGCCTGCTCGGGCGAGAGGTACTGCGCGGTGCCGATGACCGCCGCGGTCTGCGTCATCGTCATGCCGGACTCGCCCATGGCGCGGGCGATGCCGAAGTCCATGACCTTGACCTGGCCGTTGCGCGTCAGCATGACGTTCGCGGGCTTGATGTCGCGGTGGACGATCTGGTTGCGGTGCGAGTACTCCAGGGCCTGGAGGATGCCGATCGTCATCTCCATGGCGCGCTCGGGAAGGAGCTTGCGCCCGGAGTGCAGGAGCTCGCGCAGCGTGGAGCCGTCGACGTACTCCATGACGATGTACGGGATGGAGACCCCGTCGACGTAGTCCTCGCCGGTGTCGTAGACCGCGACGATCGCCGGATGGTTGAGCGAGGCGGCCGACTGGGCCTCACGGCGGAACCGGGCCTGGAACGACGGGTCGCGGGCGAGGTCCACCCGCAGCGTCTTCACCGCCACGGTGCGGCCGAGGCGGGTGTCGTGCGCGAGGTAGACCTCGGCCATTCCGCCGCGGCCGAGCACCTGGCCCAGCTCGTACCGGCCGCCGAGGCGACGCGGCTCTTCCATAGCTATTCCAGCCCTCTCCGTCGGTCCCGACCGCACCGTGTTGCGCGGTCCGGCGGTGTGCTGTCCGGGCATACCGTACCCGGATCGCCTAACGTGACCCGGCCGCAACCGTCACCCGATACAGGACCGGTATCGCAACGTGCACCGATGTGGAGTGGCCGTGACACGGGTCACTTCTTGCTGTCGAGGACCGCCTTCATCACGTCCCTCGCGATCGGAGCCGCGAGACCGCCACCGGAGATGTCGTCACGGCTCGCCGCGCTGTCCTCGACGACCACGGCGACCGCGACCGGAGAACCCGACTCGGTCTTCGCGTAGCTGATGAACCACGCGTACGGGTTCTTGCTGTTGTTCAGGCCGTGCTGGGCCGTACCCGTCTTGCCGCCGACGGTGACGCCGGGGATCTTGGCCTTGGTGCCGGTGCCCTCGTTCACGACCGTCTGCATCATGTCCTGGAGCTTCTGCGCGTTCTCCTTGGACAGCGGGCTGCTCATCTCCTTCGGCGAGTGCTTCTCGACCACGTCGAGGTTCGGCGCCTGGAGCTCGCGGACCATGTACGGCTCCATGAGGGTCCCGTCGTTGGCGATCGCGGACGTCACCATCGCCATCTGCAGCGGCGTCGCCGCCGTCTCGAACTGGCCGATGGACGACAGCGCGGTCTGCGGCTTGTCCATCTCCTTGGGGAAGTTCGAGGCGTTGGAACGGACCGGGACGAACTGCTCCTCGTTGAAGCCGAACTTCTCGGCCGTCTCCAGCATCTTGTCCTTGCCGAGATCGGAGCCGATCTTGCCGAAGACGGTGTTGCAGGACACCCGCAGCGCCTCGCGCAGCGTGGCGTTCTTGCAGGGGATCGGGCCCTCGTTCTTCAGCTCGGTGCGGGTGTCGGGCATCACCCAGGGCAGCGGGGAGCGCGTCTTGGAGTCGATGTCCGTGTAGAGGTCGTGCTCCAGGGCCGCCGCGGCGGTGACCACCTTGAAGGTGGAACCGGGCGGGTAGGTCTCGCGCAGCGCCCGGTTCAGCATGGGCTTGTCGCGGTCCTTGTCCAGCTTCCCGAACGTCTCGGCTTCCTTGTTGGTGTTGCCCGCGAACCGGGAGGGGTCGTACGACGGGGTGGAGGCCAGCGCCAGGATCGCGCCCGTCTCCGGGTCTATCGCGGCGACGGCGCCCTTGCCGCGGGTCTTCAGGCCGTCGTACGCGGCCTTCTGCGCGGCGGCGTTCAGCGTCGTGACGACGTTGCCGCCCTCCTTCTTCTTGCCGGTCAGCATGTCGAGGCTGCGGCGGAAGAAGAGCCGGTCGTCGTTGCCGGTGAGGATGCGGTCCTCGATGGACTCGATCTGGGTGGCCCCTATGCGCTGCGAGGCGAAGCCGGTGACGGGCGACCACATGGGCCCGTTCTTGTACGTCCGCTTGTACTTGAAGTCGTCGCCGTCGACCTTCTTGGAGCCCGTGATCGGGTTGCCGTCCACGATGATGTCGCCGCGCGGCTGCGCGTACCGCTCGATCGGCACGCGGCGGTTCATGGCGTGCTCGGCGAGCTTGTCGGCCTGGACGTACTGCAGCCAGTTGTCCCGGGCGAGCAGCGCGAGGACGAGCAGTCCGCAGAAGATCGCGATGCGGCGCAGGGGCTTGTTCACGGCCGTACCACCTGGGTCATCTCGGCGTCGGGGTTCGGGGCGGGCGACGGCGCCGGGCGGCGCGCGGTGTCGCTGATGCGCAGCAGGACCCCGATCAGCGCCCAGTTGGCGATCACGGACGAACCGCCGTACGCGATGAACGGCATCGTCATACCGGTCAGCGGGATCAGGCCCATGACGCCGCCCGCGACGACGAACACCTGGATGGCGAACGCGCCGGACAGGCCGATCGCGAGCAGCTTGCCGAACGGGTCGCGGGCCGCGAGCGCCGTGCGCACGCCCCGCTCCACGATCAGGCCGTAGATCATCAGGATCGCCATGACACCGGCGAGACCCAGCTCCTCACCGTACGTGGCGAGGATGAAGTCGGAGTTGGCGGCGAAGCCGATCAGGTCGGAGTGGCCCTGGCCGAGGCCGCTGCCGAGGGTGCCGCCGGAGCCGAACGCCATCATTGACTGGGCGATCTGGTCGGTACCGGTCGCCTGGATGACATCGGCGTTGAACGGGTCGAGCCAGGCGTCCACACGCACCTTCACGTGCGGCTCGAAGGAGGCCACGGTGACCGCGCCCACGGCCGACATCAGCAGACCGAACACGATCCAGCTGGTGCGCTCCGTGGCGACGTACAGCATCACGACGAACATGCCGAAGAACAGCAGCGACGTACCGAGGTCGGTCTCGAAGACCAGGATCAGGATGGACATCGCCCACACGGCGAGGATCGGACCGAGGTCACGGCCGCGCGGCAGGTACAGACCCATGAAGCGGCGGCTGGCCAGCGCGAGCGCGTCCCGCTTGACCATCAGATAGCCCGCGAAGAACACCGCGATGACGATCTTCGCGAACTCCGCGGGCTGGATCGAGAACGCGCCGACCTGGATCCAGATCTTGGCGCCGTAGATGTTCTTGCCGAGGCCCGGGACCAGCGGCAGCAGCAGCAGCCCGATCGCGGCGACCATCGAGATGTACGTGTACCGCTGCAGGACGCGGTGGTCCTTCAGGAACAGCATGACGATCACGAACAGCGCGATGCCGACCGCCGAGTACAGCAACTGCTTCGGCGCGGACGGGCTGAACGCCCCGAACGACGCCTTGGCCAGCTGCTGGAGTCTCTCCGACTGGTCCAGGCGCCAGATCACCACCAGGCCCAGGCCGTTGAGCAGCGTGCCGAGCGGCAGAAGGAGCGGGTCGGCGTACGGCGCGAACTTGCGCACCACCAGGTGCGCTACGCCCGCGAGCAGGCCGAGTCCGAGGCCGTAGCCGAGCATGCCCGGGGGGAGCTCGCCGGAGATAGCGAGGCCCACGTTCATATAGGCGAACAGCGGAATGACGACGGCGAACACCAGGAGCGCGAGCTCGGTGTTGCGCCGGCTCGGCGCACCGATGGCGCCGATCGTCGACGTGTGTGTAGTGCTACTGCTCATGGCGTGCAAGGGCCCCCAACGGCTGCTTACTGCTTACCGCACTGCGGGACCAGCTTCTTCTCCTCCTCGGAGAGGCTGGGGCCGGGTGTGGGAGTCGGTGCGGTGGTGGACTTGGACTTGTCGTCCTTGGCGTTCTTGTCGTCGTCGGACGCGGGTGCGCCGGTCTGGCCGCTCATGCCGCCCGCCTCGCCCTCACCGGGCTTGGCGCTCGGCTTGGACTCGCGCTCCGAACGCTCCTTGTTCTCCCGCTCGATCCTGCGCCGCTCGGCGTCCTTCTCGCACGCCGACGCCTGCAGGCCCAGCTCCTCGATCTTCCGCTGGGCGTCGTCGAGGCTGTCCTCGACGATGGCCTCCTCGACCTGCTTGCGCTGGTACGGCGGCAGGTACTTGAGTTCGATCTCGGGGTGGTCCTTCTCGACCTTCGACAGGCTCACCCAGGCCAGGTCCTGGTCGATGCCGCGGTAGAGCGCTACGTGCTCGTCGTTCGTGCCCACGTAGTACTGCGTCTGCGTCCAGCGGTAGCCCCCGTAGAGGCCGCCCGCGACCACGGCGAGCGCGAGGGCCGTGTACAGCGATCTCTTCAGCCACTTGCGGCCGCCGCCGGGCTTCACGAAGTCCTCGTCGTCGTACGCCCCGAAGGAGCCCTCCGGGACGTACCCCGCGGTGTCGCCGCTGCCGGGCGGGCCGAAGCCGCCCGCGGACGGCGGCGCGGGACGGCCGAGGCCGGAGGCGCGGCCCGCCGGGGTCTCCATGGCTCCGCCGTCGCTCGTCTGCAGCTGGTTCTCCGCGACCGCGCCGACCACCACGGGGGTGTCGGACAGCTGGCCCGCGAGGGTGTCGCCGGTGTCGATGTCCAGGACGTCGGCCACGATCACCGTGATGTTGTCCGGGCCGCCGCCGCGCAGGGCGAGCTGGATCAGCTCCTGCACGGTCTCCTGGGGGCCCTGGTAGCTGGCGAGCGTGTCCTCCATCGTCTGGTGCGACACGACGCCGGAGAGGCCGTCCGAGCAGATCAAGTACCGGTCGCCCGCGCGGACTTCGCGGATCGACAGATCCGGCTCCACGTGGTCGCCGCTGCCGAGGGCGCGCATCAGCAGCGAGCGCTGCGGATGCGTCGTCGCCTCCTCCTCGGTGATGCGGCCCTCGTCCACGAGCCGCTGCACCCAGGTGTGGTCCTGCGTGATCTGGGTGAGCACGCCGTCGCGCAGCAGATACGCGCGCGAGTCGCCGACGTGCACCAGGCCGAGCCGCTGGCCCGTCCACAGCAGGGCGGTGAGCGTCGTGCCCATGCCCTCCAGCTGCGGGTCCTCCTCGACCATCAGCCGCAGCTGGTCGTTGGCCCGCTGCACGGCGGTGCCGAGCGAGGTGAGGATGTCCGAACCCGGCACGTCGTCGTCGAGCGTGACGAGCGTCGAGATCACCTCGGAGCTCGCCACCTCGCCCGCGGCCTGACCCCCCATGCCGTCGGCGATGGCCAGGAGCCGCGGACCGGCGTAACCGGAGTCCTCGTTCCCTTCCCGGATCATGCCTTTGTGCGATCCGGCGGCGAAGCGCAGTGACAGACTCATGCGCACCTCGCCCGTCGGCTCCGGGTACATCCGCACGGTGCCCACCCTCCGGTCGGGAGCGCGCTGGCGTCCTGAATCTGGACCGCGTCGGCTCGCTCGCTCCGCTCGCTCATTGTCGTACTACTTCCGCAGCTCGATGACGGTCTTGCCGATGCGGATCGGCGCGCCCAGCGGAACGGGCGTCGGGGTGGTCAGGCGGGTCCGGTCGAGATACGTGCCGTTGGTGGACCCGAGGTCCTCGACGATCCACTGGCCGTCACGGTCCGGATAGATCCTGGCATGCCTGCTGGAGGCGTAGTCGTCGTCCAGCACGATGGTCGAGTCGTGCGCCCGGCCGAGCGAGATCGTCTGGCCCTGCAGGGCCACGGTCGTACCCGTGAGCGTCCCTTCCGAGACGACCAGCTTCGTGGGGGCGCCACGGCGCTGGCGGCCGCCCCCGCCGCCCTGCCGTCCGCGGCCGCCACCGTCCTGCTGGCGCTGCGGCGGTGGCGCGGCGGCCTGCCGGGCCGCCTGCCGTCCGCCCTCACGGCGCGAGCCGCGCTGAGTGACGCGCGTACCGAACAGGTCGCTGCGGATGACCTGGACGGCCACGATCACGAACAGCCACAGAACGGCCAGGAAACCCAGCCGCATGACCGTCAGGGTCAGCTCTGACATTGCCCCCGCTTCACCCTTCGGCTTGCCGGTAAATGATGGTCGTGCTGCCCACGACGATCCGCGAGCCGTCGCGGAGCGTAGCGCGGGTGGTGTGCTGCCCGTCTACCACGATGCCGTTGGTAGACCCGAGATCCTGGATCGTCGAGGGCGTTCCGGTCCGGATCTCACAGTGCCGGCGGGATACGCCGGGGTCGTCGATCCGCACATCGGCGTCGGTGCTGCGGCCCAGCACCAGCGTCGGGCGGGAGATCTGGTGGCGATTGCCGTTGATCTCAATCCAGCGCCGTACTTGTGCGCCCGGGCCCGCGCCGGGGCCCTGCGGCGGGCGGCCCGGCGCCTGGGCGCCGCGGCCCGCGCCCGCGCCGGGAGGCGGCGCGGCGGGCATGGGAGGGGCGCCCGAGGGGCCCTGCGGCTGGCCGAAGCCCCCACGGGCGCCCTGGCCCGCGCTCGTGGGCCCGCCGCCGGGGCTCGCCGGGCCACCGGGGCCCGCGGAGCCGCCGGGAGCCGCGTCGGGGGTCTGCGAGGTGCTGGACGCGAGCGTGCGGCTGCGCACCCGGTATAGGCCGGTGTCGAGGTCCTCGGCCTTCTCCAGGTGGACCTTGATGGGGCCCATGAAGCTGTAGCGCTGCTGCTTCGCGTACTCGCGCACCATGCCGGACAGCTCGTCGCCGAGCTGTCCGGAGTACGGGCTCAGGCGCTCGAAGTCGGGGGCGCTGAGCTCCACGATGAAGTCGTTCGGGACGACCGTCCGCTCGCGGTTCCAGATCGTCGCGTTGTTGTCGCACTCGCGCTGGAGCGCGCCCGCGATCTCGACCGGCTGGACCTCGGACTTGAACACCTTGGCGAAGGTGCCGTTGACCAGACCTTCGAGTCGCTGCTCGAACTTCTTCAGAACTCCCATGGGGCACCTCCTCCGTCGTTGTCATCCTCGTACTGCTTACTGATCGTATCCACGCGCCGGGAAATCAGCTGGTTCCCCCTGTCTGCCCAGACCACGAGTGTCGCCTCTCACAAGGCATTCCCGCACCGCTCTTCCGGGATCCTCCGGCTTCCTTCAGGGTTCCACCGGAGCCCCGCCAGGGTCCTGCCCACGGCTTCGGCGGAGATCCGCCGAAGATCTTCAGGGACACCTCAGGGGCTCCTTCGGGAACCATTGCGGGGCGCCCGTTTCCGGGGCGTTCCGCGTGCCCGCGGGGGTCCTGCGGACGCCGCCGTGGAGGCTTCCCCGGGTGGTTCCTCGGGGGCTTCCTCATCGGGGCCTCTGTGAGGTTCCTCGCGGTCCCCGATGAGGTGCACCGGGGGTCTGTGAGGTGCCTTGAGGTCTCCCTTGGAGGCCGCCGTTCAGGTCTCCGTGCTCGGGTCCTCGGGTTCGGATCCATCTGTTCGGTATGTGGCTCTGGTCCCTCGACTCAGGTCCTTCGGCTCAGGTCCTGCCGCACTCGCTGCTCGCTCCGTGTCGCCTCGTCTCGCTCCGCCCTCGCCTCCAGCCCTTCCTTCTTCGGTCGTCCCCTGCCTGCCGCCGCCTGCCGCCGCCTGCCGCGGTCCTTGTCGGCCCGCGCCGAGGTGCGTCCGCGGTCGCTTCCGTCCGGCCTCGCGTGGCCGGACGGACCGGGGCCCGAGCCCGGCGGGGCGCGTTGCCGACCCGTCGGGCGTCCGTCGGGGCCCGGCGTTCCCGCCGAGTTCCCTTCCAGGTGCCCGCCCATGTCCGTGGCGGACATCCGGTGCCTTTACGGACCGGGCCGGGGTTCCTCTTTACCAGGGATCGTAGAGGGGCTCTCAAGACAGTGTCCCGTACGTGGCTGTCGACTCTGGAGGAGGACTTGACGGGCGGCTCGGTTGCGTCGGGGGCGGGAGTCGCCGGGGTGATGTTGGCCCGCGCGGCCGGGCTGTGTGACGGCTGTGGTGTGACTCAGGGTGTCTGGCGGGGGCTGGAGGGGGGCTGGGTTGCGGTGCCGTGTGCCTGGGGCGGTGCGTGGGGCGGTGCTGGAGGCGGTGCCGGGGTGTGGGGTCGGGGGCCGTGTGGGCCGGAGGGGCGGGGTGCTGTTCAGCAGTGGTTCGCCGGTCGGCCCGGTGGTGGATGCGCAGGTCGGCCGGGGAGTGGAAGTGCGGGGCGGCCCGGCGGCGGGTGTGCGGGTCGCCGGGCTGGTGGGCGGCGGGGGCGGTCGCGGGGGCGTCGTGCGGGTGCTCGCCCCTGTCGGGCAGGTGCTCGCACATACGGATGTGAATCCACCCTCCGCAGCGTGCTAATCTTCTGCATGTCGGAAGGCGCTCGCACCACACAGTGAGAGACCCAAAGACAACACCCATGCGCGGGTGGCGGAATAGGCAGACGCGCTGGATTCAGGTTCCAGTGCCCGAAAGGGCGTGGGGGTTCAACTCCCCCCTCGCGCACCAGTGAAGACCCCAGTTCATCTGGGGTCTTTCTGTTTTTCCCGGACTTGTGCCGGGGCCCGGGGTCCGCGTGCCGGGCCGGGGGCGGGTTGAGGCTGGGGCGCGGTGCTGGGGTCGGGCTGTGGGCCTGACTCGGTGGGCCTGACCCGGCGGCCGGGCCGCCGAGGTCGGACTGTGCTGGAGGTCACTCCGGTCGGTGCCCGGTGCGTGCGATCGGCCGCCCCCCTTGCCGCCGAGTCCGCCGGGGCGACCCCTCCCTTTCGGGGTGGTGACGTATGTCACGGCGGCGGCTCGTGTGAGCGCCGGACGGAAGTTATCCACAGGCTGTGACGAGGATTCGCTCGCGGCGGTACGGTCGAAGCCAGTTGATGTTCGCGACGCCGCGCGACGGCTTCGCCCCGGACGGGGCGCACGCGCCGACGTGGCCACGCGGACGCCGGAATTCGGGGGGCGATGGCCGTGACTGAGACAACTGACACATCCGGCATGGGCGGGTCGCTCGGCGGTGGCGCGGGCGCGGGCGAGCACGGGGTGCCGGGCGGTGGCAGGGGAGCGTTGGCCACTGGTGCTGGTGCTGGTGCTGGTGCTGGTGCTGGTGCCGACGTGGGTGTGGGTGTGGGTGCGGGTGCCGGTGCGGTGGTGCCGGGGCCGCGGGGGCCCGAAGGTGCCCGGCGGCTGCCGCACGTGGACGGATTCGCCCGCCTGCCCGCGCACGGTGCGGGCCACCACCCGCGGCCCAAGCAGGAAGGCAAGGCCCTGCGCACCCGCGTCCCGCGCTCCGCACACGCGGAGTACGCCGAGGACGACCACCGCCCCGACCCCCTCGCCGTCCTGGCCGAGACCAACAAGGGCCGGATCCCCGAGCTCACCCCCATCCGCACCGGCAGGATGGCCGCGACCCCCTTCGCCTTCCTGCGCGGCGCCGCCGGACTCATGGCGTACGACCTCGCGCGCACCCCCACCACCGGCATCGGCGCACAGATCTGCGGCGACGCCCACGCGGCCAACTTCGGGCTCTACGGAGACGCCCGCGGCGGCCTCATCATCGACCTGAACGACTTCGACGAGACCGTGCACGGCCCCTGGGAGTGGGACGTCAAACGCCTGGCCACCTCCCTCGTCCTCGCGGGCCGCGAGGCGGGTGCCACCGAGGACACCTGCAAGGAAGCCGCCCACGACGCCGTCGGCGCATACCGCCGCACGATGCGGCTGCTCGCCAAACTCCCGGTCCTCGACGCGTGGAACGCGATAGCCGATGAGGAACTGGTCTCCCACACCGACGCACGCGACCTGCTCGGCACCCTCGACCGGGTCTCGGAGAAGGCCCGGCAGAACACGAGCGCCCGCTTCGCGGCCAAGTCGACCGAGCCCGTCCCCACCGCCGGGGACGACCACGGCGGCGTCACACCGAGGCGCTTCGTCGACGCGCCTCCGGTCCTGCGCCGCATACCGGACGCCGAGGCCGCGGCGGTGGCCCTGGCCCTTGGCGAGTACCGGAGCACGCTGTCGGCGGACCGGCTCCCCCTGCTCGCGCGCTATGCGATCCAGGACGTGGCGTTCCGCGTCGTCGGCACGGGAAGCGTCGGGCTGCGCTCCTATGTGGTGCTGCTCCTGGACCACCGGGGCGAGCCGCTCGTCCTCCAGGTCAAGGAGGCGTGCCCCTCGGCGCTGCTGCCGCACCTGCCGACGGCCGGGTTCAAGGAACAGGAAGCCGTCCACGAGGGCCGGCGCGTGGTGCTGGGCCAGAAGCGGATGCAGGTCGTCAGTGACTTCCTGCTCGGCTGGACCACGATCGCCGGACGCCCCTACCAGGTACGGCAGTTCAGGAACCGCAAGGGCAGCGTCGACCCGGCCGCGCTCGCCGCCGACCAGCTGGACGACTACGGCCGCATGACCGGAGCCCTGCTGGCCCGCGCCCACGCCCACAGCGCGGACCCCCGGCTCATATCCGGATACTGCGGCAAGAACGCCGAACTGGACGAGGCGATGGCCGACTTCGCGATGACGTACGCCGACCGCACAGAGGCGGACCACGCCCGACTTGTCGCTGCCGTACGCGAGGGGCGGGTAGCTGCTGAGGCAGGGGTCTGAGGGGTCGGCGGGGTGAGGGCACGTCCGTAATCGAGGGCATGTCCGTGACTGTGGTGGCTGACGCGGCGGACAGGCCCTGGCTGCGACCGTTACTTGTGCACGTGGAAGCGCAGCATGGTGACCCCGCCCGACTGGACGTTGCTGAAGGGCTCCAGGTCGATCCGGCCGAGGCCCGGCGGTGTGAAGCGGACGCCGTCGCCGAGCAGCACCGGCAGCACGTACACCAGGATCTCGTCGACGAGGCCGCGCTGTAGGCACTGGGCGGCCACGTCGGCGCCGAGGATCTCCAGGTTCTGGTCGCCGGCGGCGCGGCGTGCCGTGGCCACGGCCTCCTCGATGTCGCAGGTGAGGAAGGTGACGTGGGGATCCGGCTCGTCGGGCGGGCGGTGGGTGAGGACGAACTGCGGCCCGCCGTCGTAGCCGGTGTTCTCGTCGGACATGCGCTTGCCGACCTCGTACGTGCCCCGGCCGACGAGCATGGCGCCGGTGGCCGCCATGACCTCCGGGAACGTCGCCGACGTCATGTGCTCGAAGATCCAGTCCATCGTGTGGCCGGGACCGGCGATGAAGCCGTCCAGGGACATCGCCCTGTTCACGACGACCTTGCCGGTGCTCGCATCCCTCATGCGTCTTCTCCAAGCAGGTGGAGGGCCGGGATCGCATCATAGGTCGGTGAGCAACGTCTTCTCGGGTGGCAGCTACGACCTGGACCTGTCCCATGGCGCCACCGCGGTGTTCATCGACGTGCTGATGCTCGTCGCGTCCGATCTCGCGTCCGAGGACTGGGACTTCTGTGATCGGCCGCGCCAGGGCCCGGCCGGCCCGGAGGCGGGGGCTCTGGGCGGGGGTCTGCTCCGGGTGTGGCCTACGCTGGCCTGGTGACGAGCCCGGAAGCCGAGCAGGTGCAGGACGAGACGCCGGAGGGCGCGCCGCCCGAGGGCGGTGCGCGGCCCGAGGAGCGGCTTGAGAGGGCTGTGCGGGCGGCCGAGCAGGCGTTGATCGAGTACGAGATCGCGGTGGAGACGTTCCGGGTCGAGGTGGAGAACTTCTCCCGGCTGCATCACCAGCGGCTCGGCCCGATGTACGCGCGCCTCGACGAGCTGGACGCGCAGATCGCCGAGGCGGTGGCGGCGCGGTCCGGTGATCCGGAGGACCGGCGCAAGGCCGATGAGGCGCGGGCGCGGGTGCTGCCGATGCCGGGGGTCGAGGAGCTGTTCCACGGCTGGATGGACGGTGACGGGCTGCCGCCCGAGGCCGCCGCGATGCTGACCGATCAGTCGGTGCGGCCGCCGCAGCGGGTGCGGCCGAGCGACGAGGCCCGCAAGCTCTACCGCGAGCTGGCGCGCAAGGCGCACCCCGATCTCGCGCAGGACGAGCAGGAGCGGGAGCGGCGTGACGGGTTCATCGCCCGGGTGAACGCGGCGTACGGCCGTGGTGACGAGGCGTTGCTGCGGGAGCTCCTCGAGGAGTGGGAGGCGGGGCCGGTGCCCGAGGAGCAGCGGCCCAGCCCCAGCGAGGAGCTGTACGTCCGGCTCGAGTGGCTCGCGCAGCGCAAGGAGCTCCTTTCGGTGGTCGCGCGGGAGCTGGAGGAGAGTGCGATCGGCGCGATGCTGAAGCTGGCGCCCGACGACCCCGACCGGCTGCTCGAGGAGATCGCCGAGCAGCTGCTCGCGCAGGTCGCGGAGCGTGAGGCGGAACTGGAGCGGCTGACCTCGACGTGAGCGGCGGCGGCCGGGTTTCTGCGATGGCCCGTCGGCTGTGGGCGGTCGGGCGGGGCCGTGGCGCGGGGGTCGGGTAGCGTCGGTGGCATGGAATTCGGTTCTGGTGTGCCCACGGTCACAGTCGCTGATCTCTCGGACGGCGACTTCCTGCTCGACGTCCGTGAGGACGATGAGTGGCAGGCTGGCCACGCGGCGGATGCGCTGCACATTCCGATGAGTGAATTCGTGTCCCGTTTCGGGGAGTTGACCGAGGCGGCGCCGCAGGACGGCAGGGTGAACGTGATCTGCCGGTCCGGGGGCCGTTCGGCACAGGTGACGATGTACCTCGCCCAGCAGGGCATCGACGCGGCCAACGTGGACGGTGGCATGCAGGTCTGGGAGGCCTCCGGCAAGCCCGTCGTCGACGACAAGGGTCAGCCGGGCACTGTGATCTAGGGCGCCACCGCGTGATCTAGGGCGCCACCGCCACCGCTGCCCTTGCCGCGCGGGCCCGCGCCCCGTCGGCGGGCCCCGGCCGCTGTCGCGTGTCGGCTCAGCCGAGGGCGTGGGCGGCGAGTACCTCGCCCAGTGCTTCCTCGTGGGCTGCCGCAGGGCCGAGGGAGAGCTCCAGGTGCTTGGCCCAGGCGTGGTAGCGGTGCAGGGGGTAATCGGTGTCGGCGCCGAAGCCGCCGTGCAGGTGTTGGGCGGTCTGGACGACGCGGCGTACGCCGTCCGAGGCCCAGGTCTTGGCGACCGCGATGTCGGCGGCGACAGGGAGCAGCCCGTCGCCGGGGGCCGTGCGGTCCGGTGTGCTGAGGCGCCAGGCGGCCTGCCAGAGGGTCGCTTCCATCGCGCGCAGGTCGATGTAGCGGTCGGCGGCCTGGACCGCGACGGCCTGGAACGTGGCGATGGGGTGGCCGAACTGCTCGCGCTTTCCGGCGTATTCGCTGGTCATGCGCAGCACCCTGGTGCCGAGGCCGAGCGCGAGCGCGCAGGTGCCGGTGGTGAGCAGATCACGTAGGAAGTCCCAGGCCCCGTCAGTGGTGATGAGGTCGGATTCGGGCACGCGCACGGAGTCCAGGTGCAGTTCGCCGAGGCGTTCGCCGCTGGTGGAGATCTGCTCGGCGAGGCTCAGGCCCGGGGCTGCGCGGGAGACGACGGCGAGGACGGTGCGGCCTTCCGGTGCGGTGGCCGGTACGAGGGTGAAGTCGGTGGTGTGCGCCCAGGCCACGGCGGTCTGGACGCCGTCGAGGAGCCAGTCGGCCCCGTCGGGCCGCGCGGTGACGGCGAGCTCGGCCCCGTCGTGTCCGGTGCGGCCGTGCGCGGCCACGGTCAGGACGGCTTCGCCCCGGGCGGCCCGTGCGAGGAGCCGCTGCTTCAACTCGGCGCTGCCGTAGGTCTGTACGGCATACGCGGCCGCGCTGGACTCCAGGAGCGGGACGCGGGCGAGTACCTTCGCTGATTCGCGCAGGACGAGGCAGAGCGCGATGGCGTCGAGGCCGGAGCCGCCGTACTCGGGGGCGAGGAGCAGGCTGAGCAGATCGGCCTCGGCGAGCTTGGCCCACAGGGCGCGGTCGAAGTCGTCGGCGACGGCCCCGGGGGTGAGGGAGGGGCTGGGCACGCCGTCGGGTGCGACGTCGGCGAAGACCGCCTGGGCCGCTTCCAGCGCTGCCTGCTGCTCCTCGGTGAAGGTGAAGTCCACTGTTCGTCCTCCCGCGCGCGCCGGCCTGGTCGTGTCCGTTCGCTCCGCCACCGTTTCTGACGGGTCGTCAAGATAGAACAGGTTCTAGCGGATGGGAACAGGTGCTGCCCCAGTGGCGGGCGCACCGGCGCGGCGGCGGTCGGCTCAGCGGTCGAAGTCCAGCTCCACCTTGTCCGTGGTCGGATGGGACTGGCAGGCCAGGACGTACCCGGCCTCGGTCTCCTCCGGCTCCAGGGCGAAGTTCCGGTCCATGCGGACGTCGCCGGAGACCTTGAAGGCCCGGCAGGTGCCGCAGACTCCTCCCTTGCAGGCGAACGGCGCGTCCGCGCGGTTGCGCAGCACCGTGTCGAGGAGCGTCTCCCCCGCCTGCACCGGCCAGGTGCCGGAGCGGCCGTCGAGGGTCACGGTGACGGTGCTGTGCTCGCGCACCGGCACGGTCGCGGCTGCCGTGGGGGCGTCGTCGACGTGGAATATCTCCTCGTGGATGCGGCGCCGGTCCACGCCGAGGGACCGCAGGGTCCGCTCCGCGCTCTGCACCAGGCCGTACGGGCCGCACAGGAACCAGCCGTCGACCTCGGGCACCGCGAGCAGCGCGGGCAGCAGGGCCGCGAGCCGCTCCTGGTCGAGCCGCCCGGAGGCGAGCCCGGCCTGCTGCTCCTCGCGGGAGAGCACCGTCACCAGCTGGAACCGGTCCGGCCAGCGGTCCTTGAGGTCGGCGACCTCCTCGAGGAACATCGTGGACGCCGTGGTGCGGTCGCTTCGGATGAGGCAGAACTGGGCGCGCGGTTCCCGCTCCAGGAGCGTGGTGACGATGGAGAGGACCGGGGTGATGCCGCTGCCGCCGACCACCGCCGCGTACCGGCCGGGGGCGGGGTCCAGGGTGAAGCGGCCCGCGGGGGTCATCACCTCCAGCTCGTCGTCCACGGCTATTTCCTTGTGCGCGTACGTCGAGAAAGCGCCGCCGTCCACCACGCGCACGCCGACCCGCAACGTGCCGGGGGCCCCGGCCTGCTGGGGAGCGGGTGCCGGGGAGCAGATCGAGTAGGTCCGCCGGATCTCCACACCGTCGACGACGCGGCGGAGGGCGAGGTGCTGGCCCGGGGTGTAGCGGTAGTCCTCGCGCAGGTCCGGGGGGACGTCGAAGGTCAGGGCCACGGAGTCGTCGGTGAGCTGCTCGACGGCCGCTACGCGCAGCTGGTGGAAGCGCGCCATCACAGCTCCTTGAAGTGGTCGAAGGGTTCGCGGCAGGCCACGCAGCGGCGCAGTGCCTTGCAGGCCGTGGACGAGAAGCGGCTGAGCAGCTCGGTGTCGGTGGAGCCGCAGTGCGGGCAGCGCACGGCGAGGGTGAGCGGCACGGGCCCTTCGGCGGCGTGCGGGCGAGGCGGGGCGATGCCGAACTCGGCGAGCTTGCGGCGGCCTTCGGCACTGATGTCGTCCGTGGACCAGGCAGGGGAGAGCACCGTGCGCACCTGGACGTCGGCCACGCCGTGCTCGTGGAGGATCTGCTCTATGTCGGCGGACATGGCCTCGATCGCGGGGCAGCCGGTGTACGTCGGCGTCAGCTCGACCTCGACCCGGCCGGGGCCGCTGGCGCGGACGGCACGGACCACGCCGAGCTCGGCGAGGGTCAGGACGGGCAGCTCGGGGTCGGGCACCGAACCCGCCAGGGCGAGCAGGCGCTCCTCGAGGGCGGTGGGCGCGACGCTCACCATGACGCCCCCGGGTGGCTGCGGTGCAGGTGCTGCATTTCGGCGAGCATCCGGCCGAACGGCTCCGTGTGCAGGCCCTCGCGCCCCGCGCCCGCTGTCCAGGCCCCGCTCTGCGGGCCCTCCGGGACGGTGAGCGTGGCCTTCTCGATGACTCCGGTGACCGTGGCGGTCCACTGCTCGCGCAGCGTCTGCCAGGCGATGTCCAGGCCGGGCACCGGCTGGAACAGCTCTCCCGTGAACCGCCACAGGGCGTCCAGGCCGCGCTGCATCCGCTGGTGGCTCTCCGCCGTGCCGTCGCCGAGCCGGAGCGTCCACTGCTCGGCGTGGTCCTGGTGGTAGGCCACTTCCTTGGCGGCCTTCGCGGCCAGGGGGGCCAACTCGCTGTCCGTGGTGGCCAGCTGGGTGTACAGCAGGTTCTGGTAGACGGAGAAGTAGAGCTGGCGGGCGATGGTGTGGGCGAAGTCGCCATTGGGCTGCTCGACCAGCTGGGCGTTGCGGAAGGCGCGCTCCTCGCGCAGGAACGCCAGCTCGTCCTCGTCGCCCGCGAGGGACAGCAGGATGCGGGCCTGGCCGAGGAGGTCCAGGGCGATGTTCGCCAGGGCGACCTCTTCTTCGAGGACGGGGGCGTGACCCGCCCACTCTCCCAGGCGGTGCGAGAGCACCAGCGCGTCGTCGCCGAGGGCGAGGGCCGCGATGCCGGCGGTGCGGGGGGTCGTGGTCACAGGTGCTTCACTCCTTCCGGGATGTCGTAGAACGTCGGGTGGCGGTACGGCTTGTCGGCGGCCGGATCGAAGAAGGAGTCCTTCTCGTCCGGGGACGACGCGGTGATCTCGGCGGAGGGCACGACCCAGATGGAGACGCCTTCGCTTCTGCGGGTGTACAGATCACGGGCGTTGCGCAGGGCCATGTCGGCGTCCGGGGCGTGCAGGCTGCCCGCGTGGGTGTGCGAGAGGCCGCGGCGCGAGCGCACGAACACTTCCCACAGGGGCCATTCGGTCGAGCTGCTCATGCGGTCGCCTCCGCGGGGGTGCCGAGCGCCGCGGGGCGGCGGTCCTTGTCGTGGTCGCTGTGCTTGGCGGCATACGCCGCCGCGGCTTCGCGCACCCAGGCGCCTTCCTCGTGGGCGCGCCTGCGCTGGGTGATGCGCTCCTCATTGCACGGGCCGTTGCCCTTGAGGACCGACCAGAACTCGCTCCAGTCGATGGGGCCGAACGT
Organism: Streptomyces sp. YIM 121038; assembly: GCF_006088715.1. Taxonomy (NCBI): domain Bacteria; kingdom Bacillati; phylum Actinomycetota; class Actinomycetes; order Kitasatosporales; family Streptomycetaceae; genus Streptomyces; species Streptomyces sp. YIM 121038. The sequence continues at coordinate 5,085,773 of NZ_CP030771.1, forward strand.
GTGGTGCCCCCGCTCCTCGTCCCACCGCAGGTCGGGGTCGGGCAGGGTGAGGCCGAGGGACTCGGCCTGGGGGACGCAGATGTCCACGAAGCGCTGCCGCAGCTCGTCGTTCGAGTGGCGCTTGATCTTCCAGGTCATGGACTGCTCGGAGTGCGACGACTCGGCGTCCGGGGGGCCGAACATCATCAGGGACGGCCACCACCAGCGGTCCACGGCGTCCTGGGCCATGGCGTGCTGCTCGGGGGTGCCGCGGCTGAGAGCCAGCAGCAGTTCGTACCCCTGGCGCTGGTGGAACGACTCTTCCTTGCAGACGCGGACCATCGCGCGTGCGTACGGGCCGTACGAGCAGCGGCACAGGGGGACTTGGTTGGTGATCGCCGCGCCGTCGACGAGCCAGCCGATGGCGCCTACGTCCGCCCATGTCAGCGTGGGGTAGTTGAAGATCGATGAGTACTTCTGGCGGCCCGAGTGCAGCTTGTCGAGCAGCTCGTCGCGGCTGACGCCGAGCGTCTCCGCCGCGCTGTACAGATACAGGCCGTGGCCCGCCTCGTCCTGGACCTTGGCCATCAGGATCGCCTTGCGGCGCAGCGACGGGGCGCGCGTGATCCAGTTCGCCTCCGGCTGCATGCCGATGATCTCGGAGTGGGCGTGCTGCGCGATCTGGCGCACGAGCGTCGCGCGATAGGCGTCGGGCATCCAGTCGCGGGGCTCGATGCGCTCGTCGGCCGCCACGGCGGCGTCGAAGAGGGACTCGAGCTCGGTGGTGTCCGGCCCCACGTCGGCGGCCGCGGGGCCGGGCGCAGCCCTGTCCTTCGCCGCGTCGGGCGCCTTGTGCGCTGTCGCCATCTCGGTCCCCCTCGACCTCGGGCAGTCTCTGCGTCCTCCGGCGGTCTCCCGACCGATCGTTCGGTCCGCCGGAATTCAATGGTGCGGCGCCTCGCCATAAGGTGTCAACCCTGTGGATAACCTCCGTGCCGCTGTGCCTGACGGGCAGGCCTGAGTACGGTTCCGGCGGCAGGGTTCGGTGCGGGAACGGGAAACGGGACGGAATGGACGCCTACGACAAGGGCCCGCGGGACGGGCCTGTCGGGCCTGACGGGTCCTCTGTGCCGGACGGGGCCGACGGGCCCGACGGGCCTTCCGCGCCGGACGAGGCCGTTGCGCCTTCAGCGTCGGGTGGGACTGAACAGGCCTCCGGGATGCAGGAGGCACAAGAGGGCCACGGGGTGCCTGCGGTGGAGGAGCTGTCCGGGACGGGCGAGGCTGTCGGGCCGGGCAAGGCTGCCGGGGCGGTCAAGGCTGTCGGGGCCGCCGAGACCACCGGTGTAGGTGGGGCATCCGTGAGGGATAGGGCTCACGGGGCCACCGATGGTCCCCTGCCCGAACCGCCCACCGGCTCCGGCCGCGGCTCCGGTCCCGGCCTGCCCACGGGAATCGCCGGTCTCCCCCGTGGCTACCAGCTCGCCGCCGCCTTCGCGCTCGCGTTGATCGTCGTCACCGTCTGCGTGCACCTGGGGATGTTGTTCCTGCACGTCGCCCCGGCGAACACGGTGAGCAAGGAGCACGGCAAGAAGATCTACGACTGGGTGTACCCGGAGTTCGAGCAGAACTGGAAGCTGTTCGCGCCCAATCCGCTGCAGCAGAACGTCGCGGTGCAGGCCCGCGCGCAGCTGCGTACCGCGGACGGCGGCCGCCGGGTCACCCGCTGGTACGACCTGTCGGCGCAGGACGGCGCGGCCATCGACCACAACCTCCTGCCGAGCCACACCCAGCAGAACGAACTGCGCCGGGCCTGGGACTTCTTCGTGTCCACGCACGACGCGCAGAATCGTCCCACCGGTCTGCGCGGCGAGATCTCCGAGCGCTACGTCCGCCGCATCGTGCTGCTGCGCATCGACCGCCACGAGCCGCTCGCGCGCGGTGAGGCGATCGACCAGGTGCAGGTCCGATCGCGGACGACGGGTGTGCGGCCGCCGAAGTGGAGCGACGAGAAGAACAACGCCGAACCGGTCCTCCGGTTGCTGCCGTGGTGGTCGGTGACCCCGGACGACCTGCCCCTGGCCGACGGCACGCGCGCGAGGCGGGACGTCGCCGAGGGGAGTGGTGCCCGGTGAGCCGTCCGAAGGAGCGTCACGTGCCGCGTCTCGAACCGCTCGCGCGGGGGCTCCAGCGCGTCACCGCGCAGGCCCTCGGCCCGTACCAGAGCGCGGTCGTCCGCATCGGCTTCGCGGCGACATGGCTGCTGTTCCTGCTGCGCGAACTGCCGCACCGGAACGAGCTGTACGGGCCCGACGGCCCGTGGGGCTGGGACATGGCACGCCAGGTGATCGCCGAGAACGACGCCTTCACGGTGCTCATGTGGTCCGACGCGCAGCTCTGGTTCCAGCTCGTCTACGGCTTCGCCATGCTGACCAGCGCGCTGCTGCTGCTGGGATGGCGTACGCGGACCATGTCCGTGCTCTTCATGATCGGTGTCCTCTCGCTCCAGAACCGCAGCATCTTCATGGGGGACGGCGGCGACAACGTCATCCATCTGATGGCGATCTACCTGGTGTTCACGCGCTGCGGCCAGGTGTGGTCCCTGGACGCGCGACGACGGACACGCGCGCGTGCGGAGGGCGGGGACCGGGTCGGTCCCGCGCTGTGGGGGGTGCTCGGGCTCGCGCTGGCTCTCGTGACGGGCATGGGTGAGCTCGGCTGGTTCTGGCTGGTGCTCTTCTGGGGGCTGTGGGCGTCCCAGGGCCTGTGGTGGGCCGCCGGGCGGCACGCCCCGCGCGGGCCGCAGCGCCTGCTGCTCGACGTCGTGGCCAACCTCGTGCACAACGCGGCCCTGCTCGTGATCATGGTCGAGGCGTGTCTGATCTACGCGACGGCGGGCTGGTACAAGATCCAGGGCAGCCGTTGGCAGGACGGGACGGCGGTCTACTACCCGCTGAACCTGGACTACTTCTCGCCCTGGCCCGCGCTGTCGGAGCTGCTGTCCTCGCACGGCGTGATGATCATGATCATCACCTACGGGACGGTCATCGTGCAGGTCGCCTTTCCGTTCACGCTGCTCAACCGGCGCGTCAAGAACGTGCTGTTGACGCTGATGATCTGTGAGCACGCCGTCATCGCGGTGGTCCTCGGCCTGCCGTTCTTCTCGCTCGCGATGATCGCGGCCGACGCGGTGTTCCTGCCGACCTCGTTCCTGCGGCGGCTCGGGACGTGGGCGGCACGCGCGCGTGGGGCGCTGTCCGCCCGTCTGCCGCTGTCCCGCCTCTCCCGGGGCTCCCGCCCTGCCCGCGTCCCTGCGGGGCCGCAGACGGCCCCGCAGGGCGGTCGGAGCGCACAGGGGAGCGCTGAGCACGCGCGCGTAGGCTTCGGTGCATGAGCGGTACGGATGAGGGCGGCGGGCCGGGCACGGTGGACGCGGTGCGTGTGTGGCGCGGGCTCGCCGCTACGTCGGTGCTGCTTGACGGCTTTCACGCGCTGAAGCACGCGCTGCGCTTCGGTGCGCGTGTCCCGGTGGCGCTGACCAGCGACAAGGCGGCCGCGCTCGCTCTTGCGAAGGACCTCGCGCCGGACGTCACGGACGCGCTCGACGGGCTCCTCGCCGAGACCGACGACGCGACGCTGCGCGCCCTGGTCCCCCGGCTGCACCCCACCGCGGTGGCCGCTCTGGCGGTACGTCCCTCGCGCGCCGCCAATCTGGAGGTGCTGGCCCGCAGGCCGAGGACGGCGCCCGTCGTCGTCCTGGACGATCCGCGCAACCTCGGCAACGCGGGGGCGGTGATCCGGCTCGCCGCGGGCTTCGGCGCGACGGGTGTGGTGACGACCGGCACGCTCGATCCCTGGCACCCCACGGTGGTCCGTGGCGGTGCGGGGCTGCACTTCGCGACGGCGGTGGAGCGCCTGGACGTCGACGAGCTGCCCCCGGGCCCGGTGTTCGCCCTCGACGCCGAGGGCGAGGACATCCGGGGGCTCAAGCTCCCCGATGACGCCGTCCTCGCCTTCGGGTCCGAGCGCAGCGGTCTCTCTCCCGAGCTGCGGGCCCGCGCCGAGCACTTGGTGTCCCTGCCGATGCGGCCGCAGGTCTCCAGCTACAACCTGGCGACGAGCGTCGGCATGACGCTGTTCCACTGGTCGTCGCTCCACGGCCCGGCGGGCGGACCGCCGGGAGCGGAGGACTGATCCTCCGCTCCCGGGGCCGGGCCGAGCGGACCGCTGCCGGGCCCGGCGGGCGCCGGGTGCCGCCGGCTCACGCCTCCTTGCGGATCTCCACCACGCGGAAGCGGTTGGCCACGAAGGCGCTGTCGCACAGCGCGGCGTTCGCCGCGGGGTTGCCGCCGGAGCCGTGGAAGTCCGAGAACGCCGCGGTCTGGTTCACATAGACCCCGCCGGTCAGGTTCAGCGACAGCTGGGCGCTCTCCTCCAGGCAGGCCTCCTCGACGGCGGAGGTGACGTCCTCGGAGGTGGTGTACGCGCCGACGGTCATGGCGCCCTTGTCGCGCACCGTGCGCCGCAGCAGGTCCACCGCGTCCGCCGCGGAGTCCACGGCGACGGCGAACGACACCGGGCCGAAGCACTCGCTCAGATACGCGGCCTCGGCGTCCGGCTTCGCGCCGTCCAGCTTCACGATCACCGGGGTGCGCACCACGGCGTCCGGGAACTCGGGGTTGGCGATCTCCCGCGAGGGCAGGGCGACTTCACCGATGCCGGGCGCCGCGTCCAGGCGGGCCTTCACGTCCGGGTTGACCAGGGCACCCAGGATGCCGTTGGCCCGGGCGTCGTCGCCCAGGAGGCCGCTCACCGCGGCGGCGAGGTCCGTGACCACCTCGTCGTACGACTTGGCGCCCGCGTCCGTCGCGATGCCCTCGCGCGGGATGAGGAGGTTCTGCGGGGTCGTGCACATCTGGCCGCTGTACAGCGACAGGGAGAAGGCGAGGTTCGCCAGCATGCCCTTGTAGTTGTCGGTCGACTCGATGACGACCGTGTTGACCCCCGCCTTCTCCGTGTAGACCTGCGCCTGGCGGGCGTGGGTCTCCAGCCAGTCGCCGAAGGCCGTGGAGCCCGTGTAGTCAATGATCTTGACTTCGGGGCGGACGGCGAGGGTCTTGGCGATGCCTTCGCCGGGGCGCTCGGCGGCGAGCGCGACCAGGTTCGGATCGAAGCCCGCCTCGGTGAGGACCTCGCGGGCGACCCGCACCGTCAGGGCGAGCGGGAGCACCGCGCGCGGGTGGGGCTTGACCAGGACCGCGTTGCCCGTGGCGAGGGAGGCGAAGAGGCCCGGGTAGCCGTTCCACGTCGGGAAGGTGTTGCAGCCGATCAGCAGGGCGATGCCGCGGCCGACCGGGGTGAAGCGCTTGGTGAGGACCAGGGGGTCGCGCTTGCCCTGCGGCTTGTTCCACTCGGCGGTGCCGGGGGTGCGGGCCTGCTCGGCGTACGCGTACGCCACGGCTTCCAGGCCGCGGTCCTGGGCGTGCGGGCCGCCCGCCTGGAACGCCATCATGAAGGCCTGGCCACTGGTGTGCATGACCGCGTGCGCGAACTCGTGCGTGCGGGCGCTGATGCGCGACAGGATCTCCAGACAGACCGCCGCGCGCGCCTCGGCGCCCGCGTCGCGCCAGGCGGACAGGCCCGCGCGCATCGCGGGGAGCAGGGTGTCCACGTCCGGGTGCGGATATGTGATGCCCAACTCCGGGCCGAAGGGGGAGACTTCCGCGCCCGTCCAGTCGTCCGTGCCGGGCTGGTCGAGGTCGAAGCGGCCGTTCAGGAGGGACTCGAAGGCGGCCTTGCCTTCCGGCAGGCTCAGGCTGCCGTTCTCCCCATAGGCCTTGGGGTGCTCGGGGTGCGGCGACCAGTACGCGCGCGTGCTGATGGCCTCAAGGGCCTGGTCGAGCGTGGGCCGGTGCTTGGCGATCAGCTGGTGCGCGGTGACTTCGGCGGCCATGAGGGACCAACTCCTCGTCGAGTCAGCTCTCCTTCGAGCTGGCGAGCTGGGCAGGGGCAGTGGGCAGGAACAGCTGGACAGAGCTAGAGTAACCGAACGATCGGTCGGGACAAGAGGGTCTGCCAAAGCTGTGGAAAACCTCCCCGCCCACCCCGAACCCCTGGCCAAGACCCTTGTGCGGGAGGATCGCGAGCATGACAGCACTCGATCTCAGCAGCCCGGTCGCCGTGGTCGGCACCGGCACCATGGGCCAGGGCATAGCCCAGGTCGCCCTGGTGGCGGGACACCCGGTGCGGCTGTACGACGCCGCGCCCGGCTTCGCGAAGACGGCCGCCGAGGCGATCACCGCCCGTCTGGACCGGCTCGTGGAGAAGGGCCGACTCGACCAGGCCGCCCGCGCCGCGGCCGCCGGGCGCCTCGAGGCGGTCGACGACCTGGCCGAGCTCGCCGGGTGCGGGCTCGTGGTCGAGGCCGTCCTGGAGCAACTGGACGTCAAGCAGAAGCTGTTCCAGGACCTCGAGGGCGTCGTCGCCGAGGACTGTCTGCTCGCCACGAACACCTCGTCCCTGTCCGTGACGGCCATCGCGGGCGCGCTGACCGGGCCCGGCCGCTTCGTGGGCCTGCACTTCTTCAACCCGGCGCCGCTGCTGCCCCTCGTCGAGGTCGTCAGCGGCTTCGCGACCGACGAGACAGCCGCCACGCGCGCGTACGACACGGCGAAGGCCTGGGGCAAGACCCCGGTGCGCTGCGCCGACACCCCCGGGTTCATCGTCAACCGCGTCGCGCGCCCCTTCTACGCCGAGGCGCTGCGCGCGTACGAGGAGCGGGCCGCGGACCCGGCGACGATCGACGCCGTGCTGCGCGAGTGCGGCGGCTTCAGGATGGGCCCCTTCGAGCTCACCGACCTCATCGGCCAGGACGTGAACGAGGCCGTCACGCGCTCGGTGTGGGAGTCGTTCTTCCAGGACCCCAAGTTCACGCCGTCCCTCGCCCAGCGCCGCCTCGTCGAATCGCGCCGCCTGGGGCGCAAGTCGGGGCAGGGCTGGTACGCGTACGGGGACGACGCCCCGCGTGCCGAGCCGCACACCGCGGAGCCCGCCGACGCGCCGGCGGCCGTCACCCTGCGCGGCGAGCTGTTCCAGGCCGCGGCCCTCGTCGGGCTCATCGAGGCCGCGGGCATCCGCGTGGACCGCGAGGAAACCGCGGGTGCGCCCTGCCCGGGCTGGATCGAGCTGCCCGGCGGAGCGCGGCTCGCCCTCGTCTCCGGCACGTCCGTGCACGCCATGGCGGAGCCCACGATCGAGTTCGACCTGGCCCTCGACTACGCGAGCGCCACCCGGGTCGCCCTCGCCCGTGACGTGCGCGTGAGCGACCAGGACCTCAGCGAGGCCGTGGGCCTCTTCCAGGCGCTCGGCAAGAAGGTCAGCGTCATCCGGGCCACCCCGGGCATGATCGTGGCCCGTACCGTCGCGATGCTCGTCGACGTCGCGCACGACGCCGTCGCGCGCGAGGTGGCCCACGCGGACGACGTCGACACCGCCATGCGCCTGGGCGTCAACTACCCCCGCGGACCGCTCGCCTGGGGAGCCGGGCTCGGCCTCTCCTGGGTGGCCCAGTTCCTCGACGACGTGCACAGCGAGTACCCCTCGGGGCGCTACGCCCCCTCTCCGGGGCTGCGCCTCGCGGCCGCTCAGGAGGAGAACGGATGACCACGGCGAGGCGCGACACCTACACCCCGCAGACCCTCCTCGAGGTCGCTGTGCGGGTCTTCAACGAGCGGGGCTACGACGGCACGTCCATGGAGCACCTCTCCAAGGCTGCCGGCATCTCCAAGTCGTCGATCTACCACCACGTCGCGGGCAAGGAGGAGTTGCTGCGGCGCGCGGTGAGCCGGGCGCTCGACGGCCTCTTCGCCGTCCTCGACGAGGAGCACGCGCGCGTGGGCAGGGCGGTGGAGCGCCTGGAGTACGTCACGCGCCGCACCGTCGAGGTCCTTGTGGCCGAGCTGCCCTATGTGACGCTGCTGCTGCGCGTGCGCGGCAACACCGACACCGAGCGGTGGGCGATGGAGCGGCGCAGGGACTTCGACCACCAGGTCGCGGCGCTCCTCAAGGAGGCCGCGGCGGACGGCGACCTGCGCTCGGACGTCGAGCTGCGCCTCGCCACCAGGCTGCTCTTCGGAATGATCAATTCCATCGTGGAGTGGTACCGGCCGGACAGCCGTGGTGCCGCCGACGGGACGGAAGTCGCCGAAGCGGTGGTGCAGTTGGCGTTCGCGGGGTTGCGTACGGACGGCTGAGAGCCGGTGGTACGCCGACGGCTGAATCCGTCGGCGTACGCCCGGCGCGAACGGTCGGCGCCTCAGCCCTCCGTCTCCAGGTCGTCCTCCTCGAAGACCAGCAGCGTGCGCGTGCTCAGGACCTCGGGGATGGACTGCAGACGGGTGAGCACCAGCTCGCGCAACGCGCGCGTGTCGGGCGTGTGCACCAGGAGCAGTACGTCGAAGTCGCCGCTGACCAGGGCGATGTGCGACGCGCCCGGCAGTGTGCGCAGCTGGTCGCGGACCGTGCGCCAGGTGTTCTGGACGATCTTCAGGGTGATGTACGCGGAAGCGCCCTGGCCTGCCCGTTCGTGGTTGATCCGGGCGCCGAAGCCACGGATGACACCGTCCTCGATGAGCCGGTTGATGCGCGCGTAGGCGTTCGCCCGCGACACGTGGACGCGCTCCGCCACGGAACGTATCGAGGCGCGACCGTCCGTGTGCAGGATCTGCAGGATGTCGCGGTCGATGGCGTCCAGCGGACGGGGCTGCGGTTCCGGACGGCCCCCGTCCTGCTTGTCGGCCATTCGTTCAGCTGCCATGTCCCCCCGCCTCCTTACCATGGACGTAATGCGTCCATCCCAGGCTGTGCAGAACCGTTTGTCCACAGCCTGGAGGTGCCTGTAGCCAAAATGTGCCAACGACCGAACAATCGGTAGGTGAGGCGCATCACATCGCCGCGCCTCTTTTGCAGCTCCCACGAGGAGACCGCTTCCCTCAGCATCCCCCCAGGAGGTGCCGTCATGACGGTCATGGAGCAGCGGGGCGCCTATCGACCCGCCCCGCCCCCCGCATGGCAGCTCAGGACAGACCCTGAGCCGCTGCTGCCCGACGCGGCGCCGTATCGGGTGCTCGGCACCGAGGCCGCCGCCTCGGCCGACCCGCAGCTGCTCCTGCGCCTGCACGCCGAACTGGTGCGCGGACGGCGGTACAACACCCAGGCGACCGCCCTCACCAAGCAGGGCAGGCTCGCGGTGTACCCGTCAAGCACCGGCCAGGAGGCCTGCGAGATCGGCGCCGCGCTCGCCCTGGAGGAGCGCGACTGGCTCTTCCCCAGCTATCGCGACACCCTCGCGGCCGTGGCGCGCGGCCTCGACCCGGTGCGCGCCCTCACGCTCCTGCGCGGGGACTGGCACACCGGGTACGACCCGCGTGAGCACCGGATAGCGCCCCTGTGCACACCGCTGGCCACCCAGCTGCCGCACGCCGTGGGCCTCGCGCACGCCGCCCGCCTCAAGGGCGACGACGTCGTCGCGCTCGCCATGGTCGGCGACGGCGGCACCAGCGAGGGCGACTTCCACGAGGCGCTGAACTTCGCGGCCGTGTGGCGGGCGCCGGTGGTCTTCCTCGTGCAGAACAACGGCTTCGCGATCTCCGTGCCGCTCGCCAAGCAGACGGCCGCTCCCTCCTTGGCGCACAAGGCCGTGGGCTACGGCATGCCGGGCCGCCTGGTGGACGGCAACGACGCGGTCGCGGTGCACCAGGTGCTCAGCGAGGCCGTGCGGCACGCGCGCGAGGGCGGCGGCCCCACCCTCGTGGAAGCGGTGACGTACCGCCTGGAAGCGCACACCAACGCGGACGACGCCACGCGCTACCGCCAGGACGACGAGGTGGAGGCCTGGCGCGACCACGACCCGGTCCTGCTCGTGGAGCGGGAGCTGACCGCGCGCGGGCTGCTCGACGAGGACCGCGCCGCCACGGTGCGCGAGAACGCCGAGGCGATGGCGGCGGACCTGAGGGAACGGATGAACCAGGACCCCGAGCTCGACCCGATGGACCTGTTCACCCACGTGTACGCCGAGCAGACCTCCCAACTGCGCGAGCAGGCCGCCCAGCTGCGGGCCGAGCTCGACGCCGAGACCGAGTCGGACGGAGCGGGCCGATGACCACTGTCGCCGTGAAACCGGCCACCATGGGGCAGGCGCTCGGGCGCGCCCTGCGCGACGCGATGGCCGACGACCCCACCGTGCACGTCATGGGTGAGGACGTCGGCACGCTCGGCGGCGTCTTCCGCGTCACCGACGGACTCGCCGCGGAGTTCGGCGACGACCGCTGCACGGACACGCCGCTGGCCGAGGCGGGCATCCTGGGGACCGCGGTCGGCATGGCGATGTACGGCCTGCGGCCCGTCGTGGAGATGCAGTTCGACGCGTTCGCCTACCCCGCCTTCGAGCAGCTGATCTCGCACGTGGCGCGGATGCGCAACCGCACCAAGGGCGCGATGCCCATGCCGCTCACCATCCGGGTGCCGTACGGCGGCGGGATCGGCGGCGTCGAGCACCACAGCGACTCCTCCGAGGCGTACTACATGGCGACGCCGGGGCTCCATGTCGTCACGCCCGCCACGGTCGCCGACGCCTACGGCCTGCTGCGGGCCGCCATCGCCTCCGACGACCCCGTGGTCTTCCTGGAGCCCAAGCGCCTGTACTGGTCGAAGGCCGAGTGGAATCCGGACACACCGGAGACGGTGGAGCCCATCGGCAGGGCCGTGGTGCGGCGCACCGGGCGCAGCGCCTCACTGATCACGTACGGCCCGTCCGTGCCGGTCTGTCTGGAGGCGGCGGAGGCGGCGCGCGCGGAGGGCTGGGACCTCGAAGTGGTCGACCTGCGCTCGCTGGTGCCGTTCGACGACGAGACGGTGGCCGCTTCCGTGCGGCGCACCGGGCGCGCGGTCGTGGTGCACGAGGCGAGCAGCTTCGGCGGGCCCGGCGGGGAGATCGCCGCGCGCATCACCGAGCGCTGCTTCCACCACCTGGAGGCGCCGGTGCTGCGGGTCGCCGGGCTCGACATCCCCTATCCGCCGCCGATGCTGGAGCGGCACCACCTGCCGGGCGTCGACCGCATCCTGGACGCCGTGGCGCGGTTGCAGTGGGAGGCGCGGAGCTGATGGCCCAGGTCCTGGAGTTCAAGCTGCCCGACCTCGGTGAGGGGCTCACGGAGGCGGAGATCACCCGCTGGCTGGTGCAGGTCGGCGACGTGGTGGAAGTGGACCAGCTGGTCGTTGAGGTCGAGACGGCCAAGGCGATGGTCGAGGTTCCCTGCCCGTACGCGGGCGTGGTCACCGCCCGCTTCGGCGAGGAGGGCACCGAACTGCCGGTGGGGGCACCCCTGCTGACGGTCGCGGTGGGCACCCCGGCGGTGGGCGCGCCGGCACGCGGTGGAGCCCCGGACAGCGGCCCGGCCCCGGCGGACGAGACGTCGGGGAACGTACTCGTCGGCTACGGCACGGGAGCGGCCCCCGCCCGGCGGCGACGGATACGCCCGGCGCTGGACGTGACGGCTGCCCCGGCCGCCCGAACGGAAGCCCGGGCGGAGGCCCGCACGGAAGCGCCCGTGGAGCCCCGGACGGGCTCCGGCCGGACCCTCGACGCCGGGCCGGGCCCCGAGCACGACGAGGGGCCCGTGCCGGTGATCTCGCCGCTCGTCCGCAGGCTGGCGCGGGAGAACGGCGTGGATCTGCGGCAGCTCGCGGGTTCGGGCCCGGACGGGCTGATCCTGCGCGCCGACGTGGAGGACGTCATGCGGGCGTCGGCGGCCACGGCCGCCCCGTCCACGGGCCCCGCCCCGGCGTCCGCCGCCGCGCGCACCACGGCGACGGGCCTCGGCGCCACCTTCGGCAGCACCCGGGAGGGCGCGCCCGCCGCGGGCCGCGCCGCCGTGTCCGGCACGCGCGTGCCGCTGCGCGGTGTGCGCGGTGCGGTGGCCGACAAGCTGTCCCGCAGCCGCCGGGAGATACCGGACGCCACCACGTGGGTCGACGCGGACGCGACGGAACTGATGAACGCGCGCGCGGCGATGAACGCGGCGGGCGGGCCGAAGGTCTCCCTGCTCGCGCTGCTCGCCCGGATCTGCACGGCGGCCCTCGCCCGCCATCCGGAGCTCAACTCCACGGTCGACATGGAGGCGCGCGAGGTCGTCCAGCTCGGCGAGGTCCACCTCGGCTTCGCCGCGCAGACCGAGCGCGGGCTCGTCGTGCCCGTCGTACGGGACGCGCACGCGCGCGACACGGAGTCGCTGAGCGCCGAGCTCGCCCGCCTCTCCGAGGCCGGCCGGGCCGGGACGCTCACGCCCGGGGAACTGACGGGGTCCACGTTCACGTTGAACAACTACGGAGTGTTCGGCGTCGACGGATCCACGCCGATCATCAACCACCCCGAGGCGGCCATGCTCGGCGTCGGCCGGATCGTGCCCAAGCCGTGGGTGCACCAGGGGGAGTTGGCGGTCCGGCAGGTCGTCCAGCTGTCGCTCACCTTCGACCACCGGGTGTGCGACGGCGGCACGGCGGGCGGCTTCCTGCGGTTCGTGGCGGACTGCGTCGAACAGCCGGCGGTACTGCTGCGCAAGGTGTGACCGGGCTCCACCGGCTGAGGGCCGCCCCGCGCCACCCGGCCGACGGCAAAGGCCCCGCCGGGTGGCGCCCCGGCGCCACCTCCTGGAGCCCTCAGCGGCTGGTGCCCTCACCCGTCGGGTCTCTGCGCCTGTGAGGAACATGAGACCTGCGGGGCGCCCATAAGGGGTGGCGTTGACATCTCGGGCGCCCATACTCGGTGGATGACCACGAACACGGCCCCCGGCACGGCGGCGTTCGACGCCGTCGTGCTCGCCGGAGGCCGCGCGGCGCGGCTCGGCGGCGCGGACAAGCCCGGTGTGCGCGTGGGCGGCAGGGCGCTCCTCGACCGCGTCCTGACCGCCTGCTCCGGCGCGACGACGACCGTCGTCGTGGCGGCGCCCCGGCCCACCGGGCGGCCCGTGGTGTGGGCCCGCGAGGAGCCCGCGGGCGGCGGGCCCCTGGCCGCGCTCGACGCGGGCCTGCGCCACACCGCCGCCGAGCTGGTGGTGGTGCTCTCCGCGGACCTGCCGTTCCTGCGGGCGGAGACGGTACGCGGCCTCGTCGCCGCGGTGGGCACGGCGGACGGCGCGCTGCTCACCGACCCGGACGGCCGTGACCAGCCGCTGGTCGCCGTGTACCGCGGCGCCGCGCTGCGACGGGAACTGGCCCGGATCGCGGCCGGGGATCCCGCCCGAGCCGCCGCCGGGGATTCCGCCCGGGGTGCGGCCGGGGAGCCTCCCCGCAGCGCCGCCGGGAAGCCCGCCCGCGCGGGAGCCGGGCCGGCCGGGCTGCCGCTGCCCGGGCTCGCCGGGCTGCCGCTGCGGCTGCTCACCGAGCGCCTCGACCTGGCCCGGATCGCCGAGCCGCTGGCCGCGTTCGACTGCGACACCTGGGACGACATCGCCACCGCCCGCGCGCGGATCAGGGAGCATGGGCACGTGTTGTTGGATGAATGGATTTCCGCAGTCAAGGACGAACTGGGCATCGACCTCGACGTCGACACCGGCACCCTCCTCGACCTCGCCCGCGACGCCGCGCACGGAGTGGCCCGGCCCGCCGCGCCGCTGACCACCTTCCTGGTCGGGTACGCGGCGGGGCTCGCCGGGGCGAGCGGCGGGCCGCAGGCCGTCGCGGAGGCATCGCGCAAGGCGGCCGCGCTCGCGGCCCGCTGGGCCGAGGAAGGGGACCCGGGCGGGGCACCCGCGGCTGGGAACCCGGCGCCAGGGTCCGGCACCCATGCCGGTACGGCACCGGACGCGCTGTCCGGCAGCGCGCAGGCCGCCCCGGCCGACGAGAATCCGGGCGCCCGATGACCGGGGGCCAATCGGCCGACGCCGAGCTGGACGAAGCACTGGCCCTGGTGAACGAGGACCGCGCCGCCACCCGAGCCGCGAGCGGTCCGCCCGTCCCCGGGGCACCGGGCGTGCCGCCCACAGCGGGTTCGGCGAGCGTGCCGCCCGCCCCCGGGGCGCCGGGCGTGCCGCCCACAGCGGGCTCGGCGAGCGTTCCGCCCGCCCCCGGGACACCGGGCGTGCCGCCCACGGCGGGTCCCGCGAACGTGCCGCCCGCTCCGGGGGCACCCAGCGTTCCGCCCGTCCCCGGGACGCCCAGCGGTCCGACCGTCCCCGGGACGCCCAGCGGTCCGACCGTCCCCGGGGCACCGGGCGTGCCGCCCACAGCGGGTCCCGCGAACGTGCCGCCCGCTCCGGGGGCACCCAGCGTGCCCCCCGTCCCCGGGACGCCCAGCGGTCCCCCCACCCCCGCGGCCCCCAGCGTGCCGCCCGCAGCAGGGCCCCCGGGCACATCGCCCGCCCCCAGGGCCGTGAACGACTCGCCGCCCGCCCCCGCGCCGGGCACCGCGTCGGCCCCCGGGCCGGAGTCCAGGCCCGGCTCCGCGAGCGGGCCGTCCACCGGCCAGGGCACCTCGCCCCACCGGGACGAGCCCGCCGCGCCCCGCTCCCGCGCCGAGCCGTCGGTGCCGTCCACGCCTGCCCAAGGCCGCCCCGGGTCCCCGCGCGACCGGGCCGCGGCGTCCGGCGACGACCCGGCGGCCCACGGGGGCGCGCGGCACCGCTCCCGCGCCGCCTCCTGGCCCGAAGCCCGCGCGGTGTCCCGCAGGGCCGGTGCTCCGGGGGCCGCAGCTGCCGTGGCCACGCCGTTGTCCGACGCCCTGGGGCGCGTCCTCACCGCGCCCCTGGCCGCCCTCACCGACCTGCCCTCGTTCGACACCTCGGCGATGGACGGGTGGGCGGTGGCCGGGCCGGGGCCCTGGACGGTCCTCGCGGACGGGGTCCTGGCCGGGCAGGAGCGGCCCGAGCCGCTCGGCGACGGCGAGGCGGTGCGGATCGCGACCGGTGCCCGCATCCCGCAGGACACCACCGCCGTCATCCGCAGCGAGCACGCCCGCGTGGACGACAAGAACAAGCTGCACGCGCAGCGCGCTGTCGTGCCCGGCCAGGACATCCGGCCGCGCGCCCAGGAGTGCCGTTCCGGGGATCAACTCCTGCCGCCCGGCGCCCTGGTGACGCCCGCCGTGCTCGGCCTCGCCGCCGCGGCCGGGTACGACACGCTGCCCGTCGCCCCGCGCCCCCGCGCGGAAGTGCTCGTCCTGGGCGACGAGTTGCTCACCGAAGGGCTGCCGCACGAAGGCCGCATCCGGGACGCGCTGGGCCCGATGCTGCCGCCCTGGCTCCGCGCGCTCGGCGTGACCGTAACGGCCGTACGTCGTCTCGGCGATGACGCGGAAGCCCTCTACGAAGCCCTGTCCCGGTCCACGGCCGACGTGATCGTGACGACCGGCGGTACCGCGTCCGGGCCCGTCGACCACGTCCACCCCGCGCTGCGCCGTCTCGGCGCGGAGTTGCTCGTCGATGGGGTCGCGGTACGCCCCGGCCACCCGATGCTGCTCGCCCGCCTGCCCGAGGCCGCCCGACCGCAGGCCGCCCGACCGCAGGACGCACAACCGCAGGCCGCCCAGCCGAAGCCCGCACAACCGCAGGCCACCCAGCCCGAGACACCCCCCGCCACCCCCGGCCGGGCCCCGGCAGCGCCGGGACGACCCCCCGTCCGCCACCTCGTGGGTCTCCCCGGAAACCCCCTCGCCGCCGTCTCCGGTCTGCTCACCCTGGCCGAGCCGCTGCTGCGCGGGCTCGCGGGCCGTCCCGCCGCCGAGCCGTACACGGCGCC
Organism: Streptomyces sp. YIM 121038; assembly: GCF_006088715.1. Classification (NCBI taxonomy): domain Bacteria; kingdom Bacillati; phylum Actinomycetota; class Actinomycetes; order Kitasatosporales; family Streptomycetaceae; genus Streptomyces; species Streptomyces sp. YIM 121038. Next base: position 5,101,541 of record NZ_CP030771.1, read on the forward strand.
GCTGCGGGACGACGTACACGGGCATCCGCACGACACGCGCCTCGTGCCGGTCGTCCTACGGGCCGAGTACGCGGTGCCGTTGCACTACAACGGCCCGGCGATGCTGCGGGGCATCGCGGTCGCCGACGGGCTCGCGGTGGTGCCGCCGGGCGGTGCGCGCCGTCGGCAAGAAGTGGAGATTCTCGATCTGCCCTGGACCGAACCAGGCGGATCACACGGCGAGTTGGGCCCCGACGGCTCGGCGGGCCCTTTCAGCGAGGTGTGTTTCACGTGAAACTGGCGGACCCCTTCGGTGAGGTGTGTTTCACGTGAAACTGCCCGGCCATGACGCGATCGCGCGCCAAGCCGACGAACACCTCGTCACCCACCGCGTCAAACTCCCCCGGCGCGTCGTCGAACGCCCCCTGCGCCAGGTCGGCAAACGCCTGCTGATGGCGATGTTCGTGCTGGGGCTGACCATCCTCATCGTGTACGTCGACCGCGACGGCTACCACGACAACGCGAACGGGACGATCGACTTCCTCGACGCCTCGTACTACGCCACCGTGACGCTCTCCACCACCGGGTACGGCGATATCGTCCCGCACAGCGACAGCGCGCGGATGGCCAACATCTTCCTGATCACGCCGCTGCGCGTGCTCTTCCTGATCATCCTCGTCGGCACCACGCTCGAAGTGCTGACGGAACGCACCCGTGAGGAATGGCGGCTTTCCCGCTGGAGGTCCAACTTGCGTGACCACACCGTCGTCGTCGGCTTCGGCACCAAGGGCCGTTCCGCGATCCAGACCGTGCAGGCGACGGGACTCAAGCCCGAGCAGGTCGTGATCGTCGACCCCAGTTCGAAGGTCGTCGACGCGGCCACGGCGGAGGGCTACGCGGGCGTCGTCGGTGACGCGACGCGCAGCGACGTGCTGCTGCGGGCCGAGGTGCAGAAGGCCCGCCAGATCATCGTGGCGACCCAGCGCGACGACACGGCGGTCCTGGTCACGCTCACCGCCCGGCAGCTCAACCGGCAGGCGAAGATCGTGGCCGCGGTGCGCGAGGAGGAGAACGCCCCGCTGCTGCGGCAGTCCGGTGCCGACGCCGTCATCACCAGTGCCAGCGCGGCGGGACGGCTGCTCGGCCTTTCGGTGCTCAGCCCGAGCGCGGGCGTGGTCATGGAGGACCTGATCCAGCAGGGCAGCGGCCTCGACCTGGTCGAACGGCCGGTGATAAAGGCTGAGGTGGGACGCGGAGTGCGCGATATGCCGGACCTCGTCGTCAGCGTCGTACGGGGGCACAGGCTGCTCGCCTACGACGATCCCGCCATCGGTGAGCTCCAGTTGACGGACCGGCTGATCACGATCGTCCGGGCCTCCCCGGCTCCGGAGCCACCGGCGGCGGACGCGCGGCGGGTGCCTCGGCCGCTGGACTGAGGCCCGCGCTGTCCGGAGTGCCGCCACGGCCCCGCGCCCCGAGAGGGCCGGGGCCGTGTCGTTCGTGTGCACCGCCCTTCCGGCCAAAGGGAGCGGGAGTAGCCTCGCCCGCATGCATGCGATCACGATCCGCGAATCCGGTGGGCCCGAGGTGCTTCAGTGGGCCGAGGTCCCCGATCCCGTACCCGCTGAGGGCGAGGTCCTCATCGACGTGGCGGCCAGTGCCGTGAACCGTGCCGATCTGCTGCAACGGCAGGGCTTCTACGACCCGCCGCCCGGCGCGTCCCCCTACCCGGGCCTGGAGTGCTCCGGGCGGATCGCGGCGCTCGGCCCCGGCGTCGCCGGGCTGGCGGTCGGCCAGGAGGTGTGCGCGCTGCTCGCGGGCGGCGGCTACGCGGAGAAGGTCGCCGTCCCGGCGGGGCAGGTCCTGCCGGTGCCCGACGGCGTCGACCTCGTCACGGCGGCCGCGCTCCCGGAGGTCACGGCCACGGTCTGGTCGAACGTGTTCATGGTGGCCCATCTGCGCCCCGGCGAGACGCTCCTCGTGCACGGCGGCGCCAGCGGCATCGGCACCATGGCGATCCAGCTCGCGAAGGCCGTCGGGGCGCGCGTCGCGGTGACGGCGGGCGGCAAGGAGAAGCTGGCGTTCTGCGGCGACCTGGGCGCGGACATCCTCATCGACTACCGGGAGCAGGACTTCGCCGAGGAGATCCAGCGGGCCACCGACGGAGCGGGCGCGGACGTGATCCTGGACATCATGGGCGCCAAGTACCTGGAGCGGAACGTGAACTCCCTCGCGGTCAGCGGCCGCCTCGCGATCATCGGCATGCAGGGCGGCGTCAAGGGCGAGCTGAACATCGCCACGCTGCTGCGCAAGCGCGCCGCCGTCACCGCGACCTCGCTGCGGGCCCGGCCCGTCGCGGAGAAGGCCTCGATCGTCGCGGCCGTGCGGGAGCACGTGTGGCCGTTGATCGGGGCGGGGCAGGTGCGGGCCGTGGTGGACCGGACGGTGCCGATGCGGGACGCGGGGGCCGCGCATCAGGTTCTGGAGGGTGGGGGGCACATGGGGAAGGTGCTACTGGTGCGGTAGGGCCCTCGCGGGGGCGCCCCAGACCCGCCCCTTCCCGAAACCAGGGGGCTCCGCCCCCCGGACCCCCCCGGTTGTCGGCGCTGCGCGCCTCGTCCTCAAACGCCGGACGGGCTAGGGCGCCGAGATGCCGGATGGTGCGTGTCGTGTGACGCTGGCTGCACGCCCGCGATCTTGGCGACCCGGCAGCGGGAGGGAGTCGTGCGGTGACGTCGTGGCTGTGCCGTGCTGCGCGCGGGGCCGTACCGGTGGCGCTGGTGAGCGTGCTGCTCGCCCCGGCCCCGGGGTACGCCGCCGACCCGTCCCCCGCCCCCTCGGCCGCGTACTACGACGAGGTGGAGCTCGCCGGGAGCCGTGCGGGCGAGGGGAGGGCCCGGCCGGGCCGTGCGGAGCCGCTCGTCGTGCCCGATCCGCGGGGCTGGCGTCCGTTGCCGCCCCCGGCGGCCCGGAAACCGCGCACCGAACCGAGGCCGCCGCCCGCCGTCGACGTGGCCGAGCCGTCGTCCGCGCGGCGTACGGCGACCGGACCGCCCATCCCCGGCCTGCGCGTCCTGCCGCTCGGTGCGGGCCTGGTCCTGATCGGCCTCGGCCTGGGGTTCCTGGGGCTGCGCGTGCGCCGGGGCTGACGCGCCCACGAGCCCCGGTTCCGCGCGTCCGTACACGGTGGATCATCGGCGAATGGGGGCACCAAGGATGTGTGAACAACGGGTGCGAGAGAATGGCGGCATGGAGATGCCGAGGAACGAACGGTCGCCGGAGAATCCCCAGGTCCTGGTTGTCGGCCAGGACGGCATGGCGCTCGGCGGCGGAGGCGGCGACGACGTCCGCGAGGTCCCGGTGACGGACATGGTCGAACAGCCGGCGAAGGTCATGCGCATCGGCAGCATGATCAAGCAGCTTCTGGAAGAAGTGCGCGCGGCACCTCTGGACGAGGCGAGCCGGGTGCGCCTCAAGGAGATCCACGCCAGCTCGGTGAAGGAGCTGGAGGACGGCCTCGCGCCCGAGCTCGTGGAGGAGCTGGAGCGCCTGTCGCTGCCGTTCACCGACGAGACGACGCCGAGCGACGCGGAGCTGCGCATCGCGCAGGCCCAGCTGGTGGGCTGGCTGGAGGGCCTCTTCCACGGGATCCAGACGACGCTGTTCGCGCAGCAGATGGCCGCACGGGCCCAGCTGGAGCAGATGCGCCGCGCGCTGCCCCCGGGCGTGGGCGGTCACGAGGACGACGAGGAGGGCGGCGTGGCGGGCCGCAGCGGCGGCCCCTACCTCTAGCCCGTACGCGATTCAGCCCGTACGCGATCCAGCCCGTACGGGCATCCAGCCCGTACGCGAAAGGCGCCGCCCGCAGGCCGGGCGGCGCGCCCGCACACCGAGTGCCCCGCCCGTACGCCGGGCGGCGCGGACACGAAAGGGCCCGGTACGCATCCCGCGTACCGGGCCCTCGGTCGGTGGCTCCGGGCTCAGCCCCACGTACGGCCCGCGGGCTCCTGAATCGTGGCGTTGATCCGGTTGAACAGGTTCGTCACGCCGATGACCAGGATCAGGGCGGACAGCTCCCGCTCGTCGAAGTGGTCGGCGACCTCGTCCCAGAGTTCGTCGGACACGGCCTGCGCGGAGCGGTCCGCGAGCCGCGTGACGTGCTCCGTGAGGGCCAGCGCGGCGCGCTCGGCGTCCGTGAAGAACGGTGCCTCGCGCCAGGCCACCACCGCGGCGAGCCGCTCGGTGCTCGTTCCGGCCTTGACGAGGTTCGCCGTGTGGCTGTGGATGCAGGCGCTGCAGCCGTTGATCTGGCTGGCCCGCAGGCCGACGATCTCCTGGAGCTCCTGCGGAAGGCCGCTCTCGGCGATGGCCTGCATCATGGTGCCGATGCCCTTGAGGCTGTCGGGAAGGACGTACGCCGGGTTCTTCATACGGGCCTGCATGGCTGGTCTCCTCTGTGCCGCTCTCGCGCCGCTCGGTCTGTTGCTTCACTGACGGAGCGGGAGGAGGGAATGTGACCGGGGCGCGGAAAAACTTCCGGGCCCACCGGCTGACCCCGCGAGGGCCGGGCAGGCGCTACGAGGGGTCGCCCGTCGAGATCTGGAAGGTGATCTCCACGTCCTTCGGGTCGACGTCGGAGCCCGCCTTGGGGATCTGCCCCATGACGGTGTCCTCGCCGTACGTGTTCTCGTCGAGCTTCTGCTTGTCGTAGTTCCACCCGGCGGCCTGGAGACAGGAGAGGACCGAGCGCCAGTCCTTGTAGCTGAAGTCGGGCAGCTTGATCTTGTCCGGGTCGTTGTACGCCGTGTCCGGCTCGGTGCACTCGGTCTTCTCGATGGTTTTCGTGCGGTCCGGGCCGCGGTGCCCGGCGACCGGCTTCTTCGACTCCTTGGAGCCGCCGCCGTCGTCGCTGTCGCCGTTCAGGGAGATCGCGGTGATCACGCCGCCGATGGCGAGGAGGGCGACGACGATCGAGCCGATGACGACCGGCATGGTCCGCTTGCCGCCGCCCGAGCCGCCCCGCCCACCGGCCGGCGCCGCCGTGGCGGGCTGCGGCGACAGGGAGTACGGGGGCGGGGTCTGGGCCGCCTGCGGGGCCGGGGCGTACGCGTTGGTGGGCGCGGGGGTCGGGAAGCCCTGCTGCGGGTAGCCGTACCCGGGCTGCGGGGTGGGGGCGGCCGGGGTCGCGGGGCCGTAGGGGCCCGGCTGGTACGGCGTCTGGACGCTGCCCGGAGCCTGCGGGTTCGTCGAGTCGACCGGCGGGAAGACGGCGGAGCCGACGCCCGCGCCGCTCGCGGTCCGGGCGCCCGGGACGATGCTGGGGGCCGCCGCCTGGAAGGACTGCGCGACGCGCAGGCACTCGTCGCGCATCGCCTCGGCGGTCGGGAAGCGCTCGTTCGGGTTCTTCTTGAGCGCGCGGGCGACGAGGGCGTCGACGGCCGGGGGCAGCGAGCGGTTGACGGAGGACGGGGCGACCGGCTCCTCCTGGACGTGCGCGTACGCGATGGCGAGCGGCGAGTCCGCCTCGAAGGGGAGGCGCCCGGTCACGAGCTGGAACAGCATGATGCCGACCGAGTACAGGTCGGAGCGGGCGTCGACGCCGCGGCCGAGGGCCTGCTCGGGCGACAGGTACTGCGGGGTGCCGACGACCATGCCGGTCTGGGTCATGGAGGTGACGCCAGACTGCATGGCGCGGGCGATGCCGAAGTCCATGACCTTGACGACGTTCCGCTTCGTCATCATCACGTTGCCGGGCTTGATGTCGCGGTGGACCAGGCCCATCTCGTGGCTGATCTCCAGGGCCGCGAGCACATCGGCGGTGATCTTCAGCGCCTGGTCGGTGGGCATCGCGCCCTGCTGGCGGATCGCGGCGTCCAGGACGGAGCCGAGCGGCTTGCCCTCCACGTACTCCATGACGATGTACGGCATGGCCGCCCCGCCAAGGTCGTCCTCGCCGGTGTCGAAGACCGACACGATGTTCGTGTGCGTGAGCTTGGCCACGGACTGGGCCTCGCGCCGGAAGCGCTCGCGGAAGGACTGCTCACGGCCGAGCTCGGTGTGGAGTGTCTTGATCGCGACCTGTCGGTCGAGCACCGTGTCGTAAGCGAGGTGCACCGAGGCCATGCCGCCCTCGCCGAGCAGATCGCGCAGCTGATAGCGGCCGCCGGCCAGTGAACTGCCCGCGTACCGGCCCTGAGCGCCGTCCTGGCTCATGTCGTGCGTCCCCCATCGGCGCGGACGCGAGACGGCGCCGCGGTTGTGACTGTGGCTATGGGTTGCGACCGATGACGTCGAGAAGACGGTGATCGATCCGCTATTCCTGGCCAAGTCTGCCCGAGGGGGATGCCACGTCAAGCTCGGTGCCCGTTCCGTGACCGTACGCGCAAGAAGAGTCTCGGAAGCGTTACAAGTTTGCCTCGGGGAGCCCTCGGCGGGTTTGATGGCCGGTCCTTCTCGGACCGGCATGCCGCGCGGAGGCTGTAGCGTGGCACGGCGGAGTACCCCGTACCGCTCCTATCACGTATCCGGTGCACGCCCTCCACGGGCGGACCACGATCAGAACGACGGCGAGGACTGATGGCACAGACGCAGCGCGCTCAGGGCCCGTCCGACCCCGAGGCGACTGGCGGCGGTATGTCAGACGTGCCCGAGATGTGGGGGAACGGTGGCCTGGTCGGAGACGGTAGGTACCGGCTGACCCACCGGCTCGGCCGTGGTGGCATGGCCGAGGTGTTCGCCGCGGAGGACGTGCGTCTGGGACGTACGGTCGCGGTCAAACTGCTGCGCGCCGACCTCGCCGAGGACCCGGTGTCCAAGGCCCGCTTCACGCGCGAGGCGCAGTCGGTCGCCGGTCTGAACCACCACGCGGTCGTCGGGGTCTACGACTCCGGCGAGGACTTCATCGGCGGGAACTCCGTCCCGTACATCGTGATGGAGCTGGTCGAGGGCCGCACCATCCGCGATCTGCTGATCAACGCGGAGGCGCCCGGGCCCGAGCAGGCGCTGATCATCGTGTCGGGCGTCCTGGAGGCGCTCGCCTACTCGCACCAGCACGGCATCGTGCACCGCGACATCAAGCCCGCGAACGTCTCCATCACCAACACCGGCGCGGTGAAGGTGATGGACTTCGGCATCGCGCGCGCCCTGCACGGCGCGTCCACGACGATGACGCAGACCGGCATGGTCATGGGCACGCCCCAGTACCTGTCGCCCGAGCAGGCGCTCGGCAAGGCCGTCGACCACCGGTCCGACCTGTACGCGACGGGCTGTCTGCTGTACGAACTGCTCGCGCTGCGGCCGCCGTTCACCGGTGAGACGCCGCTGTCCGTGGTCTACCAGCACGTCCAGGACACGCCCGTACCGCCGTCCGAGGTGTCCGACGCGGCGCCGCCGGAGCTCGACGGGCTCGTCATGCGGTCCCTCGCCAAGGACCCCGACGACCGCTTCCAGACCGCCGAGGAGATGCGCGGTCTGATCCAGTACGGGCTCCAGATGCTCGCCGAGCAGGGCAGCCACACGGGGACCTGGAACACCGGCCCGGTGACGGCCGTGCACGGGCACGAGGGCGCGCACACCCCGGCGATGGGCGTCGGCGGCACCACCGCGATGCCGCACCCCGGGGACAGCGGTACCCAGCAGATCCCGAGCCCCATGCTGCGGCCGCCGGGCGGCGACGACGGCGGCTTCGACGGCGGGCACCGCGACGGTGGCGGGCGGGGCCGCGCGGGCAAGGTGTGGATCCTGGCCGTGCTCGCGGTGATCGCGGTCGCGGTGGGCGTCGCGTTCGCGCTGTCCGGGAACGGCGGCGGCGACAAGAAGGACGACGGCCCCTCCAAGACGCCCTCGACGAAGCAGTCGCAGGAGAAGAAGCCGAGCAAGAGCGCGGACGACGACGAGACGGCCGACAACAACACGCAGCCCGGTGGCGACGGCACCGGGGGGCAGAACGACTACCCCCAGCAGTCGACCCGGCCGACGCATCAGCAGACCCAGCCGACGACGAAGCCCACGGAACCGACGAATCCGCCGACGGAGCCCACGGATCCGCCGACCGATCCGACGGACCCGCCCACCGATCCCTCGGATCCGCCCACCGAGCCGTCCGACCCGGTCTCGCCGCCGGACGACGGCGGGAACGACGGCGGTACGGAGGGCGGCGAGGGCTCCGACTCCGAGTGATCCTCCGCGGCGACTCCGAGTGATCCTCCGCGGCGACTCCGAGTGATCCTCCGGGGTCCCCGGGCTCAGCCCCGGGCCCTGGCCACCCGGTGGGCGGACCAGCCGTCCACAGAGGTACCGGCGGGGCTCAGCGTGTGGACCACGGCCTTCTGCGGGGCTATGCGCAGGTACACCGCGTCGTACGGCTCGCCGTCCACGAAGCGCGGGGGTGCGCCGAAGCGCGCGAGCTCCGCCGTGGTGGGGCGCACGGCCTCGCAGAGCCCGACGAGCTGGACCGTCCACTGGCCCTCGGCGGCCGCCGCCGTGCCCAGGTTGTCCGCGCCGTACGCGACGACGCTCCCGACGCACGCGTCGTGGTACCCGAAGCCCCGGTGCATGCGCAGCAGGACGTGCCCGTCGGTCACGATGTGGCGGGCCGCCGCGAGGAAGGGCAGGGCGCGCATGCTGGTCGCGACCCGGCCGTAGTCGGTGCGCCGGAGCAGGGCGAAGGCGAGCTGCTGGTCGGAGTCGGAGGGCATGGTTCCTACCGTCCCGCACGCGCGCGGGGCGGGAGAAGAGCCCCCCGCCCCGTAACCAAGGGACGTAAGTCCCGAGGGCCCGGGCCCGCTGCGGTCCGGGAGCGCCGGAAGGGGCACGGGGCTGTGTCTGTGTGCGGCTCCACCGCGAGGGCGCGACAGCGACAACGGTGCCCGCATGGTGCGGCACATCCCGCGAAGCGCTCAGCGAAGGCGCTCGGCCTGCATCCGCGCCACGTACGCCGCCGCCTGCGAGCGGCGCTCCATGCCGAGCTTGGACAGCAGGCTGGAGACGTAGTTCTTGATCGTCTTCTCGGCGAGGTGGAGGCGCTCGCCGATGGCGCGGTTGGTGAGTCCCTCGCCGATCAGGTCGAGGATCTTGCGCTCCTGCTCGGTGAGGTTGGCCAGGCGGTCGTCGCCCTTGGCGCCGCTGCCGTCGCGCAGGCGCTCCAGGACGCGGGCCGTGGCGACCGGGTCGAGCAGGGACTTCCCGGCGGCGACGTCCCGCACGGCGGACAGGAGTTCATTGCCGCGGATGGCCTTCAGGACATATCCGGAGGCACCGGCCATGATCGCGTCGAAGAGGGCCTCGTCGTCCGCGAAGGAAGTGAGCATCAGGCATTTGATGGAGTCGTCCTGCGAACGGATCTCACGGCAGACCTCGACTCCGCTGCCGTCGGGAAGGCGGACGTCGAGCACCGCCACATCCGGACGCGTGGCCGGAATGCGCACCAAGGCGTCGGCGGCCGTGCCCGCCTCTCCGACCACCTCGATGTCGGACTCCACCGAGAGGAGCTCATGGACTCCGCGACGCACGACCTCGTGATCATCGAGCAGGAATACCGTGATTTTTCCTTGTTCGCGCACGGTGCCAGTGTCACACATCAACTCTTCCCGTGCCCGGGGTGGCCGGGATAACGTGCCGGTGTTCCGGCCCCCTGCCAGGCTGTGATCAGTGGCGTGACCAGCGAGTGTTTCCCGGCTTCTCGGTTTAGTTGGATTTCCTAGTGGGCCTTTACTTGGAAATCCAAGCAAAATTGCAGGTCAGACGGGGTTTCACAGTTTCGGTACGCACTGGGTAACGTGCTTGGAGAAGGGCGCTCGCCGGGACGACTGTCACGCCTAATCCCGCTGAGCCGCACCCACCCCGTGCGACGGGCTGGAATCGGGCGAGCCGTACTGGCCTGCCGGTGGACCCCGGGGGCCGGACCGACGGAGGAGCACACGTGACCGTGGAAAGCACCGCCGCGCGTACGCCGCGCCGCGCAGGCACAGGCAGCGGCGCCAAGCGCACCAGTGCCGGCGCGAAGAAGAGCGCAGGCGCGAAGAAGAGCGCGAGTGCCGAGAAGGCCACGGGCCCGGGCACGCAGCCCGAGCTCGTCCAGCTGCTGACGCCCGAGGGCGAGCGGGTCGAGAACCCCGCGTACGACAAGTACGTGGCGGACGTGACCCCCGAGGACCTGCGCGCGCTGTACCGGGACATGGTGATGACCCGCCGCTTCGACGCCGAGGCCGTCACGCTCCAGCGCCAGGGCGAGCTGGGCCTGTGGCCCTCGCTGCTCGGCCAGGAGGCGGCCCAGGTCGGCTCGGGGCGCGCGACCCGCGACGACGACTACGTCTTCCCCACCTACCGCGAGCACGGCGTCGCCTGGTGCCGTGGCGTCGACCCGACGCTGCTGCTCGGCATGTTCCGCGGCGTGAACCACGGCGGCTGGGACCCCAACAGCAACAACTTCCACCTGTACACCATCGTGATCGGCTCCCAGACGCTGCACGCGACGGGCTACGCGATGGGCGTGGCCAAGGACGACGCGGACAGCGCGGTGGTCGCGTACCTCGGCGACGGCGCCACCAGCCAGGGCGACGTGGCGGAGGCCTTCACGTTCGCGGCGGTCTACAACGCCCCCGTGGTGTTCTTCTGCCAGAACAACCAGTGGGCGATCTCCGAGCCGACCGAGAAGCAGAGCCGCGTACCGCTGTACCAGCGCGCGCAGGGCTACGGCTTCCCGGGCGTGCGCGTCGACGGCAACGACGTCCTCGCCTGCCTCGCGGTCTCCAAGTGGGCCCTGGAGCGGGCGCGCACCGGCGAGGGCCCCTCCCTCGTCGAGGCGTTCACGTACCGCATGGGCGCGCACACCACCTCCGACGACCCGACGCGCTACCGCCGCGACGAGGAGCGCGAGGCGTGGGAGGCCAAGGACCCGATCAAGCGGCTGCGGGCGTATCTGGAGGCCGGGGGCCACGCGGACGAGGCGTTCTTCGCGGAACTCGACGCGGAGAGCGAGACGTTGGGCAAGCGGGTGCGGGACGTGGTGCGGTCCATGCCCGACCCCGAGCCGATGTCGATCTTTGAGAACATCTACGCGGACGGGCACGCTCTCGTGGACGAGGAGCGGGCCGATTTCGCCGCCTACCAAGCGTCGTTCGCGGACGCCCCTGCGGACGCCGTCACCGGCGGAGAGGTCAAGTAGCCATGGCCGTGAAGAAGTTGCCGGTCGCCAAGGCGATCAACGAATCCCTGCGCACGGCCCTGGAGGCCGACCCCAAGGTCCTCGTGATGGGTGAGGACGTCGGCAAGCTCGGCGGCGTCTTCCGGGTCACGGACGGGCTGCAGAAGGACTTCGGCGAGGACCGCGTCATCGACACGCCGCTCGCCGAGTCCGGCATCGTCGGCACCGCGATCGGCCTGGCCCTGCGCGGCTACCGGCCGGTCGTGGAGATCCAGTTCGACGGCTTCGTCTTCCCCGCGTACGACCAGATCGTCACGCAGCTCGCGAAGATGCACGCGCGGTCGCTCGGCAAGGTCAAGGTGCCGGTCGTCATCCGCATTCCCTACGGCGGCGGCATCGGCGCCGTCGAGCACCACAGCGAGTCCCCCGAGGCGCTGTTCGCGCACGTCGCGGGCCTGAAGGTGGTCTCTCCCTCGAACTCGTCGGACGCGTACTGGATGCTCCAGCAGGCCATCCAGAGCGACGACCCGGTCATCTACTTCGAGCCGAAGCGGCGCTACTGGGAGAAGGGCGAGGTCAACACCGAGTCCATCCCGGACCCGCTGCACGGGGCGAGCGTGGTCCGCGAGGGCACGGACGCGACGCTCGTGGCGTACGGCCCGATGGTGCGCACCTGTCTGGAGGCGGCCGCGGCCGCGGCCGAGGAGGGCAAGTCCCTGGAGGTCGTCGACCTGCGCTCCGTCTCGCCGATCGACTTCGACACGGTGCAGGCCTCGGTCGAGAAGACCGGCCGGCTGATCGTCGTGCACGAGGCGCCGGTGTTCTTCGGCTCGGGCGCGGAGATCGCCGCGCGCGTCACCGAGCGCTGCTTCTACCACCTGGAGGCGCCCGTCCTGCGGGTCGGCGGCTTCCACTCCCCGTATCCGCCCGCGCGGGTGGAAGAGGACTATCTGCCGGGCCTCGACCGGGTGCTCGACGCCGTCGACCGCTCGCTTGCGTACTGAGGGAAGGGGTCGTGACGACAATGACTGACACCACGTCGGCCGTCCGCGAGTTCAAGATGCCCGACGTGGGCGAGGGACTCACCGAGGCGGAGATCCTCAAGTGGTACGTGGCCGCGGGCGACACCGTCACCGACGGCCAGGTCGTGTGCGAGGTGGAGACGGCCAAGGCGGCCGTGGAGCTGCCGATCCCGTTCGACGGCACGGTCCGTGAGCTCCGGTTCGCCGAGGGCACGACCGTGGACGTCGGCCAGGTGATCATCACCGTGGACGTGTCCGGGGGCGCGGCGCCCGCGCCCGCCGCGGCGCCGGAGCCCGCGCCGTCGGCGGAGCCCGCGGCCCCCTCGGGGCGCCAGCCGGTCCTCGTCGGGTACGGCGTCGCGGAGTCCTCCACCAAGCGCCGCGCCCGCAAGCAGGTTCCGGGCCAGGCCGATCCCTCGCCCGCCGCGGCCGCCGTCCAGGCCGAGCTGAACGGCCACAGCGCGCCGCCGCCCGCTCCGGAGGCGGCGGCTCCCGCGCCCGCCGGTGCCCGGCCGCTGGCCAAGCCGCCGGTGCGCAAGCTCGCCAAGGACCTGGGCGTGGACCTCGCCACGGTCACGCCGACGGGCCCGGACGGCGTCATCACCCGCGAGGACGTGCACGCGGCGGTGGCCCCGGCGCCCGCGCCCGCGGCCCCCGCGGCCGCGGGGGTCCAGGAGCCCGTAGCGGTGGTGGCCGGGGACGCGCGGGAGACCCGCATCCCGGTCAAGGGCGTCCGCAAGGCGACCGCGCAGGCGATGGTCAGCTCGGCGTTCACGGCGCCGCACGTCACGGAGTTCGTGACGGTGGACGTGACGCGCACGATGAAGCTCGTCGAGGAGCTGAAGCAGGACCGGGCCTTCGAGGGCCTGCGGGTCAACCCGCTCCTGCTGATCTCCAAGGCGCTCCTGGTGGCGATCCGCCGCAACCCGGGGGTGAACGCCGCCTGGGACGAGGCGAACCAGGAGATCGTCCAGAAGCACTATGTGAACCTGGGCATCGCCGCGGCGACCCCGCGCGGTCTGATCGTGCCGAACATCAAGGACGCGCACGCCCAGACCCTGCCCGAACTGGCCGCCTCGCTCGGCGAGCTGGTGTCCACGGCCCGCGAGGGCAGGACGTCGCCCGGCGCGATGCAGGGCGGCACGGTGACGATCACGAACATCGGCGTCTTCGGCATCGACACGGGCACGCCCATCCTGAACCCCGGGGAGTCCGCGATCCTCGCGGTCGGCGCGATCAAGCTCCAGCCGTGGGTCCACAAGGGCAAGGTGAAGCCGCGCCAGGTGACCACCCTCGGCCTCTCCTTCGACCACCGCCTGGTGGACGGGGAGCTGGGCTCGAAGGTGCTCGGCGACGTGGCGGCGATCCTGGAGCAGCCCAAGCGGCTGATGACCTGGGCGTAAGCGCGCACATACGGGAGAAGGGGGCCCGCCGCGGTGTGCGGCGGGCCCCCTTTCCCCTGTGACGGCGGGAGTTACGCGACGCGGAAGCCGTAGTCCATGATCTTCTTGGCGTCCTTGTAACGGGCTTCCTTCGTCGGCGCGGTCAGGACGGTGCCGACGACCGTCTTGCCGTTGCGGGTCGCGGCGAAGACCAGGTTGAACTTGGCCTGGGCGCCGGAGCCCGTCTTCACGCCGATGGCACCGCGGTAGGTGCCGAGCAGCTGGTTGGTGTTGCCCCAGACCGGCATCCCACGGGTGCCGCCGTTGGGCATCTTGGGCTTGGCCTTGTAGCCCTTGGTCTTCACGACGGTGCGGAAGAGCGAGTTCTTCATCGCCTTGACCGTCAGCTTGGTGAGGTCGCGCGGCGAGGAGTAGTTCGCGCCATTGCTTATGCCGTCGAACGAGTCGAAGTGCGTGTTGCGCAGGCCCAGGTCGCGCGCGGTCTTGTTCATCTTGCCGATGAAGGACTTCACGCGGGCGGCGCGCGAGGAGCCCTTGCCGTAGGTGTCGGCGAGGGCGTAGGCGGCGTCGCAGCCGGACGGCAGCATCAGGCCGTAGAGCAGCTCGCGGACCGTGGCGGTGTCGCCGACGATCAGGCCCTTGGCCGAGGAGGCGCCGTTGCGGACGATGTAGTCGCTGTACGCCTTCTGGTACTTGACCTTGCGGTTCAGGTTCAGCCCCGGCTGGTTCAGCACCGTGAGCGCGGTCGCGATCTTGGTGGTGGACCCCGTCTTGAGGCGGGTGTCGGCGCCCTTCGTGAACAGCGTCTTGCCCGTGCCGCTGTTCATGAGGAAGCCGCCCTTGGCCGAGATCGACGGCTTGGGCGGCGCGGCGGCGTGCGCGGCGGGGACCGTGATGACCGTCGTCGTCATGACGGCGCCGGCCGTGATGACGGCGGCGGCCGAGGCCCGGCGCATGCCTGTTGTCCGAATTCTCAAAGTAAACGCTCCATTGTCCCTGATGCGTAAGTTGGGCGGCCCGCGCCCCGAATCCCCCTGAAGTACAGACGACATGGGGGAGCCGCCACGGACAAGACTCGCGACGGCGCGTGAAGGATGCACGGACGACGGAAAAAGTGACCCGAAAGTTGTCGCATGGTCACGTACGTACGAGTGCCGCGTTTGGACGGGGCGGGACGGGGCGTGCGGGTGCCGCGTCCGGATCGTGGACGCAAGATCCATCGGATACCTGTTGTATCTATGCTGTGCGCATGCCGACCGCGCCTGCCGCTCCCCCCGCCCCCGTCACGTCCGGCCCCGTCACGGCCGCTGCCTCGCCCGGGAAACAGCCCCCCGCCGCCGAGCGCGTCTACGCGCACGTGAAGCGGGCCGTCCTGGAGCGGCACTACGAGGGCGGCACGCTCCTGACCGAGGGCGAGCTGGCCGAGGCCGTGGGGGTGTCCCGCACACCGGTGCGCGAGGCGCTCCTGAAGCTGGAGGTGGAGGGGCTGCTCCGGCTCTACCCGAAGAAGGGCGCGCTCGTCCTGCCCGTCTCCGCGCAGGAGATCGCGGACGTCGTCGAGACCCGGCTCCTGGTGGAGACCCACGCGGTGCGCAAGGCGGTGCCCGCGCCGCCGGGCCTGCTCGACCGGCTCGCCGAACTCCTCGAGAAGCAGCGGGCGCAGGCGACGGCGGGCGACCTCGCGGGGGCGGCCACCACGGACCGCTGCTTCCACGCCACGATCGTCCGCAGCGGCGGCAACGAGATCCTGGCGCGCCTGTACGACCAGCTGCGCGACCGCCAGCTGCGGATGGGCGTCGCGGTGATGCACTCCCACCCCGACCGGATCGCCAAGACCCTGGCCGAGCACGAGGAGATCCTGGCCGCGCTGACGGCCGAGGACGCGGACGCCGCGGTGGCGGTCGTCACCCGGCACGTCGGCTGGTTCCAGAACCTGGCCCGGGGGGCCACGCGATGAGCGCCTCCGCCACCAGGGCCGGGCGGCTGCCCGGGGATCCGCCGGGCGGACGGCGGGCCGTCTTCGTGTGGTCCGTCGGCGTCGCCGTCTACTTCGTCGCCGTCACCTTCCGTACGTCGCTCGGCGTCGCGGGCCTGGACGCCGCCGACCGCTTCCACGTCAACGCGTCGGCCCTGTCGACGTTCTCCATCCTCCAGCTCCTCGTGTACGCGGGCATGCAGATACCCGTCGGCCTGATGGTCGACCGGCTCGGCACGAAGAAGGTCCTCACGCTCGGCGCGGTCCTGTTCACCGCGGGGCAGCTCGGCTTCGCGCTCGCGCCCTCGTACGGGACGGCGCTCGCCGCCCGCGCGCTGCTCGGCTGCGGCGACGCGATGACGTTCATCAGCGTGCTCCGGCTCGGCACCCGCTGGTTCCCGGCCCGGCGCGGGCCCCTGGTCGCGCAGCTCGCGGGCCTGGTGGGCATGGCGGGCAACCTGGTCTCCACGCTCGTCCTGGCCCGGCTCCTGCACGACATCGGCTGGACCCGGGCGTTCGCGGGCAGCGCGCTCGCCGGAGTCGTCGTCCTCGTCCTCATGGCGCTGTTCCTGAAGGACCACCCCGAGGGCCACGAGCCGCCGCCGCGGGCCGCCAGGGACGCGGCCGGGCCCGGCTTCGTGCGCGAGCAGATCGCGCGGTCCTGGCGGGAGCCCGGCACCCGGCTCGGCCTGTGGGTGCACTTCACCACGCAGTTCCCGGCGATGGTGTTCCTGCTGCTGTGGGGCCTGCCGTTCCTGGTCGAGGCGCAGGGCCTCAGCCGGGGCGCGGCGGGCGACCTGCTGACCCTCGTCGTCCTGTCGAACATGGCGGTCGGCCTGGTCTTCGGCCAGATCGTGGCCCGGCACCACGCGGCGCGGCTGCCGCTGGCGCTCGGCACGGTGGGAGCTACCGCGGTGGTCTGGGCCGGTGTCCTCGCGTACCCCGGCGACCACGCGCCGCTGTGGCTGCTGGTGGTGTTGTGCGTGGTGCTCGGGGCGTGCGGCCCCGCCTCGATGATCGGTTTCGACTTCGCGCGCCCGGCGAACCCGCCGGAGCGCCAGGGCACGGCCTCGGGCATCACCAACATGGGCGGCTTCGTGGCGTCCATGACCACGCTGCTCGCGGTCGGCGTCCTCCTCGACGCCACGGGCGACGACTACCGGATCGCGTTCTCCTCGGTCTTCGTGCTTCAGGCGCTCGGGGTGAGCCAGATCCTGCGGCTGCGGGGGCGCGCGGCGCGGCGGGAGCGCGAGCGGCTCGTCGCGAGCCGGGTGGAGACGGTGCACGTGCCCGCGGCGTGAGGCGGTGGGAGGGGGCTCGCCCCCTCCCCGGGGCCGCGTCGTGGGGAGGCGCCTGTGTGCGGCCGGGTCACGGGGTGACGGAGAAGTCCCCCAGGATCGCCTCGCCCAGCTCCTGGTCGCCCTCGACCTTCACGCGGTCGCGGACCGCCGTGTGCGCCACGCGCCCGCAGGCGAGACGCGCGTACGTCTCCCAGTCGGTGGCGATGGTGACGAGCGGGCCCAGCGAGGGGGTGTTGTCGACGGTGCCCCTGCCCTCCGCGTCCACGCGCACCGTGCGCAGGAACTCCACGGGCCCGCTCACGTCCACGACGACGGCGGAGTTCGCGGGGGCGCCCGCCTTCTTGGCGACGACCTTCGCGAGGCCGTACAGCATCAGATCGCGGGCGACGTACGCGCCCGGCGAGTCGAGGTTTCCCGGCCTGCCCAGCGTGACCCGCAGGTCCTGCTCGTGCACCCACACGTCGAAGGCCCGGATCCGCATGGCGAGTTCGAGGCTCTGCTCGGTGCCGAGGGGGCCGCGCACCATGGTCTCCGGGGCGCGCGACTCGTTCCGGATCTGCCGGTTGCGGCGGATGATCGTGTACTCCAGCTCGGAGGTCATCTCCGGTGCCGTGTGGTGGCGGCGGACGTCCACCTGCATCTCCATGTACCGCTGGCCCTCGGTCTTCACGTGGTACAGGTCGCGCGGCAGCGTGTGGATCGGGCGCGGATCGCCGAGCATCTCGCAGTCCAGGCCGATGACGTGCGAGACGATGTCCCGCACGGACCAGCCCGGGCACGGGGTTGGCTGGTTCCACTCGCCCTCGGCGAGCGGGGTCACCAGCTCGGATATCGCTTCCACGGCGTGGGCCCAGGCATCGGCGTAGGTTTGCAGGCTGGGATGGAGACTCACGGGACCCCTCGGCGGTCGTACGCGGGCGGTGGGTGTCTTGGGGCTTTAAGTTACGCTGCCCGTGGGCACCCCGGCAGTGCTTTCGTGTGACGATCGTAGGCCTACTTGACGGTTCGAATGCCAGGACGGTGGTACTGTGCGCGCCTCTCTCCTCCAGATCGCCGTAGAGGATGACGAATCAGTCAAGTCCCGGCGGCTGCGGGTCTCTTCGCTGGTGCGCGAGGTGGCCGAGCGGGAGAGCCCCGATCTGATCGTCCTGCCCGAGCTGTGGACCACCGGGGCCTTCGGGTACGAGGCGTTCGCCACGGAGGCGGAACCGCTGGAGGGTCCGACGTACGAGGCGATGGCCGAGGCCGCGCGCGACGCGGGCGTGTGGCTGCACGCGGGCTCCGTCCCCGAGCGCGCCGCGTCCGACGGCGGCGCCGCGGGCGAGGGGGCCCTCTACAACACCTCCCTCGTCTTCTCGCCCGCCGGTGAGCTCGCCGGCGCCTATCGAAAGATCCACCGCTTCGGCTTCGACAAGGGCGAGGCCGTGCTGATGGGCGCGGGCCGCGAGCTGGTCACCGTCCGGACGCCCGAGGCGGTGCTCGGCCTCGCCACCTGCTACGACCTGCGCTTTCCCGAGCTCTTCCGGGGGCTCGTGGACGCGGGGGCCGAGGTCTTCGTGGTGCCCGCGGGGTGGCCCGCGCGGCGGCGCGCGCACTGGTCGCTGTTCGCGCGGGCGCGGGCGGTGGAGGACCAGGTGATCGTGCTCGCGTGCGGGACCGCGGGGGCGCACGCGGGGGTGCCGCAGGCGGGGGCGAGCGTGGTGGTCGACCCCTGGGGCGAGGTGCTCGCGGAGGCGGGGCCCTCCGGGGCGGAGGTCCTCACCGTGGATCTCGACCTTGCCAAGGTCGCGGAGGTCCGGGAGCAGTTCCCGGCGCTGAAGGACCGGCGGCTGGGCGTGGCCGAGCCCCGGCTTTGACCGCTGGGCCGTGCCTGGGCCGCGCCTTTGCTTCGACGGCTGAGCGGCGCCTCGGTGCTGTGCCCACCCTTCCCCAAGCTCTCGGCTCCGCTCGAGCAGGGGATGCCCCACTCGCCCTGCGGGACGATTGCCCACAGCGGAGACGGCGGGGGGGGCTAGTCCTCGCCGTGTTCCTTTTCCGCGAGGCGGATGACGCAGACCGTGATGGCCACCAGGAGGGCCGGGTCCGCGTCGTCGCGGGTGATGTGGAGGCCGTAGGTGTCCCGCACGCTGAACCAGCGGCGGGAGACGTCCGCGAGCAGCTCCCCCTCGTACTCGATCGCGAACTCGCGGTCGAAGATCTTGCCGCTGACGTCGAGCACGGTGCTGCCGTCGGCCAGCTCCACGCGGTAGTGGTTGCGCAGCAGCGAGAGCCGCTTGCGCTTGATCCTGGCCAGCGGCTCGCCCTCGCGCTCGATCACCATCGTGTCGCGCAGGGCGAGCATCTTGGCGTGGATGTCGATGAGCACCCGCCCCTGCGGATCCTTCAGCTCGAAGGTGTCCCGCAGCCGCATGGCCTTGCCGTCGACGAGGAAGACCTTGCGGCCCCGGTCGTCCTCGATCCAGTAGTCGTCACCGATGCCGAACAGACGGTCGCGCACGAGAAGCCTCATGCGCCCATGAGTACCCGCAAACGGGATGTTTCCGCCTCCCGCGCGCAGGGACGGCCCGAAAGGGGTCAGCCTTCGAGGAACGCCCGCAGCGCGTCCGCCAGCATGGGCGGGTCGTCGACGCCGCACAGCTCGCGCACGCTGTGCATGGACAGGATCGCGACGCCGATGTCGACCGTCTTGATGCCGTGCCGCGCCGCCGTGATGGGGCCGATGGTCGTGCCGCAGGGCATCGCGTTGTTGGAGACGAACGACTGGAACGGCACGCCCGCCTTCTCGCACGCGGCGGCGAACACCGCGCGGCCCGCGCCGTCGGTGGCGTAGCGGTTGTTGACGTTCACCTTCAGGATCGGGCCCCGGTTGGCGCGCGGGTGGTGCGTCGGGTCGTGCCGCTCCGCGTAGTTGGGGTGCACGGCGTGCCCGGTGTCGGACGACAGACAGACCGTGCCCGCGAAGGCGCGGGCCTTGTCCTCGTACGAGCCGCCGCGGGCGAACACCGAGCGCTCCAGGACGCCGCCGAGCAGCGGACCGTCGGCGCCGGTGTCGGACTGCGAGCCGTTCTCCTCGTGGTCGAAGGCGGCGAGCACCGGGACGTACGGCAGCGCGTCGGCGCCGGAGGCGGTGGCCACGGCGGCGAGCGCGGCCGTACCGGCGTGCACGGACAGGAGGTTGTCCATGCGCGGGCCCGCGAGCAGCTCGCGGTCGCGGCCCAGATACGCGGGCGCCTCGACGGAGTGGGTCATCAGGTCCCAGCCGGTCACCTCGCCGGGGGCGAGGTCGCACTCCTCCTCCACGAAGCGGATCAGGTCGCCCTCGCGCACGTCGTCGCCCAGGCCCCAGATGGGCTGCATGTGCTTCTGCTTGTCCAGCTTGAGGCCCTCGGTGGGCACCGAACGGTCCATGTGGATGGCCAGTTGGGGCACGCGGAGCAGCGGGCGGTCCACATTGACCAGGCGGGTGGAGCCGTCGCGCAGGGTGAGGCGGCCCGCGAGGCCGAGGTCGCGGTCCAGCCAGGAGTTGAGCAGCGGCCCGCCGTAGATCTCGACGGCCACCTGGCGCCAGCCGTGGGCACCGGCGTCCGGCAGCGGCTTCACCCGCAGGTTCGGGGAGTCGGTGTGCGCGCCGACGATGCGGAACGGGGTGTGGGCACGTGCGCCCTCCGGCACGAACCAGGCGATGATCGCGCCGCCGCGCAGCACGTACTTGCCGCCGCTCGAGGCGTCCCAGGCGTCGGTCTCCTCGACCTGCCGGAAGCCCGCTTTCTCCAGCCGCTCCGCGGCGCTCGCCACGGCGTGGTACGGCGACGGGCTGGCCGCGAGGAAGGACATCAGGTCGTCGGTGTGACCGCGATCGAAGCGGGGGCGTGTGCGCATGCCGCTCAGCCTAACCAGGCCCTCGGGCCCTGTGCGGGGCCTCCGGTCGCGGTGGTGCCCCTGGTCCCGTCCCCTTGGCCCGCTGTGGCGGGTGTCGCCCGACACCGGTGGCCCGCCCCCGGACGGGAGCGGGCCACCAGAGCTTCGGCGGGGCCTAGAACGCGGCCTCGTCGAGCTCCATCAGGTCGAGGCCGACGCCCTCGGCGAGGGCGCGCTGGGTGGCGACGCCCGGCAGGACGTTCGCCGCGAAGAACCTGGCCGCGGCGATCTTGCCCTGGTAGAAGGGCACGTCCTTCGAGGCCGCGGTCGGCAGCTTCTCGGCGGCCACGGCGGCACCGCGGAGCAGCAGATAGCCCACGACCACGTCACCGGAGGCGAGCAGCAGGCGGGTGGTGTTGAGCCCGACCTTGTAGATCGACTTCACGTCCTGCTCGGTGGCGGCGAGGTCGGTCAGCATGACGCCGACCATGGCCTCCAGCTCGACGGCGGCCTTGGCCAGCTCCTCGCGGGCCCCGGCGAGCTCCTCGCCCCCGGTGCCGACGGCGAGGAACTTCTTGATGTCCTCGGCGAGGCCGTTGAGCGCGGCGCCCTGGTTGCGGACGATCTTCCGGAAGAAGAAGTCCTGGCCCTGGATCGCGGTCGTGCCCTCGTAGAGAGTGTCGATCTTGGCGTCGCGGATGTACTGCTCGATCGGGTACTCCTGCAGATAACCCGAGCCGCCGAAGGTCTGGAGCGACTGGGCCAGCTGCTCGTAGGCCTTCTCGGAGCCGTAGCCCTTGACGATGGGGAGCAGCAGGTCGTTGAGCGCGTGCAGGGCGGTGGCGTCCTCGCCCGTCGCCTCCTTGACCGCGATCTCGTCCTGGACGGCGGCGGTGTGCAGGACCAGGGCGCGCATGCCCTCCGCGTACGCCTTCTGCGTCATGAGGGAGCGGCGCACGTCCGGGTGGTGGGTGATCGTCACCTTGGGCGCGCTCTTGTCCATGAACTGGGCGAGGTCGGGGCCCTGGACGCGCTCCTTGGCGTACTCCAGGGCGTTGAGGTAGCCCGTGGAGAGGGTGGAGATCGCCTTCGTGCCGACCATCATGCGGGCGAACTCGATGATGCGGAACATCTGGCGGATGCCGTCGTGCTTGTCGCCGATCAGCCAGCCCTTGGCGGGGTGCTGGTCGCCGAACGTCATCTCGCAGGTGTTGGACGCCTTGAGGCCCATCTTGTGCTCGACGTTCGTCGCGTACACGCCGTTGCGGGCGCCGAGCTCGCCCGTCTCGAAGTCGAACTCGTACTTCGGGACGAGGAAGAGGGACAGGCCCTTGGTGCCGGGGCCCGCGCCCTCGGGGCGGGCGAGGACGTAGTGGAGGATGTTCTCCGACATGTCGTGCTCGCCGGACGTGATGAAGCGCTTCACGCCCTCGATGTGCCAGGAGCCGTCCTCCTGCTGCACGGCCTTGGTGCGGCCCGCGCCTACGTCCGAACCGGCGTCCGGCTCGGTGAGGACCATCGTCGAGCCCCACTGCTTCTCGACGGCGATCTCGGCGATCTTCTTCTGGACGTCATTGCCCTCCTCGAAGAGGATCCCGGCGAACGCCGGGCCCGAGGAGTACATCCAGATCGCCGGGTTCGAGCCGAGGAGCAGCTCCGCGTACGCCCAGATCAGGGAGCGGGGCGAGGTGGTGCCGCCGATCTCCTCGGGCAGGCCGAGGCGCCAGTACTCGGAGTCCATGAAGGCCTGGTAGCTCTTCTTGAAGGAGGCCGGGACGGGGGCGGTGTTGGTCTCCGGGTCGAAGACCGGAGGGTTGCGGTCGGCGTCCTCGAAGGAAGCGGCCAGCTCGTTCTCCGCGAGGCGGGCGAGCTCGCTGAGGACGCTCTTGGCGGTCTCGACGTCCATCTCCGCGAACGGGCCGGTGCCGTACAGCTTGTCGCGGCCGAGGACCTCGAAGAGGTTGAACTCGATGTCGCGGAGATTCGACTTGTAGTGCCCCATGGCGACGGCTCCGTAATGGCTTGGGAGGCGGG
The DNA here is from genome assembly GCF_006088715.1 of Streptomyces sp. YIM 121038. Classification (NCBI taxonomy): domain Bacteria; kingdom Bacillati; phylum Actinomycetota; class Actinomycetes; order Kitasatosporales; family Streptomycetaceae; genus Streptomyces; species Streptomyces sp. YIM 121038. Next base: position 5,124,256 of record NZ_CP030771.1, read on the forward strand.
GACCTCGTAGGCGTACCAGTAAGTAGCTTGTGGTCTTAAATGATGCTACCCGTCGGTAATAAGAGGCAACCCCTGAGCGCCCAAGTGTGAGCTGGGTCTACTTCCTCCCGCCCCGGTGTGCGGGCTGGCCGTCCAGGAAGTCGGATATCAGCCGCTGCCACTGGGCGGGCTGCTCGGCGAAGGGCAGGTGGCCCGTCGCGAGGTCCGCCGTCCGGGCGCCCGCGATGCCGGCCGCCGCCTCGCGCTGGAGCGCGGGCGGGATCAGCTGGTCCTCGGTCGTGATGATCGCCAGCGTCGGCACCGCGATCCGCGCCAGGTCGGCCCGCACGTCGACCCTGGCCACCAGGTCCACATGGTCGGCCGAGCCCTCCGGGATCGACTCCGCCGTGCCCCGCACGGTCGCCTCCGTGTCGGCGGCGGACAGGGACGCGAGGGCCGCCGGGCTCAGCGCGAGCGGCAGCAGGAACCGGGCCAGGGTGTCCCGGTCACCGGACGCGGCGAGGCCGCGCCAGACCTCGGCCGTCAGTCGCGTACGGGTGTCCGGGCGGGCGAAGGGGGCCGTCAGGACCAGGGCCGTCACCCGCTCCGGGTGGCGCGTCGCCGCCCGCAGCGCCACGGCCGTGCCCAGCGAATAGCCCACCAGGGCGAAGCTCTCCAGGCCCTCGGCGTCGGCCGCCGCGACCAGCTCGTCCGCGAGGGCGTCCAGGGCCAGCGGGGTCTGCGACCGGGGGGTGGCTCCCGTGCCCGGGTAGTCGACGCCCACGACGCGGTGCGTCGGCGTCAACGCGTCGAGAACCGGGCCGTAGTTGGCCGCTGTCGAGCCGCCCGCGCCGTGGGCGAGCAGTACGCCGGGGCCCGTGCCCGCGGCCGTGCGGGCGAACGTCGCGCCGGGCGCGGGTGCGGTCGGGGCCGGCGAATCCGTCGCTGAGGTCGGCGTCTGCGGGTGTGCGGGCATGGGAGTCCCCCTTCGGTTCCGGCGGCCACGACTATCTGTAGCCGCCACTACAGAAACCGTAGCCGAGTCGTCGCGCCATTGTCTAGCGGTCGCTAGATAAATATTCCGGCGGCCCGCCACGCCGCTCTCGGTAGGCTGGGGGGCATGTACGGCTACGACCAACACGCCGGTGTCGGCCAGGGGTACGCCCCGCCGCAGCAGCCGCAGCACGCGCAGATGCCCGGTGGTTACGGCCAGCAGCCCCCGCTGTATCCCGAGCCGTCGCCGCCGTCCCTCGCGGACGCGGTGCGCGCGTTCACCACGGGCTCGATGTCCGCCGAGGACTTCCAGCAGATCTTCGCGACCTCGAAGGTGTACTGCCCGCGCGGCGACAACCCGGGCTTCCTCGCGCTGCACAACACCCAGCAGCCGGTCATCCCGATGTTCACGTCGCTCAAGGAGCTGCGCCGCTACGCGGGCAAGGACTCCAAGTACTTCGTCATCACCGGCGCCGAGGTGATCGACCTGCTGCCGACCGGCTACGGCTTCGTCCTGGACATGGAGGGCGAGCACCGCATGGTGTTCGACGCGAAGGCCGTCGAGCAGATGGTGGACTTCGCGATGCGCCGCATGTACGGCTGACCGCCCGTCAGGACCCGTGCCTGTAGGGGCCGCCCGTCAGGGACCCGGCCGCCCGTCAGGTCCGGCGGACCTTGTCGCGGTGGCCCACGTGGACGGTCCGTACGCCGAGCAGGCCGAGGAGCGGTACCTCCGCGGTGCGTTGGCCGGGGGCGACGATCAGGCCGGTCCTGCGGATGTGGCCGAGGAGCAGCTCGGCGAGCGGCATGACCAGATGGCGGCCCCAGCAGCGCTCGCTGACGTGGCCGAACGGCAGGTAGCCGGGGGTGTCGTCGGGGTCGAGGGCGTCCCAGCGCTCGGGCCGGAACTCGTCCGGGGCGTCCCAGAGGGCGGGGTCGCGGTGGGTGAGCAGCGGCAGCATCAGGATGTCGTCGCCGGGGCCTATCCGGTCGTCGACGGCCGGGTACTCGGGCGACCGGTTGCGCAGCAGGTTCCACGACGGGGGCAGTAGGCGCATCGCCTCGTACAGGACGGCGCGGTCGGACGCGGAGTCGTCGAAGGGGGAGCCGAGCCACAGGGCGTTGGCGACGAGGGTGGAGACGGTGAAGCAGACCGGGGCGGCGGCGCGACGGTACATGCCCATGGCGTAGCGCCGGTCCTGGTAGGTCTCCGCCTCGGCGACGAGGTTCGCCAGCTGGGTCAGGTGCGGGCCGGGCCGGGGGCGGCGGGGCAGGGCCGCGCCGGTCACGATCGTCGTCCAGGTGACCTTGGTGTCGATCTCCAGGAGGCGGGACATCAGGACGCGCAGGCGCCAGGGGTCGTCGCGCAGGACCAGGTCGCGCAGGAACCGGTGCCCGGTGATCGGCCACGGCCCGGACAGGTCCGTGTCCGCGGGGAGCGGGTCGGGGCCGTCCAGGGCGGCGCGGACGTCCCGGCCGACGGTCCGCATCACCGACGCGGCCTCGGCCTTGGAGATCGAGCGGCCGTGCAGGGGCTTGAAGGTGGGGCGCTCGGTCTCGGTCGCCCGGCGCGCGGCCAGGACGCGGTCCGAGAGCTCCGCGCCCGCGATGCCGATCGTGTCGGGTTCCAGCCGTACGAGATCCTTGCCGGTGTGCTCGTCGAGGAGCGCCTGAAGCCGGGGCGCGAAAACCGTGGTGCGGCGATTCCGCGGATGCGTCCGAGTGCGGGCGGATGGATTTCCCGGGCCGCCGGTTCCACGCACCGCTGCGCTTTCTGAATTCTTTACGGTGGCGTCGGTTGCGCTCTCCGCCTTTTTGCTCCGCTGATTCTGGCTGTGCTCGGTGGATGACATACGGAGGTCTCCGGAATGAGGGGCCCGCGCGCGGCGGAACGGAAGGAAACCGGCTCCTGTGCCGTGCGCGGGCCCGTGGGCCCGAAGGTCAGTACCGGACGTGCCGGGCGGTCCGGACCCGGGTCAGCAGGGCGCTCAGTACCAGATGTACCAGGCGGACTGCTTCAGGCTCGGCTCGTTCTTCTTCGTGGCGGCCTTCAGGGCCTTGATGATCTTAGCCATGTAAAACCCTCCCTCCCTGCGTTTTGAGTACGCGGAAACAGTGGTTTAGGAGCAGCAATTCGCGGGCGCCCAAAGGGTGCCGGGAAATGTGCTCCTGTTGTTGCGTGGTGAGTGAATCGGTCTGCGGCTCACGTTGTCAATGGGTTGCTCTTCTTTTGGCGCGTCCCGAGAAGTCGTTATCTCTATATGTGGGATATGTGGCGATCTTGTGGTGGCGGGTGCGGGACTGGTGCGGGGTGGGTGCGCTCCCGGGTGCGGAGGGGTGACGGGGGCGCCGGGGGGCGCGTTTCGGTCAGGGGGGTGTGTGGCGGGGCGGGCGGCGGGAATGCCGTCGGGCCGTGCCGCGTTCCAGGTGGCAGAAAGTTCTACGTTCAACTAACCTGAGCGCAAGAGGAGGTCCGAACCATGCCTGCAGTGACCGTTGAGAACCCGCTGACCCTGCCCCGCGTGACCGTGCCCGCCGACACCACGGCGCGGCCCGTGCTCGCCGTGAAGACCGCGCCGAGCGGCTTCGAGGGCGAAGGGTTCCCGGTGCGCCGGGCCTTCGCCGGGATCAACTACAAGTACCTCGACCCGTTCATCATGATGGACCAGATGGGCGAGGTGGAGTACGCGGCCGGAGAGCCCAAGGGCACGCCCTGGCACCCGCACCGCGGCTTCGAGACCGTGACGTACCTGATCGACGGCACGTTCGTGCACCAGGACTCCAACGGTGGCGGCGGCACCATCAAGAACGGTGACACCCAGTGGATGACGGCCGGCTCCGGCCTGCTCCACATCGAGGCGCCGCCGGAGTCGCTCGTCATGTCCGGCGGCCTCTTCCACGGGCTCCAGCTGTGGGTGAACCTGCCCGCCAAGGACAAGATGATGGACCCCCGCTACCAGGACATCCGCGGGGGCCAGGTGCGGCTGCTGACCTCGCCGGACGGCGGGGCGCTGCTGCGGGTCATCGCCGGTGGGCTCGACGGGCACGAGGGGCCCGGCATCACGCACACCCCGATCACCATGGTCCACGCGACGGTGCGGCCGGGGGCCGAGGTCACGCTGCCCTGGCGGGAGGACTTCAACGGGCTCGCGTACGTGCTGGCCGGGCGCGGGTCGGTGGGTGCGGAGCGGAGGCCCGTCCAGGTGGGGCAGACCGCCGTCTTCGGGGCGGGGGGTTCCCTCACCGTCCGGGCGGACGAGCGGCAGGACTCCCACACGCCGGATCTGGAGGTCGTCCTGCTGGGCGGGCAGCCGATTCGGGAGCCGATGGCGCACTACGGGCCGTTCGTGATGAACACCCGCGAGGAGCTGCAGCAGGCGTTCGAGGACTTCCAGAAGGGGAGGCTGGGGTCCGTGCCCGCGGTCCACGGCATGTGACCTCCTCCGGCCGGGCGCCTGCCCCCCTGCGCGGGGCGGGCGCCTTCTGCCTGGGCGGGGGCCTTCCCTGTGCGGGGCGGTGCCCCTCTGCCCGGGGCCGGGCCCTGTTGGACGGTTGCTCCCCGCTGTGGGCTGTGCCCACCCGTTCCGCCCTCTGGGCGGACCAGCTGCCCACAGCGGGGAGGGGGGAGGGGGTGAGCGGATCAGCTGCGCACAGCGGGGCGGACCGGCTGCCCACTGCGCGGAGCGGGAGGGTGGCCACTCGGGCGCTTCGTTCCGGGTGCGGGGTGCCGGGGGGCGTGTTCGGGTGGCAGGGTGTCTTCGCTTCTGCCTGAGGTGGTGCGGCGGCTGGCCGCCTGGTGCGTGGTGGCGCTGCTCGTCACGGGTGTCGCCGCCGTCGGGGTCTGGCTGTGCGTCGTCTTCAAGACCGCCGTCACCCCCGTACTGCTCGCGCTGCTCGGGACCGCGCTGCTCGGGCCGCTGTACCGGCGCCTGGTGCGGATGCGGGTGCAGCGGTCGCTCGCGGCCGGACTGACGTGCGCGGCCGTGCTCGCGGTCGTCGGCGGGGCGACGTACATCGTCGTGAAGGCCCTGATCGACACCGGCGGCCAGATCGTGGACTCCCTCAAGAACGCCGCGCACGACCTGTCGAAGCACTTCGGCGCGGCCGGGACCTCCCTGGACGACCTGGCGTCCAACTCCAAGGACCTCCTCGGCAAGTTCGGCGGCACGGCGGCCTCGGGCGTGGTCAGCGGCCTGAGCGTGGTCGGCGAGATGATCGCGACCGCGGTCCTCGCGCTGCTGCTCGTGTTCTTCTTCCTGCGGGACTCCCACAAGGCGGCGAGCACGCTGCGGTCCCTGGTGCCCGCGCACTCCGGGGACACCGTGGAGGCGATGGCGCGGCGGGCCTTCACGGCCGTCGAGGGGTTCATGCGCGGCACGACGTTCATCGCGCTCATCGACGCGGTGTGCATCACCGTCGGGCTGCTGATCCTGCGCGTTCCGGGGGCGTGGGGGCTCGGCGCCCTGGTGTTCGTCGGGGCCTACATCCCCTACCTGGGGGCGTTCCTCTCCGGGGCCATCGCCATCCTCGTGGCGCTCGCCGACCGCGGCCTCGTCATCGCCCTGTGGGCGCTCGGCGTGGTGCTCGCGGTGCAGGTCCTGGAGGGGCACGTGCTCCAGCCGATGATCCAGAGCAGGACCGTGCAGATGCACCCGGCGGTGGTGATGCTCGCGATCACCGCGGGCGCGTCCGTCGCCGGGATCATCGGCATGCTGCTCGCCGTGCCGCTGACGGCCGCGGCCTTCGGGGTGGTCAGCGAGTTGCGGGTCCGCTACGCGGAGAAGGCGTCCGCGGGGCCCTCCCCGGCGTCCCCTTCGGCCGAGGCCGAGCCTTCGTAGAGCTCGAACCAGATGCTCTTGCCCTCCCCGCGCGGGTCCACGCCCCACCGGTGGGCGAGCAGGTCCATGAGGACGAGACCGCGCCCGGAGGAGGCGAGTTCGCCGGGGTGGCGCTTGTGCGGCAGGTCGTCACTGCTGTCGGTGACCTCCGCGCGCAGCCTGCGCGTGCCGTTCTCGCCGGTGACCTCGGCGACGAGGAGGGCGTCGCCGTCGGTGTGCACCAGGACGTTGGTGATCATCTCGGAGATCAGCAGGACGGCGGAGTCGACCTGGTCGGTGTCCGCCCAGTCGTGCAGCAGGTCCCGCAGGTGCCCCCGCGCGCCCGCGACGCGCTCCGGCTCGGCCTGCGCGATGGTCAGCATCGTGCGGCGGATGCGGACGCGCTCCTCGGGGCGCCCGGTGCGGCGCAGCAGCAGGAGGGCGATGTCGTCCTCGCGGCGGTCGGCGAGCGGCCCCGTGGTGTGGTGCGAGGAGGGGCCGTGCACCGCCTGGACGAGGGTGTCGGCGAGGGTCTCCAGGTCGTCGTCCGCCCCGGCGGGGCGGGACCGGGTCTCGTACTCCGGGCCCGCGGGCTCCGCGTACTCGGAGAACCCGTCGTAGTTCTCCAGGACGCGCCGGATCCGCGTCCAGCCGGTCTCCAGGTCGTGGCCGCCGGTCTCTATCAGGCCGTCGGTGCAGATCAGCATCGTCTCGCCGGTGTCGAGGACGAGCCGGGTCGTGGGGTAGTCCGCGTCCGGGTCGATGCCGAGGGGCAGGCCGCCCGCGATGGGCCGCTGCAGAACCGTTCCGTCGGACATGCGGACGACGGGTTCGGGGTGGCCCGCGCGGGCGATCTCCAGGAGGCCGGTCGCCGGATCGGCCTCTACGTAGAGGCACGTCGCGAAGCGCGGGTCCGTGGCCGCGTGGTCGGGGTCGTCCCGGGAGTCCGTGGACCCGTAGGTGATGCCGTCCGTGATGCCGGACAGGAAGCGGGTGGCGCGGGAGAGGACCGCGTCCGGGCGGTGGCCCTCCGAGGCGTACGCGCGCAGGGCGATGCGGAGCTGCCCCATCAGGCCCGCCGCCCGGACGTCGTGGCCCTGTACGTCGCCGATGACGAAGGCGATGCGCCCGCTGGGCAGCGGGATCATGTCGTACCAGTCGCCGCCGACCTGGAGGCCGCCGCCGGTCGGTACGTAGCGCGCGGCGACGCTCATGCCGGGGATCTCGGGGCCGAGCGTCGGCATCATGGACCGCTGGAGGCCCTCGGTCAGCTCCCGCTCGGACTCGGCGACCCCGGCCCGCGACAGGGCCTGCGCCAGCATCCGGGCGACGGTCGTCAGGACGGAGCGCTCGTCGGGCGTGAACGAGACGGGGTACGTGAACGCGGCCATCCAGGCGCCCATCGTGCGGCCCGCCACGGTCAGCGGCAGGAACGCCCAGGACTGCCGCTTGAAGCGGGACGCGAGGGGCCACGTCGTCGGATAGCGGCGGCGGTACTCCTGCGGCGACGACAGATAGACGGCGCGGCCGGTGCGCAGCACCTCGGCGGCCGGGTAGTCGGTGTCCAGGGGCATGGCGGCGAGCGGATCGTCGTCCCCGTAGCCGTGGTGTCCGTGGTGGCCGACGACGGTGAGCCGGTCGCCGGTGGAGCCGAAGACGGCGAGGCCGTCCGGGGAGAACCCGGGCATGGACAGGCCCGCGGCGACCCGCAGGACCTCCTCCGTGGACCGCGCCTCCGCGAGCGCGCGCCCCGCGTCGAGCAGGAAGGCCTCGCGGGAGCGGCGCCAGTCGCCGGTGACGGGCGCGCGGGCGGCGGCGCCGGGCCCCGGCTCGGTGACCTCCTGGAGGGTGCCGATGAGCTCGTACGCGGTCGACGAGGAGTCGTGGACCACCGGCTTGGTGCGGCTGCGGACCGTGCGCAGGACGTGCCGGCCCTGCTCGTCCATGATCCGCAGCCGGGCCTCGGCGAGGGTGCCCTCGGCGACGGCGAGCTGCACGATGCCGTGGATCTCGTTCCAGTCGACCGGGTGGAAGCGGGAGCGCACGCCGACCTCGGTGGTGGTCTGGGCGCGCGGCGCGAGCCCGAGCAGCCGGGCGGCCTCCGCGTCGAGCGTGACGGTGCCGCTCGCGTTGTCCCAGCGCCACAGGCCGGTGGCGATCGCGGCGAGTACGTCCTCCACAGGGGGCAGTGCGCCCTGGCCGGGCGGCAGGGAGGCGTCACCCCTCTGCTCGCGGGGCTCATTGGTGCGCATTGCTTCACTGTAGGAAGAGGTACGGACCAGCCGCCACCGAGTGCCGGGCGCGGCATCGCCGGCGGGGTTGCGCCCCCGCCGTACCGCTTCGCTCGATTTCGCGGCTGCGGGCTTGCCGCGGCTGGGCGCGCAGTTCCCCGCGCCCCTACGGGGCGCTCACAAACGGTAGCCTTGCCAGCTAGTGTCCCCCGATCTCGAAAGACTGGATGAACGACGATGCATCGGTACAGGTCCCACACGTGCGGTGAGCTCCGCGCCTCCGACGTCGGCACGGACGTCCGGCTGAGCGGCTGGCTGCACAATCGGCGCGACCTGGGCGGCATCCTCTTCATCGATCTGCGCGACCACTACGGCATCACGCAGCTCGTCGCCCGTCCCGGCACGGCCGCCGCCGAGGCCCTGGACAAGCTCTCCAAGGAGACGGTCGTCCGCGTCGACGGCAAGGTCGTCTCCCGCGGCGCGGACAACGTGAACCCGGAGCTGCCCACCGGCGAGATCGAGATCGAGGCCGCCGACGTCGAGGTGCTCGGCGCCGCGGCCCCGCTGCCCTTCACGATCAACGCGGAGGACGGGGTCAACGAGGAGCGGCGTCTGGAGTACCGCTTCCTGGACCTGCGCCGCGAGCGCATGCACCGCAACATCATGCTGCGCTCGGCCGTCATCGCCGCGATCCGCCACAAGATGGTGGCCCTCGGCTTCAACGAGATGGCGACGCCGATCCTCACCGCGACCTCCCCCGAGGGCGCGCGCGACTTCGTGGTCCCCTCCCGGCTGAACCCGGGCAAGTTCTACGCCCTGCCGCAGGCGCCGCAGCAGTTCAAGCAGCTGCTGATGATCTCCGGCTTCGACCGCTACTTCCAGATCGCGCCGTGCTTCCGCGACGAGGACGCGCGCGCGGACCGCTCGCCGGGCGAGTTCTACCAGCTCGACGTCGAGATGAGCTTCGTGGAGCAGGAAGACGTCTTCCAGCCCATCGAGAAGCTCATGACCGAGCTCTTCACGGAGTTCGGCGGCGGCCGCGAGGTCACCTCGCCGTTCCCGCGCATCCCGTTCCGCGAGTCGATGCTGAAGTACGGCAACGACAAGCCGGACCTGCGCGCCAAGCTCGAACTGGTCGACATCACCGACGTCTTCGAGGGCTCGGAGTTCAAGGCCTTCGCGGGCAAGCACGTGCGCGCGCTGCCGGTGCCGGACACGGCCGGGCAGTCCCGCAAGTTCTTCGACGGCCTCGGTGAGTACGCCGTCGAGCACGGCGCCAAGGGCCTGGCCTGGATCCGCGTCGGCGAGGACGGGGCCTTCGCGGGCCCGATCGCCAAGTTCCTCACCGAGGCGAACGTGGCGGAGCTGACCAAGCGCCTCGGCCTGGAGGCCGGTCACGCCGTGTTCTTCGGCGCGGGCGAGTTCGACGAGGTCTCCAAGATCATGGGCGCGGTCCGCGTCGAGGCCGCCAAGCGCGCGGGCCACTTCGAGGAGAACGTCTTCCGCTTCTGCTGGATCGTCGACTTCCCGATGTACGAGAAGGACGAGGAGACCGGCAAGATCGACTTCTCCCACAACCCCTTCTCGATGCCCCAGGGCGGCATGAAGGACCTGGAGGAGAAGGACCCGCTCGACATCCTCGCCTGGCAGTACGACATCGTCTGCAACGGCATCGAGCTGTCCTCCGGCGCCATCCGCAACCACGAGCCCGAGGTCATGCTGAAGGCCTTCGAGATCGCGGGTTACGACGCGGAGACCGTCGAGCACGAGTTCAAGGGCATGCTGAAGGCCTTCCGCCTCGGCGCCCCGCCGCACGGCGGCATCGCCCCGGGCGTCGACCGCATCGTGATGCTCCTCGCGGACGAGCCGAACATCCGCGAGACCATCGCCTTCCCGCTCAACGGCAACGCCCAGGACCTGATGATGGGCGCGCCCACGGTGCTGGAGGAGGCGCGGCTCAAGGAGCTGAACATCGCTCTGCGTAAGGCTCCCGCCAAGGGTGAGCAGGGCGAGAAGTAAGCCTCCGGCTCTGCGGTGGGGGTCCGGGGCCAGCTGGCCCCGGACCCCTTTCGTCTGGGGCTTCGCCCCTTTCCCCCTTCGTCGGCGCTTCGCGCCTCGTCCTCAAACGCCGGACGGGCTGGATTGCCTCGCGTCTCGTTCTCGGGTGCCGGAGGGGCTGGATTGCCTCGCGTCTCGTTCTCGGGTGCCGGGCGTTACAGTACGAACGTACTGTTGTGCGCGTCGTCGAGGAGCAGACATGGCCGCCCCCGAGCCCCGTCGGCGTGATCCCGCGCGGCGTGTCGCGGAGATCGCCGCCGCCACCGAGCGCGTCATCGCCGAGCGCGGTGTCGAGGGGCTCACGCACCGGGCCGTCGCCGCCGAGGCGGGGGTGCCGCTCGGCGCGACGACGTACCACTTCGCCACGAAGGACGACCTGATCGCGGCGGCCCTGCGCCGGTCCGTGGACCGGTTCGCCGCGTACCTCGACGAGTGGGTCGCGCGCCGGCCCCAGCTCACGCCCGAGCAGCACGCCGTGCTGCTCGCCGACGCGGTCCTGCCGCCGCTCGCCGGGCCCGAGCGGGCCCAGCAGGTGGTGGACCTGGAGCTGTACCTCGCCGCCCTGCGGCGGCCCGCGCTGCGCCACATCGCCGAGGAGCACCAGGGGCACATCCTGCGCGCCCTGGCCCACTACACCGACCCGGACACCGCCGCCGCCGCGGGAGCCGCGCTCATGGGGATCAGCCTGCGCTCCCTCGCCTCGCAGACCCCGCCGACCCGGGCCGAGGTCGAGGCGATCCTGCGCCGCATCCTCACTCCGAACCCGGCGCTCACCGGAGCCTGACGGCCAATCGTGACCCGGCGGGGTCTCCTCAACACCCCTGTCCTGCGCTTACCCTGACGATCCGTCACGCTACGGGGCGCGGGACGGAATCGTGACGCTTCGGGGGACCGGTGCCCGACGATCTGGGATTCGGCAAGCTGCTGGACGACGACGGCCTTCTCGCCCGGCTGCTCGGCAAGACGGCCAGGGGCCGCAACCGCCCGCTCCTGTACGGGCCCGACCTGCCGGTGGTGTTCCTCACCGGCGGACCCGGCATGGGCAAGGGCCGGCTGCTGGCCTGCGTGCACGACGGCGTGCGCACGATCGCGCAGGCCGTCTTCCTCGCCAACGCCCGCTCGGCGGGGTCGGTGCCGCCCCGCGAGCGGGTCGCCGCCCAGTGGTCACGCCTGGAGTCCGCGCACCGGGTGGCCGGAACCAGTGGGTGGGTGTGTCTGACCAACGCGGGCAACCCCTACGACAAGCCCGTGGCGGTGGTCGAACTCGACCCCCGCACGCGCAAGCTGAGGTTCGTGGGGCTCGGGTGGCCGGGCGGGCGGGTCCAGCCGCGCGACTGCGTCGTGCCCAGCGGCTGACGCCTACGCCGCTCTGGTCGGGAGGTCCTGCTGGTCCGCGGCTTCCGCCGTCGCCCACTCGGTCACCAGGCGCTGATACTCGCGTCGCTGGTCGGTGCTCAACCGCCCGCCGCAGCGCAGCCACAGCGCACGGATCTCCTCGTTCACCTCGTCCGCGGTGCGCTGAGGGCGCCGCGGGTCGGAAGCGGGATTCGTGGCCATGCTGTGAAGCGTACGTGCGTGGGCGTGAAGAGGGAGTGAGTCCGGTCACGAAGTGATCAACAGCTCATTGGCGGGGTAGAGATCAAGCCACTCGTGCGGGCCGCGGCGCGCGGCCCGCACGGTCCCGGCGGTCAGGCGGGCCTCTTCATGAGGTCCACCAGCTTGCTGAAGCTGTCGGCGCCGTGCCCGGCGTCCGCGCCCCGGCGGAAGGCGTCCAGGACGACCTGCGGGAACGCCGTGTCCACGCCCGCGTCCGCGTTGGTGTGGACGACGTGCTCCATGCTCGCCACGCCCATCGAGATGCGGTCCACGTCGCCCGCGTGGTTGCCCGCGTCGATGCGGGGCGCGTAGAAGTCGACGAACTGCCGCATGCCCTCGTAGTTGCCGGCCACGTACGGAGCCATCTCCGAGGCCGAGATGCCGTGCGCCCCGGCGAGGGCGACGGCCTGCCAGTAGGCGAGCATCGCGGGCCAGAAGACGACCATGTTGAGCTGGTACATCAGGGCCGCGAGGCCCGGGTCCTCGCCGCGGTAGTCGGTCTTGCCGGTGATGACCTCCAGGGCCGCGCGGTGCGTGTCGTAGGCCTCGCGCGGGCCGCTGTAGAAGGTGGACATGTCCGGGCTGCCGATGGTGGGCGGCGGGGACAGGACGCCGCCGGTCAGATGGGTGCCGCCGAGCTCCGTCACCCAGCGGGCCGCGGCGCGGGCCTTCTCGGGGACGTCCGAGCTGAGGTTCACCAGGACCCGGCCCGCGACCGCGGCCTCGGCGCCCCGGAGCGCGGTGTACATCGCGTCGTAGTCGATCAGGCTGAGCACCACCAGGTCGTTGGCGCGCAGGGCCTCCTCGGCGGTGGCGGCGACGCGGGCGCCCCGCTCGGCGAGCGCGGCGGCGCGCGAGGGGGTCCTGTTCCACACCGTCACCTCGTAGCCCCGGTCGAGGAACGCGCCCGCCATGGCCTGCCCCATCGGACCGAGCCCCAGAACAGTTACGGACTGTGACATGGCTGTCTCCTGACTTCTCTGTTGAGTACCTCTAGAACGAACGCTCTATCCAGAGCCAGGAGTAACGTAGCACAGCACTAGAACGAACGCTCTACTCAGAGGATGGGTAAGGTGGCGGGATGAGCATGTACAGCGCGCCCCCCAGCACGCGCGAGCGGATCGTCGTGGTCGCCGCGCAGCTCATCCAGCGGCAGGGCTACGTCGGCACCGGCATCAAACAGATCGCCAAGGAGGCGCAGGCCACGCTCGGCTCCGTCTACCACTTCTTCCCGGGCGGCAAGGAAGCCGTCGCGGTGGCCGCGATCAAGCACGGGGAGAGGGAGTTCGGCCGGCTGCTCCAGGACGCGCTCACCCCCGAGGGCGACCCGGCCGCCGCGATCGAGGCCTGCGCCGTGCGGCTGGCCGTCGAACTGCGCGCGTCGGGCTGGACCGACGGCTGCCCGATCACGGCCGCCGCCCTGGAGACCCTCGGCACGGATTCGGAGATCCAGCGGGTGTGCGGCGAGGCGCTGCGCAGCTGGGAGAACATCGTCGCCGAGAAGCTCCTGGCCTGCGGCTTCACGGAGGCCGACGCGCGCGAGGTGGCCACCACCGTCATCAGCACCCTGGAGGGCGCCGAGGTGACGGCGCAGGTCAACCGCAGCGAGGAGCCCCTGCGGGCGGCCGGACGCCAACTGGCGCGGCTCGTCCGGACGTACGAGGGCTGACGCCACCTCGTACGGAAGGCGCGCGGAGACGCGGGAAGGGCCCGGAACACATGGTTCCGGGCCCTTCCTCCGAGCTGTGCCGCGTGTCCGGCTAGGCCTTCTTCGGCTCCTCCAGGCGCGGGAAGAGCACCGCGCCCTTCGTCACCGTGGAGCCCGCGGGGAGCTGCCCCCACGCGCCCGCGCCCTGGACCTTCTGGTCCGCGAGCGCGCCCAGGGACGCCTCGGCGCCGAGGGAGTCCCAGAGCTTCTGGGAGGTGTCCGGCATGACGGAGTTGAGGAGCACGGCGACCGCGCGCAGGGACTCGGCGGCCGTGTACAGGATGGTCGCGAGGCGGGCCTTGCCCTGCTCGCTCTCGTCCTTGGCCACCTTCCACGGCTCCTGCTCCGTGATGTAGCCGTTGACCTGCTTCACGAAGTCGAAGACGGCGAGGATGCCGCCCTGGAAGTCGAGGTCGTCGCCGATCTTCGCGTCCGCCGTGGCGACGGCCTTCGCGAGGCCCTCGTGCACCGCGGCCTCCGCCGGGCCGTCCGCGGCGGCCGCGGGCAGCGCTCCGCCGAAGTACTTGCCGACCATGGCGGCCACGCGCGAGGCGAGGTTGCCGTAGTCGTTGGCCAGCTCGCTGGTGTAGCGGGCGGTGAAGTCCTCCCAGGAGAAGGAGCCGTCCTGGCCGAAGGCGATGGCGCGCAGGAAGTACCAGCGGTAGGCGTCGACGCCGAAGTGCGAGGTCAGGTCCTGCGGCTTGATGCCGGTCAGGTTCGACTTCGACATCTTCTCGCCGCCGACCATCAGCCAGCCGTTCGCGGCGACCTTGCCGGGCAGCGGGAGGCCCTGGGCCATCAGCATCGCGGGCCAGATGACCGCGTGGAAGCGGAGGATGTCCTTACCGACGAGGTGCACGTTCGCGGGGAAGGTGCCGTCGAACTTCGCCGGGTTCTCGTTGTACCCCACGGCCGTGGCGTAGTTGAGCAGCGCGTCGACCCACACGTAGATCACGTGCTTGTCGTCCCACGGCACCTTCACGCCCCAGTCGAAGGTGGAGCGCGAGATCGACAGGTCCTGAAGGCCCTGCTTGACGAAGTTCACGACCTCGTTGCGCGCCGACTCGGGCTGGATGAAGCCCGGGTTCGCGGCGTAGTGCTCCAGGAGCTTGTCGCCGTACTCGCTCAGCTTGAAGAAGTAGTTCTCCTCGCTGAGGAGCTCCACCGGCTTCTTGTGGATCGGGCAGAGCTTCTGGCCCTCGTACGCGCCCTCGCCGTCGAGGAGCTCGCCCGGGAGCTTGTACTCCTCACAGCCGACGCAGTACGGGCCCTCGTAGCCGCCCTTGTAGATCTCGCCCTTGTCGTAGAGGTCCTGGACGAACTCCTGCACCCGGTCGGTGTGCCGCTTCTCCGTCGTGCGGATGAAGTCGTCGTTCGCGATCTCCAGGTGCTCCCAGAGGGGGCGCCAGGCCTCCTCGACGAGCTTGTCGCACCACTCCTGGGGCGTCACGCCGTTCGCCTCGGCCGTGCGCATGATCTTCTGACCGTGCTCGTCCGTGCCGGTGAGGTACCACACCTTCTCGCCGCGCTGCCGGTGCCAGCGCGTGAGCACGTCGCCTGCGACGGTCGTGTAGGCGTGGCCCAGGTGAGGAGCGTCGTTTACGTAGTAGATGGGGGTCGAGACGTAGAACGCCTTCGCGCTCTCGTCCGCCCCCTGCTTCTCGGATCCAGTGGCCGCCATGGTCGAAATCCTAACGGTCCGACGAAGATCGACTCACCTCACGGCCGGGGGCTCCAGGTGGCCAGGAGGCCGTCGTAGAACTGCTTGTCGGTGAGCTCCTTGGGGGCGGGGCCCGCGAGGAAGCGGGCGGCGTTGTCCGCCTTGAGGCGGCGCAGGTAGTCGAAGGCCTTGTTGTCCTCTTCCCCGAAGGCGACGAAGGAGAAGAACAGCGGGTGCCGGGCGGCGTCCGCCAGGGCCTGGGTCGCGGGGCCCTTGGTGTCCGGGGCGCCGTCCGTCTGGAAGACCACGAGGGCGGGGCCCTCGTCCCCGGACTTCTCGTAGTGGGCCACGACCTCCTCGACGGCGCGGTGGTAGCTGGTGCGGCCCATGCGGCCGCAGGCCGCGTGCAGCTCGTCGACGCGGTTCTCGTGGTCGGCCGGGGTGAGGGTGCCGGTGCCGTCGACGTCCGTCGAGAAGAAGACGACGTGGACGGTGGCGGTGGGGTCGAGGTGGGCGGCCAGGGCGAGGGTCTGGTCGGCGAGGGCCTGGGCGGAGCCGTCCTTGTAGTACGGGCGCATGGAGCCGGAGCGGTCCAGGACGAGGTAGACCCGGGCGCGGGTGCCCGTCAGGCCCCGCTTGCGCAGGGCCGTGCCGGCCGCCTTGTACGCCGGGGCGAGCCTTGGCGCCCGCGCCTTGAGCCTGGCCAGGCTGAGCGCGGGCTTGGCGGCGGCGTCCGCGTGGGCCGGGGCGTCCGCCGGGGCCGGTCCTTCCTCCTCGGCCGAAGCTCCCTCCGAGGCTTCCGCCTCGGGCTGCTCCTCGGCCGGGGCCTGCGCCTCGGGCTCCTGCTCGGCGGGGGCTTCCGCCTCAGGCTGCTCCTCGGCCGGGGCGTCTGCCTCGGGGGCGGCCTGGGCCGGGGCCTCCTCTTCGGCCGGGGCTTCGGCCTTGGGCTGGTCCTCCGCCGGGGTCTCTATGGCCTGGGGCTCCTCCGCCCGGGGCGCCTCCGCGGGGGCGGGCACCGTGGGGGCGGGCTCTGCTGCACGGTTGCTCGGCACCTCAGGCTGTGCCCACCCGTCCCGCCCTGCGGGACGATTGCCCACAGCGGTGGGGGGCGGTTCTTCGGCCGCTTCCAGGGGAGCGAGCTCCGTGGGGGCCTTGCTGGGGAGTTCCCCGTCATGGGTGGGCGGGTGGGCGGGGGCTTCCGCCGCGGAGCGGCGGACCGTGACGTTGTCGAAGGCCGCCGCCACGAGGTCGTCCGCCGGGGACGCCTGGGCCGGGACGGCCGGGGCCCGGTCGGCGGGCTCCTCCCGGGGCGGGGCCTGGAGCCCGGCAGGGGCGGGGGACTCGGCCCGCGGAGCGGGGGACTCCGCCTCGGGGGAGGGGGGCTCGGGTTCGGCCCGGGGGGAGGGGGGCGTTGGATTGGTTCGGGGGCGCCGGAAGGCGCTCCGCAGACGATCCAGAATGCCCATATGCGCACCCCTAAATGTGAGTTCAGCGTGAGTGGGTCCCCGACAGGCCCCCTGGCCACAAGGGACACGTAAGGGTATCCGCCGCCTCCCCGGCCACACGGGGCCCCCGCCCCACCCCAGGGGCCAGGCGCGGTTCACGCTCCGTTCACCCGCAGTCCCCCGTGCTGCTGGCAGCCGCCCCTAGCCTCCAGCCGGACCGCTGTGAACCGAGTGAAAACAGCCACGTCGCAGCCCATTTCAGCCACCCTGGAGGAACCCGTGCGCAAGCTGCTGCCCCTGATCACCTCACACCCGGGCGGCACCGGCGGCCGCTCGGCCATGACGTGCCGGTTCCGCTGCGGCGACGCCTGCTTCCACCCGGTGCCGAACACCAGCGACAACGAGTACGTCGGCGACGTCATAGCCGGTGCCCTGAGCCGACGCTCGGTGATGCGCGCGGCGGCCGTGGTGACCGTGGCCGCCACCGCGGCGGGCGGCGTCGCCCTCGGCCCCGGCGCGGGCGAGGCCGCGGCGGCCGAGGGCGCGGCCCCGGCGGCGTACAAACCGAGAGGGAAGAAGGCGGCCCGCGGCCTGCGGTTCACGCCCGTCGCGCCGAACACGGCCGACCAGGTCACCGTCCCCGCGGGCTACCGCCAGAACGTCGTGATCCGCTGGGGCGAGCCCATCCTGCGCGGCGCCCCCGCCTTCGACGCGGACAAGCAGTCCGCGAAGGCCCAGGCCGGCCAGTTCGGCTACAACAACGACTTCCTCAGCCTGCTGCCGCTGCGCGGCGAGAGCGAGGAGCACGGCCGTCAGGTGCTCGTGGCCAACCACGAGTACACGGACGAGGTCCTGATGTTCAAGGGCTACGACGCCAAGAACCCGACCCGCGAGCAGGTCGAGATCGCCTGGGCCGCGCACGGCCTGTCCGTGGTCGTGGTCGACGGCGAGCGGAAGACCGGCGCCCTGCGCGCCGTGCCCCGCCACCGCCTCAACCGGCGCCTGACCACCACCAGCAAGTTCCACCTCTCCGGCCCCGCCGCCCACAGCGAGTTCGTCCGGACGAAGGCCGACCCGCGCGGCACCACCGTCCTCGGCACGCTCAACAACTGCTCCGGCGGCACCACCCCGTGGGGCACCACGCTGCACGGCGAGGAGAACTTCAACCAGTACTTCGCGCACGCGGACCAGGTCACCGACCCCACCCAGGCCGCGCGCCTGAAGCGCTACGGCGTCGTCGGGGGCGAGTCCGAGCGCAAGTGGGAGCGGTTCGACGACCGCTTCGACCTGACCAAGGAGCCGAACGAGCCGCACCGCTTCGGCTGGGTCGTCGAGCTCGACCCGTACGACCCGGACTCCGTGCCGCGCAAGCGCACCGCGCTCGGCCGCTTCAAGCACGAGGGCGCCCAGCCCCGCCTGACCCGCGACGGCCGCCCGGTGGTCTACATGGGCGACGACGAGCGGTTCGACTACGTGTACAAGTTCGTGAGCAGCAAGCGGATGGCGAAGGGGGACTCGCGCTGGGCGCGCGAGCACAACCTCACGCTGCTCGACGAGGGCACGCTGTACGTCGCCAAGTTCACGGGCGACTCCCCGGCGACGGAGATCGACGGCACGGGCAAGCTCCCGGCCGACGGCGAGTTCGACGGCAGCGGCCAGTGGATCCCGCTGGCCACCGCCTACGCGGGCGGCAAGGCCGTCTCGCACGTCGAGGGCATGACCGCCGACGAGGTGTACGTCTTCACGCGGCTCGCGGGCGACAAGGTGGGCGCCACGAAGATGGACCGCCCCGAGGACATCGAGCCGTCCCCGACGACCGGCAAGGTGTACGTCGCCCTGACGAACAACTCCGACCGCGGCAAGCCCGGCAAGGCCGCCGCCGACGAGGCCAACCCGCGCAACCTCAACAAGCACGGGCAGGTGCTCGAACTGACGGAGTCCCGTGACCGCCCGGAGTCCACGCGCTTCGCCTGGAACCTCTTCCTCGTCGCGGGCGACCCGAACGACCCGGCCACGTACTTCGCGGGCTTCCCCAAGGACAAGGTCAGTCCCATCTCCTGCCCCGACAACGTGGCCTTCGACCCGCACGGCAACCTGTGGATCTCCACCGACGGCAACCAGCTCGGCTCCCACGACGGCCTGTTCGGCGTGGCCACGAAGGGCGAGCGGCGCGGTGAGCTGAAGCAGTTCCTGACGATGCCGACCGGCGCGGAGACCTGCGGCCCGCTCGTGCAGGAGCGGCGCGTGCTCGTCGCCGTGCAGCACCCGGGCGAGGTCGACGGCGCGTCCGTCGAGAAGCCCGCGAGCGTCTGGCCCGACGGCCCCGGCAAGATCGTGCGCCCGGCCGTCGTGTCGGTGTGGCGCGCGGACGGCGACGACATCGGCGTCTGAGTGCGCAGGAGGGGCGCCCCCTTGCCCGGGGGCGCCCCTCCTCACGTACCGGTGCCTAGTCGTTCTGCTTGCGGCGGTACATCGCGAAGCCCAGGCCCGCCGCGCCCAGGGCCGCCATGCCGCCGCCCGCGGCGACCAGCGGGGCGGGGTGCGAGGCGTCGGCGGAGCCGTCCACGCCTTCGGCGCCCGCCTTGACGCCGCCCCGGGGCACCTTGGTGGAGGGGTGCGTGGGCTTCGGCGTGGTGCCGCCCTGCGCGTGGCCCTCGACCCAGCCCTTCATGGTGCCGTCGGGGTCGAGCACGAAGTGCGCGCCGTTGTGCTGCCCGTACGCCGCCTTGGCGCCGGTCTGCTTCAGGGTGTCCCAGACGGTCTTCCTGCCGGTGTCCGGAGCCGGGGCGATCATGTCCGCCTCGTAGCCGGCCCTGGTCTTGTAGACCTTGGCGTCGAAGCCGGTCCCGCCCAGGTTCTTGTACTCGCGCACGAAGGCGCGCTTCTTCGCGGGCTGCGGCTTCGGCTGCGGCTTGGGCGGGGTCGGCGTGCCGGTCTTGGTGACCGTGCCGTCGGCGGTCAGCGTGAACGTACAGCCGTCGATCTTCGTGGAGGCGGGCTTGACGTACGCCTCCAGGGAGCCCTTGGCGACGCCGCCCTTGAGGAGCTGGGCCTTGGCGGAGCGGGCGGAGGCGTTCACGTCGACCTTCGCGGTCCAGCCGTGGCCGAGGGCGACGGTGCCCTTGGACTCCCAGCCGCCGGGGACCGGCTTGTCCTTGTCCTCGTCGGGCTTGGTCTCGTCGTCGGGCTTGGTGCGGTCGTCCGGCTTGGTCTCGTCGTCCGGCTTGGTGTGGTCGTCGGGCTTGGTGTGGTCGTCCGGGTTCGGCGTGGGGTCCGGGCTCGGCGTCGTGTCGTCGCCGCTCTGATCGCTCGGCGCGGTGGCGCCGTCGACCTGGTGCGGGACCGCCGGGGAGTCGGCGAAGGCCGCGGTGGCGGGGACGGCGAGCGCGGCGATCGCGCCGGTGGCGATGGCGGCGGTGCGGATGGTGCGTCGGGTGGCGCGCATGGCGTGGTTCCCTCGTACTGGTCGGCGTCTTGTCCGTCTATGTGCCCCTTTGCGGTGGCGACGGACATGAAGCTACGGGCGCCGTGTGTGCGTCGTCCGTAGGGCACGTAACAACTGGCCGCAGACCGCGACGCAGAACCGTAAAACGGCGAGAAGTGCAGGTCAGAGAGGGGTTGGCCGAAGGTCCCGAGCGGGGTGGGGGCCAAGGTCCCCGGGCGCGGGGACGGCACGCGCCGACGCCGGGCGGTCGGGGGGTGGTGCGGGGAGCGACGCGGGGGGACACACGGGGGGGCAGGGTGCGGGGGGTCCGGCGCCGCGGGTGCCGAGCAGCCAGTCCTGGTAGGCGGGGGCCTCCGCGGCGGCCTCCCAGTAGGCGGCCTCCAGCTCGCCGTACACGGCGTTCAGCTCCGTCTCCGTACGGGCCGCGACGTACAGGCGGACGCCCAGCGGATCGCCGTGCAGGGGTCTGACCGCCATGTCGGGTCTCGCCACCGAGGTGGGCTGGCAGACGGTGACGACCTCGCCGGTGGCGACGAGCGTGGCGGCGGTCAGGTAGTCGCCGTGCAGCACGCGGGGGTCGAGCCCCGCGGATCTCAGCATCCGCCGCAGGCCGTCCCACTCCCCGTCCACGGTCGGGTCGACCATCCAGCGGTCGTCGGCGAGGTCGGCGAGGCTGATGACGGGCTCGCGGGCGGCGGGGTGGTCGGCGGCGAGCGAGACGAACTGCGGCTCGCGGTCGATGAGCACGCGGCGGGCGAGCCCGTCGGGGAACCTGAGCGGACTGCCCTCCACCTCGTGCACGAACGCGACGTCGAGGCGGCCCTCGGCGACGTCCCGGAGCAGCGCGTTCGCGGACACGTCCATCTGGAGCGAGGTCTCGGTGCCGGGCATGCTGGCGCGCAGCCTGCGCAGCCAGCCCGGTATGGCACGGCTCGCCGTGGACCCGATGCGCAGCCGCGGCTCCCCGTCGGCGGAGCGGGCGGCGGCCGCGCGGGCCTCGGTGACGAGCGCCCGCATCTCGATGACCAGTGGCCGGGCGCGGCTGAGGACGGTGCGGCCCAGCGGGGTCGGGCGGCAGCCGGTGCGCTCGCGGGTGAAGAGCTGGCCCCCCACGGCGTGTTCGATGCGCCGCAGCTGGGTGGTCAACGAGGGCTGGCTCATGCCGAGTTGGCGCGCCGCCTTGTGCAGGCTGCCGCTGTCAGCGATGGCGCAGAGTGCGCGGAGGTGCCTGACCTCGAGCTCCATGGGCGTGAGCGTAGAGCGGGTTACGGCAGCACACCAGCCTCCCAAACACCCATGGAACCGTAGAAGTTGCCCCTCCGTTCGGTGACCGGATGTACGGCGATAGCCCTGGGCTATCGCCAGCTGCCATCATCCGCAACGCGCCTGGCTCCCCGACACTCACGGATACCGAAACGTTCATCTTTCACCGAACGAGTAGGGAGCCCCCCCCACATGCACAAGCGTTATGTCTCCGTCGCCGCCGCACTCGGACTCGCGGTAGCCGCGCTCGGCACCTCGTCCGTCGCTTCGGCGGCCACGTCGTCCGACTCGGCCAAGGCCGCCACGACCGCGTCGTCCTCCTACGCCGGGTACACCGGCTCCGCCGAAGAGGCCGCGGCCAACAAGGCGTTCTTCGAGGCCGTCGTCAAGGCGGTCGCCGAGAAGCGTGCCGCCAACCCCGGTGCCCAGGCCGTCACGGTGACCTACAGCACCCAGCGCGCCCCGTCGTTCCGGCAGCAGATCGCCGCGAGCACCTCCATATGGAACGCGGCCGTCTCCAACGTCAAGCTCCAGGAGGGCACGAGCGGTACGAGCTTCGAGTACCGCGAGGGCAACGACGCGCGCGGCTCGTACGCGAGCACCAACGGCCACGGCCGCGGCTACATCTTCCTCGACTACCGGCAGAACCAGCAGTACAACTCCACCCGCGTGACCGCCCACGAGACCGGCCACGTGCTCGGCCTCCCCGACCACTACTCCGGCCCCTGTTCGGAACTGATGTCCGGCGGCGGCCCCGGCACGTCCTGCCAGAACGCCCAGCCCAACGCGCAGGAGCGGGCCCGCGTCAACCAGCTCTGGGCCAACGGTCTGGCCAAGGCCATGAAGCAGGTCGAAGCAGCGAAGTGACCCTACTGGGGCCGCGGTGACGCGATCGCGCGGGCCGCGGCCACCTCCTGGCGGAGGGGTTCGAGGACGCTGTCCTTGGGGCCCGTGAACTCCACGGGCACCGGGACGAGCACCTCCACCTCCCGCAGCGCGGCAGCCAGTTCACGCAGCTGACGCACGACTTCCCCGGCCTCCGCCCCCTCGGGGGCGGAGGCTCCGTGCCGTACGCGCACCCGTGCGGCCGTGGTCGCGTCGACGATCCGCTCGACGGCCACCACCAGCGGCCACCACGCGGTGGCCCGCGCCCCGACGGGCGGCGGCTCGGTCAGCGCCCGCTGGAACTCGGTGCGGATGTCGGACAGGTCGCGGTACAGGCGCCGCCGCATCCGGGCCCGCGCGGCGGGATCGCCCGCGGCGCCGTCCTTGCCGAACGCGCACTCCACGTACTCCGCCGTGTCGGCGACCGCGTCCGCGAGCCGGTCCCCGATCCGCGTGTGCCAGCTCTCCGGCCACAGCAGATAGCCCGCGACCAGCGCGATGGCGCAGCCGATGAGGCTGTCGAGCAGACGGGGCAGGACGAGCCCGAAGCCCTGGTGGTTGAGGACGTCCGACAGGAGCAGGATCACCGGGGTGATGGCGGCGGTCTGGTAGCCGTACCCGCGCGGGGTGAGCGCGGGGACGAGCATGGCGAGGACGAGCACCACGGGCACGTCCCACCAGCCCCGTTCGAGGGCGGCGAGCACCGCGGCGGCCACCACGAGGCCCACCGCCGTGCCGACGGCCCGCATCACCGCGCGCGAGAACACCGAGCCGAAGTCCGGCTTCAGGACGAAGGTGACGGTGAGCGCCACCCAGTACGAGCGCGGCACGTCGATGAGGGACACCAGGGACTGCGCGATGCCGATGCACAGCGCGAGCCGCAGGCCGTAGCGCCAGGAGGCCCCGGAGAGCACGACGTTGCGGGTCGCGCGCCGGGCCCGCACGCGCAGCGCGGCGGGCCGCCCGAGCCGGTCGTCGGCGTGCACGGCGGTCAGCGGGTCGGGGTCGGCGAGGGTGTCGGCGGCGTGCCGCAGCGCCTGGTGGACGGCGCGGGCCGCGGCCCCGTACGTCCCCGGCAGCTCCGCGGGCAGGCCGAGTGCGACGGGCTCCGCGCCGGGGCCGCGCGCGATGGCCGCGGCAAGGCGGCGGGCCGCACCGGGGAGTTCGGGCGGCAGCTCCTCGCCGTACTGGTGGGCGGCGGGCGCGGCCTCGACGACCGGGGTGATGGCGTTCAGCTCGGCGATGAGCCGCACCAGGTCGGGGCTGCGGCCGTGGTCGCGGGCGCGGCGGGCCAGGACGAGGTCGTAGGCCTGGTTGAGCTGGGCGGTGACGGCGGCGCGGGCCTCGTCGTAGGCGTCGTCCCCGGTGTGTTCGGTGCCCGCCGCCTCCAGGAGCGCGGCCACCTTCTCGTACGCGGCCGCGACGGCGGCCCGTTCGGGTACGCCGGACCGCAGCGGCCAGGCGAGCAGCGCGAGCACGAGGACGAGCAGGCCGCCGCCGGTCATCAGGGCGGGGGCGAGCCACCACGCGCCGGGCAGCGGCAGGCCCGCGCCGATGACCGCGTTGAGCAGCAGCAGGAGCCCCGACACGGAGGCGACGGCGCCGATCGTCGACATCATCCCCGAGACCAGGGCGATGACGGTCACCGCGGCGACCGCGGCCCAGCCGTGGCCGTGGGCCAGCGAGCCCAGGGTGACGCCGAGCGCGCCGAACAGCTGCGGGACGGCGATGTTGAGGATCCGCATGCGGTACGCGTCGGCGGTGTCGCCGATCACCCCCGACAGGGCGCCCATGCTGGCGAGCGCCCCGTAGGCGGGGTGGCCCGCCGCCGTGCCGATCGCCAGGGGCAGGGCCATGGCGGTGGCGGCGCGGGCGACCGCCGCCCAGGGGACGGGGGCCGGTTGGGGCTTGAGCGACCTGACGAGCCAGTCCGGTGGGCGGGGCATGCCGCCATTATCGCCGGGCCTCGCCTTGACCTGCGCTTACGGTCGCGGGCCCTGCCGGGGGCCTCCCCAATCCCGCCCCTTCCCGATTCCTGGGGCTCCGCCCCAGACCCCGCTCCTCAAACGCCGGAGGGGCTGGATCTTCCAGCCCGTCCGGCGTTTGAGGACGAGGCGCGGAGCGCCGATAGAGCGGTGGCACGGGGGTCAGGGCCGGTGCAGCGTCAGGTCGAGGAGCACCGCACGGTGGTCCGTGTTGCCCAGGGTGAGGAAGCGGGCCTCGTGCGCGGCGAAGTCCGGTGTCGTGAGGACGTGGTCGATCTGCGCGCCGAAGGGCCGCGGCAGCAGCGTGGGCCAGGTCGGCGTCCGCGAGGCCCCGGCGAGCCGCGCCGCGTCGTGCAGCCCCGTACCGAGGATGCGCCGGAACGCCGCGTGGTCCTGCGTGGCGTTGAAGTCCCCGGCCAGGACGGTGGGCCGCCCGTCCCCCGCCGCGGCGAAGTCCCGCAGGGCGCCGAGCTCCGTGCGCCAGCGGTCGACGCCGCCGGGCGTGGGCGGCATGGGGTGGGCGAGCTGGAGCCGCACGGCCACGCCCTTGACGTCGGCGACGGCCCCGGGCATGCCGAGCGTCCCGCGCACCCCCTCGGCCCGCTTCAGGGGCACGTCGGCGAGGATGACGGACCCGTCGGCCCCGTCGCCCCCGGCGGCCACCCGGTGGGGGTACGCCGACTTCGGCAGCCCCTCGCGCAGCGTGTCCTGGCAGGCGCGGTCGCATTCGGAGACGAAGACGAGGTCCGGCTTGTGCTTGCGTACGGCCTCGACGAGGCCGGGGGCGCCGTGCCCGAACTCGACGTTGGCGGCGAGGACGCGCAGATCGGCCAGGGGCGGCCCGTCCGGCTCCCCCACCTTCCCGTACGGCTCCATGTACCAGGCGAGCCCGCCGAGCACGGCCACCGCCCAGACGAGCCCGACGCGCCAGCGCCCGTACGCGGCGAGCAGCAGGGCGAGCACGGCGGGCGCCAGGAGCCAGGGCAGGAAGGCGAGGACCTGCGGTACGGGCGTGACCGCGTCGGTGTCGGCGGCGCGGCAGCCGAGGACCGCGCTCACTCCGGCGAGCAGCAGCCCGGCCGTCCAGGCGGAGGCCCGCCACCGGCCCGGCCGCCGGGTGGGGGCGTCGTCGGGGAACGGGTCCTCGGGGGCGGTGGGCGGTGCCGTCGCGTGCTCCAAGGGGCGGCCTTTCCTCGACGGGGCGCCCGGTGGGCGGCGCGCTGTCCGAATCCTCCCTTAGAGACGTGGCGGCCCCGCGGAAAGTTTCCCGGGGCGCCTGCGGGAGAGCAGCCACACTCCGGCCGCCACGAGCAGCCCCAGGCCCACCAGGACCCAGGCCGTCACGCGCAGGCTCTCCGTGAGCGCGTCGTAGACGGCGCCGGCGGCGGCCCGGGACACGTCCGGGGGCAGGTCGTCCAGGGTGAGCGCGCGGCCGACGGCGACGGCGGCGGCGAGCGCGGCGGCCCCGGCGGCCGTGCCGAGTGCGGTCGCGAGGACGGCGCGGCGGCGGCGCACCGCGAGGAGGATGCCGCCGACGGCGAAGACCACCGCGGCGACGGGCAGCCAGAGGCCCGCGGCCTGGAGCATGCGGAACACCTTCCGGTAGTCGCTCAGGTCCTGCGCCTTCATGACCGTGACCTCGGTGTGGCGCACCGGGATGCGGTCGGCGAACGGCACGCCCTCTTCCGTGAGCCGCCGTTTGACCTGTTCCGTGATCGGCGCGAGGTCGATGCTCACCTCGCCGTCGGAGTCGTTCTCCAGGGCCTGTTCGACGGCCGCGTGCGCGGCGCGGTTCGCCGCGTTCCAGGCGGTGCGGAAGGCCGTGGTGCCGGTGAAGGAGCCCACGGCCTCCCGGACGAACGACTCGACCGTGGACTGGAGCGGTCCCGCGTCGATCTCCTTGACCAGGGAGTCGGTGACGGCGTCGGCCACGGCCGCCCGCACCGCCGGGTCCGCGGACAGGGGCGCCATCGTGGCGACGTACCGGTCCGTGTCGTGGATCTCGTACGCGGCCCAGGTCGAGACCACGCCGAGGGGCACCAGGAGGCAGGTGAGGACGAGCAGGACGGCACAGAGGGCGGCGCGCAGGCGTGGGGGCACGCCACCCAGGCAAGACCCCGGCCGCGCCGGGCGCGACCGGGGTGACTCCGGATGGAGCAGGACGGGCGGGCGGCTGCCTACTTGCGGTTGTACAGGCGCATCGTCACCGGCCCGAAGACCGCCACGAGCAGGCCCGCCCAGCCCAGGCTCCACGCGATCTCCGCGCCCGGCCAGTCGCCGGCCATCAGGCCGCGCACGGCGGAGGCGACGTGGGTGACGGGGTTGTTGTTGACGAAGGCCTGGAGCCAGCCCGGCATCGTCTCGGGCCGCACGAAGATGTCGGAGAGGAACGTCAGCGGGAACAGCACCATCATGCTCACGCCCATCACGGACTTCTCGGTGCGCAGGAGCAGCCCGAACATCGTCCACACCCAGGAGAAGGCGAAGGAGAAGACCAGCAGGAGCAGCACGCCGAGCAGCACCCCGAGCGCGTTGTCCGGGCGGAAGCCGAGGACCAGGCCGACGCTCAGCATCACGGCGGAGGCCATGGCGTAGCGCAGGACGTCGCCGAGGAGATAGCCGACCATCGCCGAGGGCCGCCAGATCGGCAGCGAGCGGAAGCGGTCGAAGACGCCCTTCTCGATGTCGGTGTTGACCGAGACGCCCGTGTACATCGTGATCATGACGACGGACATCACGAGGATGCCGGGCAGCAGGTACTGGATGTACTCGCGCGGCGATCCGGCGAGGGCGCCCCCGAAGAGGTACGTGTACATCAGCACCATCATGATCGGGAACGCCGTCACGTCGAAGAGCTGCTCCGGCACGTGCTTGATCTTCAGGACGGCCCGCCAGCCGAACGTCAGGGACGTCGACAGGGCGCTGGGGCGGCGCGGCCGCTCCTTGGCGACGAGCAGTTCGGCGAGGGACTCGGTGTGGACGGGAGCGAGTTCCCGGTCCTCGACGGGGATCACGGTGCTCATGGCGCGGCCTCGGCTTCCTTGCGGTCCTGCGGTGCGTGGCTCTGCTGGTGGGGGTCGAGCGGCTGGTCGGTGAGGGCCAGGAACACCTCGTCGAGGCTGGGCTGGCCCAGGGAGAAGTTGTCGACGACGATGCCCGCGCGGGCGAGTTCGGCGAGGGCCCGGGAGGCCTTCTCGGCGGCGGCCTCCTCGGCGCCGCGCCCGCCGTCGCCGACCCGGGCGGTGAGCGCCACCGGGTCCGGCTCCGGCTGCACCTGCGCGTCCAGGGCGAGCCCGAGAAGGCGGGCCGCCTCCTCGCGCCGGGCCGCGTCCCGCAGCCGGACGTGCACGGAGCCCGCGCCGACGGAGGCCTTCAGCTCGCCCTTGGTGCCCTCGGCGATGACCCGGCCCTTGTCGATGACGGCGATCCGGGACGCCAGCTGGTCGGCCTCGTCCAGGTACTGCGTGGTCAGCAGGACCGTGGTGCCCTGGGCGACGACGGCGCGCACGATGTCCCAGACCTGGTTGCGGCTGCGCGGGTCGAGCCCCGTGGTCGGCTCGTCGAGGAAGAGCAGGTCGGGCGTGTTCAGGATGGACGCGGCGATGTCGATGCGGCGCCGCATGCCGCCCGAGTAGTTCTTCACCTGCCTTCCGGCGGCCTCGGCCAGGCCGAACGCGGCGAGCAGCTGCTCGGCGCGCGCGTACGAGGCCTTCTTGCCGTGGCCCGTGAGCCGGGCGAGCAGGACCAGGTTCTCGGTGCCGGTGAGGTCCTCGTCCACCGACGCGTACTGGCCGGTGAGGCTGACGCGGGTGCGGACGGCGTCGGCCTCGCGGACCACGTCGTGGCCGAAGACGTGCGCCTCGCCGCCGTCCGGGCGCAGCAGCGTGGCGAGCATCTTCACGGTCGTCGTCTTGCCCGCGCCGTTCGGCCCGAGCAGGCCGTAGACCGTGCCCGCGGGGACGGCCAGGTCGACGCCGTCGACCGCGCGGTTGTCGCCGAACGTCTTCACCAGGCCCGCGGTCTCGATGGCGAGGCCGTCCGGCCCCCGTCCCGGCTGTGTGCTGCTCATGTCCCTGCGCCCTCCGATGCGATGCCTCGCGCGGTGCGGTAGCGGTGCGCCGTGTCATGGGGGAGACCGGTCCCGGCCCGGAAACTCATCGCTCCGGTGGAGCGCGGGCCCACGCGGGTGTTTCCTGGGAGGAGGCCGCAGGGCCCGAGCAGAGAGGAACCGCCATGGCACTCACCGCACACGGATCCCCCGGCATCCGCAGCCTCTCCCACGTCCTCGCGGGGCCCCTCGTCCTCGCCGTCGTCTACGGCGTCTGGGCGGCGGGCATCCACCGCGAGGGCGGCCCCATCACCGGCGGAAACGTCCTGTACGGCGTGGTCACCGGGGTGGTCTTCGGCGTCCTGTACGCCGCCGTGCGCCGCTTCGCCCCCGGCCTGCCGCGCGAGCTGCGCGCCGCGGCCTGGGCCACCTTCGCGGGCGTGAGCTTCGGCTTCCTGTACAGCCTCACGGACGCGAGCGTGCTGCGGTCGACGGGCATGGCCGCGGTGGTCGCGGGCGGCGTCTTCGCGGCGACGTTCTACCACTTCTACACGCACGAGTAGCCCACGGCGGAACCTCATCACCGACTGGAGCGAACGTTCTATCCAGAGCGGGAACAGAAGAGGGGGCGGGGCTAGAGGGTCTTGAGGTCGACCGCGCGGGCCATGGCCCGGTACCCGGCGTCGTTCGGGTGCAGATGGTCGCCGCTGTCGTACGCGGGCCGGATGCGCTCGGGGTCCGCGGGGTCGGCGAGGGCCTGGTCGAAGTCGACGTACCCGTCGTACGCGCCGGACGTCCGCACCCAGGTGTTGAAGGCGTCGCTGACGGCGGCGGCGCGCTCGCCGTAGTGGTCGGAGCCGCCGAACGGCACCAGGGTCGCGCCGACGACCTTCAGGCCCTTGGCGTGCGCGGCGCGGATCAGCTTCCGGTGGCCGTTGATGAGTTCCCTCGCGGTCACGACCGGCGCGGGCTTGTACGTCGGCTTGTCGGTCTCGCTGAAGCCGATGTCGTTGACGCCTTCGAGGACGACGACGGTCCCGGCGTTCGGCAGGTCGGTGACGTCCCGCGCGAACCGCGTGGAGCTCTTGTCCCCGAACCACGCCGAGTCGTTGAGGACCAGGTTGCCGCCGATGCCGGAGTTGACCACGGGGCGCGGCGTTCCCGCCTTCGCGAGGCGCTCGGCGAGGGCGTCCGACCAGCGGCGGTTGTGGTCGGGGGAGGAGCCGAAGCCGTCGGTGATGGAGTCGCCGAACAGGACGATCCCGTCGCGCCGCGCGGGCCGTTCGCCGCGTACGTCGACGCCCGCGAGGTAGTACCAGGACTCGGTGGATTCGTCGAAGGCGCCGCCGCCGGTGTCGGTGAGGTGGTCGCCCGTGGCGCGGTAGCTGGTCGCGAAGGACTGGGCGTGGAAGGTGGCGGGCCCGGTGGTGCCCGCGAGCCGGAGCGTCACGGTGACGGAGTCGAAGCGGTCCAGGCCGAGCGCTGCCGCGTCGCTGGAGAGCTGCCCTCCGGCCGGGATCGTGACCGCGCGCTCGCCGCCGAAGGTGAGGCGGCGCAGCGTGCCCTTCGCGACGGCGGCGCCCTTGGTGCCCTCGGTACGCGCGACGGTGGCGCCCGCGATGCGCAGCGGGGACGCGCCGTAGGCGTTGGAGAGGCGGATGCGGGCCCGGTCGCCGCCCTGGGTCACGCGCACCACCTGGCGCAGCGTGTGACGGTCGAAGCCCGCCTCCGCCCAGTTGGGCACGAAGCCGATGCTGGGGCGCTGCGGGGCGGCCGCCCAGGCGGCGTTCCACCGGGTGTCCTTGCCCGCGGGGGCGGTGGAGGCGCTGGCCCCGGCCGCGGAGAATCCCGCGACGAGGGCGAGTGCGGTGGCGGCGACGACGGACCTGCGGGGGCGCGAAGACATGGCGGATCCTTGGAAGTTGACGTGGGGTGGGCCAAGGGCAACGATCCGCCGCCGCCCGCGGCCGATCAACGACGATCCATGAAACGATCACCACGCTCTGACTTATCGATGCAGGTCAGGCTGGTACCAGGGGGAGGGGCCGGGGATGGAACGGCAGGAGCTGGAGACGTTTCTGACGCTCGCCGAGGAGCTGCACTTCGGGCACACGGCCCAGCGCCTGCTCGTCTCGCAGGCGCGCGTCAGCCAGACCGTGAAGAAGCTGGAGCGCACGATCGGCGGCACGCTCTTCGAACGCACCAGCCGCGTGGTGCGGTTGTCGCCGCTCGGGCGCCGCCTGTACGAGGACCTGGCGCCGCTGCACCGGCTCATGGAGGAGGCGGTGGCCCGTGCCAAGGACGCGGCGCGCGGTGTGGAGGGCGAGTTGGGCGTCGGCTTCCTCGGCGCGGGGGCCGGGGCGCTGACCCAGCCCATCCTGGAGCTGTTCCGCGAGCGGTGCCCGCGGTGCGAGGTCCGGATGCGGGAGACCCAGTTCCAGGATCCGCTCGGGCCGCTGCGGTCCGGGGAGGTCGACGTGCTCTTCACCTGCCTGCCCGTGCGCGAGCCCGACCTGACCGTCGGGCCCGTCGTCATCAGCCAGCCCCGCGTCCTGGCGATGCCCGTCGGCCACCGCCTTGCCGGGCGTGCCTCCGTGTCCTGGGAGGACCTGGCGGGCGAGACCTGCTTCGGGGTGGTGAACAGCGCCCCGTCCTACTGGTGGGACTTCCAGGTGCCGCCGCGGACGCCGTCCGGCCGGGAGATCAGGCGGGGGCAGGCGGTGGCCACGTTCCAGGAGCTCATCACGCTCATCGCCACGGGCCAGGGGGTCTCGCCGGTGATCGCCTCCGTCCAGACGTACTACTCCCGGCCCGACATCACCTTCGTCCCCGTGCCGGACCTGCCCGCGGCGGAGGTGGCGGCGGTGTGGCGCACGGGCACCCCCTCGGCCCCGGCCCAGGCCTTCACCCGGGCCATCCACGACGTCCTGGCGGCCAACGGCGGGCCCGCGACGTTCTAGACGGTGCCGGCGGAGTCGTTCGTGCACAGGGCCCAGATGATGAACGCCCCGATGGCCAGGGAGATCAGGGCCCAGAGGGGGCTGTAGGGGAGCCAGAGGAACTGGGCGACCATGGCCACCGCGGCGAGGGCGATGCCGGTCGCGCGCGCCCATTCGGCGCCCTTGAGGATGCCCCAGCCCGTCACCGCCACCAGGAGCCCGAGCACGAGGTGGATGCATCCCCAGGCGGTGAGGTTGAACTTGTACACGTAGTCGCCGATGCGCGCGTACACGTCGTCCTTGCCGATCCCCGCGATCCCCGTGAGGACCCCGAGGGCCCCGTACACGAGCATGAGCACACCGGCGAAGAGCGTGCCGCCCGACGCCCAGGCGCTCTCGTCGTCCCCGGGGCCCGAGGGTCCGGCGGGCCCCGGGGGCGCCGCACGATGCGTGTCACGTTCCGGTGAGGTCATGGCCCGAGCGTCCGGCGGCCGTCGGGGGACGGCCACCGGAGCGGGCCATTGGAGGGACCGGGCCCTGCCGCGTCAGGGGGCGACGTGGGTCTCCAGGCCGTCGAGGATGCAGGCGATGCCCACCTCGAAGTAGCCCTGCCGCGCACTGCTCGCGTCGGCGCCCTGCGGGGACATCGCGTACATCTTCCGCAGCCGCGGATAGGCCTGCACCGCGTCGGCCGCCGCGGGCCGCACCGTGTCGTGCCACTCCTGTTCCGTACGCCCGCTGCGCGCGACCGTCGTGAGGTACGCGGCCTCGGTGGTGGCGATGCCGATGACGTACGCCCAGATGGTCTTGACGGCGATCTCGGAGGTCTCCAGGTCGAAGCCGCCCGCCTCGAAGAGGCCGAGCATCTCCTCCGTGAGCCCCATCATGTTCGGCCCCAGGTGGGCCATGCCCAGCTCGCCGAGGACCGAGGAGATCCACAGGTGTCGCAGGAGCGTCTCGCGGACGTTCTCGGCGAACTGCTTGGTCGCGGCGCGCCAGTCGTCGCGGGAGCCGGACGCGGGCATCGGCACTTCGATCTCGCCGTAGATCCGGTCGACGGCGAGCTCGATGATCTCGTCCTTGTTCGACACGTGCGTGTAGAGCGAGGTGGCGCCCGCGTTCAGCCGCGTGCCCAGCTTGCGCATGCTCAGGGCCTCCAGGCCCTCGGCGTCCAGCAGCGCGATGGCCTCGGAGACGATCTGATCGCGACTGAGCGCGGGCTGTTCCCGGCGCGGTCGCTGCGGCCGGGTCCAGACAGAGATCGCGGTCGGCTTCCCGGTGCGCGCCATGCGGCCACCCTTCTTTCTGCTCCGACGTGACGCCCCCACCTTAGCGCAGAATGCGAACAGTGTTCGGAGGTTGCGAACAGTGTGCGGCGTGCGTACAGTGTTCGGTGTCAGCGAACGACGTACCGAGGAGGTCCGATGGACGGGCTTGCAGCGCAGGGCACGGACGACCGGGGGGAGGGAACGGGCGGTGAGACCCCGGTGCGTGACCCGCGACGTTGGCTGATCCTCGTCGTGCTGTGCCTGAGCACGCTGGTCCTGGTCGTGGACAACATGATCCTGACCGTGGCGATCCCGCCCATCGCCGAGGACATCGACGCCACCGCCTCCGACATCCAGTGGATCCTCGACTCGTACATGCTGGTCTTCGCGGGCCTGCTGCTGACGTCCGGTTCGCTGTCCGACCGCTTCGGCCGCCGCAAGGTGATGGTGCTCGGCCTCGTCCTCTTCGGCGGGGCCTCACTGATCGCGACCATCGCGAACAGCCCCGAGCAGCTGATCGCGGGCCGTGTCCTCATGGGCATCGGCGGCGCGCTGATCATGCCCAGCACCCTCTCGATCCTCATCACCGTCTTCGACGAGGAGGAGCGGCCCAAGGCCATCGCGGCCTGGAGCGCCGTGGCGATGGTCGGCCTCGTCGGCGGCCCGGTGTTCGGCGGCGCCCTGCTCGGCCACTTCTGGTGGGGCTCGGTCTTCCTGATCAACCTGCCCATCGTGGGTCTCGCGATCCTCGCCGCGCTCATCCTGATGCCCGAGTCCAAGGGGCCCTGGCGCAAGGCCGATCCGCTCGGCATCGTCCTGTCGGTCGTCGGCATGGTCGCCCTGGTGTGGACGATCACCGAGTGGCCGAAGGAGGGCTTCGACTCCCCGAAGGTGTTCGTCGCCGGGATCGTGGCCGTCGCCGCCCTCGTCAGCTTCGGCTTCTGGGAGACCCGCGTCGACGAGCCGATGGTCCCCATCGAGCTCTTCCGCAACCGCGTCTTCACCGGCGCCAGCTTCTCGATCGTCCTGCTGACCTTCGCCAACGGCGGTCTGCTGCTGGTCCTGACCCAGTACCTGCAGTTCGTCCTGCACTACTCGCCGACGAAGACCGGCTGGGCCTTCGCGCCGCTCGCCGTCGCCTCCCTCGTCTTCAACACGCTGGGTGCCACGCTCGGCCAGAAGCTCGGCAACCGCTTCCTGGTGGCCGTCGGCCTCACCATCACCGCGGGCGGCTTCTTCACCCTCACCACGCTCTCGCCCGGTGACGGCTTCGGCATCGTCGCCATCGCCATGGTCCTGATGGGCATGGGCGGCGGTCTCGCGATGCCCGCCGCGGTGGCGGCCCTCATGAGCGCGGTTCCCGGTGAGCACGCCGGTGTGGGCTCCGCCCTCAACGACACCGTCCAGCAGGCGGGCGCCGCCCTCGGCGTCGCGATCCTCGGCTCCGTCCTCTCCAGCACGTACGCCGACGAGATGCCGGCCTCGGCCGGTGACGTCGCGGACAACTCCGTCGTCGAAGGCCTCGCCGAGGCCGCCCGTACGGGGAACGCGGCCCTCGGGGACGCGGTCCGGTCCGCCTTCACCGACGCGATGTCCGCGACCTTCGTGACCGGGGCGGCCGCCGTCCTCGTCGCCGCGGTCCTCTCGATCTTCCTGATGAAGCCCGGGCCCGAGGCCCCGGCCGTCGACGAGGACCGGGAGCCCGACCTGGTCTCCCACTGACCCTGGCCCCTGGGCCTCGAACAGGCCCTGACCCGAGGTCTCCCTTCTACGGGGCCTGACCCCAGGCCCCCACCACGGGGCTTCGGCCCTGGGCCCTCGGCGGGTCACCTCCCGCCCGGCCCTCCATAGATCCCCCGGCGACACCCGCGATCCTCCCCCGGCTCGCGGGTTGTCGCCGTTCCGGGGCCCTGCGCGGCGGGCCCCGGCCCGGGCCCCGGCGACAGGGGCCGCGCTGCGCGCCGCCGGGGCGGGCCCACCC
This sequence comes from Streptomyces sp. YIM 121038, assembly GCF_006088715.1. Classification (NCBI taxonomy): domain Bacteria; kingdom Bacillati; phylum Actinomycetota; class Actinomycetes; order Kitasatosporales; family Streptomycetaceae; genus Streptomyces; species Streptomyces sp. YIM 121038. The sequence goes on from NZ_CP030771.1 coordinate 5,158,557, forward strand.
ACCCGCCCCCACCTGGCGTGGCCCCCTCAGGCGGGAGCGCCCCGGCCCCGGCCCGGCCTTGACCGCCCGGCGCTTGGCGCGGGGCGCTACCGCGCAGTGGGTGGCCCCGCCGCTGCCGCGGCGGGTACTTTCCCACCCTCCCACCCGTAACTCCCCAGCTCCGCAGGCCGGGCCCCGACGCAGCCCCCCCGCCCCGGGAGGATCACACCTGGCCTGATCTGCGCGACCGCCCGGGGTGGGTCTCGGCCCGGTACGTGGACAACACCGGCACCGTGAAGGTCTGTAGCGACGCGGCAGCCGCAGCCCGGCCGCCGCCCGGCCACGGTCCCGCGCAGGGCCCGGGGTGCCGGCCGTCAGGTCACCACGTGGGGCGGGCGCTCACCCCGCCGTCCACGACCAGGTCCGCCCCGGTGATCCACGACGCCCCCGAGGACGCCAGGAACACGCAGGCCGAGCCCACGTCCTCCGCCCGCCCGAGGCGGGTGAGCGGCGCGGCCCGCCCCCACCGCTCCACCCCGTCGGGCCAGTCCTCCGCGAGTCCGGGCCGCCCGATGAGCCCCGGCGACACGCTGTTCACCCGCACCCCCACCGCCCCGTACTCCACGGCCGCCGCCCGCGCGAACATGATCAGCGCGGCCTTCGACGCGGCGTAGTGCGCGTGCCCCGGCGCGGGCTGGTGCCCCTCGATGGAGGCGATCTGCGTGACGCTGCCGCCGCCCTCCTGCGCGCCCATGACCTCGGCCGCCGCCTGCGTACAGGCGAACGCGCTGGTCACATTGGCTTCCTGGAGCTCCCGCCAGTCGGTGGCGGACATGCCGGGCAGCGGCTGCACGGGCTGTACCCCGGCGTTGTTCACCAGCGCGTCGAGCCGCCCGCGCCAGTCGCGGGCCGCGCCGACGAGCCGTCGGCACTCGTCCTCCTCGCGCAGGTCGGCGGCCACGACCAGCGCGTCGCCGCCCGCCTTGCCGATCTCCTCGGCCAACGCCTCGGCCCGACCGGCCTGTTCGCGGCAGTGCAGGACCACCGCCGCCCCGGCCGCCGCGAACCGCCGGGCGATCCCGCCGCCGAGCAGCCCGCTGGCCCCGGTCACGAGGGCCACGCGGCCCGCCAGCGAGGGAAGTTCGGGGTCAGTCACGGCACAGCTCCCTGATGTGAGTCGCTCGGCTCGGGTACGCGGCGGCGAGCGCGCCCGCCTCCCCGCCCTCGTAATCCTCGTCCATGAACCCGGGCGCCATCGTCGTACCGAACAGCGACCAGTCGCCCCCGGCCCGCACCCGCGCGCCCATCCACGTCCCCGCCGGTACGACGACCTGGAACTCGCCCCCATCGCCCCCGAGGAAGCGCAGCTCGTCGCTGCCGTCCGGGTGCAGGAGCAGCAGTTCCAGCGCGTCCCCCCGGTAGAAGTGCCAGACCTCGTCGATCGGCAGGCGGTGCAGCGCCGAGAAGTCGCCCGGCTCCGACGTCAGGAGCATGATGATCGCCGTCCCCACGGGGCGCCCCGCCGCGTCCGGCGGCCCCGCCCACGTCCTGCGGAACATGCCTCCCTCGAACTCCAGCGGCACCAGCCCGTGCTCGGCGATCAGTTCCTCAGGGGTCACCGTCCACGCCCTTCCCGTCGTCGCACTCGAACCAGATGGTCTTGCCCGCGCCACCCGGCAGCACCGTAACGTCCCACCGGTCCGTGACCGCGGCGACGAGCCTCAGCCCGTGCCCGCCCTCCGCCAGTTCGCCGTCCGCCTCGCCCGCCGGGGCGGGCAGCACGGGGCTGCCGTCCATCACCTCCACGCGCACTCCGCGTGGACGCCGCACGATCAGCACCGCGCACCGGCGGTCCGGCACGTGCCGCACGACGTTCGCGACCAGCTCCGTGAGCGCCAGCTCCGCGTCGTCCGCCAGCCCGGCGAGCTCCCAGCGTCCCAGGTACGACCGCAGGATCCGCCGCAGCGGCCGCGCCGAGTGCTCACCGACGGTGAAGCTCATCCGATAGCTGCCGCCAACTCCTTGGTCAAGGAGGTCAGTTGCGTGATTCATGTCACTCAGGCTGACGCGCTCCGCTTACCCTTGGCTACGCAACGAGAGCAACGCTGACGGGCGTTTGACGCCGGGGGTGAACCTTTCCGTGGTACGCATCAACGAGCTGGACCCGAGCGCGTCCCCGCTGGACTTCTACGGATCGGAGCTGCGCCGCCTGAGAGAAGGGGCGGGCCTCAACCAGGCCGAGCTCGGCGGCTGCATCTTCTGCACGGGGTCCCTGGTCGGCCAGGTGGAGACGGCGAAGAAGGTGCCCACGCGTGAGTTTTCGGAGCGCGTTGACGCTGCCCTCGGGACGGATGGGATGTTCTCCCGGTTGGTGGGCCTCGTGCTGCGCAGTCAGTTGCCGAGCTGGTTCCAGGCCTATGCGGAGATGGAAGCCAAGGCCACATACATCTCGACGTTCCAGGTGCAGTTGGTCTATGGACTGTTGCAAACACAGGACTACGCACGGGCCGTGCTGGCAACGGGCATGCCCAGCAACCTCGACGACCTGGTGGCCGCACGGATGGAACGCCAGCGAGTTCTGGAGCGCGAGCGCCCGCCGCTGACCCTGGTGACGCTCGACGAGGCGGCGCTGCACCGGCCCATCGGGAGCCGCGAGATCATGCGTGAGCAACTCCAACACCTGTTGAGCTGTCAACAGCGACGCTGGGTGCGCATCCAGGTGCTCCCGTACTCGGCAGGTGAACACTCAGGACTCGACGGCTCGTTCAATCTGCTGCGCTTCGATGACGACCCTGAGATCGTCTACACCGAGGACATGATCGCGGGCCACATGACGGCTAACCCGGAAACGATCCGCGAAGCTTCGCTCCGTTACGCTAATTTGCAGGCCGCCGCCCTCTCGGTCGAGGACTCGGCGGATCTGATCACCCGCGTGATGGAGGAACGCTATGGGGACGACCCTGGACCTGACGAACGCGCGGTGGCGTAAGTCCTCGTACACCGGAAGTACTGGCGGCGACTGCGTCGAGTGCGCCCCCCTCAACGGCGCGGCCTGGCGCAAGTCCTCGTACAGCGCGGACACCGGCGGCCAATGTCTGGAGGTCGCCGAACTCCCCGGCCCCCACATAGCCATCCGCGACAGCAAGCGCCCCGACGGGCCCCACGTCACCGTGTCGGCCACCGCCTTCGCGGCCCTGGTGCGTGGGGCCCTCAAGTAGGCCGGTCAGGCCACCCGCTCGCGTACGTGCCGGTGCCCGCTCAGCGGATAGTCCGGCGGGAACGGGGCCAGAACCTCCGCCAGGTCGTAGCCGCACTTGTGCGCGACCCGGCACGACGCCTCGTTGTCCACCTGGTGGAGGAGTGACAGGCGCGTCAGTCCCTCCGCGGCGAACGTGGTGAAGGCCCACTCCGTCAGGGCCTCCAGCGCGCGGGGCGCGACCCCCCGGCCGCGCGCCGGGGCGGCGGTCCAGTAGCCGACCTCGGCGGACGCCGGGTCGGGGCCCTCGCGCTTGAGGACGACCTGCCCGAGCACGCGGTCCTCGGCCGAAGGCTCCGTAACGGCGAAGGCGAAGCGGTCACCCGCCTCTCGGGCCCGCTCGTGGTCCTCGATCCAGCGGACCGCGGCCGCCTCGTCCTCGGGGCCCCGAAGCGCCCAGCGGCGCAGCGCGGCGTCGCGGTAGATCTCGACCAGACTCGCGGCGTCGGCGGTCCGCCAGGGGCGCAGGGTGACGGGTGGCTGCATGCGGCTCAACTCCTCGGCGACGGGCGCCGCGTGGGCGCAGTCGCAGGATACCGATCTTGAGGCGGGGCGCCCCGGCCTGGCCCGGCGCGTACGGGACTCGGTGGCGGCGGGCGACCTCGACGGCGCCCGCGCCCTGCTTCCGGCGGAGCCGGTCCACCCCGTCGCGGACGCGCTGCTCGCCCACCTGCGCCCCTAGGGCGAAGGGCCCGGGCGGCCCGTCAGCCCGGGTCCGTCGCGGGCGCCCCGTCGGCGTCGGGCGGCTGCAGCAGACCCATGAACATCCGCATCAGCTCGTCCACGATCGTGTCCAGGTCCGCGTCCACGTACCCGGTGGTCCAGTCGTACAGGAGCGCGTTGACCGCCCCGACGAAGCCGAGCGCGGCCACGCGGTAGTCGCGGGCGCCGATCTCGCCGCGCGCCGCCGCCTCGTCGAGGGCGGCGACGAGCAGGCCGACCCAGCCCTTGCGGGCCTCCAGGCGCTGCTTCTCCAGTTCCGGCGTGACGCCGGTGACCTCCACGAAGGCGATCCGCACGAGGTGCGGATGGGCGGTGAGCACGCGCGCGTACGCACGGAACGCGGACTCCACGCGCTCGCGCACGGTGCCCTCCGTGACCTCGGCCAGGGCCGCGAGGACGGCGGTCTGCGCGGCCTTCTGGACGTGCTGGTGCAGGGCCGCGAGCACCTCTTCGAGATTGCGGAACTCCTCGTAGAACTGGCGCGTCGACAGGCCCGCGCGGGCGCACAGGGCGGCGACGGACGCGGCGCGGTAGGCGCCGGGGCCCGTGCCGAAGAGGTCGACGCCCGCGTCGAGGAGGCGCCGCCGCCGCTCCGCCTTGCGCTGCTCGGCCGACTTGCCTCCGTACGCCCGCGCGGGCCGCCGCCCGGCCCCGCCCGGCCCGTCCCCCTCGTCGGACTCCACCCCTGCCGCCCCTCTCACCTGCCGCTTCGCCAACTCGCCGCCCCCGTGGGGAAATTGTCCCGCGCACGCCTCTTGCGTCGGCGCCGCCCCGCTCCTACTTTCAAGTAACCAAATCTGAAGCGGTGCCGTTTCAGATTGCCTCTCATCGGTGTGTCATGGCCATGACCTTCCCCTGGTGCGTCCTCGTGACGCCCTCACCCCCCCCGCACGTGCCAGCTCGCTCGAAGGGACAGGAACCGTGAACGGAACCTCCGCAACCGGCCGCCGTCTGCCGCGCTCCCTGCGGCGCGGCGCCGCCGCCGTCGTGCCCGTGGCCCTCGCCGCCACCGCGCTCACCGCCGCCGGGGCCCCGGCGGGCGCCGCCGAGCAGCCGCGCAAGCCGTCGTACCCCGTCGGCGGGGTCGCCGACGGCGTCCGCAACTTCTTACTCAGCCCCAACGCCGTGACCGGTGTGAACGACTGGAGCTGCAAGCCCTCCGCCGAGCACCCCAACCCCGTCGTCCTCGTGCACGGCACCGGCGTCAACCTCGGCGCCAACTGGGTCACGATGGGCCCGACGCTCGCCAACGAGGGCCACTGCGTCTACGCCTTCAACTACGGCATGGGCAGCCCGTTCGACTTCGGCGGCCGCGTCGGCGGACTCACGGGCATCGCCCGGTCGGCCGGGACGATGAGCGCCTTCGTGGACAAGGTGCTCGCGTCGACCGGCGCGAAGAAGGTCAGCGTCGTCGGACACTCCCAGGGCGGCATGATGCCGAACTACTACATCAAGCGGCTCGGCGGTGCGCAGAAGGTCGACCGCCTCGTCGCGCTCGCCCCCACCAACCACGGCACCACCCTCAGCGGCCTGACCGAACTCGGCCGCGCGCTCGGCGTCATGGGCCTGGTCAACGGCGCGTTCGACCATCTGAACCTCCAGGGCCTCAAGGACCAGGAGGAGGGCTCGGACTTCCAGAAGGCCCTGTTCGCGGACGGCGACACCGTCCCGGGCGTGCGCTACACGGTCATCGCGACGAAGAACGACCGCGTCTCCACCCCGTACAGCCAGGGCTTCCTGAAGGGCGACAACGTCCGCAACATCGTCGTCCAGGACCAGTGTCCGAAGAACCCGGTCGGCCACGTCGGCCTGTTCACGGACGGGCCGACGACCCAGGACGTCGTCAACGCCCTGGGCGCCGACAAGCCCGACTTCAAGCCCGCCTGCGGGGACTACGGCCTGCCGTTCTGACCCCGGCAGGGGAGTGCGCGAGCCGCCGGCCCGGGGCGTGTGCCCTCAGGCCGGCGGCTCGTAGCAGTCGTAGTTGCGCTGGCCGCTGATCCTGCCGTCGCGGAAGTCGAGGAACGCGGCGATGTGGGCCCGCAGGACGTGGCCCGCGGGCAAGGCGCCCAGCGGGACGGCGAGTTCGCCGGTCCACTCCACCTCCAAGGCCACCTTGTCGCCGCAGGCCACCGCGTTGCGGACGTCGTACGTCTGGCGGCGCAGCGTGCCGCGTCCGGCCTCGGCCGCCTCCAGGATGCCCGGCAGATCGCGGACGACGCCCTTCGGGAAGAGCAGATTGGGCAGCTCGCGGTGGACCGCGTCCGCCGTGAAGAACGCCGCGAGCGCGTCGCCCGTGGCCCCGGCGCCCACGGCCCGGTGGTAGCGGACGGCGATGTCGGTGGGGGATTCCGCGTGCGGGTCCGGCGTCGGTGCGTTGTCGGTCTCCATGGTTCCCATGGCTTCCATGGTGCCGGTCGGCGTCCGGCCGCGGGGGCGAACGATTGCCGTTCGCGGTCGGCGCCCGGCCGCGGGGGCAAACCCATTGCCGCCGTTCCCGGCCCCGCGCGACCATGCCCCCCATGCGCTTCTCGATCAACATTCCGAACTTCGGTGACTTCGCCGACCCGAGGGTGGTCGCGCGCGTCGCCGTCGCCGCCGAACAGGCGGGCTGGGACGGCCTGTTCGTCTGGGACCACGTCGTGCACGACAAGGCCGTGCAGGCGGGCAAGCCCTTCGGCGACCCCTGGATGCTCCTGACGGCCGCCGCGCTCGCCACCTCGCGGCTGCGGCTCGGCACCCTGGTGACGCCGGTGGCCCGCCGCCGCCCCCATCAACTGGCCCGGCAGGTGGCCACCCTGGACGCCCTGTCCGGCGGCCGGGTGATCTTCACCGCCGGGCTCGGCGGGCCCGTCGACGACGAGTACGGCAGCTTCGGCGAGCCCACCGACCCGCGCGTCCTCGCCGAGCTCCTGGACGAGGGCCTCGACCTTCTGAGCCGGTACTGGTCCGGGCAGTCCGTCAGCCACGAGGGCCCGCACTTCCAGGTCCGTGACGTCACCCTGCTCCCCGCCACCGTGCAGCGGCCCCGGCCGCCCGTGTGGATCGGGGGGTTCTGGCCCAACCGGCCCCCGATGCGCAGGGCCGCCCGGTGGGACGGGGCCGTACCGCTCTTCCAGTCCGCTCGGCACGGGCACGTTCCGGCTGTCGCCGAGGTGCGCGAGCTTGTGGGCTACCTTCGGGATCACCGCCCTTACGGGGGCGGGGCCTTCGATCTCGTGCTGGGCGGGGCCACGCCGTGCGAACCCGGTGCCGCGGGGGAGGTGGTCGCGCCCCTGCGGGACGCGGGGGCTACCTGGTGGGACGAGCGGCAGCTCCAGTCGGGCCCTGACCTTGACCGGCTTGCCCCGGTGCTCCGGCGCGTCGAGGCCGGGCCGCCTGCGCTTTAGGGGTTCGTCTGCGGCCGCGTGGGGCTGGTCGCGCAGTTCCCCGCGCCCCCTAAGGGGCGCTCACCCAAGCCCCGGCGACCAGCAGGGCGAACGTCATGCCCAGCAGGGCCCCCGCCAAGAGACGGCGGCGCAGGGACCGGTAGCGGGTTTCGTACTCCGTGCGGAGTTCGCGGGAGCGGTGGGCCGTGCGGCGCCAGATGTGGCGGGTGAGGGCCAGGTGGTCCTCGGTGTACACGCGTTCCACCTCCTCGCGCTGGGCCTGGGTGAGCCAGTCGAGGCGGGCGGTGAACCGGGCGGCCGCCGCGCGGCTCTCCGTGCGGGCGGACTCCACCAGGAGGTGGCCCTCGATCTCGTGGATGAGCAGGGCCGCCTCCGCCGGGCGGTCGTCCATGGCGGTCACAGGGCGGCCCTCTCCGCGGGCTCCGGCACGGGCGCGAGCTCCGCCGCGATCTCGGGGTGGCGCAGGTCGAACGCCGGGGACTCGGAGCGGATGCGCGGCAGGGAGTGGAAGTTGTGGCGCGGCGGCGGGCAGGTCGTCGCCCACTCCAGGGAGCGGCCGTAGCCCCAGGGGTCGTTCTCCTCGACGTACGCGCCGTACTTCGCGGTCTTCCAGACGTTGTAGAAGAACGGCAGCAGGGACATCCCGAGCAGGAACGAGAAGATCGTGGACAGGGTGTTCAGGCCGGTGAAGCCCTCGGCGTCCAGATAGTCGGGGATGCGGCGCTGCATGCCCGCCGCGCCCAGCCAGTGCTGGACGAGGAACGTGCCGTGGAAGCCGATGAAGAGCGTCCAGAACGTGATCTTGCCGAGCCGCTCGTCGAGCATCTTGCCGGTGAACTTGGGCCACCAGAAGTGGAATCCGGAGAACATCGCGAACACGACCGTGCCGAAGATGACGTAGTGGAAGTGCGCGACCACGAAGTACGAGTCGGTCACCGCGAAGTCCATCGGCGGGGACGCCAGGAGCACCCCGGTCAGACCGCCGAACACGAAGGTGATGAGGAAGCCGACCGCCCACAGCATCGGGGTCTCGAAGCTCAGCGAGCCCTTCCACATGGTGCCGATCCAGTTGAAGAACTTCACGCCCGTCGGCACCGCGATGAGGAACGTCATGAAGGAGAAGAAGGGGAGCAGGACGCCGCCCGTCGCGTACATGTGGTGCGCCCACACCGTCACGGAGAGGCCCGCGATGGCGATGGTCGCGCCGATCAGGCCCATGTAGCCGAACATCGGCTTGCGCGAGAACACCGGGATGACCTCGGAGATGATGCCGAAGAACGGCAGCGCGATGATGTACACCTCGGGGTGGCCGAAGAACCAGAACAGGTGCTGCCACAGCAGCGCCCCGCCGTTCGCCACGTCGAAGATGTGCGCGCCGAACTTCCGGTCCACTTCGAGGGCGAACAGCGCGGCCGCCAGGACCGGGAAGGCGAGCAGCACCAGGACGCCGGTCAGCAGCACGTTCCAGGTGAAGATCGGCATGCGGAACATCGTCATGCCGGGCGCGCGCATGCAGACGATCGTGGTGATGAAGTTGACCGCGCCGAGGATCGTGCCGAAGCCGGAGAGGGCCAGACCCATGATCCACATGTCGGCGCCGATGTTCGTCGCGTGCGCGGCGTCCGTGATCGGCGCGTACGCGGTCCAGCCGAAGTCCGCCGCCCCTCCCGGGGTGAGGAAGCCGCCCACCGCGATCAGCGAGCCGAACAGGTACAGCCAGTAGGCGAACATGTTCAGGCGGGGGAACGCCACGTCGGGGGCGCCGATCTGGAGCGGCATCAGCCAGTTCGCGAAGCCCGCGAACAGCGGCGTCGCGAACATCAGCAGCATCAGTGTGCCGTGCATCGTGAACGCCTGGTTGAACTGCTCGTTCGACATGATCTGGAGCCCCGGGCGGGCCAGCTCGGCGCGCATGAACAGCGCCATCACACCGCCGATGCAGAAGAACGCGAACGCCGTCACCAGATACAGCGTGCCGATCGTCTTGTGGTCGGTGGTCGTCAGCCACTTCACGGTTGCCCTCATGCCCCGTACGTGTCCGGGACCGGCCGGGGCGTCACGGCGAACCCCTGCCACGAACATCACAGCGCCCGGGTGTGAAGATCGGGGACATGCCGGACACCTACGGTTCATGAGCACGGACGAAGCCTTCGCGGCCGCCTACCGCGAGCACTACTGGGCGGTGAGCCGCTTCGTGGCGCGCAGACTCGGCGCGGGCGAGACGCACGAGGTCGAGGAAGTCGTCGCGGAGGTCTTCTCCATAGCCTGGCGGCGCCGCGCCGAACTGCCCGAGAACGCGCTGCCCTGGCTGTACGGCGTCGCCCGCAACTGCCTGGCCAACACGGTGCGGGGCCTCGGCCGCTACCGCCGCCTGCTGCACCGCATCGGCCACCACGAGGCCACCCGGCACGGCCAGGTCGTCACCGGACCCGACGCCGACGCGCCCGGCGCCTGGGTGCACGAGGCCCTCGCCCGGCTCTCCCCCGCCGACCAGGAGGCGCTGCGCCTGACCACCTGGGAGGAGCTGGGCGTCGACGACCTGGCCGTCGCCCTCGGCTGTGGCCGGAGCGCCGCCGCGATGCGGCTGCACCGGGCCCGGCGGCGGCTGCGCGCGGAGATCGACCGGATGCGGATGAACGTAACGGCAGGAGACGGCACCCATGACTGACGAACTGGACCTGCTGCGCGCGGCCGACCCCGTGTCCGCCACCGAGGGCCCCTGGCGCGACCGGCCGCTCGACGCCCGCGCGGAACGCGGCCTCAACCAGCTCCTGCACACGAGCCGGCGCCGGGCCCGCCGCCGCGTCGTGCTGTGGGCGGAGGCCGCCGCCGTCGCGCTCGCCGCGGTGCTCGTGCTCACCCTGCCCGACCTCGCGGCCACGTCCGCCACGGCCGCGCCCCGCGCCCTGCACCCGCGCGCGGGCTCCGCCGCCGTGCCGCTCGCCGAGGTCGCCGAGCGGGCGCGGGCCGCCGCGCGCGACGGCGAGCCGGGCCTGCGCCGGGGCAGCCACGTCCGGACGTGGAGCCTGCCCGCGGAGTCCGGGCCGCGCGCCGAGCCGCCCGCGCGGCCGCCCGGGGCGCGGGCCAGGCCGCCGCACACCCCCGCCGGGCTGCGCGCCTATCTGACGGACGCCTACGACCGGGGCGCGCACCGCCGCTCGGGCCCGCTCACCACGGACCAGCTCCTCGACGCGCTGCCGCGGCTCCTGGACACCTGGACGCTCGGTGCCCGCGAGAGCGCCGCGCTCGCCCGCGTCCTCGCCGACACCGAGGGCCTGCGTCCCGCGGGGGCGATCACCGACCGGCTGGGCCGCTCCGGGCAGGCGTACGTGCACCGGTCCCGGGGCGCGGGCGACGACGAGCTGCGCCGGATGCTGATCCTCGACCCGGGGACCGGGACCGTGCTCGGCCTGGAGGTGATGTTCACCAAGGCCGAGCCGCGGTTCGAGGTGCGGGCGGGCGACGTGCGGTCGTACAGCGCGTGGCGCCGGGACTGACGGCCTCCGGGCGGCCCCGTCAGCGCTTCGCGGCGCGGGCCACCGTGTCCGTGACCGCCTGCCCGATCCGGCGGATGCCCGGCGAACGCACCGGACAGGGCCGGGACTTCGGGGTCGTCGGAGCCAGACAGAAGTGCAGGTAGTCGTCGCCCCGGTGCAGCGCGGTACGGCCGCCGGGCTCCGTGCAGTACACCGGGTGCGCGCGCTCGTCCGCCGTGCAGGGCAGCTCCCGCACCCACCGGTAGCGGGCCGACGCCGGGCTGACCGCCCGGCCCGCGTCCGACACCAGGTCGCCGGACGCGGCGGCCTGCCGCCGGTACAGCTCGTTCACGCGGCGCACGCGGTCGGGCGTCATGACGTCCGGGCCCTGCGACACCCACACCACCTTCGGCCGCGCCGCGCCCACGTCCCGGGCGGCCTCCTCGATCTGCCCGGTCAGGCGCCGCGCGTCGGCCGCGTACCGCGTGAAGTACGTGTCCCGCTGCTTGTCGTACGTGACGCCGCCCATGCACGGCGTGTAGCCCCAGGAGTTGCCCCAGAACTGGAGCACCACGAAGTCGGGCCGCAGCTCGCGCACGAGCGTGGCCGCCTTGTCCTCGTCCGGTACGAGGGAGTCCTCGCCGGTGTCCTCCAGGTAGTCGCAGAGGGTGGTGCCGGAGTAGGGGGCGCTGGTGTAGCGGGCGGCGAGCCGGTCGCGCAGGAGGGAGCCGAGGACGTCCTGGTTCTCCATGGCGAGGGAGTCGCCGAGGTAGAGGACGCGGGGCGCGGGCTTGGGCCCGGAGGCCCGACCGCCGGACGTACCGGGCGACTTGGGGCCCGCACGGGAGGCGCCCCCCTCCTTGCCCCGCTCCTCGTCCCCCTCTTCGTCCCGCTCCGCCTGCTGCCGGTTCGTCTGCGACGGCGGGCCCGATCCGTCCGTGCGCGAGGCCGCGGGCGGATCCGGCGCGGGCGCCCCGCCCGAGCCGTCCTCCGCGCCCGGGTCCCCGCAGGCCCCGAGCAGCAGCATCCCCGCGACGACACCACCGACCAACTGCTTCCGCATCCGGCAACTCCCGGCTCGGCGAACGAAATCGGCCCACTAGGACAACACACGCGCGCGCCCTGCGGAAGCCACTCACGAGACTGCTTTACCTGGGGCGTAATCGCGCCGGGCGGCCCCCGCACGGCACTCTGAGGTCACCGAGGCCCGGGCGGCGCACTCCGGCCGGGCCCCGGGAACGACGTACGGAGACCGACACTCACCGGAGGCGAAGACCATGCCCGCACAGGACGTTCACGAGACCGCTGTCGCCCGGTACTTCGAGGCCTGGAACGCCACGGGGACCGAGGACATCCGCAAGGCCGTGGAGGCGGCCTGGACGCAGGACGGCACGTACACCGACCCGCTGGCCGACGCGGCCGGGACGGAGGCGCTCGTCGCGGTGATAGCCGCCGTGCAGAAGCAGTTCCCGGGGTTCGAGTTCCGGCGGACGGGCGAGCTCGACGGGCACCACGGCCTCGTCCGGTTCACCTGGGAGCTGGTGTCGGGGGCGGACGGCTCCGCCCCGGTGGCCGGTTCGGACGTGGCGGTGCTCGCGGAGGACGGCCGCGTCCGCACGGTGTACGGCTTCCTGGACCGGCTGCCGCAGGCGTGACGTGAGGAGAGCGAGAGGGGCCCGGACCGCTGGACGGTCCGGGCCCCTCTCGCGCGTGTGCGCCGCCGTGCTCAGGCCTCGCGCGGCGAGACCTCGCCCATCGCGCCCCAGCCGTCCATGCCGGGGATCTCCGTGCTGACGATCTGGGGGGTGCTGGCGATGGCGTACGACATGGTCTCCATCGCGGCGGCGAAGTGCGCGGACTCCACGTGCTCGCGGCCCGCCTCGCCGTCGCGGAAGGCCTCCACCAGGACGAACTGGTGGGGGTCGTCGACGCTGCGGGACCACTCGAAGAAGATGTTGCCGGGTTCGGCACGGGTGGCACGCGTGAAGTCGTCGACGAGGTCGAGCCAGTCCTCGCTGCGCTCGGGGCGGACGGTGAATTTCACGGTGATGAAGATCATGGGGCGTTCCCTCTTAGCCTTTAGGTGCCCTACGAACGTACCCCGACCCGCCCGCCCGGCGCCCGTCCGGGGCGCCCGCGCGGCGGACGGCGTCCGTCCCACGGGTCGGCCCTGGCGTGCGGGTCGGCCCGGGGCGCCGGTCGGCCCTGGCGCACGGGTCGGCCCTAGCGCGCGACGAACTGCGTCAGGATCGCCTGCACCTCGTAGATGTCGACGCCCTTGGTGAAGGTCTTCTCGATCGGCACCGGGTTGCTGGATATCCAGATCTTGAGCTCGGCGTCCAGGTCGAAGTGGCCCGCGGTCTCCACCGCGAAGTGCGTGATGCTCCGGTACGGCACGGAGTGGTACTCGACCTTCTTGCCGGTCATCCCCTGCTTGTCGACGAAGATCATGCGCCGGTCGGTGAGCAGGATCGTGTCGCGTATCAGCCGGTACGCGGCGTACACCTGCTCGCCGTGGCCCATGAGCCGCGCGTACTCCTGCTGTGCCGACGCCGGGTCGACGGTGTGCGCGTTTCCGAACAGCGCCATGGTGGCCCCACCCTCGTTCGTTCCTCTGCGGTCGCCCGTACGCGCCGACGGCGCACCGGGACCTCTCACCGTACGGGACCGCGCGGACGGACCGCGAAGGGTGGCCGTCAGGCCCGCTGACGCGCCCTGCGGGCGGGGCGCGGGCTCTCGGCCGGGGTCGCCAAGTGCCCCTCGACCAGGCGGTTCAGGGCGCGGAGCAGGGCCGTGCGGTCGGTCTTGGACAGCGCGCCGAGCGCCCGCTCGTGCACCCCGTCGACGATCTCCTGGCTGCGGGCCGCGACCTCGGCGCCCTTCTCCGTGACGGCGATGACGCGGGCCCTGCGGTCCTCGCGCGCCGGGCGCCGCTCGGCGAGGCCGGCCTTCTCCAGGGCGTCCACGGTGACGACCATCGTCGTCTTGTCCATGTCCCCGATCTCGGCCAGCTGCGCCTGGGTGCGCTCCTCCTGGAGCGCGTGCACGAGGACGCAGTGCATCCGCGCCGTGAGCCCGATCTCGCCGAGCGCCGCCGCCATCTGCGTGCGCAGGACGTGGCTGGTGTGGTCGAGGAGGAAGGAGAGGTCCGGTTCGGTGCGGGTGGGTGCCATGGCGGTCATACGGCCAGGGTAGCCGAGCGGTGGGGTGTGCGACCGAGATAGATAGTCTGCAACGAAACTATCTGCTACGGTCCAGAGTGTTGATCGGGTCGGGCCCGCGCCGCGGAACGCCGTGGGCGGCCCGCGCTTCCCGCCCCCTTCTCGCGCGCCTGGCTCCGTCGCCCGGCCGTATCGGACAGGAGAGACACATGACAGCCACCACCGCAGCGAACGGGGCCCCGGAGGCCCCGGATGTCCCGGCGGCTTCGGGCGTCGTGGCGGCTCCGGACGCACCGGCGGCCTCGGGTGCCGGGAGCGCGCCGGTCAAGGGCCGCTCCCGGCGACTGGCCCTCGGTGTCATCGCCACCGGGATGCTGATGATCATCCTCGACGGCAGCATCGTGACCGTGGCCATGCCCGCCATGCAGGAGGACCTCAACTTCACGCCCGCCGGGCTGAGTTGGGTCGTGAACGCCTATCTCATCGCCTTCGGCAGCCTGCTCCTGCTCGCGGGGCGGCTCGGCGACCTGATCGGCCGCAAGCGGATGTTCGTCACCGGCATCGGGCTCTTCACGCTCGCCTCCGTCCTCGCGGGCGCGGCCACGAGTCCCGCGACGCTCATCGCCGCGCGCTTCCTGCAAGGCGTCGGCGGGGCCATGAGCTCGGCGGTCAGCCTCGGCATCCTCGTCACCCTGTTCACCGAGCCGGGCGAACGGGCCCGGGCCATCGCCGTGTTCAGCTTCACCGGGGCCGCGGGGGCCTCGCTCGGGCAGGTGCTCGGCGGCGTCCTCACCGACGCCCTGAACTGGCACTGGATCTTCTTCATCAACCTGCCGATCGGCCTCGCCGCCCTGCTCCTCGCCCTGCCCGCGCTGCCCGCCGACCGGGGGCTCGGGCTGCGCGCCGGGGCCGACGTCACGGGGGCGCTCCTGGTGACGGCGGGCCTGATGACCGGCATCTACAGCGTGGTGAAGGTGGAGCAGTACGGCTGGGCCTCCGGGCACACGCTCGGCTTCGGCGGGCTCGCCGCCGTGCTGCTCGCCGGCTTCGTGGTCCGCCAGACCAAGGCGCGCACGCCGCTGCTGCCCCTGCGGATGTTCCGCTCCCGGGCGGTGACCGGGGCCAACGTCGTACAGCTGCTGATGGTCGCCGCCCTCTTCTCCTTCCAGGTGCTCGTCGCCCTCTACCTGCAGAACGTCCTCGGGTACGGCGCCGCCGAGACCGGCCTCGCCATGCTGCCCGCCGCCGCCGTCATCGGCGCGGTGTCCCTCGGGGTCTCCGCCCGCCTCAACGCCCGCTTCGGCGAGCGCGCCGTGCTCCTCGCGGGGCTCGTGCTGCTCCTCGGCGTCCTCGGCCTGCTGACCCGGGTGCCCGTGCACGCCACCTACTGGGTGGACCTGCTCCCCGTCATGCTCCTCGCCGCCGGCTTCGGGCTCGCGCTGCCCGCGCTGACCTCGCTCGCGATGTCCGGGGCCCGCGCGGACGACGCGGGGCTCGCGTCCGGGCTCTTCAACACCACGCAGCAGATCGGCGGCGCGCTCGGCGTCGCCGTCCTCTCGACGCTCGCCGCCTCCCGTACGGAGTCCCTCCTCGCCACCGGCCACTCCCGGGCCGAGGCGCTGACCTCGGGCTACCACCTGGCCTTCGGCATCGGCACGGCGCTGCTGGCCGCGGCCTTCCTGACCGCAGCGGCCCTCCTGCGGCCTGCGCGCTGACCGGGGCCCGCGCCCGGTCGGGGCCTGCGCGGTGACCGGGGCCCTGCGCCCCGCCCGGGGCCCTGTGCGCCCGGGGCCCTGCGCCCCTGACCGGGGCGCGCGCTGGCCGGGCCCTGTGCGGCCGGGGCCCGCGCGCTGACCTGGGCCCTGACCGGGGCTCGCACTGGCCGGGGCCCGCGCTGGCCGGGGCCTTGGGCGCTGGCTGGGGCCTGCGCGGGCGGGCCGGGGCCTGCGCCCTGAGCAGGGGCTGTGTGCTGACCGGGGCCGTGCGGTGGCGGTGGCGGGGCCGGGGCCTGCGCGGCGGGGCCGGGGGCGCCTGCCCTCAGCCCCGGCCCGCGGGTGGCCGCGCTCCGCGCAGCCGGGGTGGACCCACCCACCCGCCCTGGCCTGGACACCTCGCGGCCCCGGCCCGCGCCCGGGGTGGACCCACCCACCCGCCCTGGCTTGGGCGCCTCGCGGCCCCGGCCCGCGCCCGGGGTGGTCCCCCCGCGCACCTGCCCTGACCTGGCACCTCGCGGCGCCTGCCCGCAGCCGGGCCCAGCGACCCGCCCACGCCTGGGGAGGTGCCCCCGAGGCAGGGCGTTCGCCCTCAGCCCCGGCACCAGGTGGCCGCGCTCCGCGCGGCCGGGACGGTCCCACCCACCCGCCCTGAACTTGGACGGGGACCTCGGAACCCTCCGCCGCAGACGCCCCACGCCGGGGCCGGGCCACACAGGCTCGACGTGGCCCCACCGCGCCCGGGGCAGGACCCGTGGGGCGTCCGGCCCAACCGCCTGGTGCCGGGCCCGGCGGGCGAACCCGACGCGGTACCGCAGCCCATGCCCGGCGTGGCCCCGGCCCACCCCCGCCGGGGCGGAGCACGCTGCCGCGGGCGCTTGGCGTCGGAGCCTGGCCGCGCACGCTCGGGGCAGTCCCGCCGCCGCCCCGATCCGGGGTGGGATCCGTGGGGCGCCGCGCGCGGGTGCTTGGTGTCTGACCCTGGCCGCGTATGCACGGGGTGGTCCCGCCGCCGCCTCACCCGGGGGATCCGTGGGGCGCCACGCGCGGGTGCTAGGCGCCGGAGCCTGGCCGCGCACCCACGGGGTGGCCCCGCCGCCCGCCCCCACCCGGGGGATCCGTTCAGGGCACCACCCGCGGGTGCTAGGTGCCGGGGCCCAGCCACCCGTGCCCGGCGTGGTCCCGCCGCCCGCCCCCGCCGGGGCGGAGCACGCTGCCGCGGGCGCTTGGCGTCGGAGCCTGGTCGCCCACGGCCGGTGTGGTCCTGCCGTCCGCCCGCGCCGGGGTGGGGTCCGTAGGGCACACCACGTGCGGGTGCTAGGTGTCCGGGCCCAGCTGTCCATGCCCGGCGTGGTCCTGCCGCCCCCGCCCGGGGTGGGATGCATGGGGCGCCACGCGCGGTCGCTCGGCGTCGGGGCCCGGCTGGCGAAGCTGCCGAGTGTTGGGAGGGTGGGAGAGGTCCGCCGCGGTAGCGGTGGTGGTGCCTGCTCGGCCGTAGTCGCAGGTTGTCGAGGCCCGCCCGAGTGAGCTCGGCGTGGTCCCGCCGCCCGACCCCGCCCGGGGTGGGATGCATGGGGCACCACCCGGGGGCGCTTGGTGTCGGGGCCCGGCGGGCAAGGCTGCCGAGTTTCGGGTGGGAGGGCGGGAGAGATCCGCCGCGGTAGCGGCGGCGCCGTCTGCTCGGCCGCAGCTGCAGCCGCAGCTGCAGCCGCAGCCGCAGCCGCAGGCGCAGGCGCTGCGCCTCGTGTCGAGGCGCGCTCGCGCGAGCCCGGTGCGGCGCCGCCGCCCATGCCCGGCGTGGTCCCGCCGCCCGCCCCCGCCGGGGCGGGACGAATGGGGCGCCACGCGCGGGCGCTTGGCGTCGGGGCCTGGTCGGCAAGGCTGCCGAGTTTCGGGTGGGAGGGCGGGAGAGATCCGCCGCGGTAGCGGTGGGGGTGCTCGCTCAGCCGCGGGCGCTTCGCGTCGGGGCCCGGCCGGCAAGGCCACCCAGTGCCGGGTGGGGGGGGGGAGGGAGCCCGCCGCGGTAGGGGCCGGGCTCAGCCGCTGCCGGCCAGGCCGCCCCGGCCCTGGCGCACCGCCGCCACCCCCGCGACCAGGGCCACAGCCACCAGGTGCTCCCGGCCCGCGAGGTTCGGGTTGAGGAGGGAGCCGACGACCGTGGGGACGACGAAGGCCAGGCACAGGACGGGGGCCCGTAGCCGTACCGCCAGATAGGTGAAGAGGCCCACGACGGCCGCGGAGGCCCCCGTGTCCACGTCGTGGGCGTAGGAGGCCGGGACCCCGGCCCAGTGGCCGGGGCCGATGGCGATCATCACGCGGGCGCCGAGCGTGCCCGCGAGCGTGGCCCCGTACGCGACCAGGAGCGTGCGGCGCCAGCCGACGAGGAGCTGCGCCAGGCCGAAGGCGAGGACCAGGCGGGGGATGCCGCCCCAGGGCGGCTGGTCGCGGGTCGGTATGAACACGGACAGGGGGGTGCGGAGCAGTGACTGCCACAGGGGCTGGTCGGCGCGGACCTCGCCGAGCATGCGGACGACGCGGTCGGGGTCGGGTATCTGCTCCAGGCCGTGCAGGACGAGCATCGCGAGGGTGCCGCCGACGGCGAGCGCGACGCCCGCCGCGCCCCGGGAGCGCAGCTCCCGCCACGCGGCGACGGCGACGCCTTGCCACTCCCGCCGCAGCACACCACGGATCCGGGACAGCACACCCCGCCCCTCCCGGGCCACGCCCCGCTCCGCCCGGAGCCCGCCCCGGTGCGCAGCCCCCGGAACCTGCGCCCGGGGAGCGGCGCCCGGCCGTGGCCCGGCCTCGTCCGGCACCTGGGACACGGAGCGCGACGCTGCCCCGGCCCCGCTCTGCGCCTGGGGCACAGGGCTGGACTCTGCCTCGGCCTCACTCTGCGCCCGGGGCGCGGGGCGGGACTCTGCCTCGGCCTCACCTTGGGCCTGGGACACGGGGTGGGACGCTGCCCCGGCCCCGCTCTGCGCCTGGGGCACAGGGCAGGACTCCGCCTCGGCCTCACCTCGCGCCCGGGGCGCGGGGCAGGACTCTCCCGCAGCTCCACCCTGTGCCCGGGGCACGGGGCCCGACTCCGCCTCGGCCTCACCCTGTGCCCGGGGCGCGGGGCCCGACTCCGCCCCGGCCCCGTCCCGAGCCCGCCGCGGCAGCGGTCCCTCAGGTCCTGGCGGCAGCGAGCCCTGTGGTCCCTCGGGCCCTGGCGGCGGCGAGCCCTCAGGGTCCGGCGGCAGCGAGGCCTCCGGCCCCGGCGGCATGGGCCCCTCCGCCCCCGGCGGAAGCGCCCCCGCTATCCGGGGCTGCGGGCGTCTTCGCCCGCGGGGGCGTCTCGGGGGCCGCCGCGGCATCGGTTGTCCGTCCTCTTGATTCACCGCGTCGCGCCGCGAGGCACTTCGCTCCGGTTCGCATGTCGGACATGTGTCCGACACACGGCAAGGCTAGAGGAGAACGTCACCCTTCGTGCGGCCCGGCGCCGCTCATTCCTTGAGGACGCGGAGCGTGCGGAGGGTGTGGTCGGCGGTGTCGGGGATGTACATGCCCGCCGCGTGGCCGCTCCGCAGGTACGCGAGGACCGGTTCGGTGAGGCGTTCGCCGGGGAGGGCGGCGGGGATGCCCGGGGGGTACGGCGTGGCCATCTCGGCGGCCACGCGGCCCGCGGCCCGGTCGAGGGGCACCGACTCCACGGCGCCGAAGTACGCGTCGCGCGGCAGGCACACCTGCTCCATGCGCAGCTCGGCGGGGGAGGGCACGTCGACGCGTGGCGCGTCGGCCAGTTCGGCGCGGTGCGCGGACAGGTCGCGCAGGGCGTCGAGGAGCGGGCCGACCGTCTCGCGGGAGTCGGCGTGGGTGAGCTGCGCGCCGATCCGGCGGTGGTCGCCGATGTGCACGGTGAGCGCGTGGTGCTCGCGCAGCCAGTCGGCGGCGCGGTAGCCCGTCGTACCGAGTCCCGAGATGTCGATCACCGTGGGCAGCGGGTCGAGGTCGGCGGCGAGCCCGGGGCCCGTGAGGTCGGCGCGGCCGTTCACGTGCAGGCCCGGGATCAGCTCGATCTCCTCGTGGACCTCGGCGGCGAGCCGCAGCGCGCCGGACATCAGCTCGTGGCCGCGCAGCACCATCTGGCGGCGCCAGGCGTCGAGGCCCGCGTAGATGAGGACGGAGGGGCTGGTGGTGCCGAGCAGGTCGGCGCGCGAGGCCAGCTCGGCGGGGTCGACGCGGTTGCCCTGGAGGTGGAAGACGGAGCCCTGCTCCAGGCCGCTGCCCATCTTGTGGATGCTGGTCACGCAGATGTCGGCGCCCGCGTCCATCGCCCACGACGGCAGGTCCTCGTGGAAGGGCAGGTGCGCGCCCCACGCCTCGTCGACGACGAGGGGCAGCCCGCGCCCGTGGCACAGCTCGGCGAGCCCCCGCAGATCGGCGCAGCTGCCGTACGGCGTGGGGCTGGTGACGAGCGCGCCGCGCGCGTCGGGGTGCCGGTCGAGGGCCGCCGCGTACGAGGCCACGGACGGGGGGTGCGCCAGGGAGCGCTCCGCGTCCCACTGGGGCTCCACCCACACCGGGTCGATGCCGCACAGGATCAGCCCCGCGACCACGGACTTGTGCGCGTCCCTGCCGATCAGGAGCCGGTCGCCGGGGTGGGCCACGGTCAGCATGGCCGCCTTGACGGACAGGGAACTGCCGCAGGTGGTGAAGTACGTGTGCTCGGCGTGCACGGCGTCGGCCATGAGGCGCTCGGCCCGGCTCAGCACGTGTCCGCTCGCGCGCCGGTCGTCGAGGCCGCCGACGGCGAGCACGTCGGACC
Organism: Streptomyces sp. YIM 121038; assembly: GCF_006088715.1. Lineage (NCBI taxonomy): Bacteria > Bacillati > Actinomycetota > Actinomycetes > Kitasatosporales > Streptomycetaceae > Streptomyces > Streptomyces sp. YIM 121038. The sequence goes on from NZ_CP030771.1 coordinate 5,179,063, forward strand.
GGAACACGGCGTCCCCCAGGACCCGCCGCGCCTGTGGATCGGCACCGCGGGCCTGCTTGTGGCCGGGCGGGGTGAAGGCGAGCCGGCCCCTGTCGTGGTAGGCGTCGAGGGCTTCCAGGACCGGGGCCGCGGTGTGGTCGATGGGCTCCATACGGGATGAGTACCGCGATAGCGGCGGATGTCACGCGGCGTTCAGGGCAACCGCCGGATACGGCCGTGCCGTCCCGCCACGGTGGAGGTCGGGCGCGGCCACCCCCTCCGCCGCGGTGGAGGTCGCGCGGTGCCCAGGGCAGCCGTCGGGCGCGGCCGAGCCCCCGCCGCGGCGGATGTCACGCGGCGTTCAGGGCAACCGTCGGACGCAGCCGTGCCGCCCGCGCGGCCGGGTACAGGCCCGCGAGTACGCCGGTGACGAGGGTCGCGGCCAGGCCGCCCGCGAGGGACCAGGGCGGTACGACCGGGGTCCAGCCCTGGGCGAGGGCGAAGCCGTGGGTGGCGAGGGCGCCCAGGCCCGCGCCCGCGACGCCGCCGATGGCCGACAGGAGCAGGGACTCGGTCAGGAACTGGATCCTGACGGCGCCCCGGGTGGCGCCGATGGCGCGCCGCAGGCCGATCTCCGTACGGCGTTCGAGCACCGAGATCACCATGGTGTTGGCGACGCCGACCCCGCCGACGAGGAGCGCCACCGCGCCGAGCCCGAGCATCAGCGCGGTCAGGCCCTCGTCGGTCGCGGTCTTGGCGGCGAGCGCGTCGGAGGGGCGCGAGACCGTCACGGAGCCCTTGTCGCCGGGGTTGACCGTGCGGGCGAGGACCGCGCGGACGTCCTCGACGGCGGCGTCCGTGGAGCGCTCGAAGACCGTCGTGGGATGGCCGTCGAAGCCGAAGTACCGCTCCGCGGCCGGGAATCCGACCAGGGCGACCCGGTCGAGCGTCGGCACCAGCTCCATCGGCGCGAGGATGCCGACGACCACGACGTACCGGTCGCCCATCATGATCTTCTCGCCGGGCGCGGTGATGCCGAGCCGCTCCGCGGCGATCCGGCCGAGCACGGTCACGGGCAGCCGCTCGCGCCCCCGGTCGAGCCAGCCGCCCTTGGCCACCCGGGTGTTGAGGGCGGAGAGCAGGTCGGGGCGGGCCGCCTGCGCGGTCACCGGCGCCGACCGCTCCTCCGGTACGGCGGCGCTGCGGCGGATGCGCGCGTCGACGTTCGCCGTCGCGGTGGCCTGCCGCACCGGGCCGATCCGCTCGACCATGGCGACGGCGCTCTTCGGCAGCTTCACCTCCTGCCCGCTCGCGTCCTTGCCCGCCTCGGCGGTCAGCAGATTGGTGCCGAGCCGGTCGAGGCGCTGCATCAGATCGGCACGGCTGGACGTGGACAGGCCCACGACGGCCACCATCGTGGCGATCCCGATGGCGATGCCGAGCGAGGAGAGCACCACGCGGGCGCGCCGGGCCCGCAGGCCGACGGAGCCGACGCGCAGCACGTCGGCGGGGGAGAGCCGCGCGGGCCTGAGCCGGTCCCTGCCGGGCGCGCTCATACGACGACCTCCCCGCCCCGGAAGTCGGCCTCCCCGTCCCGGAAGACGATCTCCCCGTCGCGGAAGCGGACGCGGCGCGGCAGCGAGTCGGCGATGTCGTGGTCGTGGGTGATGACGCACACGGTCGTGCCCGCCGCGTTCAGCTCGCGCAGCAGCTCCATCACCACCTGCCCGGACGCGGAGTCGAGGGCGCCGGTCGGCTCGTCGGCCAGCAGCAGCCGGGGCGCGCCGACGAGCGCGCGGGCGATCGCGACGCGCTGCTTCTCGCCGCCGGACAGCTCGCCGGGCCGGTGGCCGAGCCGGTGGCCGAGCCGCACCCGCTCCAGGGCCTCGGCGGCGGCCGCGCGCCGCCGCCGCGCGGGGACGCCCGCGTACAGCAGGCCGTCGGCGACGTTGTCGAGGGCGCTGCGCCCGGGGGCGAGGTGGAAGTGCTGGAAGACGAACCCGATGTGCCGGGCCCGGAGCGCCGCGACCTGTGCGTCGGACAGCGCCCCGACGTCGTGCCCGGCCACCCGTACGCTGCCGGAAGTGGGCCGGTCCAGCGTGCCGATGAGGTTCAGGGCGGTGGACTTCCCCGACCCGGAGGGGCCGACGATGGCGAGCAACTCCCCGTCGTGGACGGTGAGATCGACCTCGCGCAGGGCGGTGACGCCACCGGGGTAGACCTTGGTGGCCCGCCGCAGCTCGACCACGGCGGCGCCCGGGGGCCCGGCGGTGTCCTGCCGTGCCGCGGCCGCCCGGGACGTGGGCGGGTTCACTGGGCCGCCACCCCCACCCGTACGCCCTCGCGCAGCCCGGCGCCGCGCACCTCGATCCGGCCGTCCGCCGTCATGCCGGTCCCGACGCGGATCATGCGGGGCGGGCCGGAGGCGGGCACGAGCTGGAGGCCGTAGCCGCCGCTCTCGCCGCGCAGGGCGACCAGCGCCTCGACCGGTACGGCCAGGACGCCGCGTCTGCTCTCGCTGACGAAGGTGACGCTGGCGGTGGCCCGCGCCGCCTCGCCGAGGAGCGCGGCCGCTCCGCCGTCCAGGGCGATCTCCACGGTGATGCCGTCGCCGCCCGGCCCGGAGTCCTCGGTGCGCTCGGGGCGCACGGTCCCCGTCACCTTCCCCCGCACCTTCTTGCCGCCCGCCAGCCGGATCTCCGCCCGGGTGCCGCGCGCGGCGAGCGAGCCGTCGCCCTGGTCGAGCCCGGCCCGCACCACGGGCGTCGGCGAGGCTGCGGTGAGGACGGCCGCGTCGGGGCCGACCTGGTCACCGAGGGCGGCGTCCGCCGCGACGACCTTGACAGGACCGCCCTGGAACACCACCTCGCCCTTGCCGACCCGCCCGGTCGGCACCCGGTTGAGGGACCGCTGCCACCGCTTGACGGCGGCCGCGGTCGCGGCGTCGTACCGTACGTCGACGTAGAGGCCGGCCCCGTACCCCAAGTCGCGCAGGTTGCGCTCCAGTTGGAGCACGTCCGTGCCCCGGTCGCCCTGCTTCATCCCGCGGAACACCGGCACCGGCCCGTACAGCAGGGTCACCGGCTTGTCGTCCAGCTCGTACAGGGCCTGGCCCTGCCGCACCGTCGCGCCCTCGCGCGCCGCCACGGTCACCGTGCCCTGCACCGCCGGCTTCACGGGCCTGCGCCCGGCGAAGTCCACCGTGCCGTCCACCGTCTTGCTGAGCACCAGGTCGGTGCGGACGACCTCGGCGGTCGCGGGCGGCGCCCCGCCCTCGTCCGCGGCCCCGTCCCGCTGTCCACCGCCGACCGCGAAGGCACCCGCCGTCACGACCCCGGCGGCGGCCGCGCCCGCCGCCGCCAGCCATCCCGTACGGCGTCTCACTGCATGCCGTCCAGGCCGTCGAGCAGCTTGGACGCGCAGGCCTCCCGGGCCTCCTCGTAGGCGGGGGACTTCGTGTCGAGCTTCGGTGAGGTGGGGTCGGGCTCGCCGCCGGGCTGCGCGTTGCCGTCGGCCATCGTCGGGTTGCGGAACCGCGAGACGCCCTTGTCCCGCATGCACTTGGCGTGCGCGAGCATCGACTCGAAGTCCTGCTGCTGGTCGCGCTTGGGCTCCAGGTTCATCGCCGCGCGGAGCTCGTCGCCGCAGACGCCGTCCTTGCCGCCCTTGTACTCCTCGCCGCCGCCGTTGGGGTCGACGATCTTGTCGATCTCGGGCCAGTTGAGATAGCCGCTCAGCTTGGGGTCGGGATAGTCCTTCAGCCCCGCTTTGGTGCGCATGCAGCGGACGTACGTCATCTGCGCGTCGAAGAAGGCGCTCTTGCCCGCCTTGTCCCCGCCGGACGGGTCCGCCGAGCCCTTGGCCTTGTCGCCGCCGCCCCCCTTGCCGGGGGACTCGGGCGCGGAGGCGACCTGGTCCTGCTTGCCGCCGTCGCCGTCGCCGTCGCCGTCGCCGGAGCCCGAGCCGCAGGCGGCGGAGAGCGCGAGCACGGGGGCCGCGACGAGCGCGGCGAGCCGGAGCCGGGGTGCGCCGGAGACCGGCGCCCTGCGTGAGGTGGTGGTCATGCGCCTCACCGTCCGGCGGCCACATGATGGTCGCTCCATGGCCACATGATGAGCACGTAACAATGTGCGGGCGGCGCCCGTCCGACCCCCCTGACCAGCTGGGAAAGGCCGGGCCCTCGCCCATAATCGAGCGCATGCCGCATGTGCTGCTGATCGAGGACGACGCCTCCGTACGCGACGGGATGGAGCTGGTGCTGCGCCGCCACGGCTACGAGGTGTCCGCCGCCGCCACCGGGGAGGCCGCCCTCGCGCTGCTCGACGGGCCCGGGGGCGAGGCCGTCGACATCGCCGTGCTCGACCTGATGCTCCCCGGCCTCGACGGCTTCGAGGTGTGCCGCCGCGTGCGGGCCCGCGCGTCCCGCCCGACGCTGCCCGTGATCATGCTGACCGCGCGCGGCGACGACACGGACGTCGTCCGGGGCCTGGAGGCGGGCGCCGACGACTACGTGGTCAAGCCCGTCACCGCGCCCGTCCTGGAGGCCCGCATCCGCGCGGCCCTGCGCCGCGCCACCCCGGTCGCGGCCCGGGACACCTACGCGGGCCTCGTCGTGGACCGCGCGGGCCTGACCGTCACCAAGTCCGGCACCCCCCTCGCGCTCCCGCCCACCGAACTCCGCCTCCTCCTGGAGCTCTCCGCGTCGCCCGGCCAGGTCTTCAGCCGCGAACAGCTGCTGCGCAGCGTGTGGGACCACGACTTCCTCGGCGACTCCCGCATCGTGGACGCCGCCGTCGGCCGGCTGCGCGCCAAGATCGAGGACGTGGCGTCCCGGCCGCGCTACGTCCAGACGGTCCGCGGCTTCGGCTACCGGTTCGGCCCGCTGTGAAACGGCCCGGCCGCCGCCCAGGGAGTCCCGGCCGCCGCCCCGAGCGTCCCGGCCGCCGCCCCGGAAGGCTCCGGGCCCCGCGCGGTCTGCGCACCCGGCTCGTCGTCACCTTCGTCCTCGTCGCCCTCATCGGCACCGCCACCGCCACCGCCCTCGCCTACCGCGAGGCCCGCACGGCCGTCCTCAGCCGCACCCAGGAAGCCGCGCAGCAGGACCTGCGCACCCGCGTCGACGCGCTCGCGCCCGACGTCGACGTGCCGCCCGACCAGCGCTCGCTGGGCGTGTTCGCGCGCTCGGTGTCCTCCGGGCTCCCCGGCTCGCCCCTGGTCGTGGCCCGGTACGAGAACCTCAAGGCGGCCTCCGACGGATCGCCGGACGACCCCCGCGTCACGGCCGGTCTGCGGGCCGACGTCCGCGTCTCGGGCCGGATGAGCTTCCAGCGGGTCACCCACGAGGGCGAGCCGTATCTGGCGGTCGGCACGCCCGTCACCTACGAGGGCGGGCGCGCCTCCCGCCTGGAGGTCTTCGCCGTGACGCCGCTGCGCGCCGAAGAGCGGGACGTCGCCGCCCTGTTGACCTCGGTGCGGGACGGACTGCTGCCCGTCCTCGTCCTCACCGCCGTGCTCGCGCTGCTCGCCGCCCGTACGGTGCTCCGCCCGGTGCGGGACCTGGGCCGGGCCACGCGGCGCCTCGCCGACGGCGACCTCGGCACCCGCGTCGAACCCCGGGGCCGCGACGAACTCGCCGATCTGGCCCGGGACTTCAACACCACCGCCGACGCGCTCCAGACCACGGTCGCCGAGCTGCGCGACCAGGAGGCGAAGGCCAGGGAGCAGGAGGCGAGGGCGCGCCGGTTCGTCGCCGACGTGTCGCACGAGCTGCGCACCCCGCTGGCCGCGATGACGATGGTGGCGACCGTGCTCGACGAGGACGCCGACCGGCTCCCGCCCGACGCCGCGCACGCGGCCCGCACCGTCAGCGCCGAGACGGCGAAGCTGACCCGCCTGGTCGACGACCTGATGGAGATGTCCCGCTTCGACGCCGGGGTGGCCCGGCTGCGGCTGACGGAGGCGGATCTGGCCGCCACTGTCCGCTCGTCCCTCGCCCTGCGCGCCTGGACCGGCCGGGTCACCGCCGAACTCCCGGACTCCGCGCCCGCCCTGATCGACGTACGGAGGATCGACGTGGTCGTCGCGAACCTCGTCGGGAACGCGCTGCGGCACGGCGCCCCGCCGGTGACCGTCCGCCTCACCACCGGGGCGGGCCTCGCCACGGTCACCGTCACCGACCACGGCCCCGGCCTCGCCCCGGACGCCCTCGCCCACGTCTTCGACCGCTTCTACAAGGCCGACGCGGCCCGCACCCGCTCCGAGGGCAGCGGCCTGGGCACCGCCATCGCCCTGGAGAACGCGCGGCTGCACGGCGGCACCATCGAGGCCGCGAACGGCCCCGGCGGCCGGGGCGCGGTCTTCACCCTGCGCCTGCCGCTGCGCCCGGCGGCGGGCCCCGGGGACGGGCCCCGGTGACCCCCGCACGCGCGGCCGCGCTCGCCCTTGCCCTCGCGCTCGCCGCCGCCCTCACGGCCTGCGGGGTGCGCCCCACCGGCGTGGTGACCGGCGCGGACCCGGCCACCGGCCTCACCCGGGGGCTGCGGCTGTACTTCGTGGACGGCACCGGGCTGCGGGGCGTGTCCCGCCCCGAGGCGAAGATCCGGGACCTCGCCGGTGCCGTCAAGCTGCTCGGCGCGGGCCCGAACCGCACCGAGCGGGAGAGCGGTCTGACCAACCTCGTGGAGATCGGCCGGATCGACGTGACCGGCAGGGGCGACCGGGTCACCTACCGCTCGCCCGGCTCCTTCTTCGACGCCGACAGCGACCGCCTGCCCAACGGCCAGCTCGTCTGCACCCTGGCCCGCGCCCAGTCGTACCTGTCGTCGAAGGACGAGGACCGCCGCGTCCGCCCCGACGACGTCCAGGTCACCCTCGACAACGGCGAGCGCCGCTTCGGCCCGTACCGCTGCTCGCAGTTCCTGGACGGCTAACCCTTCCGGTCCTTCTGGTCCTTCCGGTCCTTCTGGTCCTTCCGGGCGAAGACGTACATCATGAACCGCTCGGGCCCCTTCGCGCCGGACGTGAACGCCAGGTCGGTGCTCATGTACAGCCTGCCGTCGACGAAGTGCAGCTCCGACTCGACCGGTACGAGCCCGCCGGGCCGCTTGGCCGAGGTGAGCAGCTTCCGCTCGCGCAGGGTCCGGCCGTCGAGGGTCACCACCTGGACGCCCAGCTGGTCCCGGTAGGCGAGGACGTTCCCGCCGTCCATGCGGAAGGGGAACGTGGGGCCGTTGCTGTCCGTGTTGCCGCGCTGCCCGGTCGTCTTCCCGGTGGCGAGCGAGAAGACGACGATGTCGTTCGTGGACGCGATCCCGTCCTTGGCGTCGCGGCGCGCGGTCGGGGCGTACAGCCGGTCGTTGCCGACGACCAGGCCCCGGCAGTCGTTGACGACGGCGGTGTCGCCGCAGTCGTGCGCGTACTGGCGCTCCGGCAGCGAGATCCTGGAGCGCAGCCTGCCGCGCCCGTCGAGGGCGAAGACGTCGCTGGCGCCGTGCGCGGTGATCTCGCCCGAGTCGAGGCCGACGACCACGGGGTCGGTGGAGACGACGTTGAGGTTCCGCACGCCGCCCGGCAGCTTGTACCGCCAGCGCGGCTTGCCGGACCGGGGGTCGAGGTCCTGCACCTCGTACTTCTCCGCGCCGTAGTCGCCGCAGGTGCGGATCGCGACGAGCCGCGCGCCGCCGCCGTACCCCACGTCCCGGCAGGTGTCGCCCGCGCGGGGCTTCCAGCGCGGCTCGCCGGTGCGCAGGTCGAAGGCGGCCCCGCCGTAGAGCCCGCCGACGGCGACCGTCCGGCCGCTGATCGCGACCTGGTTGAACGGTGTCTTCTCCGTCTGGTAGCCGATCCGGACGGTCTTCGTCCAGAGCTTCTCGCCGGTCGCGACCCTGAAGGCCAGGACCTGGGTGCAGGGCGCGCGGAACCCCTTGGCGTCGTGCGTGGTGGGGGCGACGACGACCACGGCGATGCCGCCCGCGCCGATCTCCGGCGAACCGCCGCAGGACTGGCCGGGCTTGGGCAGGGTCCAGCGGGTCTCGCCGGTGGCGGCGTCGAGCCCCGTTATCTTCGCGACGGACGACTTCACGTACACCTCGTCCGTGAGCCAGGACCCCTTCACGGGCCAGGTGCTCTCCTTCTTCGGCAGCTTCGGCACGGGCGCCCCGCCGTGGAAGGTCGCCTTCGGGTCGGCGGGCACGACCTCCGCGGGCTTCGCGTACGCGGGCCCCGGCTTCTTGCCGCCGCCCTTGCTCCCGCCGCCGTCGGGGCCGTCCCCGCGCGCGGCGACGTACCAGGCCCCGCCCCCGGCGACGAGGGCGAGCGCCGCCACCGAAGCGATCACGACGACCCTGCGGCGGCGGGCCCTCGGCGGGGGCGGCCCCACCGGCGCGGGCGGCCCGAAGCCCCCGGGCGGCGGCTCCACCGGCGGCCCGAACCCTGCCGGAGGCAGGGGGACCGGCGGGCCGAACCCGGCCTGCGGCGGCGGCCCGAACTGCCCCTGGGGCCCGGGTGGTCCGGGCGGGGGTTGCGTCATGGTGTCTCCAAGTCTCCGCCGAACGACAGCAGTCGCCCCTGTTCCTTGTTCCCGCCGAGGCTCTTGGGGGCGAGCCGCGACGGCGCCACGAAGACGCGCCCGCCGCTGTACAGCGTCTCCCCGGCGAACATCTCGGCCTCCCACTTCTGCGCGGGCGTCGAGTGCCGCAGCAGCACCCGCGGCGCCCCGCCCGAGGCCGGGAAGCGCACGGTGCGGCCGGGCTTCCCGGCCTGCGCGCGCACGTACACGACGACCCCGGAGCCCTTGCCGCCCCCGGCCTGCCGCACGGGCGTGAGCTGCCGCCCGCCGGGCACGGCGGCGGCCCACCGCCGCTTGCCCGTGGCGAGGTCGAAGGCGACGACCTTGTTGGGCCCGAGGCCGCCCTTGGGCGCGGTGGGGAGGTGGAGCACGTCGCCGACGACGGCGCCCCCGGGGCAGTTCTGCACGCCTTCGCCCGCGTCCCCCGCGCCGTCGCACATCTCGAACGCGTACGGCCCCCGGTGGAGCGGGATCCAGGCGCGCTCGCGGCCCTTCCCGTCCACGGAGACGATCCCCCACTCGTCGGGGTCGTCCCTGCTCCGGACGGCGAGGACGAGGGGGTCGACGGAGTACACCTTGTCGACGGTCCAGCCGTCCCTGCTGCGGTACTGCCAGCGGACGTCACCGGTCCTGGGGTCGACGTTCCGCACCCGCCCGTGGGCCTTCGGCGCCCCGGCCGCGCAGTTCTCGACGTACAGGAGCCGCGCGCCGCCCGCGACGTCGCGCAGGTAGCAGGTGCCCACGCGGTCCCGCTGCGAGGAGAAGAGCCGCTTGCCGTCACTGACGCGGTACGTGTGGGCGAGGTCGCCCTGGGCCACGGTGACGGTGGCGCCGGTGACGGCCAGACGGACGGAGCTGGTGCTGTCCGAGAGGTCGTGCTCCTTGAGCTCGCGGTGCCAGCCCCGCTCACCGGTGCGCAGGTCGATCTGCTGGAGCTGGTTGCACTTGCCGGTGCCGCTGGTGCTGCCGTCGCCGTACGCCACGACGACGTGGCCGCCGGGCGCGGTGTCGACGGGGGTGTCGCACACCTTGTCGGGCAGCCGCAGGGTCCACGCCTTCTCGCCGTCCCGCGCGCGGTACGCGGTGACCGTGTCGTAGAGGGCCTGGACGACGAGCGCGTCGGACCGGCCGCCCACGGTCCACAGGTCGCCGAGCATGGCGCCCTTGCCGGGCAGCCGGACGCCGTTCAGGTCGAGCCAGCCCCTGGACTCGCCGGGTTTCGCCCCGGCGTTGACGTCGATCCGCCGCACCGGCGGGCCGGAACCGCCGGGCGCGTCCGTCCGCTCCCCCGAGCCGGACGGCTCGCCCGACGGTCCCCGGTCCCGGGCGAGGGGGGCGCGGAAACCGCCCGACCCCTTGCCGCCGTCCTCCTTCAGGAGCGCGTACGCCCCCGCGCCCGCCCCCACGGCCGCGAGCACGGCGCCCGCGGCGATCCAGGCCGTCGCGCTCCCGCGCCGCCGCGGGGCGGGGACGGGGTCGACGTACGGATTGCCGGGAACGGGCTCGTGCGGGCGCTGGGGCGGAGGACCTGCCATGACAAGAGTGTGGCCCAGCAAGCGAGTTGGTGGAGATAGTTTCTAGAAAATTCCTCTAGAAGACCTGGGTGCCGAAGCGTTCCGGCCGACCTCCGAGCGGCCGGTTCTGCTCTACGCTGGAACGCATGGCGGCGGACGAGGTGACAGCAGCCGGACGCATCCGTTCCGGAGCCACGCGGAAGGCCGGGCGGCGGCGTGTCCCCTAAGCAGCAGCGGGGCGAGGCCACCGTCGACCTGCTGCTGGACACCGCGCTGCGGGTGTACGCGCACGCGGGCGCGCAGGGCTTCACGGTCAACGCGGTCACGGCGGGCAGCGGCGTGAGCTTCGGCAGCCTGTACCACCACTTCGGCAGCTTCGACGGCCTGGCCGCCGCGCTCTACCTGCGCTGCGTGGACCAGCTCTGCGACCCGGTGGCGGCCGCCGTCACCCGCTGCCGCACGGCCCGCACCGGCATCCGCGCCCTGGTGCGGACGTATCTGGACTTCACCCGCGACCACCGGGACGTGGCCCTCTTCCTGCACGGCTCCGCGTACTCCAGCTATCTGGCGGCCCACGCGCAGGAGGTGATGGCGGCGAAGGAGGCCAAGTTCGCGCCCATCGCCGCCTGGCTGCGCCCGCGCATCGTCGCGGGCGAGGTGGCGGCCCTGCCTCCCGCCCTGATCGAGGTCCTGGTCATGGGCCCCGTCGCGGAGACGGCCCACCGCTGGCTCTCCAGCACGTACGAGGTGGACCTGGACGAGGCGGCCCGGGTCCTGCCCGACCGCATCTGGCGGTCACTGCGGCCCGACTAGGGCCGGGCGGCCGCCCGGGAGCGGGCCAGCAGCTCCGCGGCGCCCTGCACGAGCAGGCCCACGTCACTGCCGACGGCGACGAAGGAACAGCCCTCCCGCCGTGCTGCGGCGGCGAGTTCGGGCGTCGGCGCGAAGGTGCCGCACGGCTTCCCCGCCCCGCGGCACGCGGCGACGACCCCGGTGAAGGCGGCCCACACGTCCGGGTGGTCCGGCGCGCCGAGGCGCCCGAGCGCTGCCGACAGGTCGTAGAGCCCCACGAACAGCGCGTCCACGCCGTCCACCGCCGCGATGTCCGCCGCGGCGGCCACCGCACCCGGCGTCTCGATCTGCGGGATCAGACACATGGCGGCGTCGGCGGCGCCCAGATAGCCGGGCGTGCGGTTCCAGCGCGAGGCGCGGGTCACCGCGCTGGCGACGCCCCGGGTGCCGTGCGGCGGGTAGCGGGTGGCGCGGACCAACTCCCGCGCCTGCGCGGCCGATTCGACCATCGGTATCAGGAACGTCCGCACGCCGATGTCGATCAGCGGCCGCAGCCCGTCCGCGCGCCCGCTCGGGGGCCGTACGACGGTGTCGGTCCGGTCACCGATCGCGCGGAGCTGGTCCAGCGTGCTGCGCACGTCGTTGGGCCCGTGCTCGCCGTCGACGAGCAGCCAGTCGAACCCGGCGTCCGCGCAGACCTCGGCCACGGACGCCTCCCCGAGGCTCAGCCAGAGCCCGGTGCGACAACCGCCCCCGGCCAGGCGCTCCTTGAACGCGTTGAGAGGGGCGGGGGAGGTGGTCATGGCGTCCTCCGGAGGGGCGGCGGCGGTCTCCGGGCAGTCTGGCCCCCGGCCGCCCGGGGCGGGCCCCGGACGGCCGAAGTCGGCGTGAACCTGATCGCCGGTCCGGGCGCAGGGGCCCGGCGTCTCAGGCCGGGCGCGGCACGTAGGCCAGGCCGTGGGCGCCGGCCTCGCCGCGCCGGGCGACGTCGATGCGGGCCAGGCGCCGCAGCGTCTCCAGGTCCACGACGTCGACGGTGGAGGAGACGACGCCGGAGACGTAGCCGAGCCTGCCGTCGGGCGACGAGGTGATCGTCAGCGGGAAGTGCCCCACCTCGGTCTCGCCGAGGGCCTCGTGGGTGTCCGCGGAGTACACCCGGAGGCGTCCGGGCGCGTGGCCCCCCAGGCTGCTCCCCGTCGCGGGGGTCATCCGCAGCTCGCCCGCGAGCAGCTTGCCCGTGGACGTCAGGTGCACGGGGAAGACGACGTTCTCCGTGGGCAGGAAGCCCGTGACGGACGCCGTCCGGGCGTCGACGACGCGGATGCCGGGGGCGGGCGGGGCCCCCGCCGTCCCGTCGGCGGCCCGCGGCGGCGCGAAGGACCCGTACGGGGAGGCGACGAAGGCGTGCGTGCCGTCGGCGGAGACGGCCAGGCCCTCGCTGCCCGGCACCTCGACCTTCGCGGTGAGCACACCCCGTTCGAGGTCGACGACCGACACGAACGGCGCCTCCTTGTTGGTGGCGTACCCGGTGGTGCCCGCCGGGTCGATGGCGAACCAGTGCGGGCCCGGCGCGTCCGTGTCGATCCGGCCCAGCGGCTTGCGGCTCTCGACGTCGATCACCACGACCCCGCCGGGCCGGTCGGCGGACCCCTCCACGCTGACGTAGAGACGCCCGCGTGCGACGTCCAACGCGAGCCCGTGCGGCCCGTGTTCGGGCGCGATGTCGACGACCTCGACGACGCGGCGCGCGTCCGGGTCGATGACGGTCAGCTCCGTACGCCGCCCGGTGTTGTCGTGGTAGTAGCCGGAGGCGTACGTCGTCGCGCACCACAGCAGTCGCCGGGCCGGGTCGAAGCACACCTCGTGCGGCTCGGCGCGGACCTCCACCGAGCCGACGCGGCGGTCGGTGACGGCGTCGAAGAACGAGACGGTCGCACCGCTCTGGCTGACCACGGCGAGCACGTCGCCTTCGCGGCCTGCGCGGGCCGTCTTGTCCTGGTCGGACTGGTGCATGAGGTCTCCTGAGAAAGGCGGAGGGGGCGCGGTCCGGGCTGTCGCGGGCGCCCCGGGGAATGCCTCCACCCTCGCCACCGCGGGAGGCCGGAGCAATGCAAGGATCGGCACCCAATAGTTGCCGCCTACGCAAAAATGCAGCTCAGGAGGGCCCATGGATCTCAACCTGCTGCGCGCCCTGGACGCCCTGCTCCAGGAGAACAGCGTGACGCGCGCCGCCGAGCGGCTCGGCACGTCCCCGGCGGCGGCCAGCCGCACCCTCGCCCGGCTCCGCCGCGCCGTCGGCGACCCCCTCCTGGTGCGCGCGGGCCAGGGCATGGTCCCCACGCCGCGGGCGCTCGAACTCCGCGAGGAGGTCGCCGCGTTACTGCGCGGCTGCGACGACGTGCTGCGCCCCGGCGCGGGCTTCGCGGCCGAGCACCTGCGGCGCACCTTCACCGTGCAGACCATCGACCTGCTCCAGGCGGGCCTCGCCGGGACCCTCACCGAGCGCGTCCACGCCCAGGCGCCGCACGTCGACGTGGTCTTCCTGCCGGAGTCGGCGGAGGGCGGCCCGGCCCTCCGCCAGGGCCTGGTGGACGTCGAACTGGGCGTCCTGGCCCATCTGGACCCGGAGACCCGCACCCGGCAGCTCTCCCGGCTGACCCTGGTCGGCGTCGCCCGCGCCGGGCACCCGCTGTTCGACGGGCCCCTCGACGCCCGCCGCTTCGCCGAGGCGGGCCACATCGGCATCTCCCGGCTCGGCAAGCGGCTGGGCCCCATCGACACCGAGCTGGCGAAGCTGGGCCTGCGCCGCCGGGTCGCGGTCGTCGTCCCCAGCCACACCGGCGCGCTGCTCCTGGCCCGGGACACCGACCTCGTCGCCCTGACCCTGCCCGGCTGGCTCCCCGGCGCGACCGAGGCCCTGGGCCTGCGGACCTTCCCCGTGCCGCTGCCCCTGCCGCCGATCGACCTGGGCATGGCCTGGCACCCGCGCAACGACGCCGACCCGGGCCACCGCTGGTTCCGCGGCCACCTGGAGGCGGCGGTCCGCGCCCCGCGCGAGGCGAAGCCGGGGCCTAGGACACCGAGTTGAACCGCGACACGCCCTCGGCCCGGACGGTCCTGCCGGCGCCCGGCACCGCCCGCGCCACCTCCACCACCCGCTCCCGCAGCCGCTCCACCACGAGCCGCATGTTCTTGTACGCGGCGTCGGTGTCCGGGTAGCGGCAGGCGAACTGGAGCCCCTCGTGGAGCCGCGTGATCCACGCGCACACCTGGTCGCCGTACGACACCCGGATCAGGCCGTACGCCTTCAGCTCCTGCCACCGCTCCGCACCCGGGGTCGCGCGCGTGTCGACGTAGGAGACGATCGAGTACAGGTCGGGGGAGGTGGGCCGGAAGTCGGCGCCGAGGAGCTGGAGCACCCGCGCGATCGGCATCCGGGACAGCGGCCTGGCCTCGCGCAGGGCGGCGCGGACCATCCGCAGCGCGTCGTCGAAGTCCACCGCCTCGGCCACGGGCACCTCGATCGGCGCCCCGCCCACGTACCAGCCCACCGACTCGGCCCACTGGGAGCGCACCCGGGTGTGGAAGGGCACCACCGTGCGGTACACCCGCAGGCCGCTGATCTCCCGGGTGATGAGGGCGACGGCGGCGAGGACGCCGACGAGGCTGCCGCCGTAGGGACGGCAGTACGCCTCGAAGGCGGCGGCCTCCGCGTCGCCCACGAGCATCTCGTGCAGCAGCCGCTGTTCGGGCAGCGGGCCCTCGGGGTCGAGGCCGAGGTCGACGGGGAAGTTCGGCAGCTTCCCGTCGCACCGGCCGATGAACTCCCGCCAGCGCGCCACGACGGCGTGGGTGTGGTCGATCCGGTCGGCGTCCGTGCGCTCGCTCGCGCAGAAGTCGACGTAGCTGGCGACCGGCTCGGAGGCCACGGGGGTGCCCCCGAGCCCGGCGGCGTACAGCTCGTGGATCTCGGCGGTGATGCGGTGGACCGAGTACGCGTCGACGTTGCTGTGGTCGAACGCCATGCACACGGTCGCCCCGTCGTCCCGGACGATCGCGGTGAAGATGAAGTTCGGCCAGGTCAGCGCGTCGGCCGCGGTGTCGAAGCGATCCTGGAGATAGCGGGTCAGGGTCGCGGCGTCGGTGAAGGCGCCGCCGTCCGCGCGGTGCAGGGCCACGTCCTCGGCGGCCAGCGTGAAGCGCCGCATCTCGTCGCCCGCCCAGCGGAATCCGCTGCGCAGCGTCTCGTGCCGCAGCGTCCAGGCCCGCAGCGCCTCCTGGAGCACGTCGAGGTCGATCCGCCCCGGCAGGTCGAAGACGGTGCCGAGCCAGGTCGGCACGAAGAGGCCGTCGCCGCGCACCGTACGCGAGGTGCGGATGTGGGACTCCTGTACGTACGCGGGCGGCCGGACGTCGTCGGGCAGGTCGCGCGCGGCCCCCACCGCCGCCGGGTGCAGCGTCCACTCCACGAGCCGTCCGGGACGGAGCTCGCACCGCTGAAGGTCGGTCATGCGCACGGGGCTCTCACCTCACCTGCCCTCGGGAGGCCGACGCCGGGCAGCACTGTCGATCCATGCCTCCATGCCGCTCGGGCACCGCTCACACCGCACTGAGGGGATCAACGAGCGTAGGGGCAAAAGGGCCCGGGGCGCGGGTTTCAAGCCCCGGTCGGCTCAAAACCGATCCGGCAGGGCCCGTCCGTCGGCACCCGTACCTTGGTCACCACCGCGTCGCACAGGTCACCGAAGACGGCGAGCTCCTCGGGCGTCATCGCGTCGACGAACCACGCGCGCACGTGCGCGACATGGCGCGGCGCCGCCGCCTCTATCGCCGCCCGGCCGGTGTCGGTCAGGACGACGTCGGCGTACCTGCTGTCGTCGGCGCACGCCTCGCGGCGCAGCAGGCCGCGCCGCTCCATGCGGCTGAGGTGGTGCGAGAGGCGGCTCTTCTCCCAGCCGGTCTCCCGGGCCAGGGCGGTGGCCCTGGCGCGGCCGTCCGGCGCTTCGGAGAGGGCGACCAGGATCTGGTAGTCGGGGGAGGACAGGCCCCCTTCGTCCTGGAGGTGGGCGTTCAGGCGCGTGAGCAGTGCCGTGTGCATGGAAAGGAAGCTCCGCCACGCGCGCTGTTGTTCGTCGCTCAGCCACCCGGAATCGCTCATGGCGCGATACTACGCGTTCAGGTTGACGTATCAACCTACCGGGCTTAGCTTCGGGTTGACGCATCAACCTGACGCGTCGTCCGACGGGCGATCCACGAAGGGCAGCCGCATGACGAGCACGCCGAAGCAGGACGGACCCCTCAGCGGCAAGGCCGCCCTGGTGACCGGCGGGAGCCGGGGCATCGGCGCGGCCATCGCCCGCCGGCTCGCCCGCGAGGGCGCGTCCGTGGCGCTCACCTACCACTCCTCGCCCGGCAGCGCGGACGCCGTCGTCGCGGACATCGAGGCCGAGGGCGGCACGGCGGTGGCCATCGCGGCGGACTCGGCCGACGCGGAGGCGGTCCGCGCCGCCGTCACCGGCACGGTGTCCGCCTTCGGCCGCCTGGACGTCCTGGTCAACAACGCGGGCGTCGGCTCCATGGGCCCGCTCGGCGAGCTCACCGTCGACGACTTCGACCGGGACGTCGCGGTGAACGTGCGCGCGGTGTGGGTGGCCTCGCAGGAGGCCCTGCGCCACCTGGGCGACGGCGGCCGGATCATCACGATCGGCAGCGTCTTCGCCGACCGGATGCCGTTCCCGAACGGTACGACGTACGCCCTCACCAAGGCGGCCGTCGCCGGCTTCACCCGCGCCCTCGCCCGGGAGCTGGGCCCCAGGGCGATCACGGTCAACAACGTCCAGCCCGGCCCGGTGGCCACCGACACCAACCCGCCCGAGGGCCCGGTCGCCGACGTCATGACCGGCCTGACCCCGGCGGGCCGCTACGCGACCCCGGAGGAACTGACGGGCCTGATCGTCTACTTGGCGGGCCCGGAGTCCGCGTACGTGACGGGCGCGACGCTCAACATCGACGGCGGCTTCCTGACCTGAGCGCGGCGGTCACCACGCACCGGCGGGGCGGCGGTCACAGCAGACCGGCGGTCACCGCGCACCGGCGGGGCCGAGCAGCCGCGTCAGGGCCTCGGCGGCCCGCACCGCGGCGTCGCCGCAGCAGTTGTTGAACAGGGCGTGGATCCGCTCGACCCGCTCGGCGAGGGCGCGCAGCCTCGGCACCCACTCGGCGAGTTCGGCGTCCGTGTACGCGTGCCGGAACCGCTCCTCCTTGCTCCCCGTCCCCCACGCGGCACTGCGCCCGTGGAACCGCACGACGGAGAGCCGCGACGTGGTGACGGACGTGACCGGCGGCACCGAAGCGGGCAGCGTCCGGTTCATGTCGACGGCGACGGCGGCCATGCCGTACCGCGCGAGCAGCGCACGCGTGGCTCCGCCCCGCTCGGCGGACCACCACGCCGGATGCCGGAACTCGACCGCGACGGGCCACCCCCGGGTGCGCCGGGCGCAGTCCGCGAGGAACTCCTCCGCCGTGGCCCCGGGCCGGAACCACGGCGGGAACTGGAAGAGCACGCTGCCCAGCCGCCCGGCCCGGCGCAGCGGCGCGATCCCCGCGGCGAACCGCTCCCACACCTCGTCGAGCACCCCCGGGCCCCGGGGCCCGCCCCGCAGCTCCTCCGGCAGCGCCGCGTTCCGCGTGGGATGGCCGGTGAGCAGCGAGAACGCCTTCACGTCGAAGACGAACCCGGGCGGCGTCCGCTCCGCCCACAAGAGGCTGTTCCGTGCGCTGGGCAGCGCGTAGTAGGAGGCGTCCACCTCCACGACCGGGAACCGCTCGGCGTAGTGCCGCAGACGCCCCTCGGCGTCCCGCCGCCCCACCGGGTACCAGCCGCTCCGCACGAGCTCCCGGTCGGTCCACGAACACGTGCCCACGAGGATGTCACCCATCCCGTGCGGCTACCCGGACCCCTCGGGGCCAGTACGCGTGCCGCCGTCTCGTCTCAACTCGTCCCGGGCGTGCGCCCGTCCGCGAGAGTGGATCCCGGCCGGCGAACCGGTCGGCCGCCCGAGTCCACCGAGACAGGAGCCCCGTCATGCCCCGACGCCCCCTGAGCCGTCGCGAGCGGCTGACCCTGCTGGGATTCGTCCTGAGCGGCCTCGTGTCCGCCCTCGTCGGAGCGGCCGCCGACGAGACCTTCCGGGCCCTCGTCTCCTGACCGGCCGCCCCTGACGCCCCGTCCGCGGCCGAATCCGCCACTTTCGCGGCGGCCGCGCCCCGCCCACGCAAGGATGCTTCGATGACCGGTCGCAAGAGTGGTGCGCGGCAAGGGAGCCAGCGACGGATTCCGCAGCCGCTGGGCGTGACTCCCGCCCCGCTGCGGGACTTGAAGGAGTACGTCTACGAGCTCTACGTGGACGCCGGGACGCCGTCGACACAGCGCATGGCGGAGGAGATCGGGCAGGACGACGCCCTCCCCGGCAGCCCCTCGAAGGCCACCATCCACCGCATCATCGGCTCCACGGAGCTCCCGGCGGGGCAGGAGGACGTCGCCTCCGTCGCCCTCCTGCTCGCCCGGTGGGCGGGCCGGGACCCGGGCAAGGTGGCGACGCGGGTGCGGCGCATGTGGGTCGCCGCCCAGCTCGCCCAGCCCCTCGGCAGCCCCGTCGTCGACCTCGACCCTTTCGCCCTCGAGGTGCACCGGTCGATCAGCGTGCCCGGCGACCGGTCGCTGCCGAGGCTGCCCGCGTACGTACCGAGGGACCACGACGCGGCCCTCGGCGACCTCGTGGACCGGGCGACCGGCGGCGAGAGCCTCATGGTCACGCTGGTCGGCGAGTCCTCGACCGGCAAGACCCGCGCCTGCTGGGAGGTGCTGCGGCGGCTGCCGCCCGGGTGGCGGGTGTGGCACCCCTTCGACCCGACCCGCCCGGACGCCGCCCTCGTGCACCTCGCGGAGGTCGGCGCCCAGACGGTGATCTGGCTGAACGAGATCCAGCACTACCTCCTCGCCCCCGACGCCCGGACCGCCGAGGGCATCGCCGCCGCCCTGCGCTCGCTCCTGACCGACCGGCGCCGCGGCCCGGTCCTGGTCCTCGCCACCATCTGGCCCCGCTTCTGGGAGGCCCTGACGCTGCCCTCGGCCACCGGCGCCGACGACCGCTTCGAGCAGCAGCGCAAGCTCCTCACCGGCATCGGCCGGTGCGTCGTGGTGCCCAAGTCGTTCACCGAGCACGACCTGTACCGGGCGCGGCAGCGCGCTCACCACGACCCGCGCCTCGCCAGCGCCCTCGCGGGGGCGACCGACGGCGAGATCACCCAGTTCCTCGCGGGCGTGCCCGAACTGATGCGGCGCTATCTGTGCGCGCCCCCGGCGGAGAAGGCGCTCGTCCACGCCGCCATGGACTACCGCAGGCTGGGGCACGGCCCCGCCCTGCCGCACGAGCTGCTCGCCGAGGCCGCCGAGGGCTATCTGAAGGACCAGGAGCGGGGCCTGCGCGGCAGCGCCTGGCTGGAGGAGGCCCTCGCGTACTGCGCCATGCCGTGCCACGGGGTGCCGGGACCGCTCACGCCCGTGGCGTCCCGGAGCGGCACGGGCATGGGCACGGGCATGGGCACGGGCCGGGCCTACCGGCTCGCGGACTACCTGGAGCAGTACGGCCGCGTCGAGCGCCGCCTGCTGTGCCCCCCTGCCCCCTTCTGGGCCGCGGCCGAGCGCCACTGCCTCACCACCGACGACAGCGTCACCCTGGCGCGCGCCGCGCAGACGCGGGGCCGGTTCCGGATCGCCGCGTCCCTCTACGGCCGGGCGCTGAAGGCCGGGAACACCGACGTGCGGCCCGAGTTGGGCCGCATCGCCGAGGGCGTCGGCGACCTCGACCGGGCGAAGGACTTCTACGAGGCCGCGTGGGAGGACGACCGCAGGGCCCGCTGGGAACTCGTCCGCCTTCGCCAGCTCAAGGGCGAGCCGGGCCGGGCGGAGGAACTGGCCCACGAGGCCGCCAACCAGGGCGACAGCTCCTGTCTGACCCGCCTCGTCCGGCTCCGCCAGGAGGCCGGGGACGAGGAGGGCGCCCAGCGCCTGACCAGGAACGCCGCCGCCACCGGCAAGATCAGGACGTACGCGGGACTCGCCCGGTCCCGGGAGGAGGCGGGGGACCGCCACGGCGCCGAGGAGCTCGCGTTCCTCGCCCTGACCCAGACCGGCAGCACGTACGCCCTCTCCGACCTGGTGGGCCTGCGCGAGAAGGCGGGCGACGGCGCGGCGGCGGAGCGCCTGGTGATCGCGGCCGCCGCCCGGGGCAAGGTGCGCCCGGCGCTGCGCCTCGCCGGGGTGCGGCGGCAGGCCGGGGACCGCGAGGGCGCGGCCCGCGCCCTCGACCTCGCCGCGGACTCCGGCAGCATCTTCGCCCTCACCGAGCTGGCCCGGCTCAAGCGGCGGTGGGGCGACAGCGAGGGCGCCGAGCGGTTCCTGGGCACGGCCGTGCGCCAGGGCAGCGTGTACGCCCTGACCGAGCTGGCCCGGCTGCGGGAGAAGGCCGGGGACCGGGAGGCCGCGGTGGGCCTCTACCGCAGCGCGGCCTCGTACGGCAGCACGGACGCGCTCGCCCATCTCGCGCTGCTCAAGGAGGAGGAGGGCGCGGGCGCGGAGGCCGAGCGCATGGCGTGCGGCGCGGCGGGCGGCGGCAGCACCTTCGCGCTGCTCGAACTGTCCTGGCTGCGCGAGAAGAACAGCGACTCCGAAGGCGCCGAACGCCTGGCCCACACCGCCAACCGGGCGGGCAACTCCGGCGCCCTCGTCCTCCTCGCCCGGCTGCGCGAGAAGTCCGGCGACAAGTCCGGGGCCGAGGCGCTCGTCCTGCGCGCCGCCCGCGCCGGGGACGCCCAGGTGCTCAACGAGTTCGTGCTGCGCCGGGAGAAGAGCGGCGACAGCGAGGGCGCCGAACGCCTGGCCGCCGCCGGGGGCGGGCGCGTCCTGCTGCAACTGGCCGGGCTCTGGGAGTCCGACGGCAGGAAGCCCGAGGCGGAGCGCCTCTACCAGCGCGCCGCCGACCTGGGCCGCACCCAGGCCCTGGGCGAACTGGCCCGCCTCAAACAGCAGTCGGGCGACCACGAGGCGGCCGGACACCACGCCCGCGCCGCCGCCCACGCGGGCCATGTGGAGGCCCTCTCCGACCTGGCCGACCTCTGCGCCCGGCGGGGCTCCCGCGCCGAGGCCGACCGCCTCTACCGCCTCGCGGTCGACGCGGGCCACGACGCGTCCCTGCCCGCCTGGTCCGCCCTCCGCGCCCGCACGGACCCCCGCTGGCACGACCTTCCCCACTACGGCCTCACCGCGGAAGGAGACCTCTCGGGCCCCTGGCGCTTCGCACCCCGGCGCCGCTGAGGGGCCACCGGTCCTGGCCCGGCCGGTTCGCGCGTGCGGTCAGCCGGGGCCCGGGGCGGAACGGTCGGACGCCGCAGCCGCGGCACGGCGGTACTCGGCGTTGATGCGCTGGGCCTCCTCGAGCTGGTCCTCGAGGATGACGATGCGGCAGGCGGCCTCGATCGGCGTGCCCCGGTCGACGAGTTCGCGGGCGCGGGCGGCGATCCGCAGTTGGTAGCGCGAGTACCGGCGGTGTCCGCCCTCCGAGCGCAGCGGAGTGATCAGCCGCGCCTCACCGATGGCCCGGAGGAAGCCGGGGGTGGTGCCGAGCATTTCGGCGGCCCGGCCCATCGTGTACGCGGGGTAGTCGTCGTCGTCCAGACGATCGCTGAGCGGATTATCTGCTGCCATGTCACCTCGTCGTGCAACGCGTCGAGGGGCCCCGTGCCGTACGGCACCAGGGCCCCGGAGGGAATTCAACACCATCCGCCGACCCTCACGCTGTGCCGACCTTCTGTTTCTGCCACCCCGCCGTGCGGCGGGCCCCGGGCTTCCTGCGGCCCGGGGCGGTGGGGGCCGGGGGCCGCGCCGCGGGCGGTGCTGCGGCGAGACGCCGGTGAGGGCCCTGCCGACACGTGTCGGCAGGGCCCTCACCGGGTCTCTGGTGGCGGTCTCCCGCCGGTCGTCACATCTCCGTGGTGGCGGTGCCGCCGAGCAGCGCCGACGCGTTCTGGAACGGCGTGGGGGCGTCCGCCGGCGCCGCCTCGGGCTGCGCGTGGCAGGTGAAGCCGAGGCGGGTCATGGCCCGGACGATCTCGCCGCTGGTGAAGTCACGGCGGTCCTGTCGGGTGATGACCTGGCCCACTTGCTTGACCGGGTAGCGGCGGCGGCCGATGGTCACGGACTCGCCCGTGACGAATTCGGGCGTGACGCCCTCCATCGAGGCCAGCACCCCTTCCTTGGTCAACTCGAACGGGTACCGGGCGATGACACAGCGCATGATGCCTCACAGGGAAGGAGTAAGGGGGTCGGCTCCGGTCCGGGGTCGGTGACGAGCGGCACGGGCACGGTGCTCTCCGGCAGCGCGCACGCGCGCCGCGTACGGCCTGGCAATTTCCGCACGCCTGCGCAGGACACGGACCGCGGTGCACACCTGAAATTCATAGAGCACATTCCCTGGTGCGTCGAGAGGACGGCACGGGGAATAACGAGAACGACCCGGAGCGACAAGCTGAAATGACATGAAATGACGCGGGTCGTACCCGGAAAAGCAGCGAGCTGGGGCCCGCATCCCAAGGTGCGGGCCCCAGCTGCGAAGTATGCGCGGTGGTGCGGGTGTCAGGCGGGAACGATGTTCTCGGCCGTCGGGCCCTTCTGGCCCTGCGCGATGTCGAACGTCACCTTCTGGCCTTCCAGCAGCTCGCGGAAGCCCTGGGTGGCGATGTTCGAGTAGTGGGCGAAGACGTCGGGGCCGCCGCCGTCCTGCTCGATGAAGCCGAAGCCCTTTTCCGCGTTGAACCACTTCACGGTGCCGGCAGCCATGTCATTTCTCCTTCGGAGGCGTTTTCAGGAATGCACTGCGCGCATTCCGTGTCGCCGTGATGATTACCCCGTCGGAATAAACCCTGCTGGCAACCACACCTGCAACTGCGATCGACAGTAGCACGCCGCGATCGGCCGGACACGATCAATAACTTCCCTCCGGGCGAGGCCCGAGAAATACTCGCCACGGCTCGCGCCTATTTCTCACCCGGCGAGCACAGATATTGCTCCGCGCGGACACGGTATTCCTGGCGCCCGCCCTGGTGCGGGCGCCTTCCGCGGCGGGGAGGCAGCCCTCTCCGCCTGGCGGCCTGGCGACTTGGCGGCCTGGCTCCCGGCCGACCTGGCGGCCGGCCCTCGTCGCACCCCGTCTCGCGCGTCACACCGCGACGGGGGCGGCCAACGCCGGATCCTGGCCGGAGCGGCGCAGCGCCTCGGCGACGAACCCGGACGCCACCAGCTCGGCCACGAGTTCGCTGAGGAACCGCACGGTCTCCGGACTCCGCTCCCGCGTCGTGCCCATGGCCTGCCGGATGGTCATGAACGCGGGCTCAAGCAGGCGCAGTTCGGGGCGCCGGGCCACGTGCGCGGTCAGCGGCTGGCGGATACCGGCCGCCACGTCCAGACCCTCGGCATGGAACACGTCGACACCGTCAACACCACGCACCACAGTGGCGTGCCGGAGCGCACGGCTCAGATAAAGGTCGTACGCGGACCCCTCCTTGACGCCGACGCGCACCCCGTCCCGGTCCACATCGGCGGCGGAGACGAACGGCGAGCCCTGCTCCACCGCGTACATCCCCTCGATGTGCACGTACGGCGCACTGAACGCGACCTCCTCCTCGCGATCCGGATCCACGGCCAGAAAACACAAATCGGCGTGCCCCTCAACCATCGCGGCGTACGACTTACGAGCCGCGTCGAAGCAGACGAACCGCACCGGCACCCCCAGCCGCCCCCCAACCTCCCGAGCCAACGCGACAGCCACCCCACCCGGCGCCTCGGACGTGCCCTGAGCAAGAACGGGATTCCCGAGATTGATGGAGACCCGCAACACGCTGCCGGGCGCCAGGTCGTGAACGAGGTCTGCGTCGATAGGAGCCATGCCCTCGAGCCTAGGCGGCAGTTGCCCCAACGCTCACGGGCCCTGCCCTGTCCACTCCCGGCGCCCCCTGGCGAGCGACCGGCCGGGCCGCGCCCGAGGCCGAGTCAAGACGACGCCTGGCGAGCGACCGGCCGCGCCACGGCCGAGGCCGAACACTGCGCCGCCCAGAACGTCCGCCGCCCCGACGCACGAGAACTCGCAACCGATCCCGCCCCCCCCCCCGCTACCCGCGCCGTACGCTGCCCGAGCCGCACCACCTCCACCGCAGACCGGGAGCCCTCGCGTGACCGCCCCGACCACACCCCCGAGCGAGAAGCCCTTCCTCTACGTCATCGTCTGCGCCTGCGGAGTCGCCCCCGACGTCGGCAAGCTGATCACCGCCGCGCAGGATGTCGGACCCTCCCGTACGTGAACGCCGCTCAGGCGTCCCTCCCCGCCTACGCGGAGAGCCTGGAGCGGCTGCGCGGGATGGGTGTGCTCATCGGTTCGTACGAGCCCCATCAGCCGAAGGCGGGAGGCGGCGCGGAGCGGTACCGATGGGAGGAGGCGCTGGATCTGCTGGAGCCACGGCTCGGGCGGTAGACCCGCCCCGGAAAACAACAAACCCCAGGTCGCTGACCTGGGGCTTCAGAAGAGCGGGTGACGAGAATCGAACTCGCGCTCTCAGCTTGGGAAGCTGATGTTCTACCATTAAACTACACCCGCGCGGTACACCGGTTGAACCGGTTTCGTACTGTCGCACACTCTACCTCATCCCAGGCCCCGGGCACCGCGCCCCGAGGGCCCGGCTGCGCTGTGTGGGGTCTGCGTGACTGCGGGCGAAGGGAGTTGGGGCGTACGGTGGGGGGTCTTCCCAAGGCCCCTCGGGAGGTCTCGGCGTGCCGGATCCGGGGGTCGTGTGTGGGGGGCGTGAGGGGTCGGAGTGCCGCCTGGAGTGGCGTCCCTTTCATCCCGTAATGTGGCTTTCGTCGTCCGCCAGTTACGGCTTTGGGGAAGGGACTCAAAGACTTGATGGAGCGCACCGTCGTCCGCTGTGCCGAGGGGCACGTGTTCAGCACCGCTTCGTTCCCGATGCAGCAGGCCGACCGGCTCGGGCCCGGCCGCCTCATCCGCTGTCCGCGGTGTGCGCGGCTCCGCCACGCGGTGCCGGTGGAGTTCGAGAAGCGGTAAGCGGGGGGGTGCGGAGGAAAGGGCTGTGCGCCCCTCCGCCCCGCACCACCACCGCCAGTACGGCGACAGAGCGCGCGGGTGCCGCATTGCGCAAATTGCGGCCTTCCCGCGCGCTCTGCGTATCCTCGGTGCGTGCTTCTCTCAGACAAGGACATCCGGGCCGAGATCGACGCCGGGCGGGTACGGATCGATCCCTACGACGAATCCATGGTGCAGCCGTCGAGCATCGACGTGCGCCTCGACCGGTACTTCCGGGTGTTCGAGAACCACCGGTACCCGCACATCGACCCCTCCGTCGAGCAGGCGGACCTGACCCGGCTCGTCGAGCCGGAGGGGGACGAGCCGTTCATCCTCCACCCGGGGGAGTTCGCGCTCGCGTCGACGTACGAGGTCATCACGCTCCCCGACGACCTGGCGAGCAGGCTCGAGGGGAAGTCGAGCCTCGGGCGGCTCGGGCTCGTCACGCACTCCACCGCCGGGTTCATCGACCCCGGCTTCTCGGGGCACGTGACCCTGGAGCTGTCGAACCTCGCCACGCTGCCGATCAAGCTCTGGCCGGGGATGAAGATCGGGCAGCTCTGCATGTTCCGGCTGACCTCGCCCGCCGAGGCCCCGTACGGGTCCGAGCGCTACGGGTCGCGTTACCAGGGCCAGCGCGGGCCCACCGCTTCCCGTTCCTTCCTCAACTTCCATCGGACCCAGGTGTGACATCCCCCATGAGCGACGTGCGCGAGAACCTTACGTACGAGAAGTTCGGCGGCGCGATCCGTGATCTCGCCCAGACGATCGCCGACGACGGGTACGAGCCCGACGTCGTGCTGAGCATCGCCCGCGGCGGCGTCTTCGTCGCGGGCGGCCTCGCGTACGCCCTCGACTGCAAGAACATCCACCTGGTGAACGTGGAGTTCTACACGGGCGTCGGGACCACCCTGGAGATGCCGGTCATGCTGGCCCCGGTGCCGAACGCGATCGACTTCACCGACAAGAAGGTGCTCATCGCCGACGACGTCGCCGACACCGGCAAGACGCTGAAGCTCGTGCACGACTTCTGCCTCGACCACGTCGCCGAGGTCCGCTCCGCCGTGATCTATGAGAAGTCCCACTCGCTCGTGAAGTGCGAGTACGTGTGGAAGCGGACCGACGAGTGGATCAACTTCCCGTGGAGCGTCGAGCCGCCGGTCGTGAAGCGGCACGGGCAGGTTCTCGACGCCTGAGCGGTTCCTTCACGTGCGACGGCGCGCCCCCATCCGTAACGGGTGGGGGCGCGCCGTCGTTCTGCGTCGGGGCTCAGGCCCCGGCCGCCGCCCGGGCGCCCCGCGCCGCCCGCCACAGCAGCCGCGCGCCGAGCACCGGCAGGACCAGGCTGAAGAACATCAGCAGGAGCAGTTCCATCGGGCCGATGCGGCCCGCCGCGAGGAGCAGGCCGACGAGCACCGGCAGGAGCGGGACCAGCAGGGTCAGGGCCGTGCCCGTGACCTTCTGCCGGGTGGTCCACCGGGTGGACTTCGACAGCAGATAGAGGCCGGCGCCACCCGCCACCACCGTCGCGAAGGGGTGCCAGAGCAGGCCGAGCGGGGCGGCGCAGAGCAGCAGCAGGATCGTCAGCTTGGTGCGGACGGCGTCGGAGCCGGAATCGGCGGTGGCCCCCGCCGCGGCCGGGGCTGCAGCCGGTGCCGGAGCCGGTGCGGACTCCGCCAGGGCCGAGGCCGCGATGGCCGCCGGGGTGCCGAGGTCCGCGAGCATCCCGCGCACCGTGGCGTCGTCGGGCGCGCCCGCGTCGGCGATGCGGGACTCGACGTGCTCGCGCAGATCGGCCAGCAGTTCCTGGCGGCGGGCCGGCTCCAGGGCGCTCGTGGCCCGCTCCACCTCGGTCAGGTAGGCGCGGACCAGGGCGTGGTCAAGAGCGTTCATGAGGGGTCTCCGTGTCGTGCGACGTGCCGGGCGCCGGGGCCAGGAAGTGGTCGACCGCGTCCCGGAAGAGCGGCCAGCTCGTGTGGAAGTCCGCGAGGGCGGTGCGGCCCTCGGGCGTGAGCGTGTAGTAGCGGCGGGGCGGGCCGCTGGGGGACTCGCGCAGTTCCGTGTCCACCAGGCGGTCGCGGCGCAGCCGGGCCAGGAGCGGGTAGATCGTGCCCTGGCTCGTCGTCATCACGGCGACGGCGGACAGCTCCTCGACCAGCTCCACCCCGTAGCGCGGGCCGTCCCGCATCAGGGCCAGGACGCAGTACTCCAGGACGCCCTTGCGCAGCTGGCTCGCGGCCTTCGTCAGCGGATCCGTCATCCCCCGCCCCCCTTCGGTTCCTTGCTTCGCCTGGAACATTGCATTGCAAGGTACGTGACGGAGGCGGGCATGAGCAAGGGCCCCGGCGGTCGTACCCGCCGGGGCCCCTGGACTCGCGTGCGTGCGCGGCGGCGTCAGAACGTACCGAGCTTGATGATCGACAGGATCGCGAGCAGCTGAATGGCGCTGGCGCCGAGGGCGCGGGGCCAGGGCAGGTCGTGTGACTTGCTCACCATCAGGGTGAGCAGGGCGCCCGCCGCGAGCCAGGTGGCCCAGCCGAGCAGCTGGACGAAGCCGTTGCCGCCGCCGAGGAACAGGGCGACGATGACGCGCGGCGCGTCCGTGATCGCCATGATCAGCATGGACAGGCCGACGGTCGGCTGCCAGGCGCCGTCACCGCCGAACTGGCGGGCCAGGCTGTGCGTGACGACGCCGAGGATGAGGGCGCTCAGGGAGATCGCGACGCCGGTGGTGAGGACGTACGGGATCGCCGTGGACAGCGTGGCGTTGAGCACGTCCTCGCGGGCCTCGTCGAAGCCGAAGACGGCGAGCAGGCCGTAGAGGAACGTGACGATGACCGCCGGGGCCCACATCGCGTAGTCGCGCATCTGCAGGAAGGTCGGGCCCGGGCGCAGCACGATGCCGCGCAGCAGGTCCTTCCAGGGCAGCTTGGGGCCGATGGGGCCGGCCGGGGCCTGGCCCGCGCGGTAGGTGTCCCCGTCGTTGTACGGGTCCTCGCCGAGGGAGAAGGCCTGGGTGCTGCCGGGGTTGTTGGCGGCGTACGGGTCGTGTCCGCCGCCGTGTCCGCCGTGTCCGCCATGGCTGCCGTGGCCGCCCTGGCCGCCGAAGTACTCGGGCTCGTCCCGGCCGCCGGGGGGCTGGGGCCACTGCTGGGCGCCGCCGTGGTGCTGGCCGCCGCCGTACTGGCCGCCGCCGTACTGGCCGGGGCCGGGGCCCTGGCCGCCGTACTGGGGCGGGGCGGGGTGCCCGTGCGAGGGCGCGGGCGGGTAGCCGTACGGCGTCTGGCCGCCGCCTTGGTGCGGGGGCCGCTGTCCGTACGGGGCCTGCCCGGGACCCTGCTGAGGGCTCTGTCCCGGTCCCTGGTGTCCCCCCTGGTGTCCCTGGGGGCGTCCCGATTGCTGTGCGCGGTTGTCCCGGCCGCCGCGTCCGATCCTGAATCCAGCCACGGAATCGAACGTACCTGGTCCGGCGGGGCGGCCGCGCCCCTCCTGTGGGGGAGAGTCCGTTTGCGGCCGACCTGTGACAACCCCTAGGGGGACCCTGAGGGGTTGTCCTCAGGGCCCCCGGGGCGCGGGTGACCTGCTGTGACGCGGGTGCCTCGGGTGGTGCGGGCGGTGCGGCGGCCTAGCGGCCGAGGACGGCGCCGTACGTCAGCGCGGACGAAGGCGCGGGCAGCTTCAGGGACTTGGGGGTGAAGACGGTGGTGCCGGGCGGCAGGACGTCCGGGGAGGCCCAGACGCCGCCGGACGAGGCGTTCTCGCCGGGGGCGGCGGTGGCCAGGTCGGGCTTGCCGTCGTGGTCGAAGTCGCCGGTGGCGAGGGCGGCGCCGAAGCGGTCGCCGGTCTCGGCGGGGCCGGGGATCTGGTTGGTGTCCTGCTGGAAGGCGTAGCCGTTGGCCTTGCCGTCGCCGAGCTCGTCGTCGGCGTCGAGGATGCCCTTCTTGGCGCCGTACAGGACGGTGACGCTGCCCGCGGTCTTCTTGCTGCCGATGGCCTCGCCGGGGGCGCCGACGATCAGGTCGGTGTAGCCGTCGTTGTCGATGTCGCGGGCGGTGACGGCCTCGCCGAAGCCGTCGCCCTTCTCGGCGGCGCCGGGGACGCCCGGGGTGCCCTGGTTGAGGGTCTGGGTCCGGGAGCCGAAGGAGCCGTTGGGGTTGCCGTAGCGGATGTGGACGCCGCCGCCCTTGGTGAGCTCCTCGGGGCCGCAGGGGTCGTCGATGTTCTCGTCGGCGATCTCGCGGCAGTTGCCGAGCGCGAGGTCGTCCAGGCCGTCGCCGTTGAAGTCGCCGGTGGCGAGGGCGGAGGCGGCGCCGTTGCTGCTGGCCCAGGACAGGAGGAGGCGGCGCTCCTGCTTGTCGTAGCGGTAGAGGTGGACGTGGGACTGGGTGTACGGCTGCTGCTTGGTGTAGTAGGCCACGGCCAGGTCGGTGAGGCCGTCGTCGTCGAAGTCGCCCGTGGACAGGACGGGGGCGCGGCCGCCCATGCGGTCGCCCATGCCCGGCTGGGTCTTCGCGCCGCGCGGGTCGTAGTTGACGACGACCTTGTCGGTGCCGCCGATGGCCAGGTCGGTCCGCTTGTCGCCGTCGAAGTCGGCGGCGGCCAGGGCGTTGCCGTAGCTGTCCTTGGCCTTGGCGCCGCGGCCCGCGCTGTTGGCCTTGCCGAAGCCGTCCTTCGCGCCGTGCACGACGGTCGCGTTGCCCGCGTCCGCCTTGCCGTCGACGTCCTCGCCCGGGGCGCCGACCGCGAGGTCCGTGAGCCCGTCGCCGTCGAAGTCGGCCACGGCCACGGCCGCGCCGAAGCGGTCCCCGGCCTCCGGGGCGCCCGGCACGTTCGCCGTCGCCTGGCTGATCCGTACGTTGTCCTTGACGCTCAGCCCCCGGGGCCCGCCCCAGACCACGCTCACGTACCCGGCCTCGGCCTTTCCGCCGACGCTCCCCGCGGGGACGCCGACGGCGAGGTCCTCGTAGCCGTCCCCGTTGAAGTCGGCCTTGACGGGCGGGGTGGCGCCGCCGGGCGCGGCCCCCGCGCTCGCGGCGAACGGCAGGGTGAGGCCGGTCGCCGCGAGCGCCGAGGCGGCGGCCAGGGCGAGGGTGCGTGTGCGCACGGGTGCTCCAACTCTGTGGGTGACGCTTGGTCTTCACCTGTGTGACACATGAGGTTGGGCGAGGGTTGTGGTGAGGGGCGGCGCCATCCCCTCGGCCCTTGCCCCGCACCCGTGAGCGTCCTCCGCGAGGGCCGGGGCCGACTCTGTCCTACTGGAGGAAGCCCTCGACGATTCCGTACTCCACGCGGGTCACCCCGCTGTTCTTGATCCCGGACGGGGAGCCGGGCAGGCGGACCGGGTCGACCTCGCCGTGCGCGTACAGGTCCGCGTAGCCGTCGAGGTCGGTGTCCCGCAGGCGTACCGTGCTGCCGAAGCGGTCCCCCTCGGAGGGGGCGCCCGGGATCCCCGCGCTGTCGCGGGCGAACCACTTCGACCCGGCGCCCTTCAGGCCGCCCGCGCCGCCGCGCAGGACGTGGACACCGCCCCCGTCCCGCGTGCCGCCGACGTCCTCGCTGCTCGCGCCCACCGCCAGGTCCGGGTACCCGTCACCGTTGGTGTCGCCCGCCGAGACGGATCCGCCGAAGCGGTCCCCCTTCTCCGGGGCGCCCGCCACGCCGGGGGTGCCCTGCGTGAGCCGGGTCGCCGTACCCGGGCCGTTCCTGCCGCCGCGCCACACGGCCACCGCGCCCTTGTACTTGGCGTCCGCGTAGTTGCCGAGCGCGAGGTCGCCGTACCCGTTCTTGTCGAAGTCGGCGATCACACCGCTCGTGCTGTCCGCGTACGCGCCGAGGCGCAGCGTCGCGCCGGGCTTGAGGGTGGTGCCGCCCTTGACGAACCAGGCGTCGCCCGTCTCCTTCCAGTCCCTGATCACCTGGCCGACGACGACCAGGTCCGTCGCGCGGTCCTTGGTGACCCTGCCCGCGATCAGGTCGTCGGGGGACAGACCCCGCTTGGCGAGGCGCTGCACGGAACCGCCCACGCCGGAGCGGGAGATGCCGCCCTTGTAGACGTACACCGCACCGCCGTTGGTCGCCGCCAGGTCCGGTCTGCCGTCTCCGTTGAAGTCGCCGGTGGCGAGGCCGTACCCGAAGGCCTTCCGCGCGCCGGGGGCCTTGTTGGGGATCTCCGTGCCGCCCTTCAGGCCGGTCGGTGACCCCCACAGCACGGTCACCGAGCCCTGGCCGCGGTTCCGGCCGACCTTCTCGCCCACGGCGGACACGGCGAGGTCTCCGTACCCGTCGCGGTCGAAGTCGGCGGCCACACGGGTGCCCTCGGCCCAGGAGTCCCCCCGTTCGTCGGCGCCGGGGACGCCCGGGCTGTCCTGGTCGACGACCTGGGTCCGGGTGCCGGGGCCGTTCGCCGTGCCGAAGGTGACGTGGACGGATCCGCCCTTGTTGCCTTCGCCCGACTGCGGGGTGGCGTAGTCCCGGTAGCCGTCTCCGTTGAAGTCGTCCGCGTGCTTGGCGGGGGCCGCCGTCGCCGTCGCGGGCAGTGCGAGCGGGGTGAGCGTCGCGGCGGTGAGGGTGGTGGTGAGGAGTGCTGCGGTGCGCAGGCGCACAGGGGCTCCTTGGGGAGGGAGGGCCGGGCCCGTGCGGTGGGCCCGGCCGGAGGTGGGCAGGGGGGGTCTCAGTCGGCGAAGTTGGCGCCCAGGCGGGGGGTGCCCGTGGTCGGGAGGCCCGCTGTGCCGGGGTAGACGCCGGAGGTGCCCTTGAGGGAGCCGTCGGGGGCGGAGAGCAGGGGGTAGACGGCGCCGTTGCCGCCGTTCTCGCCGTGGGCGCCCAGGATCACGTCCGCGCGTCCGTCGCCGTTCAGGTCGTCGGCGTGCACGTCCGTGCCGAGGAAGTCGTGCTTCTCGTTGGAGTTCGGTACGCCGGGGCTGTCCTGGGTGAGGAGCTTCGCGCCGCGGCCGCTGAGGCCGGAGCCGTTGGCACGGCCGTACAGGACGGTCACCGCGCCCGTGTCCTCGACGCCGTCGACGGTCTCGCCGGGGGCGCCGACGACCAGGTCGAGGTTGCCGTCGCCGTTGACGTCGCCGAGGTCCAGCTCGTTGCCGAAGCTGTCGCCCTTCTCGCTGCCGCCGGGGACGCCGGAGGTGTCCTGGGTGAACTTGTCCCGGTCGCCGTGCGCCGGGCCCCGCGCCCCGCCGTGCACGACGTGCACCGCGCCGCCCTTGGCCGCGCCCGGGATGCCGCTGTCCCAGTGGTTGCCGATGACGACGTCGTCGTAACCGTCCTTGTCGGTGTCGCCCAGGTCCGTGATGACGCCGGGCAGCAGCTTCTGCGCGGAGGACACCTTGAGGCCGGAACGGGAGCCGGGGATCCACCAGTTGGCGTCGTAGCCGCGCTGGGTGTCGTTCTCGTAGCCGTTGACGATCAGGTCGTCCTTGCCGTCGCCGTTGGCGTCGCCGGAGTGCAGGTTCTTGACGCCGACCTCGCCGTTGCCGTGGATGCGGGGGGTGACGGTGTAGTGGCCGCCGGTCCTGCCCCCGCGGGTGAAGCCGCCGCGGTAGACGTCGACGACCGCCGTGGTCACCGTGCCCATGGCGATGTCGTCCTTGCCGTCGCCGTCGAAGTCACCGGCCTGGAGGACCCCGCCGAAGTTGTCGTGCTTGCTGGGGCGCGGGTCCTTCAGGGTCGTGCCGCCCCGCAGGCCGATCGCCGAGCCCCACAGGATCTGCAGGCTGCCGCCGTCCTTGTCGCGGCCGACGTCCTCGCCGGAGACGCTCACGAGCAGGTCGTCGTAGCCGTCGCTGTCGAAGTCCCCGTACGCCAGCTCGTTGCCGAACCAGTCCTGTGCCTCGGCGTCCCCGGGGACGCCCTGGCTGTTCTGCGTGTACTTCACGGAACGGTCGACGCCGCTCGCCTTCCCGTACGTGACGACGACGGCGCCCGCCGCCTTCTTGCCGTTCACGTAGGTGAAGGGGGCGGAGGTGGCGACGTCCGCGTAGCCGTCGCCGTCGAAGTCGGCGTCCGCGGCCGGGAGCGCGGCCCGCGGCGCCGCGGAGGCCGTCGGTACGGCGCCCAGGAGGAGCCCGCCGGTGAGCGCCACGGCGGTCGTGGCGGCGGCGAGGCGGAGGTGGCGGCCGGGTCTGTGGGGCCGGGTGTCGCGGGAGGCGGTGCGCTTGCGCTGAGCCATGCGGTGATCTCTCCTGCGGGTCTGATGACAGGGGTGCCGGGTCCCGGTCGCGCGTTTGCGTATGCGTTGGCCTGGACCTTGGCCTAGGAGAGACCGCTGACGGGGTGTGAGGGTTGTGTGCCCCTGGGGTGAAGTTACCTTGCTGTGATGGGGAGTTGGGGGCTCCGCCCCGACGCGCGTGCCGGGTGCCGGTGCCGGCGTACGCGTCGGCAGGTCGCCCCGCGCGCCGGAGGCAGGCACGGCCGCGCCGGACGCGCGCCGCGGAGTTGGATCCGGCGCCTGAAGCTGTGTAAGATCAAGGCACAACTTCGGCGCACAACACCGGAGTCGCGCGTCTGTGGTCCAAGGAAAGACGCCCATCATCCGATGGGAAATGTAGGTGCAAGGCCTGCCGGGCGCTCCATGAAGTCGATGGCCCCCTCACTGGTTCGGTGAGGGGGCCATCGGCGTTCACGGGCAGGAAAGCCGGGGGCCGGAACCGCGCGCGGCAGCGCGCGGCCCCGGCCCGTACGGGGGCGGTGGGGCTAGCGCCCCAGGACCGTGCCGTACTTGTGGGCTCCCTTGAGGGCGAGCTTGCCCGGGGTGACGGTGACCTGGTCCGGGTTGGGGCCGTCCTTCGGGGTCCGGCCGTACCAGACGCCGCCGGTCGCCGCGTCCTCGCCGGGCGCGCCGACCGCCGTGTCGGGGTAGCCGTCGCCGTTGAAGTCACCGGTGGCGACGGCCGCGCCGAAGCGGTCGCCCGCCTCGGCCGTGCCGGGGACGCCCGCCGAGTTCTGGGTGAACGACGGGCCCACGAAGGGCTTGCCGGTGCCCGCGGAGGCCAGCGTCCAGTAGCTGCCCGCCTTCTTCGCGGTGCCCACTGTCTCCGTGTCGGCGCCCACGATCAGCTCGTCGACGCCGTCCCGGTCGAGGTTCCCCACGGCCAGGTGCGCGCCGAAGTTGTCCTCGATCTCGGCGGTGCCGCCGACCTCCGGGGAGTCCTGCGTGGTGCAGGCGACCGGGCCGCCGAGCGCGGTGTCCTTCTTGCCGTAGACCGTGGCGATCGCGCCGCCCACCGGGCTCTGGCAGAACGCCTCGCTCGGGTCCTCCGACTCCGGGTTGGCCTGGACGCCGCCCAGGGCCAGGTCCGTCGTGCCGTCGCCGTCGAAGTCGCCCGCGGCGAGCGCGGTCGACCCGTTGCCGGTGGACCACTGGGTCTTCCACTCGCCGGAGGCGCGGCTGACGACCCTGGTGCCCAGGATCTCCATGCCGCCGTACGCCAGCGCCAGGTCGTCGCGGCCGTCGCCGTCGGAGTCGCCGGTCGTGACCGCGCGCGGGCCGCCGAAGTGCCAGCTGTCGATGCGCGACAGCTTCGCGGGCGTGCCCGCCTTGAACGGGCCGGGGCGCAGCATCAGCGCGCTGGACTCGTCGAAGTGGGAGTTCAGGACGATGTCCTGTTTGCCGTCGCCGTCGAAGTCGCCGGTGGTGAGGACCGCGCCCAGGCTGTTGTCGGAGTACTCGCCGTTGGCGGCCGTGAAGCCGCCCTTGATGCCGGACTTCGAGCCCCACAGGACCGTGACGGTGCCCGCGCTCAGCGTCGGGCCGTTGTCCTCGTCGGGGGTGCCGACGACGATGTCCGTGATGCCGTCGCCGTTCATGTCGGCGGGCTTCACCGTGTGGCCGAAGCCGTCGTCCTTCTCGGCGTTGCCGGGGACTCCGGCCGTGTCCTGGCTGATGGTCGCCGAACCGTGCTTGCCGAGGCCGTTCTTGCCGCCCCAGACCACGTTCACGTAACCGGCCTTGGTCTTGCCTCCGACGGTCGCGTCGGGGACGCCGACCGCGAGGTCCGCGAAGCCGTCGCCGTTGAAGTCGGCCTTCGGCCGGGGCGCGGGCTCGGCCGCCGCGGCGGGCGTGACGGACAGGCCCGCGACACCGATCACGGTCGCGGCGCACAGCACCGCGGCCGACAGGGTCTTCTTGCGCAAGGTTGCTCCAACTGTGCTGGGAGAGATGAGGAATGAGGAGAGGGAAGGTCAGCGAAGGGTTTCGCCGAAGGCCCTGCCGACGCCGCCCGCGCCCGCGGGCAGCCGTACGCCGACGTCGGAGCCGTTGAACGAGGCCGCGTGCGAGGCCGTGACGCCGCCCGCGGAGCCGCGCAGGACCCACACGGCACCCGCGTCCCGCCGCGCGGCGGAGCCCGAGCCGATGTCCTCGCCGCCCGCGCCGACCGCCAGGTCCGCCCTGCCGTCCTTGGTGACGTCCTTCAGCCGGACGCTGGACCCGAACGCGTCGCCGGTCTCGCCGACGCCCGGCACCCCGGGCGAGTCCTGGTGCACGGCACGGCCGTTCCCCAGGCCGCGGGCGCCGCTCCTGAGGACGACGACGCCGCCCGCGCCCCGCACGGACGGGGCACCGACCGTCTCGCCGGGCGCGCCGACGGCGACGTCCGCACGGCCGTCGCCCGTCACGTCGCCCGCCGCCACCGACCCGCCGAACGCGTCGCCCGGCTCGTCGCTCCCGGGCACGCCCGCGCTGTCCTGCGTGTACGTCACGGGTGCGCCGAACTTCGTGTCGGCGCCGTAGCGGACGCTGACGGCGCCGCCCTTCGCCGCGCGGGGGTTGCCCGTGACCAGGTCGTCGTAGCCGTCGCCGTCGACGTCGCCCACGGCGAGCGGGTCGCGCGAGGCGCTCGGGTCGTCGCCCTCGGCGAGGACGCCGGACCAGTAGCCGAGGTCGCCCGCACCGCCCTTCATATAGGCCGTGTACGCGCCACCGTCCGCGCGCTCGCCGGTGAGGACGAACGTGTAGCCGTCCCTGGACGTGAAGTGGCCCGCCGTCATGTTGTCCAGGCGGACGCCCTCGGGCAGGAAGTCGGTCTCCAGGCCGATCGCGCGGCCGTCCTGCGGGAGGCCGCTGTCAGGGTAGTACCACCAGCTGTTTCCGCTGATCACGGCGAGGTTGGCGGCATCGCCGCCGTCGAAGTCGACGAAGACGGCGGCCTCGCCGAAGCGGCGCTCGCTGCCGGCGGGCGCGGTGAGCGCCGTGCCGCCCTTGGTGAAGCCGTCCTTGCCGCCCCAGACGATCGTGACCGTGCCGCCGGACTTGCCCGGGGTCTTCTCTCCCGGGGCGCCGACGACCAGGTCCGCGTAGCCGTCGTTGTTCACGTCGCCGCTGGTGACGCTCTCGCCGAACTCGTCGCCCTTCTCGGTGACTCCGGGCACCCCGGCCGTGTCCTGCGTGACCGTGGTGGACCGGCGCTCGCCGACACCGGCCGCCGAACCGTACGTCACGGTCACGGAATTGGCCCCCGGCGTACCGATCACGAGGTCGCGGTGGCCGTCGCCGTTGAAGTCGTCCTTGCGGACGGTGGCACCCTCGGCCGCGGCCGTCCCGGCCAGCGGCAGCGTGACACCGGCGGCGGCGACGGCGACCGCGGTCGCCGTGAGGGCCAGGTTCCTTGCGCGCACGTACGCTCCCCGTGAGTGAAGTGGTCCTTCCGGGGATGTGACCGGCGGGCTGTACGAATGGTTGTGCGAGGTGGGCTGTGAAGTGAACCGGAGCTTGCGGGCTAGCGGTTCGCGAACAGGGTGGTGGAGAAGGTGAGGCTCGGCTTCCGCTCCACCAGGGCGTCGGAGCGCACGCCCCGGTACACCTCCACGCGGTCCGTGCCCCGGCCCGTGGACGTCCGTACGACCACGTCCGCGCGGCGGTCGCCGTCGAAGTCGGCCACCTTCAGGACCTGGAGGCCCTCGCCTCCGCCCGTGGGGGCGAGCGTGGCTGTGGCGCGGGCCGCGAGGCCCTGGGCCCGGCCCCGGTAGAGCCACACCTCGCCGGGGCGCCCCCCGGTCACGACGAGCTCGCTGCGGCCGTCGCCGTCGAAGTCGCCGGTCCGCACGGAGGCGTCGCGCACCGCGAGGGTGGCCCGCGCGGTGCCGGGCACGTCGTAGCGCAGGGCGATGCCGCGCGGCCCCGGGAGCGCCGCGTCCACCGCACGGCCGCCGCGGAACGTGCCGAAGGCCGTGTCCGTGCCCGCGGGGAGCAGCGCCCCGGTGCGGCTCGGCCCCTTGGGCCCGCCCAGGACCAGGGAGCCACGGGACGCGCCCGCCTCCGCGCGGACCGCCAGGTCGTCGTAGCCGTCGCGGTTCACGTCCACGGCGGGGCCGCCCGTCACCAGCTCGTTGCCGGGCGCGGTGAGCGGGGCCGCGGCCGCGCGCGGCCCGCCCGCGCGGGTGAAGGGGCCGCGCAGGAAGGTCAGATGGGCGCCGCTCGCGTGCAGCACGAGGTCCTGGGCGCCGTCCCCGTCGAAGTCGCCGCACACCGGCTGGTCCGGCCAGTCGTTGCCGAGCCGCGCCCGCGCGGGCACCCGGAGCTTGACGGCCTTGCCGGTCAGGCCCTTCGGGGAGCCGAAGAGGAGCTGGAGCGGCACCGGCGGCTGCCCCTGGCCGTCGTAGGGCGGATCCGTCGACACCACCAGGTCGGTGAACCCGTCCGCGTCCAGGTCGCAGGCCGCCTCCGACTCGAACGCGGCGGGCAGTTCGCCCTTCGTACGGGCGCCGTTGGCGCGCGCGGTCAGCAGCTGCCGGGTGCCGGGGGAGAGCCCGGCGCGAGTGCCGTACACCACGCCGATGCCGGGGTCGTCGCCGTGCCCGCGGTGCGCCAGGTCGTCGAGGACGAGGTCGCGGGCGCCGTCGCCGTTGAAGTCGTCGGGCACCTTGCTGCCCCTGCCCTGCGGGACGGCCTTCTGGGGCGCGCCCCGGGCCGTGAGCCCGTCGGGCGCGGGGCGGGCGTGGGACTCGCCGTCGCCGCCGCAGCCCGCGAGGACCAGGGCGCCGCCGACGGCGGCGGCCAGCAGCCGTATACCGGATCTCCTCAAGCCACCCACCCCTGAGTCGTCACAGTCGTCATGAGCACCACAGGTTTACACGAACGACGAAGGGCCGGTTCCGCCAGGGCGGAACCGGCCCGTTACGACCGTCTTGTACGGCTCACCTCACCGGGTCACCGGCATCGGCTCACTTCACCGGCTCGGGCTCCGGCTCGCTCTCCGTCTCGGCCTCGCCCGCCGGGGGCGGGTTGTCGGCCGGGGTCTTCACCGAGTCCAGCAGCAACTGGGCGACGTCGACGACCTGGAGGGACTCCTTGGCCGCGCCGTCGTTCTTCTTGCCGTTCACCGAGTCCGTGAGCATGACGAGGCAGAACGGGCAGGCGGTCGACACGATGTCCGGGTTGAGGCTGAGGGCCTCGTCCACGCGCTCCGTGTTGATGCGCTTGCCGATCCGCTCCTCCATCCACATCCGCGCGCCGCCCGCGCCGCAGCAGAAGCCGCGCTCCTTGTGGCGGTGCATCTCCTGCTGACGCAGGCCCGGGACGGCGGACATGATCTCGCGCGGCGGCGTGTAGACCTTGTTGTGCCGGCCCAGGTAGCACGGGTCGTGGTAGGTGATCAGGCCCTCGACCGGGGTCACCGGGACCAGCTTGCCCTCGTCGATGAGGTGCTGGAGCAGCTGGGTGTGGTGGATGACCTCGTAGTCGCCGCCGAGCTGCGGGTACTCGTTCGCGATGGTGTTGAAGCAGTGCGGGCAGGTGGAGACGATCTTCTTCGCCGACTTGGGCTTCTTCGTCGACTCGTCCACACCGCCGTCCTCGTCGAGGGACTCCCCGAACGCCATGTTCAGGGAGGCCACGTTCTCCGCGCCCAGCTGCTGGAACAGCGGCTCGTTGCCGAGTCGCCGGGCCGAGTCGCCGGTGCACTTCTCGTCGCCGCCCATGATCGCGAACTTGACGCCCGCGATGTGCAGGAGCTCCGCGAAGGCCTTCGTGGTCTTCTTGGCCCGGTCCTCCAGGGCGCCCGCGCAGCCGACCCAGTACAGGTAGTCGACCTCGGTGAGGTCCTCGATGTCCTTGCCGACGACCGGGACCTCGAAGTCGACCTCCTTGGTCCACTCCAGGCGCTGCTTCTTGGCGAGGCCCCAGGGGTTGCCCTTCTTCTCCAGGTTCTTGAGCATCGTGCCCGCCTCGGACGGGAACGCGGACTCGATCATCACCTGGTAGCGGCGCATGTCGACGATGTGGTCGATGTGCTCGATGTCGACGGGGCACTGCTCGACGCAGGCGCCGCAGGTGGTGCAGGACCACAGGACGTCGGGGTCGATGACCCCGCCCGCGGCGGAGCCGCCGTCGGATACGGCCTCCAGCGTGCCGATCAGCGGGCGCTCGGCCTCGGCGAGGGCGGCGGCGGGGACGTCGGCGAGCTGCTCGGCGGTCGCCTTCTCCTCGCCCTCCATGGTCTTGCCGCCACCGGCGAGCAGGTACGGGGCCTTGGCGTGCGCGTGGTCGCGCAGCGACATGATCAGGAGCTTCGGCGAGAGCGGCTTGCCGGTGTTCCAGGCGGGGCACTGCGACTGGCAGCGGCCGCACTCGGTGCAGGTGGAGAAGTCGAGGATGCCCTTCCAGGAGAACTGCTCGACCTGGCTGACGCCGAAGACGGTGTCCTCGTCCGGGTCCTCCCAGTCGATCTCCTTGCCGCCGCTCGTCATCGGCAGGAGCGCGCCGAGCGCGGTGGAGCCGTCGGCCTTGCGCTTGAACCAGATGTTGGGGAAGGCCAGGAAGCGGTGCCAGGCGACGCCCATGTCGGTCTTCAGGGAGACCGTGATCATCCAGATGAACGACGTCGCGATCTTCAGACCGGCGAAGAAGTACGTCAGGTTCTGGAGCGTCGAGACGTCCATGCCGGAGAACCACGAGACGAACGGGTACGAGAGGAAGAACGAGGCCTCGTAGCCGTCCACGTGGTGCTGGGCGCCCTCCAGGGCGTGCAGCATGAAGATGCAGACGCCGACGACGAGGATGACGCCCTCGACGAAGTACGCCTGGCCCGTGTTGGAGCCCGCGAAGCGGGACTTGCGGCCCGGCTTGCCCGGCCGGTTCAGCTGCCGGATGACGATCAGCGTCAGGATGCCGAGCACGGTCATGGTGCCGAGGAACTCGACGAAGACGTTGTACGGCGCCCAGTCGCCGATGACCGGCAGGATCCAGTCGGCCTTGAAGAGCTGGCCGATGGCGTTCACGATCGTGAGCAGCAGGGAGAAGAAGCCCACCGCCACGAACCAGTGCGCGACGCCGACGATGCCCCACCGGTTCATCCGGGTGTGGCCGAGGAACTCCTTGGCCACGGTGAGGGTGCGCTCGGCGGGAGCGTCGGTCCGGGTGCCTGCGGGCACGGCCTGGCCGAGCCGTACGAACTGGTAGATCTGCAGGATGGCACGGCCGAACAGCGCGACGCCGACCGCGATTAGGACCAGCGACACGATGATCGCGGCGAGTTGCATTTCGGGGCTCCTCAGGCCTGCGAGGCGTCTATTACTAAGCAGTAACTTATGCAGTCCGTCTGAGACTACCCACATACGGTGCGGCCGCGCAGCCAGGCAGGCGGTGATCTGTGTCGCTCAGGCTCCCCTTTCCGCCCCCGCTCGCCCCCTGCTCGCCCCCGCTCAACCGTTCCGGGCCCGGGGCCGTCTCTCTCCGTGACCCCCGGGTTGCGCGTAAGGGTGGGATAAGAGTTGAGTCTCTCTGACTCAGCTCTGTTGACTCGGGGCGACCTGTGGGGCATCCTTGAGTCAGTTCCACTCAAGTAGTCATCTGGAGGCATCGCAATGGCACGTGCGGTCGGCATCGACCTGGGCACGACTAACTCCGTCGTCAGCGTTCTCGAAGGCGGCGAGCCCACCGTCATCACCAACGCCGAAGGCGCCAGGACCACGCCGTCCGTCGTCGCCTTCGCCAAGAACGGTGAGGTCCTGGTGGGCGAGGTCGCCAAGCGCCAGGCAGTCACCAACGTCGACAGGACCATCCGCTCCGTGAAGCGCCACATGGGCACGGACTGGAAGGTCGACATCGATGACAAGAACTTCAACCCGCAGCAGATCAGCGCCTTCATCCTGCAGAAGCTGAAGCGCGACGCCGAGGCGTACCTGGGCGAGAAGGTCACGGACGCGGTCATCACCGTGCCCGCGTACTTCAACGACTCCGAGCGCCAGGCCACCAAGGAGGCCGGCGAGATCGCGGGTCTGAACGTCCTGCGCATTGTCAACGAGCCGACTGCCGCCGCCCTGGCCTACGGCCTCGACAAGGACGACCAGACCATTCTCGTCTTCGACCTCGGTGGCGGCACCTTCGACGTCTCGCTGCTCGAGATCGGCGACGGCGTCGTCGAGGTGAAGGCCACCAACGGCGACAACCACCTCGGTGGTGACGACTGGGACCAGCGCGTCGTCGACTACCTGGTCAAGCAGTTCGCCAACGGCCACGGCGTCGACCTGTCCAAGGACAAGATGGCGCTCCAGCGCCTGCGCGAGGCCGCCGAGAAGGCGAAGATCGAGCTCTCGTCCTCGACCGAGACGACGATCAACCTGCCGTACATCACGGCCTCCGCCGAGGGCCCGCTGCACCTGGACGAGAAGCTCACGCGCGCCCAGTTCCAGCAGCTGACCAGCGACCTCCTGGAGCGCTGCAAGACGCCGTTCCACAACGTCATCAAGGACGCGGGCATCGCCCTCTCCGAGATCGACCACGTGGTCCTCGTCGGCGGCTCCACCCGCATGCCCGCCGTCGCCGAGCTCGTCAAGGAGCTGACCGGTGGCAACGAGGCCAACAAGGGCGTGAACCCGGACGAGGTCGTCGCCATCGGCGCCGCCCTCCAGGCCGGTGTCCTCAAGGGTGAGGTCAAGGACGTCCTGCTCCTCGACGTGACCCCGCTGTCCCTCGGCATCGAGACCAAGGGCGGCATCATGACCAAGCTGATCGAGCGGAACACCACGATTCCGACGAAGCGCTCCGAGATCTTCACGACGGCCGAGGACAACCAGCCGTCCGTGCAGATCCAGGTCTACCAGGGCGAGCGCGAGATCGCGGCGTACAACAAGAAGCTCGGCATGTTCGAGCTGACCGGTCTGCCCCCGGCCCCGCGCGGCGTCCCGCAGATCGAGGTCTCCTTCGACATCGACGCCAACGGCATCATGCACGTGACCGCGAAGGACCTCGGCACGGGCAAGGAGCAGAAGATGACCGTCACCGGTGGCTCCTCGCTGCCGAAGGACGAGGTCAACCGCATGCGCGAAGAGGCCGAGAAGTACGCGGACGAGGACCACGCCCGCCGCGAGGCCGCCGAGTCGCGCAACCAGGGCGAGCAGCTCGTCTACCAGACGGAGAAGTTCCTCAAGGACAACGAGGACAAGGTCCCCGGTGACGTCAAGACCGAGGTCGAGACGGCCGTCGCCGAGCTGAAGGAGAAGCTCAAGGGCGAGGACACCGCGGAGATCCGCACCGCCACGGAGAAGGTCGCCGCCGTCTCCCAGAAGCTGGGCCAGGCCATGTACGCCGACGCCCAGGCCGCGGGCGCGGCCGGTGCCGAAGGCGCCGCCCCGGGCGCCGAAGCGCCGAACATGTCCAAGGAGGACGACGTCGTGGACGCCGAGATCGTCGACGACGAGAAGCCCGGTGACGCGAAGGGCGGCGCTGTCTGATGACGGAGGAGACCCCGGGCTTCGGCGACGCCGACCGGCCCGACGTCCCCTCCGGCGCCACCCCTGACGAAGCGGCGCCGCAGGCCGCCGAGCCCTCCACCGAGGAGGGCCCGGCGGCCCCGGCCGGGGACGCAATGCGAGAAGCAGGACTGACGGCCCAGCTGGACCAGGCCCGCTCCGCGCTCGGCGAGCGCACCGCGGACCTCCAGCGGCTCCAGGCCGAGTACCAGAACTACCGCCGCCGCGTGGAGCGGGACAAGGTGACGGTGAAGGAGATCGCCTCGGCGAACCTCCTCTCCGAGCTCCTCCCGACCCTCGACGACGTCGGCCGCGCGCGGGACCACGGCGAGCTGGTCGGCGGCTTCAAGTCGGTGGCCGAATCCCTGGAGACCGTCGTCGCCAAGATGGGCCTCCAGCAGTTCGGCAAGGAGGGCGAGCCCTTCGACCCGACGATCCACGAGGCCCTGATGCACAGCTACGCACCGGACGTCACGGAGACGACGTGCGTCGCGATCCTCCAGCCGGGGTATCGCATCGGCGAGCGCGTCATCCGTCCCGCCCGCGTGGCGGTGGCGGAGCCGCAGCCCGGCGCGCAGACGGTGAAGCCGGACGCGGCCGAGGGCGCCGACGGCGAGGGCGAGACGCCGGACGCCGCGGACAAGGCCGAGGCCAAGGACGCGGGCCGGCCCGCCGACCAGGCCGACAAGGCCGAGAGCAAGGAGAACGGTGGCCCGGACAAGGGCTGACGTTGACACGGACGGCGACGTCGGCCGCGGCCGGGCCCCCGGCGACCATGATGGTCGCGGACCCGGCGTCGCGGTCGGCGTCGGCGTCGACCTGACGACGAGGAAGGAGGGACGTCGGGGATGAGCACCAAGGACTTCATCGAGAAGGACTTCTACAAGGTCCTCGGCGTCCCCAAGGACGCCACCGAAGCC
Source organism: Streptomyces sp. YIM 121038 (assembly GCF_006088715.1). Classification (NCBI taxonomy): domain Bacteria; kingdom Bacillati; phylum Actinomycetota; class Actinomycetes; order Kitasatosporales; family Streptomycetaceae; genus Streptomyces; species Streptomyces sp. YIM 121038. The sequence goes on from NZ_CP030771.1 coordinate 5,222,720, forward strand.
GAGATCAAGAAGGCGTACCGGAAGCTCGCCCGCGAGAACCACCCGGACGCCAACAAGGGCAACGCGAAGGCCGAGGAGCGCTTCAAGGAGATCTCCGAGGCGAACGACGTCCTCGGCGACCCGAAGAAGCGCAAGGAGTACGACGAGGCCCGCGCGCTCTTCGGCAACGGCGGATTCAGGCCAGGCCCCGGAGCGGGCGGCGGCACGTTCAACTTCGACCTGGGCGACCTCTTCGGAGGCGGCGCCCCGGGCGGCGGTGGAGCGGGCGCCGGCGGCTTCGGCGGCGGCCTAGGTGACGTCTTCGGGGGCCTGTTCAACCGCGGCGGCGCGGGCGCGGGGACGCGGACGCAGCCGCGCCGCGGCCAGGACATCGAGTCCGAGGTCACGCTGAGCTTCACGGAGGCGGTGGAGGGCGCGACGGTTCCGCTGCGCATGTCCTCCCAGGCCGCCTGCAAGGCGTGCTCGGGCACCGGCGACAAGAACGGCACGCCGCGCGTGTGCCCCACCTGTGTGGGCACGGGCCAGGTCTCCCGGGGCGGCGGTGGCGGGTTCTCCCTCACCGACCCCTGCGTGGACTGCAAGGGCCGCGGCCTGATCGCCGAGACGCCCTGCGAGGTGTGCCACGGCAGCGGCCGCGCGAAGTCGTCGCGGACGATGCAGGTGCGCATCCCGGCGGGCGTCAGCGACGGCCAGCGCATCCGGCTGCGCGGCAAGGGCGCGCCCGGTGAGCGCGGCGGCCCCGCGGGCGATCTGTACGTGGTCGTCCATGTGGACGCCCACCCGGTCTTCGGCCGCAAGGGCGAGAACCTCACGGTGACGGTCCCGGTGACCCTCCCCGAGGCCGCGCTCGGCGGCGAGGTGCGGGTGCCCACGCTCGGCGGCGTGCCCGTCACCCTGAAGCTGCCCCCGGGCACGCCGAACGGGCGCACGATGCGGGTGCGCGGCAAGGGCCCCGCCCGTAAGGACGGCACGCCCGGCGACCTGCTCGTCACGGTGGAGGTGGCCGTCCCGGCGACGCTGTCCCCCGCGGCGAAGGAAGCCCTGGAGGAGTACCGCGAGGCGACTGCGGATCTGGATCCGCGGGCAGAACTGTTCAAGGCCGCGAAGGGAGCGTGACCTCATGGAGCGGGACGGCCGCCGACGCAACCCGTATCAGCTGACGGACGAGACCCCGGTGTACGTCATCTCGGTGGCGGCCCAGCTCTCCGGTCTCCACCCCCAGACCCTGCGGCAGTACGACCGCCTGGGCCTGGTCTCGCCCGACCGCACCGCGGGCCGGGGCCGGCGGTACTCCGCCCGGGACATCGAGCTGCTCCGCACCGTCCAGCAGCTCTCCCAGGAGGAGGGCATCAACCTCGCGGGCATCAAGCGCATCATCGAGCTGGAGAACCAGGTCGCCGCGCTCCAGTCCCGGGTCGCCGAGCTGTCGGCGGCCGTCGAGGGCGCGGCCGCCGCGATGCAGCAGCGCGAGGCCCAGGTCCACGCCTCCTACCGCCGCGACCTGGTGCCGTACCAGGACGTGCAGCAGGCGAGCGCGCTCGTGGTGTGGCGGCCCAAGAGGTCGCCGGAGCAGTAGCCCGCAGCGCTCCGGCGCGACGAAAGGCCGGGCGCCCGCACGCGAACGACTCGTGTGCGGGCGCCCGGCCTTCGCCGTGCCGGGGCACTCCGGCGGGCAGCCGTAGGGGAACGATGGACGGCGCGCCGCACTCCTATAGTTGGCAGGCTGTTGTGTTTCTTCCGCGGGAAAGCTGGATTCTCCATGGCCATGGTCGGGCTGTTCTGGATCGCCGAGGGTGATGTGTACGTGGGCTCGAAGCCGTCCGGGCTCGCTCCCGGGGTCCGGCTGACACCCGAGGGGGTGGCCGGTCTCGGGCATCAGCAGTCGGGCCTGTGGCTCTGGGACGACGTACGGGCGCTGAGCATCGAGGACGTTCCGGTGAAGTCGCTGAAGCGGCAGGTCGGGATGGTGGTGGACATGGCGCTCACGGTCGGGCTCGGCGGCGGTGACGACGCGCCCTCGATGACCGTGTGCGTGGAGACCGCCGACCAGGAGGTCGAGCTGACCGCGTACGTGGCGGCGGCGTACGGCTACTCCCAGAAGGAGTACGACCTGTCCCGCGCGCTGCTCGCCCGGCTCACGGAGGGCGCCGCCACGCTGCTGACCACGCTCTCGGCGATGGCCGAGTGGGGGCGCTCGCACGAGGGCGGCACGCCGCGCCGCGAGCTGCGCGAGCGCCTGCTGCGGGAGTGGGCGGACCAGGCGTAGGCGCCTGCTCCGCGGGGCGCGTGGCTGCCCCGGCCCGCCACGGAACGAGGCGGGCCGGAGAGCCTTAGGGAAGCGCGACCCCGCGGGGGGAGACCACAACAGAGCCGCTGCGGGAATCACCATGCAGGGCCGCGCCCGCGCTCCGCTACCGTCAGCTTGTTGCGGTGCAAGGGGCGGGGGCGGGGGCAAGTGCCGCAATTGCGGACGTTCGTGGTTCAGCGGGTGCGGCCGCGGTCGCGGGGGCCGCGCGGGCTGCCAGGGCTGCCGGGACCGAGCAGGCCCGACTGGCCGATGCGGTAGCCGAGTTGGGTGCGGCCCGTGCTGCCGAGGACCTGGGCCAGTCCGGCGATGTGGACGCGTACGGTCCGGACGTTCATGCCGAGGCGTTCGGCGATGCCCGCGTCGGTGAGGCCCTCCGTGAGCAGTTCGGCGATGGCGCGCTGGCGGGGCGTGACGCCGCCCCGCGCGGGCTGCGGCGCCGGGTGCGGGAACAGGGGCGTCGCCAGGCGCCACAGGCGGTCGAAGAGCGCGGCCAGATGGCCGGCCAGGGCGGGCACGCGGACCTCCAGGGCCAGGGCGCGGTCCCGGTCGGCGGGGACGAAGGCGACCGCGCGGTCGAAGACGACGAGCTGGGCCGTGACCTCGCTCAGCGTGCGGACCTCCACGTCGCCCTCAAGGCCCGCGAAGCGGGCGAGCACGGGGGAGGCGTGCCGGGCCGTGTGCTGGTGCAGGGTGCGCAGCCGGCAGCCGCGGGCCAGCAGCGGCTGTTCGCGCGGCGGCGCCGGGCCCAGGTCCCAGACGCGGTGGAAACCGCCGGGCTGCACGGTCAGGACCTCCTCGGCGCAGGCGTCCGCGGCCCGGCAGACGGCGTCGGCGATCCGGGGCAGGCCCCTGAGCAGGGTGAGTGCGGGCGGCCCGGCCGGGAGGTCACCGTCCGGCGCGGGGGGCGCGGCCGCCTGCGCCGCCGCCGGGCGCGCGAGGGCGGGCAACGGCGCGAAGGCGGCGGTCAGTTCGGCCTCGCGGCGCCGTTCGTGCGCCACGTCCTCCTCGATGCCGCGCAGCAGCCGCAGCAGGGCGCGCGAGGGGGCGCTGGGCAGCAGCCACGCCATGTCGTCGGGGTCGGGGTGCAGGAGCCCGAAGTCGACGAGGCAGGGTGCGCCTGCCGCGTCCCGCGCGGGCACGCGGCGCTCGCGCAGGGCCCGGACGTAGAGCGCGGCCCCCGCGGCGCACCACGCGTCGGCCCCGTGCGGGCGGTGGCGCTCGTCCCCCGGGGGCACGCTGGTACTCCCCCTCACCGGCCGGGTGAGAAACGCCGTGAGGAATGGCGTTCGAGTATTCCGGACTGGCTTATGAGAAAGCCGAGTTGCGTACGGCTCGTACTGCCGAGCACCTGCGCCACCTTGGCGATGTGGACGCGTACGGTCCGGACGTTCAGATCCGTGCGCGTGGCGATTTCCGTGTCGGTGAGGCCTTCGGTGAGAAGGCGTGCGATCTCCAGCTGCACCGGTGAGATCGCCTTGTCGGGCAGGGGCGGGGCGTCTTCCCGGTACAGCGGTCTCGCGAGCCGCCAGAGAATGTCGAAGGCGCTCGCGACGTACGCGATGAGTGCGGGTGAGCGCACTTCGAAGGAGATCTCGCCGCCGGGGTCCGCCGGAATGAACGCGACGCGCCGGTCGAAGAGGATGAGGCAGGGCGGGAGTTCGTCGAGCGTGCGGGCCTCGCCGTCGACGGCGGGCCCCAGCGGATGCGTCCGGGGCGGCGGCGCGCCGCCCCGCGGCGGCCGGGCGAGGGTGCGCAGCTGCCCGCCGCGCGCGACGAACTCGGCCATGCGCCAGGGCTCGTCGTGGGGCAGCAGGCGCGGTCGCGGGCCGCTCGGCTGGACCGCGAGCAGCTCCTCGCGGGCGTCGGCGAGGGCCTGCCGCACGGCCGTCCTGATCCGCGGTACGCCCTGGAGGACGGTGAGGTGTGCCGCCGCCGAGTCCGGGTCGGGGGCCGGTTCCGCCAGGATGAGCGGCTCGAAGGCGGCCGCGAGCCGGGCGGCCCGGACGCGGTGGCGGGCCACGCGCCGCTCGATGTCCTCCAGGAGCCGGGGCAGGGCCACGACGGGCGCGGCGGGCAGCAGCCACGCCGGGTCGCCCGCCGGGTCGGCGCGCAGCAGGCCGAAGGGGCGCAGACAGTCGGCGTGGGGCGCGTCGGCGGGGACGCGGCCGTCGTGCAGGGCCCGGCTGTACAGGGCCCGTGCCTGCTCGCAGAGGACGTCGTGGCCGTGCGGCGGGTGGGCCGGGAGGCCCGCGTCCGTCTCGCGCATCGCTCCGTCCGGCACGGCGCTCCCTTGCTCCTCCCGCCGGTGCGGCACGTAAGTGACCATTGTTGCCAACGCGGCAACTGCCTTCAATGGTGGGGCTATTCCTAGCATTCCACACCCAATTATTCAGACTTCCACGTATGCCTCGGCAGGTCGGCGGCAGGGCTGTGGCGGGGCCCGCGTGCCACCGCGCGGCACGGAGACCACCGGCGCCGGGGGCCGGTGCCGGCGGCGCGCCGGACGCGCGGGCGGCTCCATTGGTCGGTGCCGCCCTTGGGCTTATGGTGCAGAGAACGCGCTCGCGGACCCGTGTGCCCGCCCGCGCGGAGAAGGGGGGCAGGAGTGGGGGAGACCGGGCTGCGGGGAATACTCCGGAGACCGCGCGCCGGAATCAGGCCCGAGGGAGTCGGGCTGAATGCCGAACCGCCGCGCAGGCCCGGCCCGCGCGTCACCGGCCTCTCCCGGCCCGATGTGGACATTCTCATGAACCGGTCGGTGGGCACGCACCACCGATTCGAGAGCGGCCGGATTTCCCCGCGCGACGACTGTCTGCGCCAAGTGGGCCGCGCCGACCGGACCTGAAAGCCCTGACGCCCTGAACGGCCCTGAACGGTGAGGTGATGGCGACATGGAGGCAGCCGGGGTACGCATGCCCGCCGAGCCCTCGGGCCGGGACGCGACGCCGGGGCGCGGTGCCGCGTCCCGCACGCCCGACCGCCACGCGGCCGCGGTGCACGTGATCGCCGACGACCTCAACGGCCGTGGCTACCCGGTGACCTGGGTCGTCGACCGACAGCTGCTCGCCGGTGACTTCCCGCTCCAGGTGGTGGCGAAGGTCTCCGTGGTGCGGGTCCTGAACATCGCCCTGGACGCCCGGGGCGAGGGCGCCGCGCCCGCCGTGGTGTGGCGGGTGAGCATGGGGCGTCCCTCGTCGGTGCGGTGGGAGCAGTCGGCGGTGCTCGACCTGGGCGCCGACAGCCTGGACGGGGAGCGCGTGGTGCGCGAGGCCCTGCGCGCGGTCGGCCTGCCGCTCCAGCGGGCCATCTAGGGCCCGGCTCAGGCCCGGCCCTCGCCGAGGATGCCCGACTGCCCGATGAGATAGCCGAGCTGGGCCCGGCTCTGGCTGTGCAGGACGGCCGACAGCTTGGCGATGTGCACGCGGGCCGTCCGTACGTTCATCCCGAGCCGGGCGGCGATCTCGGTGTCGGTGAGGCCCTCGGTGAGCAGCTCGGCGATGGCGAGCTGGCGGGGGGTGATGCCCTGCCGGGGCGGCTCCGGGGCGGCGTCCGGCCACATGGGCGTGGCGAGCTGCCACAGCAGCTTGAAGGTGGTCACCAGGTAGGAGATGACGGCGGGCTGGTGTATCCGCAGGGCCACGTCCCGGCTCTCGCCCGCCGGGATGAAGGCGACGGAGCGGTCGAACACGAGGAGGCGGCCGGGCAGTTCCGTCAGGGTGCGGGCCTCCACGTCGCCGTCGAGCCGCTGGAAGTAGGCGTACACGGGGCAGGCGTGCGGGCCGGTGTGCGGGTAGAGCGAGCGCATCCGGCCACCGCGGGAGAGGAGGCCGTCCGCGCGCGGCAGCGCCTGCTCCAGGGTCTCCTGGACCCGTCTGCCGCCGGGCTGGATGGCGAGGGCCTCCCGGCTGGCACCGGCGGCGGCGTGGTCGATGGCCGCGTTGATGCGGGACAGGCCCTTGAGGACGGTGGCGCCCGGCGCGCGGGCCCCCGTGAACTGCCCCTCCCCGAGCGTCATCAGCGGGGCGAAGACCTCGGCGAGCCGCCGCTGCCGGGCGCGCTCGTCGGTGACGTCGGCGTCGAGGGCGTGCAGGAGCCGGGGGAGCGCGACGGACGGGGCGACGGGAAGCAGCCGGGAGGCGTCGCGGGGGTCGGGGCGGAGGAGTCCGAGGTCGACGACACAGGGGGCCCGGTCGGCGTCGGCGGCCGGGACGCCGCCGTCCTGGAGGGCCCGGACGTACGTGGTCCTGCCCACTCCGCACAGCTCCCCGGCGCCGTGCGGACTGTGATCCCTCGCCACGTCGCTGCCCCTCCTCACGGCTCGCCGGCGCCGGTCCCCGCCGGCTCCCACGCTCAGCAGCTAGTGATTCTGGTTCAGGATTCCTGACTGGCCAATGAGATATCCGAGTTGTGCGCGGCTGTTGCTGCCGAGGATCGCGGCGAGCTTCGCGATGTGTTCGCGTGCGGTACGCACGTTCATGCCGAGCCGCTCGGCTATCTCCGTGTCCGTGAGGCCCTCGATGAGGAGCTCGGCGATGGCCCGCTGGCGGGTCGTGACCCCGTTCTCCGCAGGGAGCTGGGCCGCGTGCGGGTACATGGGGGTCGCGAGGCGCCACAGTCGTTCGAAGGTGGTGATGAGGTAGTCGACGATCGCGGGCTGGCGTATCTCCAGGGCCGCCGTGCGGTCCTTGCTCGCCGGTATGAATGCCACCGCGTGGTCCAGGACGACCATGCGCTCGGTTACTTCGTTGAGCGTGCGGACCTCTACGTCGCCGTCTAGCTGTTCGTAGTGTGCCAGGGCGGGCAGGGAGTGGCGGGTGGTGTGCTGGTACAGCGTGCGCATGCGGCAGCCGCGGGACAGGAACTCCTGCTCGCGCGGGAGCGCGTCGGCCAGTATCTCGGGGGAGCGGGCCCCGCCGGGCTGGACCGTGCGCAGCTCGTGGGCGGCGTCGGCGGTGGCCCGCGTGATCGCCTCGTTGATCCGGTCGAAGCCGTCGAGGACGGTGATGTCCTGGTGCTCCGCGCCCACGGTCTGGCGGGCGTCGAGCGCCATCAGGGGCTCGAACATCGCCGTCAGGCGCTCCTCGCGGCGGCGCTGCTGGGCGATGCGGTCCTCGATGCCGCGCAGGAGCTGGGGCAGGGCGATGGCGGGGGCCGTGGGGCGCAGCCAGCGCATGTCCTCGACGTCGGGGTGGAGCAGGCCGAAGTCGATGAGGCAGGGGGTGGAGTCGGCGTCCCGCTGGGTGACCCGCCCCTCGCGCAGCGCGCGGGTGTAGAGGGCGGAACCCTCCGCGCACAGCTCGTCGGGGCCGTGCGGGTGGGGGTGCCGGGGCTCGGTGTTCATGCGGACTTGTCCTGCCCGAGGATGCCGGACTGGGCGATCAGATAGCCGAGTTGGGCGCGGCTGCCGCTGCCGAGGGCGGCGGCGATCTTCGCTATGTGGGCACGGCAGGTCCGGACGTTCATCCCGAGGCGGCGGGCGATCGCCTCGTCCACGTGGCCCTCGATGAGCAGCCGGGCGATGGAGCGCTGGACGCCGGTGATGCCGTCGGCGGAGGGCGGGTACGGGTCCTCGTCGAGCAGGGGCGTCGCCTGCTGCCACTGCTGCTCGAAGACCTTGAGGAGGTATTCGACCAGGGCGGGGTGCCGGACCTCCAGGGCGTCCTGGCGGTCGGCGCGCGCGGGAAGGATGGCGACGCTGCGGTCGAAGATCATCAGTCGGTCGATCACCTCCTCCAGCGTGCGTATCTGCACGTTGCCGTGCGACATGTAGGCCGCGTAGGCGAGGGTGCCCCGGCTGTGCCGGACGGTGTGCTGGTAGAGGGTACGCATCGAGATGCCGCGGTCGAGGATGGTCTGCCCGCGCCGGAGCGCGATATTCAACCTCTCTTCGCTTCGGCCGCCGCCGGGCTGGACCGTCAGGACCTCGTGCCGGCACTCGGCCGTGGCCTGCTCGATCGCTTCGTTGATGCGGGCCTCGCCCTCCAATACCGTGATCGCGTGGCTCGTGGGTTCCACGCGCGTGGGGATGGCCATAAATGGCTCGAAGGTGTCGGTCAGCTCGACCGCGAGCCGCCTCCGGTCCTGGATCTCACGCTCCAGCGGATGCAGTCGCTGAGCGAGTGCCGTGGCCGGTGGAACGGGTCGCAGCCAGTCCGCGTCATCCGGGTCGGGATGGACGAGTGCGGACTCCAGAAGGCACGGTGCGTTCTCAGCCTCGGCCCGCGCGAGCCGCCCGTTGCTCAGCGCGGAGGCGTACAACCTCGCTCCTTCGCCACACAGTGGGCTCTCGGGGTGAGGATGTGTCGGTTTAGCGTCAGTTGTGAGCAATTCTCCACCCCCCAGGGTCCTGAACGTGCAGGAACATGATGCATCCACCCTGTGGCTTTGACGTGCTCGATTGAGACATCGTCTTGTTGTGCCGGGGGAGAGGAACCTACCAAGTGAGGACGAAGCCGACCATGTTCAAGCGCATGCTTCGCGCGGTCCTGGTGACCGCTCTCTCCGCAGGGATTGGCCTGGGTGCGGTGAGTGCCATGGATCTCGCCTGGAGCCACCCAGCGAAGAGCACAGCCGCGCCGTCTGACCTTGCCTGGATCACGCCGGCGGGTGACAAGGCATGAGTACCCCTCCCGATGACCGCACCTTCCGCCGGGAAATGGCCACGGCCTACCGGTCGGGCTGGCACTTCATCGACCTCGCCACCGCGATCCCCCACCCCGGTGACTCGTTGATGGTCACCCTGGTCGGCGAGCCGGTGATCATCGTACGGGACGACGACGAGGACATCCGTGCCTACCGGTGCCTGCGCCGGCCCCGCGGCGCGCCCCAGCCGGTGCGCTGCGCCGTGCGCTACGGCATGGTCTTCGTCAACCTCGATCAGCGGGACCACCAGCTGATCGGGAAGCGGAAGCGGGATGCCGAGCGGCACTCCGCCGCTTCCGACCCCCTCACAGCCACCCCCCGCAGCGCCTGACGCGATTCCCCCGTCGTTGTAAATCGCGCAGGTGCTTCCCCCAGCAGCGGCGCCACCGTGGACCTGAACACGGTGGCGCCGCTGTGGTGTGTGCGGGGTCTGCGCGGCGCGCCGGTTCAGGCGGCGGGCCGCGGCGCCGCCGCGGCGGGTTCCTTCACATGGCCGAGGGCGCGGTCCACCGCGATCTCGATGACCACCCGGCCCGGGTTCTCCCGCGGGTTCCTGCCGTACCGCTCGGCGTACCTGCGCTCCGCGTCCGCCACCCGCGCGGGCTCCGCCGACACCGTCGCCCGGCCTTCGAGCGTGGCCCAGTGGCGGCCCGCCACCTGGCAGACGGCGACCCGCGCGCCCGCCGGGGCGGCGGCGAGGACGTGTGCCACCTTGCGGCTGGTGCCGCTCGCGATCACCCGGGCGATCCGCTCCCCGGGGTCGTACGTCACACCGACGGGCACCACGTGCGGGCTGCCGTCGCGGCGCAGCGTCGTCAAGGTGCAGAGGTGACGTTCCCGCCAGAAGCTGAGGTAGGGCGCGGGCAGGGCGCCGAGGTCGATGGCCATGGGCGGAAGGTAGCCCGGCCGGACTTCCGGCATTCGCCTTGAGTGGAATAGACTCAACTTTGTGCACGTTGGGTGAGTCAGTATGGGGGAGCCCTCCGAGGGCACCCGCACAGCACCCGACAGCACGCGTACCCACCCGTGCGCATCCCGCGTACACCGCGCACCCCGCGTACGCGCCAGTACCGAAAGCCGCAGGCAGCAAGGAGGAGCAGCCCCCGTGGACGCCGAGCTGACGAACAGGAGCCGGGACGCGATCAACTCGGCGACGAGCCGGGCCGTGTCCGAAGGCCACCCGGATCTGACCCCCGCGCATCTCCTCCTCGCCCTGCTGGAGGGCCAGGACAACGAGAACATCACCGATCTGCTCGCCGCGGTCGACGCCGACCAGGTCGCCGTGCGCGCCGCCACCGAGCGCGCCCTCGCCGCCCTGCCGAGCGTCACGGGATCGACGGTGGCCCCGCCGCAGCCCAACCGCGACCTGCTCGCCGTGATCGCGGACGCCGACCGGCGGGCCAAGGAGCTCGGCGACGACTATCTGTCCACCGAGCACCTGCTCATCGCCCTCGCCGCCAAGGGCGGCCCCGCGGGCGACGTACTGACCGAGAACGGGGCGACCGACAAGAAGCTGCTCGCCGCCTTTCAGGAGAGCCGTGGAGGGCGCCGCGTGACCACCCCCGACCCCGAGGGCCAGTACAAGGCCCTGGAGAAGTTCGGCACGGACTTCACCGCCGCCGCCCGCGAGGGCCGTCTCGACCCCGTGATCGGGCGCGACCAGGAGATCCGGCGGGTCGTCCAGGTGCTGTCCCGGCGCACCAAGAACAACCCCGTGCTCATCGGCGAGCCCGGCGTCGGCAAGACCGCCGTCGTCGAGGGCCTCGCCCAGCGCATCGTCAAGGGCGACGTGCCGGAGTCCCTGAAGGACAAGCGGCTGGTCTCGCTCGACCTCGGCGCCATGGTCGCGGGCGCCAAGTACCGCGGCGAGTTCGAGGAGCGCCTGAAGACCGTGCTCTCCGAGATCAAGGAGAGCGACGGGCAGGTCATCACGTTCATCGACGAGCTGCACACCGTCGTCGGCGCGGGCGCGGGCGGCGACTCCGCCATGGACGCGGGCAACATGCTCAAGCCCATGCTGGCCCGCGGCGAGCTGCGCATGGTCGGCGCCACCACGCTGGACGAGTACCGCGAGCGGATCGAGAAGGACCCGGCCCTGGAGCGGCGCTTCCAGCAGGTGCTCGTCGCCGAGCCCTCCGTCGAGGACTCCATCGCGATCCTGCGCGGGCTCAAGGGGCGCTACGAGGCCCACCACAAGGTGCAGATCGCGGACAGCGCCCTGGTCGCCGCCGCCACGCTCTCCGACCGGTACATCACCTCGCGGTTCCTGCCCGACAAGGCCATCGACCTCGTCGACGAGGCGGCGTCGCGGCTGCGCATGGAGATCGACTCCTCGCCCGTCGAGATCGACGAGCTCCAGCGCGCCGTCGACCGCCTGCGCATGGAGGAGCTGGCCCTCACCAAGGAGACCGACCCGGCCTCCCGGCAGCGCCTGGAGAAGCTGCGCCGCGACCTCGCCGACAAGGAGGAGGAGCTGCGCGGGCTCACCGCCCGCTGGGAGAAGGAGAAGCAGTCCCTCAACCGCGTCGGCGAGCTGAAGGAGAAGCTGGACGAGCTGCGCGGACAGGCCGAGCGGGCCCAGCGCGACGGCGACTTCGACACCGCGAGCAAGCTCCTGTACGGCGAGATCCCCACCCTGGAGCGGGACCTGGAGGCCGCGTCCGAGGCCGAGGAGGAGGCCGCCAAGGCCGGGACGAAGGCCGACACCATGGTGAAGGAGGAGGTCGGGCCCGACGACATCGCCGACGTCGTGGCGGCCTGGACCGGCATCCCCGCCGGGCGCCTCCTCGAAGGCGAGACGCAGAAGCTCCTTCGCATGGAGGACGAGCTGGGCCGGCGCCTCATCGGGCAGACCGAGGCCGTGCGGGCCGTCTCCGACGCGGTCCGGCGCACCCGGGCCGGGATCGCCGACCCCGACCGCCCCACCGGCTCCTTCCTGTTCCTCGGCCCCACCGGCGTCGGCAAGACCGAGCTGGCCAAGGCGCTCGCCGACTTCCTCTTCGACGACGAGCGGGCCATGGTCCGCATCGACATGAGCGAGTACGGCGAGAAGCACAGCGTGGCCCGGCTTGTCGGCGCCCCTCCCGGCTACGTCGGGTACGAGGAGGGCGGCCAGCTCACCGAGGCCGTGCGGCGCAGGCCGTACTCCGTCGTGCTGCTCGACGAGGTCGAGAAGGCGCACCCGGAGGTCTTCGACGTGCTGCTCCAGGTGCTCGACGACGGGCGGCTCACGGACGGCCAGGGACGGACGGTGGACTTCCGCAACACCATCCTGATCCTCACGTCGAACCTGGGGAGCCAGTTCCTGGTCGAGCCCCTGACCAGCGAGCACGAGAAGAAGGAGCAGGTCCTGGAGGTCGTGCGGGCCTCCTTCAAACCGGAGTTCCTGAACCGCCTCGACGACCTCGTCGTGTTCTCCGCGCTCGACCGGGACGAGCTGGCCCGGATCGCCGAGCTCCAGCTGTCCCGGCTCGCGGTGCGCCTGGCCGACCGGCGGCTCACGCTCGACGTCACGCCCGCGGCCCTGGCCTGGCTGGCCGACAAGGGCAACGACCCGGCGTACGGCGCCCGGCCGCTGCGCCGGCTGATCCAGACGGCCATCGGCGACCGGCTCGCCAAGGAGATCCTCGCGGGCGAGGTCAAGGACGGCGACACCGTGCGCGTGGACGTCTTCGGCGACGACCTCATCGTGGGCCCCGCGAGCGCCCCCGCGCCCGGAAAGTCCCTGTAGGCGTCCGGCGGGGCGCCGTAACCGGTCACATCCAGGGGCGGGGGTTGCGGGCCCCCGCCCGCCATGGGGGAGGATGGCTCAATCCGTACGAAGGGAAATAACGGTGAGCATCGACCCGTCCTCGATTCCGAATTTCGGGGGCCAGCCCGAACCGCAGCAGGGCGCAGGACCGGCGGGCCCCGTCGTCCCTGACCAGGACCTCGTCAAGCAGCTCCTGGAGCAGATGGAACTCAAGTACGTCGTCGACGACGAGGGTGACCTCGCGGCGCCGTGGGAGGAGTTCCGTACGTACTTCATGTTCCGCGGCAAGGACGAGGAGCAGGTCTTCTCGGTCAGGACCTTCTACGACAGGCCGCACGGCATCGAGGAGAAGCCGCAGATCCTGGAGTCCATCGACGACTGGAACCGTCGCACGCTCTGGCCCAAGGTCTACACGCACACGCACGACGACGGCACCGTCCGCCTCATCGGCGAGGCCCAGATGCTGATCGGCACGGGTGTCTCCCTGGAGCACTTCGTGTCGTCGACGGTCAGCTGGGTGCGGGCCGCGATCGAGTTCGACCGCTGGCTCGTGGAGCAGCTGGGCCTGGAGACGGACGCCGACGCGGCGGACGACGCCGAGCCCGGCGACGAGCAGGCCTGACGGCCGCGGTCTTCCGTACCGAGCACAGCACTACAACGGCATGCGGGCCGTCGTCACCAGATACGTCCCGTACGCGAGCGAGAGCCCGGCCAGGGCGCCGACCACCAGGGCGGCGTGCCTGGGCCGGGCTCTCGCCGTGCGCACCAGGGCGCAGGCGAGCGGCAGCAGCAGCGGGAACGCGGGCAGCAGGAAGCGCGGCTTCGACTCGAAGAAGCCCGAGCCGCCGACCGTGATCAGCAGCAGGACCCCGGTGTAGACGAGCAGCGGCAGCGGGGCGCGGTCGCAGAGCAGCAGCCCGTACAGGAGCAGCGCCGCCGCGACGATCACCAGGGTCACGGCGAAGACGAGCTTGTCGCCGTGCAGGAGCAGATGCCGGGCGAAGGCGAGCGAGCCCCGGCCGAAGTCGAAGCGGGAGCCCCAGTCGCGCTGCACCGCGAAGTACCCGCCGAGGGGATCGCCCTTGCGGACCCCCACCCACAGCACGTACGCGCCCCAGCCGACGGGGGCGAGCGCCGCGCCCGTCCACAGCCCGTGCGGCACGCGGCCCCGGCGCCGGACGACCTCGCAGACCGCCGTCACCACGACGGCGGCGGCCACCGCGAAGCCGTTCGGGCGGGCCAGGCCCGCGAGCGCGGCGAGGGCCCCCGCCGCCTGCCAGCGGCCGGTGAGCAGCGCGTACAGGGAGCCCGCGGCGAGCGCCGTCAGGACCGGCTCGGTGTACGCCATCGTCAGGATCACGGAGTGCGGCAGGAGCCCCCACAGCAGGACGAGGACCGTGGCCGTGCGGTGGTCGTGGAGCCGGGCGGCGATCTTGTAGATGCCGACCGCGGCCGCGCCCGCGCCGAGCCAGGAGACGAGCAGGCCCGCGGCGCCGTAGCCGAGCGGCGTGAGCGTCTCCACCGCGCGGATCAGGGCCGGGTAGAGCGGGAAGAAGGCCAGGTCGCTCTGGACGACGCCGGGTTCGAAGTACAGGGTGCGGCCGTAGCCGTGGGCGGCGATGCCGGTGTACCAGCGGGAGTCCCAGGAGCGGCCCAGGAGGCGGAAGGCGTCCTGGTGGCTGGTGTGGGCGGCGACCGCGAGCGCGAGCAGGCCGGTGAGGCGGGCGGCGGCGAAGGCGCCCAGGGCGTGCAGCGCGTGGGCTGCCGCCCGCTCGGCCGGCGGGGTGGGCTCGCACTCCGTGCGGCGGGTGCGTGTGACGGGGGCTGGGACGGTGGGGCTGGGGTGGGTCACATCGGAACCTTGCGGGCCCTCTGGGGCGGGCGCGAGTCAGGCAGGGCCGTGTGGGTGGGCGTTTTACGTCGGGTGCCGCGCCGTCGTGGGCTGTGCCCGCCCTTCGGGCGACTACAGCGACTTGAGGCGGGCGACCGCCTCCTCCAGGACCGGGGTCTGCTTGCAGAAGGCGAAGCGGACGAAGGGGGCGCCCTGGTCGCGGTGGTCGTAGAAGACCGCGTTGGGGATGGCGACGACGCCCGCGCGCTCGGGCAGGGCGCGGCAGAAGGCGAAGCCGTCGCTCTCGCCGAGCGGGCGGATGTCGGTGGTGACGAAGTACGTGCCCGCCGGGCGGTAGACCTCGAAGCCCGCCGCCGTGAGCCCGGAGGCCAGCAGGTCCCGCTTGGCGCGCATGTCGTCGAGGAACGAGGCGAAGTACGCGTCGGGCAGCGCGAGCGCCTCCGCGACCGCGTACTGGAACGGGCCCGAGGACACGAACGTGAGGAACTGCTTCGCGGAGCGCACCGCCGTGACCAGGTCCGGCGCGGCCGTGACCCAGCCGACCTTCCAGCCCGTGAACGAGAACGTCTTGCCCGCCGAGCCGATCGTCACCGTGCGCTCGCGCATGCCGGGGAAGGAGGCGAGCGGGACGTGGCCGCCCGCGTCGAAGACCAGGTGTTCGTACACCTCGTCGGTGACGACGATCAGATCGCGCTCCACGGCGAGCTTCGCGATCTCGGCGAGCTCCGCGCGGGTGAGGACGGTGCCGGTCGGGTTGTGCGGGGTGTTGAGCAGGAGCAGCCGGGTGCGCGGGGTGACGGCGTCCCGCAGCTCGTCGAGGTCGAGGCTGAAGCGCCCGTCCCCGGGGCGCAGCGTCACCGGCACCCGGGAGCCGCCCGCGAGGGCGATCGAGGCGGCGTACGAGTCGTAGTACGGCTCCAGGGCGATGACCTCGTCGCCCGGCTCGACCAGGGCGAGCAGCGAGGCGGCGATGGCCTCGGTGGCGCCCGCGGTGACGAGGACCTCGCGGTCGGGGTCGTAGGACAGGCCGTAGTGGCGCTCCTGGTGGGCGGCGATCGCGGTGCGCAGCTCGGGGACGCCGGGGCCCGGCGGGTACTGGTTGCCGCGGCCGTCGCGCAGGGCGCGCACCGCGGCCTCGCGCACCTGCTCGGGGCCGTCCGTGTCCGGGAAGCCCTGGCCCAGGTTGATCGCCCCGGTCCGCAGCGCGAGCGCGGACATCTCGGCGAAGATCGTCGTACCGAATTCCGCGAGGCGGCGGTTGAGCAGCGGGCGGCCGTCGCGGGAGGCACCGGGAGATGACGTCATGGCTGTCATCCTCCGCCGAACCTCTGGACTTCCTCAACTCTGCTTTGGCGGCGGTCGGCCGGGGGCATCCCCTTGTCACGCAACGACGCGGGACCACATCCGCACAGCGGCGCCGGTTCGGGGGAACGGTCCGGGGCCGTCTCGGGGGAAAGGAAGTGAAGGATGGGGGCGATGGTTGTGGCCTTGTTCTTCATCGGCTGGTTCGTAGTGATCGGGCTGCTCGTGCACGTGAGCAGGAACGGCCGCAGACGCGCCAGGTCGGGGGGCCGCAGTTGGTGGGCGGGGTCCAGCTCCAGTAGCGGGACCGCGACCTACGACGGCGGTGGTTCGTCCTGTGGCGGAGGCTCTTCCTGTGGCGGCGGCTCGTCCTGCGGCGGCGGTTCGTCCTGCGGTGGCGGGGGCGGAGGTTGCGGCGGCGGAGGCAGCTGACACGGGGCAGCTGGTCCACTGGGCCGAGCGCCCGGCGGGAGGCAACTCCCGCCGGGCGCTTCGTCGTTGCCGGACCGATCGGCGTCCATAGGATGCCATTTCCGGACTGACTGCTTTCCATGAAACGTGAACAGATGAACTGTTCGGCCCTCTAGGGGATGGAAACCCTACGAAGTTGGGTAAAAGCGCTGTGGCAGTGTCGCAGTTCATGATTCCCTCTTAACCGTCACACCGCCCTCGGACGCCCCCGCTCAGCAGGCAGCGGGACGTCTCCGTGGGCACGCGCCGGCAACCCCCTCCGCCTGGTGTCCGACCGGGCGCGCCGGCCCCCCCACCTCCATTGCGTGTTAGCGGAGCCGACCCATGCTCACGACCCTGAAGACTGTCTACACCGACACGCGCGCCGGGGACCTGGCCTGGGCCCTCGGCCGCGAGCCGCTGCCCGCGCTCGCCACTCTCGACCTCGAACTGACCGGTGCGGTCGTGCAGTTGAGACTCCTCGGGGCCTCCCACCAAGTGCTGCTCGAAGAGGACCGGGGCAGCTGTTCCGAGACCGTCGCCTGCATCCCCGGCAGCAGCACGCCGCTGCCGCTCGGCGTCTCCAAGCGGGTCGGCGAGTGGGAGTACGAGTTCGCGGCCCGCGTGGAGACGCTGTCACGGGGTCAGTTCGCGGGCCGGGCGCAGGAGTTGCTCGCCCTGGTCACGGAGCACCCGCACGGGCTCGCCGGGGTCTTCCCCGGCATCCCGCACGCGTTCACCGCGATGCTGGCGCAGCGGCACGAGGGGTCGGTGATGTGGCGCACCTGGCACGCCTATCCCCAGGACGGGCAGCTCGTGGCGACCCGGACGCGGGTCGGCGTGCGGATGCCCGCACCGCTCTGAGCTGGGCCGGGCGGCGGTTCGCGGTGCCCGGGGCGCGGCCCTGCGATGGCCCGGCAAACGGCGGTTCACACATTCTCGCCGTCACCTCCACTCTTGTGGGGGACTTGGCGTGAGCGAACGGTGACGTAGCGTTCCCAGCGTGATCGAGCCGCGTCAGCGTCTTCCCGTCACGCCCCGGACAGGCCGCTTCCTCGTCCTCGCGGGCGTGTTCATCTGCGCCGCCTGCGGACTCGTGTACGAACTGGAACTCGTCGCCCTCGCCTCGTACTTGATCGGGGACTCCGTCACCCAGGCCTCCGTCGTCCTGTCCGTCATGGTCTTCGCGATGGGCGTCGGCTCGCTGCTCGCCAAGCGCCTGCGCTGCCGGGCCGCCGCCGGCTTCGGGCTCGTCGAGGCGGCCCTCGCGCTCGTCGGCGGGTGCAGCGCCATGGTCCTGTACGCGGCGTTCGCGTGGGCGGGCGACCGGGGCGAGATGTGGGCCAGCGGATCCCGCTATCTCTTCGTCGTGTTCTCCCTGGCCATCGGCGTCCTCATCGGCGCCGAAGTGCCCCTGCTCATGGTGCTCATCCAGCGCGTCCGGCGGCAGGACGCGGGCGGGGCCGTCGCCGACCTGTTCGCCGCGGACTACGTGGGCGCCCTGGTCGGCGGCCTCGCCTTCCCCTTCCTGCTGCTCCCCTGGTTCGGGCAGCTCACCGGGGCGCTGCTCACCGGCGCCGTCAACGTCCTCGCGGGCGGCGCGCTCGTCCTCGGCCTGTTCGGCCGCGACCTGAGCCCGCGCGGGCGCTGGCTGCTGCTCGTGGTCAACGCCGTCGTGCTCGCCGTCCTCGCCTCCGCCGCCGTGCTCGTCGACGACTTCGAACGGGCCGCGCGCCGGGCCGTGTACGGCTCCGGGATCCGCGTCGCCGTCCGCACCGACGTCCAGGAGGTCGTCCTCACCGGCCGCGACCGGAAGTCCCTGCACCTCTTCCTCGACGGCAGGCTGCGCGTCAGCGGCCGCGACGAGCGGCGCTACCACGAGGCCCTCGTGCAGCCCGCCCTGCGCGGCGGCCGCCACCAGCGGGTCCTCGTCCTCGGCGGCGGCGACGGGCTCGCCGCCCGCGAAGTGCTGCGGCACGCCGGGGTGCGCCGCGTCGACGTCGTCGAACTCGACCCGGCCGTCGTCGACCTGGCCCGCAACGACCCGGGCCTGAGCGAACTCAACGGCCACGTCTACCGCGACCCGCGCGTACGCGTCGTCCACGCCGACGCCTTCCGCTGGCTGCGCGGCCCGCACCGGCGCGTGTACGACGTCGTCGTCGCCGACCTGCCCGACCCCGGCATCACCGCGAGCACCCAGCTGTACTCGCAGGAGTTCTACGGCCTCGTCTCCCGCGTCCTCACCGACGACGGGCGCTTCGCCGTGCACGCCGGGCCCGCCGTGACCCGGCCGCACACCTACTGGACCGTCGACGCGACGCTGCGCGCCGCCGGGTACCGCACCGAGCCCTACCGCCTCACCGGCCGCCGCGGCGCTTACGGCGGGCCCGACCGCACCCCCGACCCCGGCGGGACGCCCCGCGACTGGGGCTTCGTGCTCGCCGCCCGCGCCGAGCCGGTGCTCGGCGCGGCCCGCGGCTCCGCCGTGCTGCGCGCCGGATCCCGCGCCGCCGAGCGGCTGCGGCCGTCCGACTGGCGCACCATCGAGCCGTCCACGCTGGTGCATCCGCGCTACGCCGACTGACGGCCCGCGGCAGGCCGGGCGGGCCGAAGTGGCGTACATCACGGCGGCGGCGTCGGTACGCTCAACTGTCATGGAGCATGAGGTGTTCGTACCGGTTCCGGAAGAGCCGCTCCGCGAGGCACTGGCCGACCCCGAGCGGGTCGCCCGCGCGGTGCCCGGGCTGCAGCGGGACGCCGACCCAGGGCCGGACGCGCCGCCCGTCACCGGGCGGCTCAAGGTGCGCGTCGGCGGCCACACGATCACCTACCGCGGTGGCCTGCGGGTCGCCGCGCGCGGCGACGGCGGGTACGCGGTGACCGGGGAGGCCCACGAGGCCCGGGGCAGTGGCGCCGTAACGTTCTCTCTCCTGCTGCGCCTGGCCGCCGCGGAGGGGGGCACGCGCGTCGCCTTCAGCGGGACCGCGTCCGCCGACGGGCGGGGTGCCGAGGCCGTGAAGAGTTCTCCACAGGCTGTGGAGGGCGCGGTGCGGCGGCTCCTCGCGCGCTTCGCTGAGGGCCTCGCTGCGCCCGGCCCGGCGGCGGCCCCGGAGCCCGACCCCGCGCCGGAGCCCGACCCGGCGCCGTCCCGCGTCTTCGACGCCGAGGTGCCGCCGCCGGCGCTCGATCCGCTCTCCGACGTCGATTCCGTCGATTCCCTCGATGACGCGGCCAGCGGGCCCGAGGCCGCGCACGCGCGGCGGACGATGATCGGGCGCAGCGCGGAGGAGGTCGACCACGCGCCGCCCCGGGGGCGGTACGCGCCCGTGCCCGCGCCCGAGGCGCTGGGCGGCGGGGCCGCGCTGCGGTGGGCCGCGCCCGCGGCGGCGGTCCTGGTCGCCTCGGCGATCGTGGTCACCCGGGCCCTGCGCAAGCGCCGCTGAGGCCCTCGCGGGGCTCCCCAATCCCGCCCCTTCCCGATTCCTGGGGGCTCCGCCCCCAGACCCCCGCTCCTCAAACGCCGGAGAGGCTGAAACACAGCCGCAAGCGGCACCATCCAGCCCGTCCGGCGTTTGAGGACGAGGCGCGGAGCGCCGAAAAGGGCGGGGGCACGGGGGCGGCAGCCCCCGGATCGGGAAGGGGCGGGCCTGGGGCGCCCCCGCGAGGGCCGGGGCTAGGGTCGGGGTGTGAGCAGCGAAGAGATCACGTTGGCCGCGGGTGACGCGGAAGTTTCGGTGCGGCCGGGGAACGGCGCCCGCCTCGGCAGCCTCAAGGTGGACGGCGTCGAGCTGCTGCGGCAGGGGGAGCGCTACGGCTGCTTCCCGATGGTGCCGTGGTGCGGCCGGACCAGGAACGGCCGCTTCCTGAACGGCGGCCACCCCCACCAGCTCCCCCTCAACTCCCCGCCGCACGCCATCCACGGCACCGGCAGGGACACCGCGTGGAGGACCGCCCGGGTCAGCGACCGCGAGGCCGTGTTCACCTACGACCTCGCGGACCCGTGGCCGTACACCGGCCGGGTCACGCAGATCGTCGAGCTGACGGAGAGCGCGCTGACGCTGCGGATGTCCGTGGAGACGTACGACGACTCCTTCCCGGCGCAGGCGGGCTGGCACCCGTGGTTCAACCGGCGCCTCACCGAGGGCGGTGAGGACGTCAGGATCGCCTTCGACGCGGCCTGGCAGGAGCAGCGCGGCGAGGACCACCTGCCGACCGGGGAGCGCGTCGACCCGCTGCCGGGCCCCTGGGACGACTGCTTCGGCATGCCGGACGGCGTCGACGTCACCCTGACCTGGCCCGGCGAGCTGGAGCTGAACGTGGCCGGCCGGGAGGAGTGGGTGGTCGTGTACGACGAGCAGGAGGCCGCCGTGTGCGTGGAGCCGCAGAGCGGCCCGCCCAACGGCCTGAACACCCTGCCGCGCCTGGTCACCCCGGTGGAGCCCCTGGAGACGTCGACCACCTGGACCTGGCGGCGGCTCTGAAGGCCCGGCCGCGCCCTTAAGCTCGTAGCCATGACGAACGACGTACGCGGCGACCTGCTGCGGCAGATCAAGGACAAGGCCGTCGTGCACGGCAAGGTGACCCTCTCCTCGGGCCTGGAGGCCGACTACTACGTCGACCTGCGCCGCATCACCCTGGACGGGGAGGCCGCCCCGCTCGTCGGGCAGGTGCTGCTCGACCTCACGAGCGAGCTGGAGTTCGACGCCGTGGGCGGCCTGACGATGGGGGCCGACCCGGTCGCCGCGTCGATGCTGCACGCGGCGGCCGCGCGCGGCCGCCGCCTGGACGCCTTCGTGGTGCGCAAGGCCGCCAAGGCGCACGGCCTGCAGCGGCGCGTCGAGGGCCCGGCCATCAAGGGGCGGCGCGTCCTGGTCGTCGAGGACACCTCCACCACCGGCGGCTCCCCGCTGACCGCCGTGGAGGCCGTGCGCGAGGCCGGTGCCGAGGTCGTGGGCGTGGCCACGATCGTGGACCGGGCCACCGGCGCCGACGTGAAGATCACCGAGGGCGCGGGGGTCCCGTACCTCTTCGCGTACTCGAAGGACGAGCTCGGGCTCGACTGAGCACCTCCCGCAAGTCTGGAAGGATGGGGGCGACGACATCGCCGTCGCCGCCCCCGGGTTCCCCGGCGTCCCAGGGTTCCCTAGACACCCAGGTCAGGGCCAAGCAGCACAGCATCCACCCCGCACATCACAAGGAGCGGACACATGCCCATCGCAACCCCCGAGGTCTACAACGAGATGCTCGACCGGGCGAAGGCAGGCAAGTTCGCCTACCCGGCCATCAACGTGACCTCGTCCCAGACCCTGCACGCCGCCCTGCGTGGCTTCGCGGAGGCGGAGAGCGACGGCATCATCCAGATTTCCACCGGTGGCGCTGAGTTCCTGGGCGGGCAGCACAGCAAGGACATGGTGACGGGCGCGGTGGCCCTCGCCGAGTTCGCGCACATCGTCGCCAAGAAGTACGACGTCACGGTCGCGCTGCACACCGACCACTGCCCGAAGGACAAGCTGGACACCTACGTCCGGCCGCTCATCGACGTCTCCGCCGAGCGCGTCGCGCGCGGCGAGAACCCGCTGTTCCAGTCCCACATGTGGGACGGCTCCGCGGAGACCCTCGCCGACAACCTGGCCATCGGCCAGGAGCTGCTCGCCAAGGCCGCCGCCGCGAAGATCATCCTTGAGGTCGAGATCACCCCGACCGGCGGCGAGGAGGACGGCGTCACGCACGAGATCAACGACGAGCTGTACACCACCGTCGACGACGCGCTGCGCACCGCCGAGGCCCTCGGCCTGGGCGAGAAGGGCCGCTACCTGCTCGCCGCGTCCTTCGGCAACGTCCACGGCGTGTACAAGCCGGGCAACGTCGTGCTGCGCCCCGAGCTCCTCAAGGACCTCCAGGAGGGTGTCGCCGCGAAGTACGGCAAGACGTCCCCCTTCGACTTCGTGTTCCACGGCGGCTCCGGCTCCACCGCCGAGGAGATCGCCACGGCGCTGGAGAACGGCGTCGTGAAGATGAACCTCGACACCGACACCCAGTACGCCTTCACGCGTCCCGTCGCGGACCACATGTTCAAGAACTACGACGGCGTCCTGAAGGTCGACGGCGAGGTCGGCTCGAAGAAGACCTACGACCCGCGCACCTGGGGCAAGCTGGCCGAGGCCTCCATGGCCAAGCGCGTGACCGAGGCGTGCGGCGCGCTGCGCTCCACGGGCACGAAGCTCAAGTAGTCCACCGCTCGACGGGCCCGGCACTCCTCGTGGGTGCCGGGCCCGTCGGCGTACCCGGAGGGAACGACCGACCGTGGCGTACGACTTCGACACTCCTGTGGACCGGCGCGGCACCTGGTGCGTCCAGTGGGACGGCATCCGCGACCGGTTCCCGGTGCCCGACCTGCTGCCCTTCACCATCTCCGACATGGACTTCCGCAGCGCGCCCGAGGTCCTGGACGCCCTCCAACAGCGCGTCGCGCACGGCGTGTTCGGCTACACCGACTGGCGCAACGACGACTTCCGCGGCGCGGTGCACGACTGGTTCAGGAGCCGCTACGACACGGACGTCGACCCCGCGTCCCTCGTGTACGCCCCGTCCGTGCTCAGCCAGATATCCCAGCTCCTGCGCCTGTGGACGGAGCCGGGCGAGGGCGTCGTCGTGCACACGCCGACGTACGACGGCTTCCGCAAGGCGGTGACCGGGCTCGGGCGCGAGCTGCGGGGCGTGCCCCTGGAGGACCCCGGGTTCGCCGCCCTGGACGCCGAGCTGGCGCGCCCCGACAGCCGCGTCCTCATCCTGTGTTCCCCGCACAACCCCACCGGCCGGGTGTGGACCGAGGCGGAGCTCCTCGCGGTGGCCGGCCTGTGCGAGCGGCACGGCGTCGCCGTCATCAGCGACGAGATCCACGCCGACCTCACCCACGAGGGGCACGTCCACCGCCCCTGGGCCCGCTACGGCCGGGGCCGCTGGGCCCTCGTCACCTCCGCGACGAAGTCCTTCAACTTCCCTGCCTTGAGCGGGAGTTACGGCCTCATCGGCGACCCCGGCGACCACGCCGCCTTCGTCCGCCGCATGGAGACCGGCGAGGGCCTCGCCTCGCCCGCGGCCCTCTCGCTGACCGCGCACATCGCCGCGTACCGCGGGGGCGGCGCCTGGCTGGACGCCGTGCGCGCCTACACCCACGCCAATCTGCGCCTGGTCGCCGCCACCCTGAACGCGGCCTTCCCCGCCCTGGAGTGGCGGCCGCCGCACGCGGGCTATCTGGCCTGGATCGACCTCCGCCCCGTCCTGGGCGAGACCTCCGACGACGCCCTCCAGCACCACCTCGTGCACGAGGAGCGGGTCGCCGTGATGCCGGGCACCACCTACGGCACCCCGGGCTTCGTGCGCCTCAACGTCGGGTGTCCCCGGGACAAGGCGCGGGCGGGCACCGAGGCCCTGGTGCGGGCGGTGCGCGCGGTGGCCGCCGCGCGCTAGGGCGGCGCCGGGCGGCGCGGGCCGTGCGCCGGGGGCGGGGAAAGGGGCCGGGGCGCACCCGCCGGAGGGGGCATGGAGCAGACTGGAGCCCATGGCCATTCACGAGAACCTGCTCGGGGGACCGCCCCCGACCCATCTGCCCGACGACCCGGAGCCCCGGGAGCTGCTCGCGGGCGGCACGGCGGCCGCCGACGTCGCCGCCAAGTACCCGACGTCCTCCCTCGCCTGGGCGCGCCTCGCCGACGAGGCGTTCGAGGCGGGCCGCGTCGTCGAGTCGTACGCGTACGCCCGCACCGGCTACCACCGGGGCCTGGACGCCCTGCGCAGGGCCGGCTGGAAGGGCCACGGCCCGGTGCCGTGGGAGCACGAGCCGAACCGCGGCTTCCTGCGCGCGCTGCACGGCCTGGCCCGCGCGGCGCAGGCGATCGGCGAGCAGGAGGAGTACGAGCGCTGCGCGACGTTCCTGCGGGACTCCTCGGCGACGGCCGCGGACACCCTGGGCTAGCCCCCGGCGTCGCGGACCTGCCTGGGCCACCCGGTGTGACCAGGCAGGTCTTGCCGTTTCCCGGGATGTTGCGGAGGATGCGGGTGGGGACCGGGGCCCCCGTGCCGCTACGGCAGGGGCGGACCGCTACCCGGATCACGCATCTAGGAGACAGCGATGTCCCACGAGGCGAGCACGGCAGGCGAGACTCTCGAGATGAACGAGATACAGCAGACGTCCGGCGAAACGCCCACCGAGAGCCCCGACAGCCCCAACCTCGACTTCGCCGGCAGCACCCCGTACGAGGACTACGTGAAGGCGGACGTCCTCACCCACCTCCAGCACCTGCGCTCCGACGACCCGGGCGAGATGGTCTTCCTGGTCACGACCCAGGTGATGGAGCTGTGGTTCACGGTCATCGTCCACGAGTGGGAGACCGCCGCGCGCGCCCTGCGCGACGACGACGTGCCGACCGCGGTGGCCGCCCTGAAGCGCTCCGTGCGCGAGCTGGAGGCCCTGAACGCCTCCTGGAAGCCGCTCGGCCAGCTCACCCCCGGTCAGTTCAACTCCTACCGGGGCTCGCTCGGCGAGGGCTCGGGCTTCCAGTCGGCGATGTACCGGCGCATGGAGTTCCTGCTCGGCGAGAAGTCCGCGTCCATGCTGGTCCCGCACCGGGGCACCCCGCGCGTGCACGCGGAGCTGGAGAAGGCCCTCCAGGAGCCGAGCCTGTACGACGAGGTCCTCCGGCTGCTCGCGCACCGCGGCCACGACGTCCCCGCCGAGGTCCTCGACCGCGACGTGACGGCCAGGTACGAGCCGTCGCCCCGCGTCGAGGCCGTGTGGACCGAGCTCTACTCCGGTGACGAGGGCTCCGACCTGGCCCGCCTCGGCGAGGCCCTGACCGACGTCGCCGAGCTGGTGTGGCGCTGGCGCAACGACCACCTGGTGGCCACCCGCAGGTCCATGGGTTCCAAGACCGGCACGGGCGGCTCCGCGGGCGTGGCCTGGCTGGAGAAGCGCGCCACGAAGAACGTGTTCCCCGAGCTGTGGACGGCGCGCAGCCATGTCTGAGCCGAGGGAAGCGGAGCTGCGCGCGCGGGCCGCCGTCCTCGACGCCGCGGACCGGCTCGCCGCCAAGCGCAAGGAGTTCGTCCTCGACGACGGCGTGTACCTGGACGGGAACTCCCTGGGCGCGCTGCCCGCGCACGTGGCGGGCCGGGTCGCCGACGTCGTCACGCGCGAGTGGGGCAGCCTGCGCATCCGCTCCTGGGACGAGAGCGGCTGGTGGACCGCGCCCGAGCGGGTCGGGGAGCGGATCGCCCCGCTCGTCGGCGCGGCCCCGGGCCAGGTGGTCGTCTCCGACTCGACGAGCGTGAACGTCTTCAAGGCGGTCGTCGCCGCCGTGCGCCTGGCCCAGGCCGACGATGCCGCGCGCGACGAGGTCGTCGTCGACGCCACCACCTTCCCGACGGACGGGTACGTCGCCGAGTCCGCGGCCCGCCTCACCGGCTGCCGCGTGGTCCCGGCCGCCCCGGCCGACGTGCCCGGCCTGCTCGGCCCGCGCACGGCCGCGGTGCTGCTCAACCACGCCGACTACCAGTCGGGCCGCCTGCACGACCTGCCGGGGCTCACGGCGGCCGTGCACGCGGCGGGCGCCCGCGTGGTGTGGGACCTGTGCCACACGGCGGGCGCGCTGCCCGTCGCCCTGGACGAGCACGGCGTGGACCTCGCGGTCGGCTGCACGTACAAGTACCTGAACGGCGGCCCGGGTTCGCCCGCGTACCTCTACGTACGCCGTGACCTCCAGGACCGCTTCGACTCGCCGCTGCCCGGCTGGAACTCGCACGCCGACCCCTTCGGCATGCGGCCCGACTACGAACCCGCCGCGGGTGCGGTGCGCGGCCGCGTCGGCACGCCGGACATCCTGTCGCTGCTCGCCCTGGAGGCGGCCCTCGACGTCTGGGACGGCGTCTCGCTCGACGACGTACGGGCCAAGTCCCTGGCGCTCACGGACTTCTTCCTGGAGTGCGTCGGGGCGTACGTGCCCCGGGGGCGGGCCGAGTCCATCACCCCGGCCGCGCACGCGGAGCGCGGCAGCCAGATCGCGCTGCGCTGCCCGGACGCGCGGGAGGTCATGCCGAAGCTCGTCGCGGCGGGCGTGGTCGGCGACTTCCGCGCGCC
This sequence comes from Streptomyces sp. YIM 121038, assembly GCF_006088715.1. Taxonomy (NCBI): domain Bacteria; kingdom Bacillati; phylum Actinomycetota; class Actinomycetes; order Kitasatosporales; family Streptomycetaceae; genus Streptomyces; species Streptomyces sp. YIM 121038. Next base: position 5,249,160 of record NZ_CP030771.1, read on the forward strand.
GGACGTGCTGCGCTTCGGCTTCACCCCGCTGTACGTGTCGTTCGCGGACGCGGAGCGGGCCGCGCGGGTCCTCGGCGGCATCCTCGGAGGCGACGGGGTACCGGGACCCGGGAGCGGCCGGGACACCTGATAACGTCCGGCCAATCTGGATCATGGCCCTCCGGGGTGCCTGGTCCCGACTGTCGTACGAACGCCCGCCGGGCGCCGGTCAGTTGTCACCGGCGCCCGGCGGTTCCGCACTCCGCCGAGCCGGGAGGCCACCGCATGCCGGACGACGCCGCCGTGGCGCGTGACGCCGCCGAGGAGCAGTCCGCCTTCGCGCACCCCGAGGTGCGGCCGGACGCCACCGCCGCCTACGGTCCGCACCCGGACCAGATCGTGGACTTCTACGCGCCGCGCGGCGGCGGCGAGGGCCCGGCCCCGCTCGTCGTCGTCCTGCACGGCGGGGCGTGGCGGGCCCCCTACGACCGCCTGCACATCACGCCGTTCGCGGACTTCCTGGCCCGGCGGGGCTTCGCCGTGGCCAACGTCGAGTACCGCAGGGGCGGCGCGGCCGGGCCGATCCCCGCGCAGGGCGGCGCCGCCGGGCCCGTGGCCGGGCGCTGGCCGGAGACCTTCGACGACGTGGCCGCCGCCCTGGACGCGCTGCCCGCGCTCGCCCGCACGGCGCTGCCTGTCGCCGACCCGCGCCGGACCGTGGTGACCGGCCACTCGGCGGGCGGCCACCTCGCCCTGTGGGCCGCGGCCCGGCACGTCCTGCCGGAGGGCTCGCCGTGGCGCACGGCCCGGCCCGCGCCGCTGCGGGGCGTCGTCGCGCTCGCGCCCATCGCGGACTTCCGCGTGGCGGACGAGCTGGGCGTCTGCTCCGGCGCCGTGCGCCAGCTCCTGGACGCCGAGGACCCGGCGGCCGGGGTCCGCTTCGCCCAGCGCCTGGCCCACGCCGACCCCGCCGCGCTCCTGCCCACCGGCATCGCCACGACCGTCGTCCAGGGCCGCACCGACATCGTCGTTCCCCAGGCGGTCGCCGAGGCCTACGCCGACGCCGCCGCGAAGGCGGGCGAGGTGGTCGGTCTGACGCTCCTGGAGGACGTCGGCCACTTCCCCCTGATCGACCCGGCGGCGGACGCGTGCGCGGTGGTCGCGGAGGAGATCGCCCAGCTCGCGTTCTGAGCCTGGGGGCGAGGGGGCCGAGGGGAGCCGAGGGGGCCGTCCGGCCGCCGCGTAGTACTTGCGACGGACCCCCGGGAACCCGTCCCAGAGGGGACGTCCGGGGGGTCACGGCCCCCGTACCGTCTTAGACGTGACCGAGAAGACGCGCAGCCCAGAGTTCCACCTCGCGCAGAACGCCCTCCAGGGCCTGCGCGCCGACCTGTTCCAGGACGTGTTCGCGTACCGGCCGCTGCGGCCGCTGCGACGGGGTGCCGCGCGGCTGCCGGGGCGCGCGGCGCGGGCCGAGCAGTGGCTGCCGCACGGCGTGGTGACGGCGTTCGCGCTGCTGACCCTGTTCGTCGCGTACGCGGGCGGCTTCGGCGGCTGGGACACGAACGGGGAGTTCGCCTGGGCGCTGACCGGGTTCCTGCCCGCCGGGGCGGTGCTGCTCACGCTGGTGCGGCCGGTGCTCGCCTGGTGGTGCTCGCTGGGGATGACCCCGCTGATGATGGTCCTGAGCGGCGGCGGCTGGGCCCCGTGGCCGCCCGGCTCGATCGTCGGGCACACGGTGGTGATGGCGGTGGTCGCGGCGCGGACCAGGCCGCGCACGGGGGCGTGGATGTGGGCCCTGACCGCCCTGTACTCGATGTTCGTCGACGCGACCGTCGCCTGGAACTCGGACTCCCTGGAGATGCTGACGTTCAGCGGCGTCGTCATCGCCATCGTGACGCTGGTGTCGGCGAACCGGGACGCCCGCCGCGAGGTCGTCGCCGAGCGCACCGTGACCGCCGTCGAGCGGGACCGGCGCACGCTCCTGGAGGAGCGCACGAACATCGCCCGTGAGCTGCACGACGTCGTGGCCCACCACATGTCGGTCGTCGCCATCCAGGCGGAGGCGGCCCCGTACCGGGTGGAGAACCCGCCGCCGGAGCTGGCGCAGGCCTTCGCGACGATCCGCGAGAACGCGGTGGTCGCCCTGACCGAGCTGCGCCGCGTGCTCGGCGTCGTACGGGCGGAGGACTACGAGGCGCCCGACGCCCCGCAGCCGACGCTCGCCGATCTCGACCGGCTCATCGACAACGTCCGGGAGACCGGTCTGACCGTGGAGAAGACCGTCACCGGAGGGGTGCGCGAGCTGCCGCAGGGCGTCGAGCTGTCCGCGTACCGGATCGTGCAGGAGGCGCTCAGCAACAGCCTGCGGCACGCGCCGGGGTCGACGGCCCGGGTGGAGATCGGCTACGTGCTCGGCGGGCTCGGCCTGCGGATCGTGAACGGCCCCGCGACCGGTCTGGTGAAGCCCTCGCCGGGCGCCGGACACGGCATCACCGGTATGCGGGAGCGCGTCGGGATGCTGGACGGGGAGATGACGGCCGAGCCGACGGCCGACGGCGGATATGAGGTCACGGTGTTCCTGCCCGTCCCGGTGGCGGCGGCGTCGGGCGCGGCCGAGGGGGCGGCCGCGTGAGCGCCGAGACCATCCGCGTGCTGATCGCGGACGACCAGATGATGGTCCGCGAGGGCTTCTCCGTGCTGCTCAACGCGATGCCCGGCATCGAGGTCGTCGGCGAGGCCGTCAACGGCCGCGAGGCCGTGCAGCGGGTGCGCGAACTCGCCCCCGACGTGGTGCTCATGGACATCCGCATGCCCGAGCTGAACGGCATCGACGCCACCCGCGAGATCGTCGCCGCCGACTCCACCACCACCAGGGTCCTCGTCCTGACCACCTTCGACCTCGACGAGTACGTGTACCAGGCGCTGCGCGCGGGCGCGTCGGGCTTCCTCCTCAAGGACGCCTCGGCGCGGCAGCTCGCGGACGGCGTCCGCGTCGTCGCCGCCGGCGAGGCGCTGCTCGCGCCGAGCGTCACGCGCCGCCTCATCACGGAGTTCTCCCGGCTCGCGGACCGGCCGCAGCCCGCGGGGACCGCGCAGGCGCAGGCCCAGTACGGGGAGCTGACCGAGCGCGAGACGGAGGTGCTCGTGCTCATCGCGCAGGGGCTCTCCAACCTGGAGATCGCCGCCCGGCTCGTCGTCGCCGAGTCCACCATCAAGACCCACGTCAGCCGGATCCTGGTGAAGCTGGGCCTGCGGGACCGCACCCAGGCCGCGGTGTTCGCCTACGAGGCGAGGCTGGTCACACCCGGGTGAACGGGGGCGCTCCGCGGGAAGTGCGATGCTGAATCTGCGGGTCCGCCGTGGCTGGTCGCGCCCACGCGGCGGAGCCGCAATCGGTATGGCCCCGCGCCCCTTCGGGGCGCTCCCTTAGCATCCGCATATGGCTGAACTGGCGGACGTCACCGGTGTCTTCGCGCCCTCGTCGGGTGCCTTCCTCGCCGACCCCTACCCCGCCTACGCGGAGCTGCGCGCGCGGGGACGGGTGCACTACTACGGGCCGAGCGACCAGTACCTGATCCCGCACCACGCGGACGTCGCCGCGCTGCTGCGCGACCGGCGGCTCGGCCGCACGTATCTGCACCGGTTCGGGCACGAGGAGTTCGGGCGCACGGCGCCCCCGGCCGCGCACGAGCCGTTCCACGTCCTCAACGACCACGGGATGCTCGACCTGGAGGCGCCCGCGCACACCCGCATCCGGCGCCTGGTCGCGAAGGCGTTCACGCCCCGGACGGTGGAGCGCCTGCGCCCGTACGTCGAGGACCTCGCGGACGGCCTGGTGCGCGGCCTCGTCGCGGACGGCGGCGGCGACCTGCTCGCGCGGGTCGCGGAGCCGCTGCCCGTCGCGGTGATCGCCGAGCTGCTCGGCATCCCGGAGGGCGACCGGGGGCCGCTGCGCCCCTGGTCGGCGGACATCTGCGGGATGTACGAGCTGAACCCGGGCGAGGCGGCCGCCGCCCGCGCGGTGCGCGCGTCCCTGGAGTTCTCCGCGTATCTGCGGGAGCTGATCGCCGAGCGGCGGGCGCGGCCCGGTGACGACCTGCTCACCGACCTCATCGCCGCCCACGAGGAGGGCGACCGGCTCAGCGAACAGGAGCTGGTCTCCACCTGCGTGCTGCTCCTGAACGCCGGGCACGAGGCGACCGTCAACGCCACCGTGAACGGCTGGTACGCGCTGTTCCGCCACCCCGGGCAGCTCGCCGCCCTGCGCGCGGAGCCGGAGCGGCTGCTCCCCACGGCCGTGGAGGAGCTGCTGCGCCACGACACCCCGCTCCAGCTCTTCGAGCGGTGGGTGCTCGACGACATCGAGGTCGGCGGCACGGTGATCCCCCGGGGCAGCGAGGTGGCGCTCCTCTTCGGCTCGGCGAACCGGGACGCGGCCGCCTTCCGCGACCCCGACGCGCTCGACCTCGCCCGCCCCCGCGACGCCAACCCGCACATCTCCTTCAGCGCGGGCATCCACTACTGCATCGGGGCGCCCCTGGCGCGCGTCGAGCTCGCCGCGTCGCTGCGGGCCCTGCTGCGCCGTGCGCCGGGACTGCGCCTCGCCGCCGAGCCGCGGCGCACGCCGAACTTCGTGATCCGGGGCCTTCAGGAGCTGCTCGTGGAGGTCTAGCGGGGCGGGTCCGCGGGCAGGGTGAGGCCCCAGGCCTGGGGGCGGGCGGTCCAGGTGCGGGTGCGGACGGGCCCGGCCGTCGTCCCGTCCGCGCGGTAGCGGAAGTCGGGGCCCGACACCGTCACGGAGCGGGCCCGCGCCCCCACAGGAGCCATCCCGGCCCCGACGGACGACGGCCGCACCTCCACCCGGGCGAGGCCCCCGCCGCCCGGCACCACGGACACGCCCTCGACGGGCTGGTCGAGGTCGACGAGGGTCACCCCGTCGGCCTCCACCCGCAGCCGCGAGGGCCCGGCCCGGCCCGCCGCGGGCCGGGCGCCCAGGGTGCGGACGAGGGACTGGCAGGTCCGCAGCCAGGGGTGGCCGTGCCGCTCGGCGCCGGGCTCCCCGGCGAGGCCCGCGCCCAGGGACGGGATCCGCACGTCCCCGAGGACGACCTCGTCGCGGTCGTCGACGAGCAGGTCGAGCCGCCGGGGCACCCCGTCGAGCACGGTGCGCGCCGCGGCGACCGCCCCCGCGGGCACGCCGAGGGCGCGGGCGAGCCGCACCCCGGTGGCGCCGCCCGCGACGGGCACGACCGCCAGATCGGTCGCGCCGAGCGCCCGCTCCCGGTGCAGGACGGCGACGGCCCGCCGCAGGGCCGCGTCGTCGCCGACCACGACCGGCCGCCGCGTCCCCCGTCTGGCCAGGGCGCGGGCGAATTCCTCGGGGCCTTCGGGCAGACAGAGCTTGAGCTCCGCGCCCGCGCCAAGCACGTCCTTGGCGATGCGTACGGACTCGCCGTCCGTGCGCCGGGCGACCGGGTCGATGATCACGATGAGGTCATCGCGCTGGCCGCGAGCCGACACGTGCGCCCTTTCTTTAGTCCTCGGGTAGCATCTTTGTGCAAGAGCCCCTTGCGCTATTGCGCCAGGGGCTTCGTCTATTCCGGGGCGACCAAGGCACACCCACACCGGTGGCGACGGCATCGAGCCGTGGCCCCTGACCTTGGACATGCCCCGCCCGGAAGGGGTGTACGCCTGTGCCCGCACTCGTGCTGCTCGGTGCTCAGTGGGGTGACGAAGGCAAGGGAAAGGCCACCGACCTGCTCGGTGGATCCGTGGACTATGTAGTGCGCTACCAGGGCGGCAACAACGCCGGCCACACGGTCGTCGTAGGCGACCAGAAGTACGCGCTGCACCTCCTCCCTTCCGGAATCCTCTCGCCGGACTGCGTACCGGTCATCGGTAACGGCGTCGTCGTCGACCCGTCGGTCCTGCTCTCCGAGCTGAGCGGTCTGAACGAGCGCGGCGTCGACACGTCGAAGCTGCTGATCAGCGGAAACGCGCACATCATCACGCCGTACAACGTGACGGTGGACAAGGTCGGCGAGCGCTTCCTCGGCAAGCGGAAGATCGGCACGACCGGCCGCGGCATCGGCCCGACCTACGCCGACAAGATCAACCGCACCGGCATCCGCGTCCAGGACCTCTACGACGAGTCGATCCTGAAGCAGAAGGTCGAAGCGGCCCTGGAGCAGAAGAACCAGCTGCTCACCAAGGTGTTCAACCGCCGCGCCATCGAGGCGGAGCAGATCGTCGAGCAGCTCCTGGAGCACGGCGAGAACATCAAGAGTTACGTGGCCGACACCACGCTGATCCTCAACAACGCGCTCGACGAGGACAAGGTCGTCCTGTTCGAGGGCGGCCAGGGCACGCTCCTGGACGTGGACCACGGCACGTACCCCTTCGTCACCTCGTCGAACCCGACCGCGGGCGGTGCCTGCACGGGCACCGGCGTCGGCCCGACGAAGATCAGCCGCGTCATCGGCATCCTGAAGGCGTACACCACGCGCGTCGGCGCGGGCCCGTTCCCGACGGAGCTGTTCGACGCGGACGGCGAGGCGCTGCGCACCATCGGCGGCGAGCGCGGCGTCACCACGGGCCGGGACCGCCGCTGCGGCTGGTTCGACGCCCCGATCGCCCGCTACGCGACCCGGGTGAACGGCCTGACGGACTTCTTCCTCACCAAGCTCGACGTCCTCACCGGCTGGGAGCAGATCCCGGTCTGCGTCGCGTACGAGATCGACGGCAAGCGCGTCGAGGAGCTCCCGTACAACCAGACGGACTTCCACCACGCGAAGCCGATCTACGAGACGCTGCCGGGCTGGTCCGAGGACATCACCAAGGCCAAGACCTTCGCCGACCTGCCGAAGAACGCGCAGGCCTATGTGAAGGCCCTGGAGGAGATGTCCGGCGCCCCGATCTCCGCGATCGGCGTGGGCCCGGGCCGCGACGAGACGATCGAGATCAACTCGTTCATCTAGTCCGTCGCGTCCGTCGCGTCCGTCGCCTGTACGAGCGCCCGGTGGCCCTGGCCACCGGGCGCTCGCGCGCGTTCAGCAGGTGCGGCCGTGCTCCTGGTCCTGTAGGTGGCTCGCGCGCTCCTGCCGGGTCAGGTCGCGGCCGACCGCGCGGCAGATCCGCCGGATCGCGCCGGACGGCGTGGGCAGGTCGGTCCGCCACAGCCGGGTCGTCGCGTCCTCGCCGCCGGTGGCCAGGGTGCGCCCGTCCGGGCTGAACGCCACCGTGCGCACGGACCCGGTGTGCCCGCCGAGGCGGGCGCGCAGATGCCCGGTGGCCGTGTCCCACAGCCGGACCGTGCCGTCGGCGCCGCCGCCGGCCAGGGTGCGCCCGTCGCGGCTGAAGGCCACCGTGAGGACCTGCCCGGTGCGGTCGGTGAGGGCGGCCAGGGTCCGGCCGGTGGCCGCGTCCCACAGCCGGACCGTGCCGTCGTCGCTGCCCGCGGCCACCGTGCGCCCGTCGGGGCTGACCGCGACCGCGCCGACCGCGTCGGCGGGCCCGGTCAGGGTGGTGCGCGGCGGGCCCCCGGCGACGTCCCACAGCCGTACCGACCCGTCGGCGCTGCCGGTGGCCAGGGTGCGCCCGTCCCGGCTGAAGGCCAGCGCGAGGACCGCCCCGGGGTGGTCGAGCACGGTCCGGGTCCCGCCCGCCGCCCCGCCCCACAGCCGGACCGTCCGCTGCCCGGTGACCACGGCGAGGGTCCGGCCGTCCGGGCCGATGGCCGCCGCCACGACCGCCTCCGCGCTGTCGACGGACGTGCTGCGCGGCCTGCCGGTGGCCAGGTCCCAGCGCCGCACCCGCTGGGTGTCGTTGACCGTCGTCAGGGTGCGCCCGTCGCGGCTGAACGAGACCGCGAGGACGGGCCCGGTGCGGTCGGTGAGGGTGGCGCGCGCCCGGCCGGTGGCGGTGTTCCACAGCCGTACGCCGCCGTCCTCGCCGCCGGTGAGCAGGGTGCGCCCGTCGGGGCTGTAGGCCGCGAGGGAGACCGGGGCGCCCTGGCCGGTGAGCGTGGTGTGCGGGGCGGCCGTGGCCGTGTTCCACAGCCGCACCGTCCGGTCGTAGCCGCTGGAGGCCAGGGTGTGCCCGTCCGGGCCGAAGGCGACCCCGGAGACGGGGGCGGTGTGGCCGGTGAGGACGGTCCGGACGCGGCCGGTGGCCGTGTTCCACAGGCGTACGGTCCGGTCGGCGCCGCTGGAGGCCAGGGTGCGCCCGTCGGGGCTGAAGGCGACGGCGGAGACCTCGCCCGTGTGCCCGCGCAGGACGGCCCGCGTCCGGCGCGCCGCCACGTCCCACAGGCGTACGGTCCGGTCGTAGCCGGTGGAGGCCAGGGTGCGGCCGTCGCGGCTGAAGGCCACCGCGGACACCTCGCCCTTGTGGCCCCGCAGGGTGGCGCGCCGCTCGCCGGTGGCCACGTCCCACAGGCGTACGGTCCGGTCGGCGCCGCTGGAGGCGAGGAGGTGCCCGGCGCGGCCGAAGGCGACCCCGGAGATCTCGCCCCGGTGGCCCCTGAGGGTGGCCCGGGTCCGGCCCGTCGCCGTGTCCGAGAGGCGTACGGTGCCGTCGTCGCTGCCGGTCGCGAGGGTGCGGCCGTCGGGGCTGAAGGCGAGCGTGAAGACCGCGTCGGTGTGCCGGGCCAGGGCCCGGCGCACCGTGCCGGTGGCGACGTCCCACAGCCGGACCCGGGAGTCGCCGCTCGCGGCCAGGGTGCGCCCGTCGGGGCTGAACGCCACGGAGTAGACGTCACCGGTGTCGCTGCTGAGGTCGGCCCGCAGCCTGCCGGTGGCCGGGTCCCACAGCCGTACGGTGCCGTCGTAGCCGCTGGTGGCGACGGTGTGCCCGCCGGGGCTCACCGCGACGGACAGGACGGGCCCGTCGGCGGCGGTGAAGCGGCGCCGCAGCGGCAGCTCGGCGGCGGCGTAGAGGCTGCCCGCGGCCTCCGGCGTGGCGGCCGCGCGGTGGGCCCGCACCGCGAGCAGCGAGGCCAGGTCGGGGTCGCTGTCGAGCAGGGCCGCCGACTGCGCGGCGAGCTGCCGGGACTGGGCCACGCGCTGCGCGGCCCGCGCCCGGTCGCGCTCGCGGCCGCTGTCCCGGCTCTGCTGCCAGGCGATCAGGCTCGCGGCGAGCACGAGGGCGAGCAGCACCGACAGGGCCGTGGTGAACCGGCGCAGACGGCGCGTCACCCGGGCCGCGGCGCGCTGCTCCTGGTCGCGGGCGGCGGTGCTCGCGACCAGGAAGTCCCGCTCCAGGGCGGTGAGCGCGGGGTGGGCGGCGGCGCCGGGGAAGTGTTCCTCGGCGGTGGCGAGGCGGGTGCCCCGGTACAGGGCGCCGGTGTCCCGGCCGAGTTCCGCCCAGGCCTCGGCGGCCTCGGTGAGGCGGCGGTGGCAGCGCAGCCGCTCGCGGTCCTCCTCGATCCAGCCGCGCAGCCGGGGCCAGCCGGTGATGACGGCCTCGTGGGTCAGATCGGCGGTGTCGTGGTCGAGCGTGACCAGGCGGGCGCGGGCGAGCCGGTCCAGGACGCGGGCGGCGGGCGCGGTGTCCGCCGCGCCCCCGTCGTCGAGCTCGGCCCGGCGCGCCGGCCGCCGGGTGTCCGGCACGCCGTCCCCCGGTGTGATCAGCCGGAGCAGGATGCGGCGCGCCACGTCCCGCTGTCCGGCGGGCAGCTGCGTGTACAGGTCCTCGGCGGTGCGGGCGAGCGCCCCCGCGACCCGGCCGGACGCCTCGTACGCGGCCATCGTCAGGGTGCGGCCCCGGCGGCGGCGCCAGGTCTCCAGGAGCGCGTGGGAGGTCAGGGGCAGACAGCCCGGCTCGTCCAGGGTCTCCTCGATGAGCCGGGCGGTGAGGGCGCGCTCCACGATGAGGCCGTGCGCGGCGGCCGGGCGGACGATGGCCTCGCGCAGTTCGGCGGGGCTCATCGGGACCACCGGCAGGCTGGCCTCGCGGACGGCGTCGGCGAGCGCGCGGTGCCGCAGACAGCGGTCGTAGAAGTCGGCGCGCACGCCGAGCACCACCCGCAGGCGCAGCGCCGGGGAGCGGGCGGACACCAGGCGTGCGATGAACTCCTCCCGCTCGTCCGGGTCGTGGCAGAGCGTGAAGACCTCCTCGAACTGGTCGACCACCAGCCAGGTGTCGCCGTCGCCCGGGGCCGGGGCGAAGAGCCGCTCGTGGGTGCGCAGGGGCCGGGGGCCCGGGGTGAGGACGCGGATGGCGGCGGGCCGGGGCGCCGGGGGCGCGGGCTGCCGCAGCCGGGGGATGAGCCCGGCGCGCAGCAGCGAGGACTTGCCGCTGCCGGAGGGGCCGAAGACGGTGGTGACGCGGTGCTCCCGGGCCAGGCCGACGAGTTCGCCGGTGAGCCGGTCGCGGCCGAAGAAGTGGTCCTGGTCCCCGGTGTCGAAGCGCGCGAGCCCCCGGTAGGGCGGTTCGCCGTCCTCCGCCTCGTCGCGGGGCCGGTGCGCGGCCTCCTCGACGCGGGCCGCGCGCCAGCGCCGCTCCCACAGGGCGAGGTCGCCGCCGCAGGCCTTCGCATAGGCGAGGGCGACCGGCAGCGAGGGCAGTTTCTCGCCCGCGACGGCGTAGGCGAGCGTGGTGGCGGAGTACGCGGAGTCGGCGGCCATCGCCCGGTACGTGGGCGTGCCCGCCTCGCGGCGCAGCGCGCGCAACTCGTGCGCGAACCGCTCCACCGGCCCCGCCGCCGGGTCGATCGGCTTCTCGCGACGTCCCACGGCGCATCCCCCCGCGTGCCCCCGTACGTGCGTGACGGGCACCCACCCAACTCCGCCGCCCGGCCGCGCGGAAGCCGCGAGCGAGCCAAAACCGGGGCTCCGGGTTTTGTCCCGGGATTTTGTCCC